>NZ_JBQPXH010000002.1:0-539309 GCF_052244495.1 Rhodobacter sp. NSM
GTCCGATCACCGGCGCGCGCTACTACATATTGCGATCTGCACACGCCTGCACACAGCATGTACGGGAGGTGTCAGCGCACCCGCCGCGACGCCCTTACGGCCCTCATTCCGAGCAGCGCCATGACAGCTGCGGTGTAGAGGATCGGCTCCCAAGGCCAGGCCTTCACGAGAAGCAGGAAATGCAGGGCTCCGAGGACGGCGACCAGATAGGTGAGCCGGTGCAGACGCGTCCAGGCCAGCGGGCCCATCCGCCGAATCGCGGCGTTGCTCGACGTCAGCGCGAGGGGAATCATCGAGACGAATCCCAGCATGCCCAGCGTGATGTAGGGACGCTTCGCAATGTCGGCCCCGATCTCGGCCCATCGGAACTGCAGGTCGAGCATCAGCCAGACGGAGAGATGGAGGCAGACGTAGAAGAAGGCGAGCAGCCCCACAGCCCTTCGGAAGCGGATCAGGTTCACCCCCGTCCACCACCGGAGCGGGCTGATGACGAGTCCGCCGACGAGGAACTGCAGCGCAAGCTCGCCCAGGCGATGCTCGATTGCCTTGACCGGATCGACCCCCAGACCGCCTGTCGCGGCCTGCCACACCAGAAGCGCCAGCGGCAAGAGGCCCGCGGCATAGATCACGCTCGTCGGGACCGGCCGCAGCGCCCCGTTGATCCGCTGCGCGATCATTCAGAAGTCCACCGCCAGATCCTGGCCGGCGTAAAGCTGCGCGACCTGATCGCCGTAGCCATTGAAGGGCTGAGTTTCGATTCGGGGCGCGAAGAAGCCCGAGCCGATGCGCCGCTCGGAGGCCTGGCTCCAGCGGGGATGATCCACGGCCGGATTCACGTTGCTGTAGAAGCCGTATTCGCGCGGGTTCTGCGCGTTCCACGACGTCTGCGGCATCGTCTCGACGAGCGAGATCCTGACAATGCTCTTGATCGACTTGAAGCCGTATTTCCACGGCACGACCAGCCGGATCGGGGCGCCGTTCTGCTTCGGCATCTCCTCTCCGTAGAGGCCGGTCGCGAGAATTGTCAGCGGATGCATCGCCTCGTCGAGCCGCAGCCCCTCGCGGTAGGGCCAGTCGAGGATGCGCGAGCGCACGCCCGGCATCTCCTCAGGGCGGACGAGCGTCTCGAAGGCCACGAATTTCGCCGACGGCTGCACACCTGCACGGTCCAGCAGCGTGCGCAACTCGAACCCGATCCAGGGCACGACCATCGACCAGCCCTCGACACAGCGGAGCCGGTAGATCCGCTCCTCGAGCGTCACGCCCTTCAGGATGTCGTCCAGCGGATAGGAGCCGGGGCGATCGACCAGCCCGCCGATCTCGACCGACCAGGGATCGACCGTCAGCGCGCCGGCGTTGCGCGCCGGGTCGGCCTTGTCGAGACCGAACTCGTAGAAGTTGTTATAGTTGGAGATCTCCTCGTAGGTGTTTGGCATCTCGTCGGTCGAGAAGCGGCTGGCCTTCGCCTCGATCCGCGCGAAGGCCGGCCCTGCCAGGCTCATCGCACCCGCCGCTGCGAGGATCTGCCGCCGGTTGAGCCAGTCGGCCCGCGGCGTGACGTCTGACCATCCGGGCTTGCGCATCATGTCTCCCTCCCTTGCCTGAACCATAGGTGCATGCTGAGGGCCTGATTTCAAAGGCTCTTGCGATCACGTTGCAGGGACCGGGGCGGGCACCGGGCCGCTCACGCCGGATCACGTCCGTTCACGGCTCGTCCGACCTGGCGATCCACGCCGGGAGGCGGGGCGTAACCCTCGCGCCACTCAACGGCACGACACAGGAGGACTGGACTGATGCGCAACACACTTCTCGCCCTCGGCGCCGCCGGACTGCTCGCGGCACCCGCTTTCGCCGAAACCGGAGACATCGTGGAAACCGCCACCGAAGCGGGCAGCTTCACGACCCTGCTCGCCGCTGCCGAGGCCGCAGGCCTCGTGGACACCCTGAAGGGAGAGGGTCCCTACACCGTCTTCGCTCCGACCGACGAAGCCTTCGCGGCCCTGCCCGAGGGCACCGTCGACGACCTGCTGAAGCCCGAGAACCAGGAAAAGCTGACCGAGATCCTGACCTATCATGTCGTTCCGGGCGAGGTGATGTCGTCGGACCTTTCAGAGGGCATGATGGCCGAAACCGTCGAGGGTGGCGAGCTGACCATCTCGCTGGAGGACGGTCCGCAGGTGAACGGGGTCACGATCTCGCAGCCCGACGTCGATGCGACCAACGGTGTGATCCATGTGATCGACGGCGTGCTGATGCCAAGCGCCTGAGGGACAAGGCCCGCCCCCGCGTCCCGGGGGCGGGCCTGCCTTGAGCGTCAGTGAACGACCGCGTCCTGCGGACGCTCGCGGCGCGAGGACGAGATCCGGTCACCGATGATGAGCCCGTCGGCCCCCGCGCTGACCGTGATCGTCGATCCGTCCATGACATCGCCGGCAAGGATCATCTCGGCCAGCGGATCCTGCAGATGGCGCTGGATCACCCGCTTCAGCGGGCGCGCACCATAGACCGGATCGTAGCCCTCGTCGGCGAGCCACTGCCGGGCCGCCGCATCGAGTTCGAGCGTCACCTTGCGGCTCGCCAGCCGCTTCCCGAGCAGGCCGAGCTGGATCTCGACGATCTGGCCCATGTCCTCGCGGCTGAGCCGGTCGAAGATCACCATTTCGTCGAGGCGGTTCAGGAACTCGGGTCGGAAATGCCCCCGCACCGCCTCCATCACCGCGGCCCGCGCCGGGGCCGGATCGGCCCCTTCGGGCAGCTGGCTCAGCGCATAGGCGCCGAGGTTCGAGGTCAGGATGATCAGCGTCTGCTTGAAGTCCACCGTCCGGCCCTGACCGTCGGTCAGCACACCGTCATCGAGAACCTGCAAGAGCACGTTGAACACCTCGGGGTGGGCCTTCTCCACCTCGTCGAACAGCACGACCTGATAGGGCCGGCGGCGAACCGCTTCGGTCAGCACGCCACCCTCGTCATAGCCGACATAGCCCGGAGGCGCGCCGATCAGCCGCGCGACCGAGTGCTTCTCCATGAACTCGGACATGTCGATGCGGACCATCGCCTGGTCGTCGTCGAAGAGATACTCGGCGACCGCCTTGGTAAGCTCGGTCTTGCCGACGCCGGTCGGGCCCAGGAACAGGAACGACCCAAGCGGACGCCGTTCGTCGTTCAGCCCCGCCCGCGCGCGCCGAACGGCATTGGCCACCGCGGTCAGCGCGGTGCGCTGGCCGATCACCCGCCGCCCGAGTTCCTCCTCCATCTTGAGAAGCTTCTCGCGCTCGCCCTCGAGCATCTTCGAGGTCGGGATGCCGGTCCAGCGCTCCACCACCTCGGCGATCTGCTCGGGGCGGACGGCTTCCGACACCAGAAGGTCGCCCTCGCGCGCCTCTGCCTCGTCGAGCTGCTTCTCGATCTGCGGGATCACGCCATAGGAGAGTTCGCCCGCTCGGGCCAGATTGCCCTCGCGCTTGACCTGCTCCAGCTCTGCCCTTGCCCGGTCGAGCTTTTCCTTCAGATCGCGTGCGGCCTCGAGCTTGTCGCGCTCGGACTGCCACTGCGCCGTCATCTCGGCGGCGCGCTGGGTCATCTCGGAAAGCTCCTTCTCGAGCTTCGCCAGACGGTCCTTCGACGCCGCGTCGTCCTCCTTCTTCAGCGCCTCGGCCTCGATCTGCGCCTGCAGGATCTGCCGATCGAGCGCGTCGAGTTCCTCGGGCTTCGAATCCACCTCCATCCGCAGCCGGCTCGCGGCCTCGTCCACGAGGTCGATGGCCTTGTCGGGCAGGAAGCGGTCGGTGATGTAGCGGTGGCTGAGCGTCGCCGCCGCCACCAGCGCCGCGTCGGCGATCTTCACCCCGTGGTGAAGCTCGTACTTCTCCTTGATGCCGCGCAGGATCGAGATCGTGTCCTCGACCGTCGGCTCCTCCACCATCAAGGGCTGGAACCGCCGGGCGAGGGCCGCATCCTTCTCGACATGCTTGCGATATTCGTCGAGCGTCGTGGCGCCGATGCAGTGCAGCTCTCCGCGCGCGAGCGCCGGCTTGATGAGGTTCGCCGCATCCATCGCGCCTTCCGACTTTCCGGCGCCGACCAGCGTGTGCATCTCGTCGATGAACAGGATGACCTCTCCGGCGGCCGCCGTGACCTCGTTCAGCACGGCCTTCAGCCGCTCCTCGAACTCGCCGCGATACTTCGCACCCGCGATCAGCGCGCCCATGTCGAGCGACAGCAGCCGCTTGTTCTTCAGGCTCTCCGGCACGTCGCCGTTCACGATGCGCAGCGCGAGACCCTCGGCGATGGCGGTCTTGCCGACGCCGGGCTCGCCGATCAGCACGGGGTTGTTCTTGGTCCGGCGGCTCAGGACCTGCATCGAGCGGCGGATCTCGTCGTCGCGCCCGATGATCGGGTCGATCTTTCCGTCGCGCGCCGCCTGCGTCAGGTCGCGGGCGTATTTTTTCAGCGCGTCATAGCCCTCCTCGGCCGACGCGCTATCCGCGGTGCGCCCCTTGCGGATGTCGTTCACGGCGGCATTCAGCTTCTGCGCGGTCACCGCGCCCGCATCAAGCGCGTCCTTGGCCTTCGACGCGACCATGGCCAGCGCCATCAGGATGCGCTCGACCGGAACGAAGCTGTCGCCCGCCTTCTTCGCGATCTTCTCCGCCTCGTCGAGGACCCGGACGAGACCCGGGTCCATGAAGGGCTGGGCGTCGCCCGACACTTTCGGCAGCTTGGCGATGGTCAGGTCCACCGCCTCGGCCACACGCTGCGGCTCGCCGCCCGAGCGGCGGATCAGGTTCGAGGCGAGTCCCTGATCGTCGTCCATCAGAGCCTTCAGGAGATGTTCGGGCGCCAGACGCTGATGGCTCTCCCGCATCGCGATGGTCTGCGCGGCCTGAAGGAACCCACGCGACCGCTCCGTGAACTTCTCGAGGTTCATCGGTCACTCCTCTCAATAAGCCCCCGCGACACCGCCCGACAGTCGGCACGGTCCATCCCGGGTCTTGCTGATCAGGTGGTCGCATCATCGGCCGAATTCAAGGATCACGGGGCAATCAACCGCCCGTGTTCTTGCCCCTCCCGCGCTGGAACCAAAGCCGGCTGACAGATATTTATCCACAAGCGAACCCGCTGGCCCGACCCGCACGCCCACCGCGCCACGCGGTCACTCTCAGGGACGGGTCCTGCGGGTCCATTCTGATCCCGACCGCGACTGCGCGGTTCAACGAGGAGTGTCACGATGCGTATCCTCTCCGCCACCATCGAGCGCGCGCACTACGCGCGCGACTTCGGGCAGGTCGAGGCGACCGTCGCGCTGCTGATCAAGGACAGCGCGCGCCCGGTGCCCTATGTCCGCCGGATCTTCACGACGGAGCCTGCTCGCGGCAGTCTGCCGCTTCGGCAACGTCTGATCGACAGCGCGACCACCTTGTTCCGGGCGCGCCACGAACCGCAGTTGCAGCGGGCCGCCTGAGCAGCATCACCCGCCATAGTGCGGGCGACCGGCGCTAGCGGAAGGTCTCCAGGCCGGCCAGCGCCGCTCCGACCAGCCCCGGTTCGGGATGCATCGCAGGCAGCAGCAGGGCCTCCGACGTGCGGCGCAGGATGCGCTGCCGGACCGCCCGATCCAGCGCCGCGACAAGATCCCTGTCGTTCGCGAGCCCTCCCCCGACCGGGACGGCCGAGGGTCCCACGACGTTCAGGACGACGGCGAGCGGTCCCGCGATCAGATCAAGCCACACCTCGACCGTGCCGGCAGCGGCGAGGTCTCCGGCACGCCACGCCGAAAGAAGCTCGCGACTGTCGAGCGACCGCCCGGTGAGGTGGAGATGCAGCCTCTCGATGCCCCGTGCGCCACCCAGCGTGTCGATGCATCCGGTCTGCCCGCAGCCGCAGGGAAGCCGCGGCACGTCCCGGCCGAGCGGCCTCTGATCGAGGATCGGGCCGTGACCCCACTCTCCGGCAATCCCTCCTGCACCCGAGACGAGCTTGCCGTCGATGACGAGGCCACCGCCGACACCACTGCCGAGAATGATGCCGAACACGTTCCGGTGCCCCTTGGCCGACCCCCGCAGCGCCTCGGTCAGCACGAAGCAATCCGCGTCGTTCCCGATCCAGACGGGGCGGTGAAGCGCTGCCTTCAGATCCTCCGCGAGGCATCGCCCGCTGACGGCCGGCAGGTTTGCCGCGGTGATCCGGCCACTCTCAGGATCGACCACGCCCGCCATCGAGATCGCGAGGTTCGTGGCATCCGGCGGAACGAGACGCGAAAGCGCGTGCACGAAGCCGGGAAAGCTCGGCGGCATCGGCAGTTCGCCCAGCGGCTCCAGATGATCGGGAGCGAAGGCGCGAGCGGCGCGGATGCGGGATCCGCCTATGTCGAGGGCGATAAGCATGGGCGCCTGATAGCAGCCGCGCCCGACGGACGGAATGGCCTGCCTTGACAGCGAAGCGTCGCAGCCGCATGACCCGCCCGATCCCATGCCGAAAGGAGCTTTCATGGCCGACGACCGCCTGATCGTGGCACTCGACGTGCCGAACGTCGTCCAGGGGCTGGAGCTTGCGCGACAGCTGGGCGATTCCGTCTCCTTCTACAAGATCGGGCTCGGAATGCTGACGGGGGGCGGGCTGGCGCTCGCCAACGAACTCAAGCAGGAGCAGGGAAAGCGCATCTTCCTCGACATGAAGCTCTTCGACATCGGGGCCACGATCGAGGCCGCGGTACGCGGCTTCTCGCAGTTCGACATCGATTTCCTGACGGTTCATGGCGACCCGCAGGTGGTCCGAGCCGCGGCCGAGGGCAGCGCGGGCAGCGGGCTGCGTATCCTCGCCGTCACGGTGCTGACTTCGCTCGACCGGGCGGATCTGGACGCGAATCTCATCAAGTCCGGTGATCTTGCCGAGATCACCCTCGAGCGGGCGGCGCGGGCCCTGGAGGCGGGCGCCCATGGCGTCATCGCCAGTCCGCAGGAGGCCGCCGCTATCCGGGCCCTTCCGCAATCGGACGGTCGGCTGATCGTCACGCCGGGCGTCCGCCCCGACGGCGCGGCCCGCGGCGACCAGAAGCGGGTGGCGACGCCCGCCCGCGCCATTGCGGACGGGGCCGATCACATCGTCGTCGGCCGGCCGATCTGGCAGGCCGAGGATCCGCGGGCCGCTGCCCTCGCCGTCCAGGCGGAGCTACCGGCGCGCGGCTGAGCCCTACTGCGCAGGAGCGGCCGGCTCGGTCGCGTCCGGTGCAGGCGTGGCCGGGGTCGCTTCCGGCGCGGTGGCGTCCGGCGCAGGCGTCGTAGCATCCGGCGCAGGGGTCGTGGCATCCGGCGTGGTTGCCGGAGGGGCGGCCGCATCGGGTTCGGTCGTGGTCGTGGTGGTAGCCGGCGGCGTTTCCATCGTAGCATCGTCGGTGGCGCTCATGCCGCCGAAGAGGAACCACAGGACGAGCAGAAGCACGACGACGGCTCCGACGACGTACCACATCGTCCGCGAGGTCGAGGCTTCGACGGGACGCTCGCCAGCGGGCCGGTTGGTCGGGGTCGGGCCGGGGTCGCGACGGTAGTCAGACATGAGATCCTCCTTCCAGTTTCCTTCGGGAAGGAACAGAAGTCGCCTCGCCCGGTTCCCCTGCCGATGCGGCCGAGGCTCGCGGGCAGCGAAAGTCTGCCATGATGCGGAAAAGTGTTTCGCCGGAACCGGTGGTTCACAGGTGGCCTGCGCCGGGTCAGGTCGCTGTGCAGGATCGCCGAGGCGTCACGCGCCCTCGCCACTCCGGTCAGCCGCGCAGACCTGAGGACGCAGGGATCCCGGAGCCGTGGTCGCGTTCTCTTGAGGTGCGGTCGGCGATGAGACTGGCTCTCCGCACAGCAGCCGTCGCGCCTCCGAGCTTCTGACCTTATGACAGGGCGTGACTTCCGCAGCCGACGGGCGCCCCACCCGCTGGCGTCACCGACATCCCCGGCTTCCACCACGCCGGGACGCATCTCTGCCCCGGATGCAGTTCGGCCTGGATCCGCGAATCCGTCAGCTCAGTTGTCGTTGATGTCCCGGTCCCAGAGCTTCACCGAGCCGCCCGGCAAGCCGAAGACGCGGCGCATCCCCAGGCAGAAGACGAGAGAGATGACCGCGAAGACGACGAGGAGGAGCGGCAGGCCCGCCTCGAAGCCGAGCCAGATCAGCAGGCCGGTCGCCACGGCACCGACCGCGAAGCCCAGGAACACGAAGCCCGGCACAAGGACCTCGGCGATGGCGATCACGAGTCCCGCCACGACCCACGCCCACCAGACCGACCAGATCATGACCGTCCCTTCAGCATCTTGAACGCGTCCGAGAAGGCATCCATGGCCGAGGCCGGAACCACGACGAGCTGCTTGCCATCACCCTTGCCGACGGCCGTCAGCGCCTCGACCTGCTTCAGGGCCACCTGATACTGGGCGGCTTCCAACCCGTTTTCGCGGATCGCCTCGGCGATGACCCCGGTCGCATAGGCCTCGGCATCGGCAAGCACCCGGCGTGCCTTGGCTTCCTGCTCGGCCGCGTAGAGTTCGGCATCGGCATTCAGTTCGACCGCACGCTTGCGGCCCTCGGCCTCGGTGACGAGGGCGCGCCGGGCGCGTTCGGCATTCAGCTGCTGCAGCATGGCGGCGCGGGTCGCGTCGTCGAGGTTCACGTCGAGCACCTCGGCCCGCGTGACCTCGATCCCCCAGTCGTCCACCATGGCCGCGACCTGCTCTCGCACCTTGTGGATCAGGTCGGACCGGTTCGACTGCACCTGATCAAGTTCAAGCTTGCCGATCTCGCTCCGCACGATGCCGGCGACGGTGGTGGCGATGGCGGCATCCACGTCGCGGATCCGGTAGACCGTCTTTTCGGGTTCGGTGATGCGGTAGAAGACCGATGTCTCGACCTTCACCAGCACGTTGTCCGCGGTAATCGCGTCCTGCATCGCGTTGGGAAGCTGCCGCTCGAGCACCGAGATCTTGTGGGCGACCACGTCGAGGAACGGCACCACGAAGTTGATCCCCGGCCCGAGGACGGCGCGCAGCCGGCCGAACCGCTCCACCACATGCTTCTGCGATTGCGGAACGATCCGCACCCCGAGAAAGACGCAGAGGATGATGAAGGCGGCGAGCGCCAATAGCACGGCGTTTCCGCCGATGAAGTCTGCCGGTTCCATGGTAACTCCCAACGATCGCCCCGGCTCTTGATGCCGCGAAGCCCTGGTGCGCGCAAGGATGGCGACGGAAAGTTAAAGACAGGCTGACGATCTACCGCAGCCGGGGGCGCGGATGTATCATGGCGTCATGCCCGTCCTGTGCCGAGACTGCCTCACTGCTTTCGATGGCGGCACCCGCTGCCCGGCCTGCCGCTCGCCTCGCGTGACGGCCCATCCGGAGCTTTTCGACCTTTCGATCGCGCATATGGATTGCGATGCCTTCTACGCCAGCGTCGAGAAACGCGACGACCCGTCGCTGCGCGACCGGCCCGTGATCGTGGGCGGCGGCACACGCGGCGTCGTCTCGACCTGCTGCTACATCGCGAGGATCTCCGGCGTGCGATCGGCCATGCCGATGTTCCAGGCCCTGAAGCTCTGCCCCGAGGCGGTGGTGGTGAAGCCCCGCATGGAGGTCTATGTCGGCGTCTCCCGACAGATCCGCGCAATGATGGAGGAGATGACGCCGGCCATCGAGCCATTGTCGCTCGACGAGGCCTTCCTCGACCTGACGGGCACCGCACGTCTGCACGGCGCGCCGCCAGCCGTCCTTCTCGCGCGCCTCTTGCAGAGGATGGAGCGCGAACTCGGCATCACGGGATCGGTCGGCCTCTCGCACAACAAGTTCCTCGCCAAGATCGCGTCCGACCTCGACAAGCCGCGCGGCTTCTCGGTGATCGGCCGGGCCGAGACGGCGGATTTCCTGCGCGCGCAGCCGGTCCGGATCATCTGGGGCGTGGGCACGGCAACGCAGAGCGCGCTGGAGAAGGCGGGAATCCGCGCCATCTCGGACCTTCTGCGGTGGGAGAAACAGGATCTCGTCGCCCGCTTCGGCCAGACAGGCGAGCGACTCTGGCACCTTGCCCGCGGCGAGGACCGCCGGCGCGTCTCGCAGGACCATGCGCTGAAGTCGATCTCGAAGGAGACGACATTCAACGAGGACACCGGCGATCCGGAGATCCTCGACGGCCACCTGTGGCGGCTGGCCGAACAGGTCTCGGACCGGGCGAAAGCGCGCGGCCTCTGCGGGCGAACCGTCACACTGAAGCTGAAGCGCACAGATTTCGCCATCGTGACGCGCCGGCATGCCTTGCAAGGCGCCACGCAATCGGCGGACCGGATCTACCGCGAGGCGCGGGCGCTCTTCGATGCGGCGCGCTCGCCCGGTCCGTTCCGGCTGATCGGCGTCGGCATCTCCGATCTCACCCGCGGGGAGGAGGCGACGGTGACCGGAGACCTGCTCGACCCTTTCGCCGAGCGCCGTCAGGCCGCGGAACGGGCCACGGACGAGATCCGCGCCCGCTTCGGTCGGGACGCGATCATCAAGGGCCGCTCCCTGCGGTGACCTACTCCGCCGCGAGCGGCATGGCGGGCCGGCCCACCGAGACGATCTCGGAGACGACCTTGGCCATCAGCGTCGAGAAGGCCGGGAACCTCGCGCTCCGCTCGATCCGGCCCTCGTCCATATAGAGAGAGCGGTCGACCTCGATCTGCACGACGTGCTGGTTGCGCGACGGTCGGCCATAGGCCTGGGCGATATAGGCACCGGCAAAGGGCGCGTTGCGCACGACCCGCAGGCCCGCCGAGACGAAGGCGGCCTCGATCCGATCCACCACCGCACGCGAGGCCGCGGCGCCGAAACGGTCGCCCAGCACGACCTCGGGCGTGGGCTGCCCGGGACGGGCGTGGGTCTCGATGGCCTCGTGAGGCATCGAATGGCAATCCACCAGAACCGCCTCGTTGAAAAGGACGCGGCTCTCCTCGATGAGGTCGCGCAGGGCCTGATGGTAGGGAACCCAGTAGCGCGCGATCCGCGCCTCTGCCTCTGCCAGCGGCATCTTGCCCCGGTAGATCTGCCGGCCGTTCGCGACGACGCGCGGAATCACCCCGAGGCCCGAACTCACGCGCGGATTGTGGGGCGCACGCAGAATGCCTTCGATAAGCGCCGGATCCATCTCATCCGCCGCCCGGTTCATGTCGACATAGGCGCGCGGGACACGGGCAAGGAGAAGGGGCGCCCCGAGAAGTGGCGCAGGAGAGAAGAGTTCATCGACGAAGGCATCCTCCGAGGATCGGAGCGCCCGTTCGTCGAGAATCGTCCTCCCCACGAGCGACGCCGGATAGTCCCGCCCGCTGTGCGGCGAGGAGAAGATCACGGAAGTGTCGCGCCTTTCCGGGCGGATCAGCGAATAGGCGTCCGGGGTCATCTGGCATCCTTCACCGCCCGATAGTGCTCCATTTTCTAGCTCTCCAAAACCCCTTGAACACCCCGCCGACTCTATTTATAGAGCAGCGCACCGACGGGGTGCCGCCCGGTCGCCGGCTTCTGGCCGCGCAGTGGTGGCAGTCACGTCAGAGTGGGCGGTTAGCTCAGCGGTAGAGCACTACGTTGACATCGTAGTGGTCACTGGTTCGATCCCAGTACCGCCCACCATTCATCGCCCCCGGCCTCGGGGGCATAGTTTTTTCAAGGCGCACGCGCGCCGCGAAAGGGAGAAGAGAGATGAAGGTTGCGAACTCGCTCCGCTCGCTCAAGCTGCGCCACCGCGACTGCCAGGTCGTGCGCCGCAAGGGCCGCGTCTATGTGATCAACAAGACGCAGAAGCGCTACAAGGCCCGTCAGGGCTGAGCGCCTGAATTCGAGGGACAGGAAGGCCGCCCGGGACATCCCGCGGCGGCCTTTTCATTTCGGATCACCGATGACGCAAGGGAAACGTCGATCCGCTTCGGCCGCGGATGGACCTCCTGCCGGCAGCTTCCGTCTCCCCGCACCGGCCTTCCGCTGGGGCGCATCCCGATCCCCGTCCTGTCGCGGGAGCATCGCCATCGCCTGACCCTGCGTCGGCGGCCGTTGCCAGAGAGGTGTCCGCGGCCTACCATCCGGGAACCGACAGAGGAGGTCGCCATGCCACTTCCCATCGTTCCCATCGCCGTCATGGCGCTGCGCACGGGCGCGGTTGCAGGCGCGATCTGGCTCGTCCGTCGTGCGGTCGTGGCCGGGCGGACGGACCAGCGGGCCGAGGATGCCCTCGATGATCTGGGCGAAGGCCTGTTTCTGCATCGTCCGGCGGATCGCTCCCTCGACGGCGTCCGCCAGACCAATACGGCCGGGCATTTCCGGCGCAGGCTGACCTGGTCGGGCGGGGGCGTCGAGGTGGACGCGGCCTGGCTCGGCCGGCTCCGCATCCGGAGGTTCTGACCACATGCGGCTCTACGCTTCCGCGACTTCGCCCTTCGTGCGCAAGGTCGACGTTGTGCTATACGAGACCGGCCTCGCCGACAGGGTCGAGCGCGTGATGGCCGGGGGCACCCCGGTCGATCCGGGCAGCCTGCCGCTGGCGCTCAACCCGCTCGGCAAGATCCCGGTGCTCGGGCGCGACGATGGGCCGGCAATCTACGACAGCCGGGTGATCTGCCGCTACCTCGATTCCCTGGCGAATGCCGGCCTCTATCCGCAGCCGCCCCGGCTTTGGGACGCGCTGACGCTGGAGGCCACCGCCGACGGCATCCTCGAGGCTGCGGTCCTCATGGTCTACGAGGTCCGCACCCGGCCCGAGGCGAAACGGCACGAACCGTGGGTCGAGGGGCAGTGGAACAAGATCTCGCGCGCGCTCGAGGCGGTGGAATCGCGCTGGATGAGCCATCTGCACGGGCCGCTGGACATCGGCCAGATCGCGATGGGCTGCGCACTCGACTACCTCGACTTCCGCCACGGGCCGCGTGACTGGAGAGGCAGCCATCCGACGCTCGCCACCTGGGCACAGAGCTTCAGCCAGCGTCCATCCATGCTCGCGACCGTGCCGGTCGGCTGAGACCCCAGAGGGAATCATTCGCGAAGCGCGAATGACAGGCCGATCCGGGCGAAGGGTAGGCCTGCGCCAGGGAACCCCTTCGGACCGAGGGGAAGCGGCGAAGCGTGCCTGGCCGAACGGGAAGCTGACGTGGGTGGCCGCGAGACGCGGCCACAGATGAAAGGGCACTATCAGGCACGACAGCGGAGGCAGTGGCCAAGCCGCAGCCGGCAGGGCCGACACGAAATCGTGAATGGGGCCTGCCTGACCGGGTTCGCTGCCCCGGTGCGCCGAGGGCCTGCCTGCGTGCCGCGCGCCCGTCTCCTGACCCGTCAACGCGTTCGTAAGAAGCAGTTTTCCGTTCGGACTGTGGCGTTTCGATGAGTCGCGCAGGCACGTCCCGGGGTTGGGTCGCGCCGGCAGCCTGAGAGGCTGCACGGACTGCGATCGGCCGGCAAGGCAGATCCGCAGGGCATTGACCCTGAAATGGGCAGGATGCGCGTCCCTTCTCCCGGCGAAGTCGCTCAGCCTCGGCCCGTCCCCGACCCGCAGCAACTCTGCCGCGCCTGCGCCCCACCGACTGCTGAATCCGACGGCATCCTGTCGCTCGTCGAGAGCACAAAACTCACCTGAAGACCCTTCGCCAATTGCCCGCTGCGCCTGTTTGTCCGCTGGACGCAACGCCGCATGGCAATTAGAAGGCGACAGGCAAGGCTGCGTCCGATCGCGGCCCGGTCATGTTGTGGGCCTGCAGCGGCCCGAGGAAGGGAGAAGTTCTCGTGTCCAACGCAGAAGATCACGCAGGCACCCGCAGGGATTTCCTGTATTACGCTACGGCCGGGGCCGGGGCGGTGGCCACCGGGGCCGCCGTCTGGCCGCTGATCAACCAGATGAATCCATCGGCCGATGTGCAGGCGCTCGCCTCCATCTTCGTCGACGTGAGCTCGGTCGATCCGGGCGTCCAGCTGACCGTCAAGTACCTCGGGAAACCGATCTTCATCCGCCGCCGCACCGAGGCCGACATCGAACTCGGCCGTTCCGTCCAGCTCAGCCAGCTGGTGGATACCAACGCCCGCAACGCGAACATCGACGCCGGCGCCGAGGCGACCGACCAGAACCGCACGCTCGACGAAGCCGGCGAATGGCTGGTGATGTGGGGCGTCTGCACTCACCTCGGCTGCGTGCCGATCGGCGGCGTTTCGGGAGACTTCGGCGGCTGGTTCTGCCCCTGCCACGGCTCGCACTACGACAGCGCCGGCCGCATCCGGAAGGGCCCCGCGCCCGAGAACCTGCCGATCCCGCTCGCCTCGTTCATTGACGAAACAACCATCCAGCTCGGGTAAGGAACACGCCATGTCCGGAATCCCTCACGACCATTACGAGCCGCGGACGGGCATCGAGAAGTGGCTGCACAGCCGGCTCCCGATCGTCGCGCTGGCCTATGACACGATCATGATCCCCACGCCCAGGAACCTGAACTGGATGTGGATCTGGGGTGTCGTCCTTGCCTTCTGCCTCGTGCTGCAGATCGTCACCGGCATCGTGCTCGCGATGCACTACACGCCGCATGTCGACCTGGCCTTCGCCTCGGTCGAGCACATCATGCGCAACGTGAACGGCGGCTACATGCTGCGCTACCTGCATGCGAACGGCGCCTCGCTGTTCTTCATCGCGGTCTACCTGCACATCTTCCGCGGCCTCTACTACGGCAGCTACAAGGCCCCGCGCGAGGTCACCTGGATCGTCGGCATGCTGATCTACCTCGCGATGATGGCGACCGCCTTCATGGGCTACGTGCTGCCCTGGGGTCAGATGTCCTTCTGGGGCGCCACCGTGATCACCGGCCTCTTCGGCGCGATCCCGGGCATCGGCCACGCCATCCAGACCTGGCTTCTCGGCGGCCCGGCGGTGGACAACGCCACGCTCAACCGCTTCTTCTCGCTGCACTACCTGCTGCCCTTCGTGATCGCGGCCCTCGTCGCCATCCACATCTGGGCCTTCCACTCGACCGGCAACAACAACCCGACCGGCGTCGAAGTGCGCCGCGCCTCGAAGGCGGAAGCGCAGAAGGACACCGTTTCCTTCTGGCCCTACTTCATCATCAAGGACGTCTTCGCCCTTGCCGTGGTGCTGCTGGTCTTCTTCGCGATCGTCGGCTTCATGCCGAACTACCTCGGCCACCCCGACAACTACATCGAGGCCAACCCGCTCTCGACGCCGGCGCACATCGTGCCTGAATGGTACTTCCTGCCGTTCTACGCGATCCTGCGCGCCTTCACCGCGGACGTCTGGGTGGTGCAGATCGCCAACATCATCAGCTTCGGCATCATCGACGCGAAGTTCTTCGGTGTGCTCGCGATGTTCGGCGCGATCCTCGTGCTGGCGCTGGTGCCGTGGCTCGACACCTCGCCGGTCCGTTCGGGCCGCTACCGGCCGATGTTCAAGATCTACTTCTGGCTGCTCGCGGCCGACTTCGTGATCCTGACCTGGGTCGGCGCGCAGCAGACCACCTTCCCCTACGACTGGATCTCGCTCATCGCATCGGCCTACTGGTTCGCCTACTTCCTGGTGATCCTGCCGATCCTCGGTGCGGTCGAGAAGCCGCTGGCCACGCCGGCGACGATCGAGGAAGACTTCAACGCCCACTACTCGCCGGAGACCGGCGGCACGAAAACCGTCGTGGCCGAGTAAGGGAAAGGACAGTGACGATGATCCGGAAACTCACGCTCACAGCCGCTGCGGCGCTCGCCCTCTCGGGCGGCGCGGCGATGGCGGCGGAAGGCCATGTCCATGACGTGGACTTCGTGTTCGAGGGCCCCTTCGGGACCTTCGACCAGCACCAGCTGCAGCGCGGCCTTCAGGTCTACACCGAGGTCTGCTCGGCCTGCCACGGGCTGAAATACGTCCCGATCCGCAGCCTCTCCGACAAGGGCGGCCCCGAGCTGCCCGAGGATCAGGTGCGTGCCTACGCCGCCCAGTTCACCGTGACCGACGAGGAAACGGGCGAGGACCGCGACGGCAAGCCGACCGACCACTTCCCGGTCTCCGCGCTGGAGAACGCGCCCGACCTGTCGCTGATGGCGAAGGCGCGCGCGGGCTTCCACGGCCCGATGGGCACCGGCCTCAGCCAGCTGTTCAACGGCATGGGCGGCCCCGAGTACATGTACTCGATCCTGACGGGCTTCCCGGAAGAGCCGCCGAAATGCGCCGAGGGTAACGAACCCGAAGGGTTCTATTACAACCGCGCCTTCCAGAACGGCTCGGTGCCGGACAGCTGCAAGGACGCCAACGGGGTCAAGACCACCGCCGGCAGCTGGATCGCCATGCCGCCTCCGCTCATGGACGATCTGGTTGAATATGCCGACGGCCACGAAGCGACCGTCCACGCGATGGCCGAAGACGTGTCGGCCTTCATGATGTGGGCAGCCGAGCCGAAGATGATGGCGCGCAAGCAGGCCGGCTTCACCGCTGTCATGTTCCTGACCGTGCTGTCCGTGCTGCTCTACCTGACGAACAAGCGGCTCTGGGCCAACGTCAAGGGCAAGAAGAACAGCTGATCCTGAAGGATCGGACGGCAAAGGCCCCGCCCTCGTGCGGGGCCTTCTGCTTTTCGCCTGCCTGCCGCGCAGCGATCCGCCGTCAGTGCCCGCCCAGGTAGTCGCGCAGCGCCGGCGGCGGATCCCCGAGAAGGGCTTCCGTCCCGCGCGGAGCCTCGGCCCGGCCCTCGGCCACCAGAACCGTGCGCCCGGCAAAGCGGCGCGCATCCTCGGGGTCATGGGTCACCATCAGCACGGTGGCGCCGGTCTCGCCGGCGATCTCTGCGACCAGCGCCAGCATCTCGGCCTTGAGCGCCGGACCCAGGGCCGAGAAGGGCTCGTCGAGCAGCAGGATCGGCCGCGCCCGCAGCAGCACCCGGGCGAGCGCCGCCCTTCCCTGCTGCCCGCCAGACAGCCGCCCCGGCCGGACCTCTCCCAGCCCCGCCAGCCCCACCCGCTCCAGCGCGCCGGCAATCCGCCCGCGATCCGAGGCGCGCAGGCGCAGGCGGGGCGAAAGCCCGAGGCCGAGGTTCTGCTCCAGCGTGAGATGCGGGAAGAGGTTCTGGTCCTGAAAGAGGATGCTGACAGGGCGCTCGCCCGGACCCACCGGGCCGAGGTCCTGCCCCGTCCAGAGGATTCGACCCTCGGATGGGGACAGGAAACCCGCAATCGCCATGAGCAGCGTTGACTTTCCGCCCCCTGAGGGGCCGATCACCGCCAGCCGCTCGCCCTCTTCGGCGCGCCAGTCCGCGCTCAGGGTGAAGCCGCCCTGCCGGATCAGCAGGCGATCAAGATGCAGCATGCCGGCCCCCGCGATCGAAGATCCAGAAGAGGGCGAAGCTCGTGAGCACGAGGAGAAGCGCCGCCCCGGCCGCTTCCTCGAGCCTGTAGGCCCCGGTCAGCCGCTGGACGAGAAGCGGCAGCGTGGCGCCCCCCTCGCCCGCAAATAGCGCGATCACGCCAAGATCCCCCATCGCAAGCGCGGCCGAGACGCCGAGCGCGAACCCCAGCGGCCGGCGCAGACGCGGCAGGACGAGCCATCGCATCCGCGCCATCCCGCGCAGACCAAGCGACCCGGCGAGCCGCCCGAAATCGGCTTCCAGCCCGCGCGCCTCGGGCGCCAGGATGCGGTAGGCGAAGGGCAGCGAGAGGGTGGCGTTGACCAGCATCGTCACTGGCAGGGCTACATCGGTCGGGTTTGCGAAGGGGCGGACGGCGAGGAAGAGCCCGGTGCCGAGCACGAGGGACGAGGCGGCGAGCGGCAGCGTCGCGACGAGCCCGAAGCGCGGCGAGGCAAGCGAAAGCACCAGCGCACCCGTCGTGGCAAGGAACGAGGACGGCAGCGCCACCGCCAGGGAACGGGCTGCCGCGGCCCAGACCTCGGTCGGCAGATCGAGGAGGCCCGGCAGGCCCCGCGCGACGACCATGGCCAGCGGCAGCAGAAGGAAGGCGGTGGCCCCGACCAGCACGGCGGCATCCGTCACCCGTCGCCAGCCCTTCGGTGCGAAGGGCACCGGTGCGCGGTCGAGCCCCGCGCCGAAGGCGGAGGGCAGGACCAGGGCGCCCGTCGCCAGAACCGCCGCGCCACAGAGCGCGAATTGCAGCGTCGCCAGCAAGGCGGCCCTCCCGAGGTCGAACTCGAACCGAAGCGCCTGGTAGATCGCCAGTTCCACCGTCGTCGCGCGCGGCCCGCCCCCGAGCGTCAGCGCCACTGCAAAACTCGAGAGGCAGGTCACGAAGACGACCAGCGCCACGCCCGGTAGAACCTCGCGCAGCATCGGCCGCTCGAGGTGCCGCGCGACATCGGCCGGCCCGAAGCCGAGCGAGGCCGCGAGGCGGAACCGCTCCGAGGGGATCGCAAGCCAGCCCTGCAGGATCAGCCGGACGGCGAAGGGCATGTTGAAGAAGACATGGGCCAGCACCACCCCGTGCAGGCCGTAGACCGACAGGGCGGGCAGCCCCAGCGTTTCGAGCGCCCGGTTCAGCAGGCCCGCGCGCCCGAAGACGGCGATCAGCCCGAGCACCGCCACGATCACCGGCAGCAGGAAGGGTGCGCCGAGCAACGCGATCAGGAGGCCCCTGCCAGGGAAACGGCGCCGCGCCAGCGCCCGCGCAACCGGCACGGCGAGAGCGACCGAGACGAGCGACGAGAGCGCCGCCTGCAGGATGGTGAAGCGCAGGGCAGCCCAGTCGGCCGGCCCGAGCGCTCCGCCTCCGGCCCGCGCCATCACGCGCGCGAGCGGGATGAACGTCACGACGGCCAGCGCCGCCGCGACGATCAGCGCGCCAGCGCTTCTTGCCATTCGGCGAGGGCCTCCGGCCGCAGCGAGAGGGCCTCTTCGGCCGGCAGCAGATGCGAGATCTCGGGCCGCAGGAGCGTCTCGTAGCCCTTGGGCAGACCTCCGGAGGGCAGCTTCGCCGGATACATCCAGTTCGTCGTGGGGATCACCGATTGCACCGGCTCTTCCAGCAGGAAGGCGAGGAAGCGGTCGGCAAGCTCGGGCTGGTCGCTCGAGGCGAGCCTGGCTGCCACTTCGACCTGAAGGTAGTGGCCCTCGCGGAAGGGGGCGGCGGCCTTGCTCTCGTCCTCCTCGGAGATCAGGTGATAGGCGGGCGAGGTCGTGTAGCTCAGCACCATGTCCGCCTCGCCCTCGAGGAAGAGGCCATAGGCCTCGGACCAGCCGGGTGTGACCGTCACGATGTTGTCGGCCAGACCCTGCCAGATCTCCGACGCCCGCGCGCCGTAGGCCGCCTTCACCCACATCAGCAACCCGAGCCCGGGGGTCGAGCTTCGCGGATCCTGGATCACGATCGTCGTGTCAGAGGCCGCCAGTTCCTCGAACGAGGTCGGCACGTTCGCCATGTCCCGGTCATGGACGAAGGCGAACCATCCCCAGTCGAAGGGCAGGAACAGCGGGTCGTCCCATGCAACCGGAAGGTCAAGCGGGGCCGTCACCCCATAAGGGGCAAAGAGGCCCGTCGCGGCCGCGGCCGCCGTCAGGTTGGTGTCGAGACCCACGACCACGTCGACCTCGGTCCGCGCACCCTCGAGCTGGAGCCGCGCGAGGAGAGCCGCCCCGTCGCCGGCAGCGGTAAAGCGCAGGTCGCAACCGCAGACCTCCTCGAAGGCCTTCTCGACCGCAGGTCCGGGCCCCCATTCCGAGGTAAAGCTGTCGTAGGTCAGAACCGTGAGGACGGGCGTCTGCGCCTCGGCCAGTCCCGCCGACAGCATGACACCCGCAGCAAGCATCGGAAGTCTCATCTCATCCTCCTCTTCGACGCGAACGGAACGGGATGAGGAGCCATGCACCTTCCCTCCGCCGGTCCTAACCGGGTCAGGTTCAACGGGTTCGCGCGTGCGTCTCAGCCCTTTCGGGCACCCCGAGGTGGTAACGACCATAGCGGCGCGGCCCGCTGCCGCAACAGGAAACGGGCGACCGGACGAGAATCCGGTTCCCCGGCGGCCGCATCTGTCCTATGGCTCGGCGCCAAACGGGGGACGGATGTCATGAGCTTCAACACCTTCGGCCACATCTTCCGCGTCACGACCTGGGGCGAAAGCCACGGGCCCGCGCTCGGCGCGACGGTGGACGGTTGCCCGCCGGGCGTGACGATCGAGGCCGAGGCGATCCAGACCTGGCTCGACCGCCGGAAGCCCGGGCAGAGCCGCTTCACCACCCAGCGGCAGGAGGCGGACGCGGTGAAGATCCTGTCGGGCACCTTCGAGGGGCGCTCGACCGGGACACCGATCCAGCTGATGATCGAGAACACCGACCAGCGGTCCAAGGACTACGGCGAGATCGCCCACAGCTTCCGCCCCGGCCATGCCGACATCACCTATCACTGGAAATACGGGCTGAGGGACTATCGCGGCGGCGGGCGGTCCTCGGCGCGCGAGACGGCGGCACGGGTGGCTGCGGGTGGCGTCGCCCGGGCGGCGCTGGCGGAACTGGTGCCGGATCTCCGTATCACGGGCTACATGGTCCAGATCGGCCCCCATGCCATCGATCCCGCGCGGTTCGACGCGGCCGAGATCGAGCGCAACCCGTTCTGGTGCCCCGATCCCGATACAGCCGCGCTCTGGTCCGAGTATCTCGACGGGCTCCGCAAGGCGCAGGACTCGGTAGGAGCCATCGTGGAGATCCGCGCCTCGGGCGTGCCGGCGGGCCTCGGCGCCCCGATCTACGGCAAGCTCGACAGCGACCTCGCCGCGGCCATGATGACGATCAACGCGGTGAAGGGTGTCGAGATCGGCGAGGGCATGGCCGCGGCCGGCCTCACCGGCAGCGCGAATGCAGACGAGATCCGCATGGGGCCGGATGGGCCGGAGTTCCTCTCGAACCACGCCGGAGGCATCCTTGGCGGCATCTCGACCGGGCAGGACGTGGTGGTGCGCTTCGCCGTGAAGCCCACCTCCTCGATCCTGACGCCGAGGCGGTCGATCACGACCGACGGGCGCGAGATCGAGGTGGTGACAAAGGGCCGTCACGATCCCTGCGTCGGCATCCGTGCCGTTCCGGTGGGCGAGGCGATGATGGCCTGCGTGCTGCTCGACCACCTGCTTCTCGACCGCGGTCAGACCGGAGGCCAGCGCGGCCGGATCGGCTGAGCGCGGGCGCGGCCCGTTCTAGCGCCTCGCCGCTTCCGGCACGCGGGAAAGCTGCACGGCAAGGATGCCTGACGCGATCACCACGACGCCGACCGCATCCCAAATCCCCATCCGCTCGCCGAGCAGCACCGCTGCCACGGCAACCCCGAAGAACGGGTTGAGGAAGTGGAAGGTCGCTGCGCGGACTGCGCCGATCCGCCCCACCAGCAGAAACCAGACCCAGGTCGCGAGCAGCCCCGGCACGAGGGTCGTGTAGGCAAAAGCCAGGACGAGGCTCAGGCTCCAGTCCACCGAAAGTGGCGTCTCGGTCGCCAGCGCCACGGGCGCCAGCGCGGCAGAACCGACCAGCATCTGCAGCCCCACGATCATCAGGAGATTGCCGCCCGACGAGGCGACGCGCACCGTCAGCGTCGCGACGGTCAGCGCCAGCACGCCCACGGCGCAGAGCAGGAACCCCAGCGCGTCCTCGCCGCCCGAAAGCCGGGTGCCCATGATCAGCGCCACCCCCGCGATCCCCGCCAGCAGCCCGAGCGCGGTCAGCGGTCGCAGCCGTTCCCGCAGGAAGATCCAGCCCGCCAGCGCCACCAGAAGCGGCATGGTCGAGGCGACGATGGCCGCGAAGCTCGCGCTTACCCAGCGCATCGCGATGAAGTTGAGCCCGAGGTAGAGGGCGTTCTGGCAGAGCCCGAAGACCACGACCCCGCGCCATTGGGCCCGGCTGAGCCGCGCCGACTGTCCCAGCGCCGCCCCGATCGCCAGGGCGACGAGGCCCGAGACGAGGAAGCGCAGCGACAGCGCACTGAGCGGCGGCGCCTGGGCCACGATGATCCGTGCCGAAGCGAAGGCCGAAGACCACATGAAGGCGAAGGCGAGGCCCATTCCGATGCTGCGCAGGTCCATTCCGGCACTCCTTCGCCATTTCATGAAAAAGGGTCGCCCGCAGGCGACCCTCTCGAACCGATCGATCCGCCGAGCCGCTGGCTCAGGCGTTCACGCTGTCCTTCAGCGCCTTCGCGATGGTGAATTTCACCTGCTTGTCGGCGGCCTTGGTCACTTGCTCGCCCGTGGCCGGGTTGCGGACCTGACGCTCGGGCCGCTCGCGGCAGACGACCTTGCCGAGGCCCGGCAGCGTGACCGCACCACCGGAGGCCACTTCGCGGGTGACGATGGACGCAAGCGCGTCGAGCGCCGCAGTGGCCGTCTTCTTGTCGGCGCCCATTTCCTCGGCGAGTGTCGCCACGAGCTGCGTCTTGGTCATCGGTTTCGACATGAAACTCTCCTGGTCTTGCCCCGCTGGACACGGGGTCTGTTCCTGCCTCTGGGGGCGAATTCAAGCGCTACACCTTGTTTTGCAGCATAAATCAAGCCCTATTCCCGGCTTGTCCCCGCGTCAACTCGCCTAGAGGAACGCTGTTTCCTCAAAGCTTCGCAACTTTCGGCTGTGGATGCGCTCGATGGGCGTCTCGCGCAGCGTTTCCATTGCGCGAATTCCGATCCGGAGATGCCGCGCGACCTGCGTGCGGTAGAAATCGCTGGCCATGCCCGGCAGCTTCAGCTCGCCGTGGAGCGGCTTGTCCGAGACGCAGAGGAGCGTGCCGTAAGGCACCCGGAAGCGGAAGCCGTTGGCCGCGATGGTCGCGCTTTCCATGTCGAGGGCGACCGCCCGGCTCTGGCTCAGGCGCTGGACAGGGCCCGACTTGTCGCGGAGCTCCCAGTTGCGGTTGTCGATCGTCGCCACCGTCCCCGTGCGCATGATCCGCTTGAGTTCGTAGCCCTGCAGCTGCGTCACCTCCTCGACCGCATCCTCGAGCGCGATCTGGATCTCGGCCAGGGCCGGGATCGGCACCCAGACCGGCAGGTCGTCGTCGAGCACGTGATCCTCGCGCAGATAGGCGTGGGCGAGCACGAAATCCCCGAGGCTCTGCGAATTCCTCAGGCCCGCGCAATGCCCCACCATCAGCCAGGCGTGGGGACGAAGGACGGCGATGTGGTCGGTTGCGGTCTTGGCATTCGAGGGGCCGACGCCGATGTTGACCAGCGTGATCCCCTGCCCGTCCTCGCGCTTGAGGTGATAGGTCGGCATCTGCGGCAGGCGCGCCAGAGGCGCCAGCGGCGCCTCCGGATCGGTGATCTCCTGATCCCCCGGCCCCACGAAGGCGCTGTAGCCCGAGTTGGGATCCGCCAAGGCGGCACGGCCGATCGCCTCGAACTCATCCACATAGAACTGGTAGTTGGTGAAGAGGACGTGGTTCTGGAAATGGCGCGGGTTGGTCGCCGTGTAATGCGTGAGGCGGGCGAGTGAATAGTCCACGCGCTGCGCCGTGAAGGGCGCGAGCGGCAGCGTTCCGTCGGGATTGCGGAGGCGCGTGCCGTTCACGATGTCGTCGTTCGTCGTCGAGAGGTCCGGCACGTCGAACACGTCCCGCAGCGGAAAGGAGAGCACGCCTTCCTGCGGAACCGCCACCGACGGATCGTTCGCCACCGCGAAGTGAACCGGGATCGGCGTTTCGGACATCCCGATCTCGACCGGCACGCCGTGGTTCTGCATCAGCAGCCCGATCTGCAGGATCAGATAATTCCGGAACAGGTCCGGCCGGGTGACGGTCGTGGAATAGGTGCCGGGCTGGGCGACATGGCCGAAACTCAACCGGCTGTCGGCGCGGGTGAAGCTGGTCGTGGCCAGCCGGATCTCGGGATAGTAGGCCCTGACGCGTCCCGTCGGGCGACCCGATGTGGCCACGGCACTGAAATGGCCCGAGAGGAAGGTCGTGGACTGGGTGTAGAGCTCCTCCAGCCGCCGGACGGCCTCGGCGGGATCCGTGAAGGTCTCGCGGTCGGGCGCATCCGGTACGAGGAGGGGAAGGGGCGCGTCGGTCACGGGGCCTCTCTTTCTTCGCTGCCTGCCGGTGAGGATGCGCAGGCTCGCCGTTCGGGATCAAGCGTCAGGTCGCGGGACGGTGCGGCACATGTCCGGCGGGACGCAGGCTGGCCCCTTGCAGTGCGCGCGTGGCATGCCGATAGTGGCGGCATGAAGACGCTGCTCTCTCTCGGCCACGGCTACTCGGCCCGCGCACTGGCGCGGCGCCTCATTCCCGCCGGCTGGCGGATCATCGGCACGACCCGCAGCCCCGAGAAGGCCGACCTTCTCGCCGCTGAAGGCGTCGAGCCCTTCCTCTGGCCCGGAGACTTGGGGGCCATCCTGACCCGCGCCACGCATATCCTCGCCTCGGCCGCTCCGGGGCCGGACGGCGACCCGTTTCTGGCCGCTCACGCCGGGGAACTGGCCGGCTCGGGTGCCGAATGGGTGGGCTACCTCTCGACGACCGGCGTCTATGGCGACCACGATGGCGCCTGGGTGGACGAGGAGACGCCGCTCACCCCGTCGACCGCCCGCGGTTGCGCGCGCGTTGCCGCGGAACGCCAGTGGCTGGACCTCGGCCTGCCGCTGCACATCTTCCGGCTCGCCGGGATCTACGGGCCGGGCCGGGGCCCGTTCGAGAAGGTTCGCGACGGCACCGCCCGCAGGATCGTGAAGCCCGGACAGGTCTTCAGCCGCGTTCATGTCGACGACATCGCACAGGTTGTCGAGGCCTCCATGCTCCATCCCGATCCGGGCGCGGTCTACAACGTCTGCGACGACGATCCGGCCCCGCCCGAGGACGTGCTCGGTTATGCGGCCGAGCTCCTGGGCCTGCCGCCGCCGCCCGAGGTGCCATTCGACGAGGCCGAGATGTCCCCGATGGCCCGCAGCTTCTACGCCGAATCGAAGCGGGTCCGGAACGACCGGATCAAGGAACGGTTGGGGGTGAGCCTGATCCACCCGGATTTCCGCTCGGGCCTGCGCGCCTTGCTCGACGCAGAGGGCTGACGCCCTGCCGGACAGCCGTATAGGCACCGCCCGGAATGACATCACCACGCAGCCGCCTGCCGCGCCTGCGTGGTGATCTTCGGTAAGCGGTCGGCCTCAGGCGCGGCGCGCCAGCACCTCCACGCCCAGCGTCTCGAGCGCCTTGCGCTCGATATCGGCCGCATTCAGGCCGGCCGTCGCATACATCGCTTCGGCGCTGCCGTGGTCGATGAACGTGTCCGGCAGAACCATGGAGCGGTAGCGGAAGCCACGGTCGAAGACGCCTTCCTCGGCCAGAAGCTGGGCGACATGGCTGCCGAAGCCGCCGATGGCGCCTTCCTCGATGGTGATGAGCGCCTCGTGATGTGCGGCAAGCTGCAGGATCAGGTCGCGGTCGAGCGGCTTGGCGAAGCGCGCATCCGCCACCGTGGGCGAGATCCCGCGCGCAGCCAGCGCCTCGGCGGCCACCTGCACCTCGGACAGGCGCGTGCCGAAGGAGAGAAGCGCGATGCGCGTCCCCTCGCTCACGATCCGGCCACGCCCGATCTGGAGCGGCACGCCCCGCGTCGGCATCTCGACGCCCACGCCATCACCCCGCGGATAGCGGAAGGCGATCGGACCCTCGTCATGCGCCACGGCGGTTGCGACCATGTGCACCAGTTCCGCCTCGTCGGCGGCGGCCATGACAACGATGCCCGGCAGGTTCGACAGGAAGGCCACGTCGAATGATCCCGCATGGGTGGCCCCGTCGGCGCCCACAAGCCCCGCCCGGTCGATGGCGAAGCGCACGGGCAGGCGCTGGATCGCCACGTCATGCACGATCTGGTCGTAGCCGCGCTGCAGGAAAGTCGAATAGATCGCGCAGAAGGGCCGCATGCCCCCGGCCGCCAGCGCCGCCGAGAAGGTCACGGCATGTTGCTCGGCGATGCCCACGTCGAAGATCCGCTTGGGGAAGCGGTCCGCGAAGAGATTGAGGCCCGTCCCGTCCGGCATGGCGGCGGTCACGGCGCAGATCTTCTCGTCCGCCTCGGCCTCCTTGATCAGGCTTTGGGCGAAGACCTTGGTGTAGGACGGCGCGTTCGAGACCGGCTTCACCTGCGCGCCGGTCAGGACGTTGAACTTGTTCGTGGCATGGCCGCGATCGCGCGCGGCTTCGGCGGGCGCGTAGCCCTTGCCCTTCTTCGTGATCACGTGGATGAGGACAGGCCCGCTCGCGCGCTGCTTTACCGTGCGCAGCACCGGCAGAAGCTGGTCGAGGTCGTGCCCGTCGATGGGACCGACGTAGGAGAAGCCCAGCTCCTCGAACAGCGTGCCGCCGACCGTGACGCTCTTCAGCATCTCCTTGGCGCGGCGCGCGCCCTCCTGGAACGGTTCGGGCAGAAGGCCCAGCGCACCCTTGGCCGCCGCCTTGAAGTCCTGGAACGGGGCGCCCGCATAGAGGCGCGAGAGATAGGACGAGAGCGCCCCCACCGGCGGCGCGATGCTCATCTCGTTGTCGTTCAGGATCACGATGACGCGGTTCTTGAGGTGCCCGCCGTGGTTGAGCGCCTCGAAGGCCATGCCGGCCGACATCGAGCCGTCGCCGATCACCGCCACCGCGTCGCCGGTATCCCCGCCAAGTTCGCGCGCGGCGGCGAAGCCCACCGCGGCCGAGATCGAAGTCGAGGAATGGCCAGCGCCGAAGCAGTCATAAGGGCTTTCCGACCGTTTGGTGAAGCCCGAGAGGCCCCCGCCCTGCCGCAGCGTGCGGATGCGGTCGCGCCGGCCGGTCAGGATCTTGTGCGGATAGCACTGGTGGCCCACGTCCCAGATGATCTTGTCGCGCGGGGCATCGAAGACCGCATGCAGCGCCACTGTCAGCTCGACCACGCCGAGACCCGCGCCGAGGTGCCCGCCGGTTACCGAGACGGCCGAGATCGTCTCGGCCCGCAGCTCGTCGGCGAGGCTGCGCAGGTCGCGGTCGTTGAGGCCCTTGATATCGACCGGGAGCGTCACCCGGTCGAGCGTCGGCGTGCGGGGTCTGTCGGTCATGGTCTTCCTTCAGCTTTCACGCGATATGACGAAGCGCGCGGCCTCGATCAATGTTCCTGCCTCGGCGCCGTAGGGGGCAAGCGCCGCCTCGGCCTCCTCCACCAGAGCCCGCGCCCGCGCCTTGGCGCCGTCGAGCCCGAGGAGCGAGACGAAGGTGGCCTTCCCGGCTTCGGCATCCTTCTGGAGCCGCTTGCCCGCCTTGTCCGCATCGCCCTCGACATCGAGAATGTCGTCGGCGATCTGGAACGCAAGCCCGAGAGCCGTGGCGTATCGGCGCAGCGGCACCCGGTCCGCCTGCCCGAGGATGGCGCCGGCCTCGGCCGACCAGCGGATCAGCGCGCCGGTCTTGCCGGCCTGCAGATGGGTGATCTGCTCGAGCGTGAGCGGCACGGCTGCCGTTTCGGCCGCGATGTCGAGCGCCTGCCCCAGCACCATGCCCTCGGCGCCGGAAGCCTTGGCAAGGCTCGCCACCAGCTCGATACGGACCTCGGCCGGACCGAGCGCCGGATCTGCCAGAAGCTCGAAGGCGAGCGTCTGCAGCGCGTCGCCCGCAAGCACCGCGGTGCATTCGTCCCACTTCCTGTGGACGGTGGGCAGGCCGCGGCGCAGGTCGTCATCGTCCATGCAGGGCATGTCGTCATGCACGAGGCTGTAGGCGTGCAGCGCCTCGATCGAGGCCGCAGCACTCACCGCAGCCTCGGGCGCGATCCCGTGCAGCCGGGCGGATTCGAGCACGAGAAAGCCCCGCAGCCGCTTTCCGCCCTGCACGGCATAGCGCATGGCATGAACCACCGGCAGGTCCTCGCGGTCCGCCAGCGCCGCATCGAGCCGCGCCTGAACCTGCGCGGCCGCATCCGTCAAAGCCCTGGAAAAGGTCACAATCCCTCCGCCGGAACCGTCCCCGTCGCACGGCCTTCGGCGGCGCGGATCAGTTCCACCTTGTCCTCGGCATCCTTCAGCTTCTGCGCGCAATGCGCCTTGAGCGCAGACCCGCGCTCATAGAGGCGGATGGATTCGTCCAGCGGCACATCGCCCTTCTCCAAGGCGGTCACGACGGCTTCCAGCGCCGCCATCGCCTCTTCGAACGTCATTTCTGCCACTGCTTTTTCCGTCATGCGCTCCGCTCCAGAAGGACGCCCACATGCACCGCGCTGCTCGCGGCGAGGGCAGGCAGATCATAACCACCCTCGAGTGTCGATACCACCCGCCCGCCGCATGACGCCGCAGCCAGATCGCACAGACGCTCCGTCAGCCAGCGGAAATCCTCCTCGCGCCAGTTGAGGTTCGCCAGCGGATCGGCCGCATGTGCGTCAAAACCCGCCGAGATCAGGATCAGCTCGGGCT
This sequence comes from Rhodobacter sp. NSM, assembly GCF_052244495.1. Lineage (NCBI taxonomy): Bacteria > Pseudomonadati > Pseudomonadota > Alphaproteobacteria > Rhodobacterales > Rhodobacter > Rhodobacter sp. NSM. Next base: position 28,352 of record NZ_JBQPXH010000002.1, read on the forward strand.
GCCAGTCCTCGATGCGCCGGAAGGCCTCCGCCCAGGCCTCGCGCATTTCGGCGCCCCCGCTTCCGGCGGCCAGTGGCAGGTTCAGGATCTGGCCGTGCGCGCCCTGCTCCGAGGTCGCGCCGGTGCCGGGATAAAGCGGCATCTGGTGGCTCGAGACGAAGAGCGCGCGGCTCTCGTCCCACAGCAGGTCCTGCGTGCCGTTCCCATGGTGGACGTCGAAATCCACCACCGCGACACGACCCAGCCCATGATGGTCGAGCGCCCGCTTTGCCGCGATGGCCACGCTGCCGAACAGGCAGAAGCCCATTGGCGTCTCGCGCTCGGCATGATGCCCCGGGGGCCTGCAGCCCACGAAGGCCGAGGCCGCCTCGCCCCCCAGCACGAGATCCACTGCGGCGCAGGTGCCACCGACGGCGCGAAGGGCCGCCTCGCAGGATCCCGGCGACATCCAGGTGTCGGGATCGAGCCCCCGGATGCCCTCTGCCGGCTCGGAGTCGCGGATGCGGTCGAGGTAGCGCTGCGGATGGCAACGAAGCACTTCGGCATCCTCCGCCACGGGCGCCTCGCGCCGCTCGAGCGGCAACTCGTCGAGCCCTGCCGCCACCGCCGCCATCCTCTCGATGCGTTCGGGATGTCCCTCGGGCGTCACATGCGCCTCGGACGCCGGGTGCGAAATCCAGACCACCGTCATGCCGTCTCCTCCGGTTGCTCTTGCCCAAGCCTGCGGGGAAAGCAGAGGCATCTCAAGCGCGACGAGTGGAGGAGATGGCGCGTTCCTTCGCGCTTCGTGAAAACCCGCGGTGGTGGCAAGGGGCACGCGCGCCGGACCTTGGGCGCGGCGCGCAACCGGAAGCGGCTCTGCCGGTGATGCAGGCGGGGCTCCTTGATCGGATGCACCCATCCCGCCCTTGCCTCAAAGGTTCAGTCGGGCGCGAGCATGTAGCCCGACCCGCGCACCGTCTGAAGGTAGCGCGGCTGGCGCGGATCGACCTCGATCTTCCGGCGAAGCCGCGTGATCTGGACGTCGACCGCCCGCTCCTGGCTCTGGCCCTCGTCACGCCCGAGATCACCCACCAGCTTTTCGCGCGTCACCGCCTCGCCCGGCTGCGCCGCGAAGATCCGCATCAGCGCGGCCTCCGTCGCCGTCAGCCGCACGGGCTCGGTTCCCCGCCAGAGTTCGCCCCGCTCGAGATCGTAGCGGACATCGCCCAGATGGAGGACCTTCGGTCCCAGCTCGGGCCGCGCAGTGGGCACCCTTCGCAGGATCGCGTTGATCCGCAGCAGCAGCTCCTTCGGCTCGAACGGCTTCGCAAGATAGTCGTCCGCGCCGGCCTCGAGCCCTTCGATGCGGTGCGAGGTCTCGCCCCAAGCGGTCAGCAGCAGGATCGGCGTCGCCAGATCCTCGCGCAGCGCCCGGGTGAGCGAGACGCCATCCTCGCCCGGCATCATCACGTCGAGGACGATCATGTCGAACTCTAGCCCGTCGAGAAGCCGCCGGGCCTGCGCCGCGTCGCGTGCGGTCGAGACGAGAAACCCGTTCCTCACCAGGAATTTCTGCAGGAGGCTGCGAATGCGCTCGTCGTCGTCGACCACCAGCAGATGCGCCTGCGGCTCGCTCACGCTCCACCCTCCTTCAGCGTCTGGTACTGCCGACGCAACTCGGGATCCATCATGGCCTCGAGCACCTGCCGGAAGCCCTGAACCGCCGCAGGTCCGGCGGCACGATACGCCGCCCTCATGCGCGCCCGCTGCGAATCCGACAGGGACCGCTCAAGCTCGGTCCCTCGTGACGTGAGGTAGAGGTGACGTTCCCGCTTGTCCACCCGGCCCACGCGGCTCTCGACCAGCCCGTCCTCGATCAGCGTCCGGAGCACGCGGTTCAGGCTCTGCTTCGTGACGCCCAGAATGGAGAGCAGGTTGTTCACCGTGGTTCCAGGGCTTCGATGAATGAAATGCATGGCCCGGTGATGCGCACGCCCGTAATCCAGCTCTTCGAGGATCCGGTCCGGATCGGCGGTGAAGCCGCGATAGGCGAAGAACATCGCCTCGATCCCCTTCCTCAGCTGCTCGTCCGTCAGGAACAGGAGCGACTCGCCGCTTCCCGGTCCCGGTCCTCCCTCTGCCATGACCGCCTCCCTTGTCCGCGCAGATTTTATGTCAGCCTTGTTGACTTTCCAAGACTCAACTGTTACCGACAGCCCGTCATTTGCGCAACTTTATGCCCGGTGCGGACCTATCTTGCGCAACTTATGCAAAGCGCCTTTGCGCAGGAGAGTGACCATGGCTGGATATGATGATCGCGACGGCAAGATCTGGATGGACGGGAAACTGGTGGAGTGGCGCGAGGCGAAGGTCCACATCCTGACCCACGCGCTCCATTACGCTTCCTCGGTCTTCGAGGGCGAGCGCTGCTATTCCGGCAGGATCTTCAAGTCGGTGGAGCATTCCGAGCGGCTGCGCAGGTCCGCGGAACTGCTCGACATGCCGCTGCCCTGGACCGTCGAGGAGATCGAAGCGGCCAAGACGGCGACCCTCGAGGCGAACGGCCTGACAGATGCCTATGTCCGGGCGCTCGCCTGGCGCGGCGCGGGCGAGGACATGGGGGTCGCATCGGCCCGGAACCCGATCCGCCTGGCGGTCGCCGTCTGGTCCTGGGGCAACTACTACGGCGATGCCAAGTTCAAGGGCGCGAAGCTCGACATCTCGAAGTGGAAGCGCCCCTCGCCCGAGACGATTCCCAGCGCGGCCAAGGCGTCGGGCCTCTACATGATCTGCACCATGTCCAAGCACGCTGCGGAAGCGAAGGGCTGCTCGGATGCGATGATGTTCGACTATCGCGGCTACGTCGCCGAAGCCACCGGCGCCAACATCTTCTTCGTGAAGGACGGCGAGGTCCACACGCCGCTGCCGGACGCGATCCTGAACGGGATCACCCGGCAGACAGTCATCGGGATGCTGCGCGACAAGGGCATCACCGTGCATGAGCGTTACATCGAAGCGTCGGAACTGGAAGGTTTCGAGCAGTGCTGGCTGACCGGCACCGCGGCCGAGGTCACCCCCGTCGGACAGATCGGCGACTACAGCTTCGAGGTCGGCGCCCTGACGCGCGAGATCGCCACGGATTACGAGAAGCTCGTCCGCGCCTGAGCGCGGCGCCGGTCGGCGCCGAGCCCACGGCAGGTCGGTCCGGGCAACGGGTTCAAATGAAAAGGGGCGCGCCCTCGGGCACGCCCCCGTTCCGTCCGCGCGGAAGCTCAGGCCTCGCGGCCGCGCGCGATCCGCAGGAATTCGAGCACCCGACGGTTCCCCGACGGCCGGGTCTCGGCCCTGTGCCAGAAGGAGCGCGGATTGCGCGCCAACCGCAGGAAATTCTTCACCCGTCCGCCGTCCGAAGGGGTGCGCTTGTCAGCAAGGTGACGGCTCATGTCTGTCCTCCTTGAGTTTGCAGACCGCCTGAATATAGGGCGAGTCGCCCCATGAACCAAGCGATGAGGTCAAGGTTCCGAGCCGGGTCCGAAGCGGTGCGGCAATCGGCGCGGCTCTTCCTGCGGCGCAAAGAAGCCGGAGACCGCCTGCATGGCGGCGGAGGCCACCCGCTCGAGCCCCATTGCCTGCACGATCGCCGGCTGGGACGAGGCGAGCGCCAGCGACCCGAAGAGTCCGATCCAGACGAACACGATCCCGTTGAGAAGCATCCCGAAGGGCTGCTTGCGCGTCTTGTGCCGAAACTGGCGCTGCGCGACCTTCGCCCCGATCCAGCCACCGGCGGCCGCCAGAAGCAGCAGGTTTGCCTCCGGCATGCGCCAGCCGCCCTCGATGGCGCGGCGCTTGTCGAGCCGGAAGGCAAACCAGGCGACCAGGTTCGCAAACAGCAGATGGAGCATCAGCGAAACGGGCAGGGACGGGGCAAGAGCGGTCAGCATGGGCACCTCCTGCGCCGCATCTGCCGCCTCAATGCGGCAAATTTTGGGACAGCCGGGCCAGCGCCCAGCGCGCCGCATCGGCCACGGTCGCGTCCGGATCGTCGAGGAGGGCCCCAGCGACGGACCGCAGCGACGGATCTCCGGAATTGCCGATCGCATACAGCACGTTGCGCACGAAGCGGTTGCGCCCGATCCGCTTGATCGGGCTGCCGGCGAAGCGTGCGCGGAAGCCCGTGTCGTCGAGCGCGGCCAGTTCCGCGAGAGGCGGCGCCCCCACCCGCGCGGCATAGCCGATCTCCTGCGCCGCCACCGCGAACTTGTTCCAGGGACAGACGGCCAGGCAGTCGTCGCAGCCGTAGATCCGGTTGCCCATCAGGCCGCGCAACTCTTCGGGCACCGGACCATGATGCTCGATCGTCAGGTAGGAGATGCAGCGGCGCGCATCGAGCTGGAACGGGGCCGGAAAGGCCCCCGTCGGGCAGGCATCGAGGCAGGCCCGGCAAGAGCCGCAGTGCTCGCGCTCCGGTTCGTCGGGCGGCAGGTCGAGCGTGGTGAAGATCGAGCCGAGGAAGAACCAGTTGCCAAGCTCGCGGCTGAGGAGGTTCGTGTGCTTGCCCTGCCAGCCGAGCCCCGCGGCCTCGGCGAGCGGCTTCTCCATCACCGGGGCGGTATCGACGAAGACCTTGATCTCGCAGCCGGTCTCGGAGACGAGCCAGCGTCCGAGGCGTTTCAGCCGCTTCTTCACGAGGTCATGATAGTCCTTGCCCTGCGCGTAGACTGAGACCGCGCCCCGCCCGCGCTCTTCCAGCGCCAGACGCGGATCCTCCTCGGGCGTATAGAGCTCCGCCAGCATGATGATCGACCGCGCCTCCGGCCAGAGGGCGGCGGCGCTGCCGCGCCACGCCTCGCGCTCTTCCATCCAGCCCATCTGCCCGTGCCGCCCGGCCTCGAGGAAGGCGCGCAGCCGACCCGCCGTCTCCGGCGCAGCATCCGGCGCACAGATGCCAAGTCGCGCGAAGCCCTCATCGCGCGCGCGCGCCTCCAGGCGCTCCCTGAGCGACTTATCCGCCTTCATTCTCGCTCAAATATCCCACGGGGGGCGCGGGGGGCGTGAAGCCCCCCGCACGGTTCCGATCAGAAATCGAGGTCCGCGTAATGCGCGGGCTGCGGAAAGCCCGGCACCTGGTCGGCCAGCAGCGGACGGAACGCCGGGCGCGACTTGATCTTGGCATACCAGTCCTTGACGACCGGCCGCCGGTTCCAGTCCACGTCCGAGATGTAGTCGAGGCAAGAGAGGTGGGCGGCCGCCGCGAAATCCGCCAGCGTCATCACGTCGCCCGCCAACCAGCGCCGCTGGTCGAGCAGCCAGGCCATGTAGTCGAGGTGATACTTGATGCGGTTCGAGCCGAACTTCACGTTCTTCGAATCCGGATATCCCTGCCCCGTCAGCTTCTTGTTCACCCGCTCGTAGAGCAGTTTCGACGTGACTTCGCTGTGGAACTTGTCGTCGAACCAGGTGCAGAGCCGGCGCACCTCGAACCGGCCGTCCGCGTCGCGCGGCATCAGCGGCGGCTGGGGCACCACCTCCTCGAGATACTCGCAGATCGCCTGGCTTTCCGAGAGCACCTTGCCCTCCATCCGGAGCACAGGCACCTTGCCGGCCGGGTTGCGACGCAGGAAATCCGGCGACGGCTCCCAGTAGCGCTCCTCGATCAGCTCCACCTCCATCTTCTTCTCCGCCAGCGTCAGGCGGACCTTGCGGCAGAAGGGGGACAGCGGAACGTGATAGAGACGGTTCATCGCAAATGTCATCTTTCGGAGGCCGGAGCCCCTCTTCAATGCCGCGAAGGGCGCTGGGATGCAATCCCGCTCCGCTCGCCTATTCGAAGCAGTCTGCCCGCCCATCCCTGCGGATGGTGCTGGCGCCGTCGAGAATCGAGGCCGAGCGGCGGCGAACCACCGGCCCGGGATTCGAGGCCGAGCGCACCTTCGGATCGGGCAGGACGGCTGCCAGCCGCGCCGCCTGCTGCGCGGAAAGATCCGCGGGTTCGACGCCGAAGTAGTGTTCGGACGCCGCGCGGATGCCGAAGACCCCCTCGTCGAATTCCGCCACGTTCATGTAGACCTCGAGGATGCGCCGCTTGGTCCAGAGCGTCTCGACCAGCGGCGTCAGCACCGCCTCGAGCGCCTTGCGCGGCCAGCTGCGGCCCTGCCAGAGAAAGACGTTCTTCGTCACCTGCTGCGAGAGGGTCGAGGCGCCCCGGTTGCCGCCGGCGTCGATGGCCGCCCGGATTGCGGCCATGTCGAAGCCCCAATGAAGGCAGAAATTCGCATCCTCCGCCGCCACGACCGAGCGCGCCATCACCGGGGCGATCTCGTCCCAGTCCGCCCAGTCCTGATCCACGCTGCCGAGGCGAAGGCTCTCGCTCATCATGTAGGGGGTCGTCGGCGGATTCACGAGGCCGAAGAACAGAACGAGGAGGACCGCCGAAACCAGCGCCCAGCCCGCGCCCGTCAGCGCCCATCGCCGCAGGCGGAGTGCCAGTGGCGGGGCGGGCGGCGCCTCGGGCTCGGGCGGAGGCGGAGCAGCCTTGCGGCGGGTCGTCTTGCGCGCGGTCATGGGCCGACCTTGGACACGAACCGTTCGCATGGGTCAAGCGCGGTCGCACCCGTCCGCGGAGGCGCTGCAACGCATCGTCGGACTCCGCTGCAGGGCAGGCGTGGCGTGCCAATGGCGGGGCGGGCGCTACACTCGTCCCGCAGCCTCGCCAGCCCGAAGTGGGACGAAAAAAGGGGAGCTTCCGCTCCCCTTTCCTCGTTCACTCGGCCGGGACGGCCTGCGGCTCGTCCGACAGCGGGAAGGGCAGATGCACCAGCATCTCCTTCGGGCAGACCTGCAGGAAGTTCGCCCGCTCGCTCTCCCAGTCGTTCAGGATGCGCGAGGCATGCCGGCTGCCCGTCTCCTTCACGTGGCGCTCGATCAGGCCCTTCAGCTGCGCCTCCCAATGCGGGTGCGACACGGCGCAGGTCACGAGCGTCTCGAGGTTCATGAACTCCTCCGCCACGCCCGACGGGTCGTAGAGATAGGCCATGCCCCCGGTCATGCCCGCGCCGAAGTTCGCGCCGATCCGCCCGAGGATCACCGCGACGCCGCCGGTCATGTATTCGCAGCCGTTCGAGCCGCAGCCCTCGACCACCACCTTCGCGCCCGAGTTCCGGACCGCGAACCGCTCGCCAGCACGGCCGGCTGCGAAGAGGAAGCCGTCGGTCGCGCCGTAAAGCACGGTGTTGCCGATGATCGTGTTGTCGGCCGCGACAAGCGGGCTTTCCATCTGCGGATGGACGACGATGGTGCCGCCCGACAGGCCCTTGGCCACGTAGTCGTTGGCATCACCCGCGACCTCGATCTTCAGCCCCTTGGCCGCGAAGGCGCCCAGCGACTGCCCGCAGGAGCCCGTTAGCTTCACGGTCAGATGGTCGGGCTGCAGGTTGTTCCGCATCCCGTATTTCCGCACGATATGGCTCGAGGCGCGCGTGCCGATGGTGCGGTGCGTGTTCCGCACCGCGTAGGACAGCTGCATCTTCTCGCCGTCCTCGAAGAAGCGCGCGCCGTCCTTGACGATCTCGGCATCGAGCGTATCCGGCACCGCGTTGCGCGGCTTCGACCGGTCGTAGGTGATGCGGTTCGACCCGTCCACGGTGATCAGCAGCGGGTTGAGGTCGAGGTCGTCGAGATGCGCGGCCCCCCGGCTGACCTGGGTCAGCAGGTCGGCGCGGCCGATGATCTCGTCCATCGAGCGGGCACCGATGGAGGCCAGGATCTCGCGCACCTCCTGGGCGTAAAAGGTGATGAGGTTCACCACCTTGTCCGCCGAGCCCGAGAACTTCTCGCGCAGCGCCTTGTCCTGCGTGCAGACGCCCACCGGGCAGGTGTTCGACTGGCACTGGCGCACCATGATGCAGCCCATGGCGATCAGGGCAGCGGTGCCGATGCCGTATTCCTCGGCCCCCATCATCGCCGCCATGACGATGTCGCGTCCCGTCCTGAGGCCGCCGTCCGTGCGCAGCGTCACCCGGTCGCGCAGGTTGTTCATGGCGAGGACCTGATGCGCCTCGGTCAGGCCCATCTCCCACGGCAGGCCCGCATATTTGATCGAGGTGCCCGGAGAGGCCCCGGTGCCGCCGTTGTGGCCCGAGATCAGGATCACGTCGGCCTTGGCCTTGGCCACGCCCGCCGCGATGGTGCCCACGCCGGAGGCCGCCACCAGCTTCACCGTGACCTTGGCGCGCGGGTTGATCTGCTTCAGGTCATAGATCAGCTGCGCGAGGTCTTCGATCGAGTAGATGTCGTGGTGCGGCGGGGGCGAGATCAGCGTCACGCCCGGCGTCGAGTGCCGGAGCCGCGCGATGAGCTCGGTCACCTTCATGCCCGGAAGCTGGCCGCCCTCGCCGGGTTTGGCACCCTGCGCCACCTTGATCTCAAGCTCTTCGCAGGCGTTCAGGTATTCGGCGGTGACGCCGAAGCGGCCCGAGGCCACCTGCTTGATCTTGGCCGAGGGGTTGTCGCCGTTCGGCTCCGGCAGGAAGTGCGCCGGATCCTCGCCGCCCTCGCCCGAGTCCGACTTCGCGCCGATCCGGTTCATCGCGATGTTCAGCGTCTTGTGCGCTTCGGGGCTGAGCGCGCCGAGCGACATGCCGGGCGTCACGAACCGCTTGCGGATCGAGGTGATCGACTCGACCTCCTCGATCGGCACCGGACGGCCAAGCGTCTTGATGTCCAGCAGGTCGCGCAGGTGGATCGGCGGGTTGGCCCGCAGCGTGGCCGAGAACTGCTTCCAGATGTCATAGCTCGCCCGGTCGCAGGCCTGCTGCAGCATGTGCATGGTCGAGGCTTCCCAGGCGTGTTTCTCGCCCGAGCGCCGCGCCTTGTAGAAGCCGCCGATGGGCAGCACGTCCGACCCGCCGAGCCAGCCCTTGGCGTGGATCTGCTCGAGCTTGTGCTGGATGCCCGAGGTGCCGATCCCCGAGATGCGGCTGTGCATGCCCGGGAAATACTCGGCCACCATGGCGCGGGAGAGACCCACCGCCTCGAAGTTCAGGCCGCCGCGATAGGAGGAGATCACCGAGATCCCCATCTTCGACATGATCTTCAGAAGGCCCGCGTTGATCGCGTCGCGATAGCGGCGCATCGCGTCGTTCAGGTTGCCCTCGAGAAGGCCGCGCTCGATCCGGTCGGCGATGGTGTCCTGCGCGAGATAGGCGTTGACGGTCGTGGCACCCGATCCGATCAGCACCGCGAAGTAATGCGGGTCGATGCACTCGGCCGAGCGCACGTTGATCGAGGTGAAGGTGCGCAGCCCCTTGCGCGTCAGCCACGAATGCACCGCCGAGGTCGCGAGGATCATCGGCATCGGCACCGCGTCCGGCCCCTGGCCCTGGTCGGTCAGCACGAGGTGAGCCGCACCCGAGCGCACGGCGTCCTCGGCCTCGGCGCGGATGCGCTCGAGCCCGTGGCGCAGGGCGTCGTGATGGTGATCGGCCGGGAAGGTGCAGTCGATGGTCGCCACGTTGGCGCCGAACTGCTCGAGCATGACCTCGAACTCGGAGTTGGCGACGAAGGGGCTCTCGAGGATCAGGATCTCGGTCTGGCTCGAATGCTCTTCCAGCACGTTCTTCAGGTTGCCGAACCGGGTCTTGAGGCTCATCACCCGGCTTTCGCGCAGCGAGTCGATGGGCGGGTTCGTGACCTGGCTGAAGTTCTGGCGGAAGAAGTGGCTGAGCGGCCTGTAGACCGAGGAGAGCACCGCGGGCGGCGTGTCGTCGCCCATCGAGGCGATCATCTCCTTGCCGTCCTCGGCCATCGGCACGAGGACCTGCTCGATCTCCTCGACAGAGAAGCCAGCCGCGATCTGGCGCTTGCGCAGCTCGGCCGGCTCATACATGCGCTGCTCGGGCACGTCCTTCAGGATCGCGTTCAGGTCCACGACCTTCTCGATCCAGTCGCCGAAGGGCTGCGAGGCCGCCATCGCGTCCTTCAGCTCGGCATCGTGGTAGAGCTTGCCCTTGGCCATGTCGACGGCGATCAGCTGGCCCGGCCCGAGCGCGCCCTTCTCACGCACGTTCATCTCGTCGATCGGCACCATGCCGGCCTCGGAACCCGCGATCAGCAGGCCGTCGCCGGTCACGACATAGCGCATCGGACGCAGGCCGTTGCGGTCGAGCCCGCCGCAGACCCAACGGCCATCGGTCATGGCAAGGGCCGCCGGTCCGTCCCAGGGCTCCATCACCGCATTGCAATAGGCGTACATGTCCGCCCATGCCTTCGGCATGTCGGTCGTGGTCTTCGACCAGGCCTCGGGCACCATCATCGTCTTGACCATCGGAGCCGAGCGCCCCGAGCGCACCATGACCTCGAAGACGGCATCGAGCGCGCCCGAGTCCGAGGCGCCCTGCGGGATGATCGGCTTGATGTCCTCGGCCGCGTCACCGAAGGCCACCGAGGCCATGCGGATCTCGTGGCTCTTCATCCAGTTGATGTTGCCGCGGATCGTGTTGATCTCGCCGTTGTGGGCGAGCATGCGGAAGGGCTGGGCCAGCCACCACTGCGGGAAGGTGTTGGTGGAATAGCGCTGGTGGTAGATCGCGAACGAGCTTTCGAAGCGCTCGTCCTGCAGGTCCGGATAGAAGGTCGCCACCTGCTCAGCCAGCATCATCCCCTTGTAGATGATGGACCGACACGAAAGCGAGCAGAGGTAGAGCCCCTGGATCGAAGCGGCCTGCGCCGCCTTCTCGATCCGGCGGCGGATGATGTAGAGTTCGCGCTCGAACTGCTCGTCGTCGATGTCCTTCTCGCAGCGGATCAGGATCTGCTCGATCTCGGGGCGCGTCGCATTGGCCTTCTCGCCGAGGACGGAGGTGTCCACCGGCACATGACGCCAGCCGTAGATGTAGTGGCCCATGCGCAGCACTTCGGACTCGACGATGGTCCGGCAGCGCTCCTGCGCCGAGAGGTCGGTACGGGGCAGGAAGACCTGGCCCACCGCGACGAGCTTGTGCATGTCGGGCTCGTGGCCCGTGCGGCGGATCTGGTCGTAGAAGAACCGGACCGGGATCTGGACATGGATGCCCGCGCCGTCGCCGGTCTTGCCGTCGGCATCGACCGCGCCGCGGTGCCAGACCGCCTTGAGCGCGGCGATCCCGTTCTCGACCACCTTGCGCGACGGCTCGCCCGAGATCGAGACGACGAGACCCACACCGCAGGAGGCACGCTCGTCCTCGGCCTTGTAGAGTCCGTTCTCGTCCAGCCAGGTCCGCTTCGCCTCTTCGGCTCTCACCCAGGCTTCATCATAGATCGTCATGGCTCACTCCTCTGGGCTGGCTGGAAGCGTGGCGAGAAACTCGGCTTCCGTCATCTGGTGGGTCGGACCGGCAAAGCTCCAGGCATCGGGCTTGCGGTCGATGTAGATCTCGTGGGCGAGGCGGATGCCGCTCAGGTCATCCAGAAGCCCCGCCGCCATGTAGTAGTCGCGCGGCATCCCCGGCCCGGTCAGCCGATACCAGAGCGTCGAGCCGCAGGTGCCGCAGAAGCAGCGTTCGGCCCAGGCCGAGGAGGGATAGGCCCGCACGTTCTCGGCGCCGGTCACGGTCAGGGCCGCCTCGGGCACGGCCATCGTGATGAAGGCCGAGCCGGTCCAGCGGCGGCACATCTCGCAGTGGCAGGCGCCGATTTCCTGCGGGACGCCCGCGACGGCGATCTGCACGGCGCCGCAGAGGCAGTGGCCGGTTCGTTCAGCGGTCATGGCGCACCTTCATGATCAGGCCGTCTCCGGGCGCCTGCGACAGGATGGCGTCGCAGTCGAAGATCGGCTCGGTGGCGAGGAAACCGGGTTCTCCCGGAAAGACGAATTCGACCGGGCTGCCGTCCACGGGAAGATATCCGCCGGTGCCATCCGACCATTGCGTCGGACCCGCGAAGAACAGGCGCCATTCCGGGTGGATGTACTCGTTGCCATGGGCCTGCCGCAGGACGGTTCCGCCGATGCTCGTCTCGGTGAAGTCGAACTCGGTCTCCTGCAGGACGATCCCGTCGATCGTGAAGCTCTTGCCGGTGAGCCGGTCGTAGCCGGTCACGCGGCTCCGCTCGCCGGTGCTGCGCGTCAGGCCGAAGTCATAGCTGTCCGCCCCGCTCAGAAGTTCGGAGAACGAGGCCGGGTCGGCCGGGTTCGGGTCGAGCGTCTGCCGCACGGTCGGAAACATCTCGTAGCTCTCGACCCACTGCGCCTCGCGGTCGATGTGGGACGAGAAGAAGATGCCCTCCTGGTCGAAGTCCACCCGCCACTGGTCGCCTGCGGGGTCCTTGTCGCAACGGTAATGGTGCGAGACACGGCAGCCGCGGGACTGCACGGTGAGAAAGGCGGTGCAGCCCTCGGGCGGCGTGAAGGTCTGCCCCGAGCCGAAGGCGGGACCGGCCGCGGCCAGCGCGAGCCCTCCTGCCAGGATCTTCGTCGAAAGCGTCATGCGCGTGGTCCCATCCCCTCGCGTCCCGCGGCGCGGGGCGCATCGTCCGCCCGGGACCTTCCGGGCGGTCGCTTCGCGGAGCGGCGCCTACTCGGCCGCGGCGACGGCCGGCTGCGCCAGATAGTCGAGGATCGACTGCGCGGCCTCGCGGCCGTCGCGGATCGCCCAGACGACGAGGCTCGCACCGCGGACGATGTCTCCGACGGCATAGACGCCGGGCAGGCTCGTCGCATGGGTGCGGAAGTCGGCCTTGATCGTGCCCCAGCGGGTCACCGCAAGCTCGGGCACACCCCAGAGGCCCGGCAGGTCCTCGGGCTCGAACCCCAGCGCCATGATCGCGAGATCGGCCGGCTCGACGTAGTCGGCACCCTCGATGATCTCGGGCATCTGGCGGCCGGTCGAGTCCGGCTCGCCCAGCCGCATCTTCTGCACGATCACGCCTTCCACCGCGTCGCCCGCGATGAAGCCGCGCGGCGCCGACAGCCAGACGAATTCCACGCCCTCTTCCTCGGCATTCGCCACCTCGCGCTGCGAGCCGGGCATGTTGGCCCGGTCGCGGCGGTAGAGACACTTCACGCTGGTGGCACCCTGCCGGATCGCGGTGCGCACGCAGTCCATGGCCGTGTCGCCGCCGCCGATCACGACGACGCGCTTGCCCTTGGCGTCGAGACCCTCGTCGTCCACCTCGTCGCCGAAGCTGCGGCGGTTCGAGGCGGTCAGGTACGAGAGCGCCTGCACCACGCCGGCCGAGCCCACGCCGGGGGCTGCAAGATCGCGCTGCTTGTAGACGCCGGTCGCGATCAGCACTGCATCATGCTGGCCGCGGATCGCGTCGAAGCTCAGATCCTCGCCCACATTGCAGTTCAGCACGAACTGCACGCCCGCCTGTTCGAGCTGTTCGACGCGGCGCGCGACCACGTCCTTCTCGAGCTTGAAGCCGGGGATGCCGTAGGTCAGCAGGCCGCCCGCGCGGTCGTAACGGTCATAGACCGTGACCTGAAGGCCCGCGCGGCGCAGCGCGTCTGCCGCGGCAAGACCGCCCGGGCCCGCCCCGATGATGCCCACGGATTCCGAGCGTTCTACCATGGGACGTCCGGGCGTGACCCATCCGTTCTCCCAGGCCATGTCGGTGATGTATTTCTCGACCGCGCCGATCGTGACGGTGCCGTGGCCCGACTGCTCGATCACGCAGTTCCCCTCGCAGAGGCGGTCCTGCGGACAGATGCGTCCGCAGATCTCGGGGAAGGTGTTCGTGGCCTGGCTGATCTCGTAGGCTTCCTGCAGGCGCCCCGTGGCGGTCAGGCGGAGCCAGTCCGGGATGTTGTTGTGCAGCGGGCAATGCGTCTGGCAGAAGGGCACGCCGCACTGGCTGCAGCGGCTCGACTGCTCGGCCGCCTTCGCGGCGGCGAATTCGCGGTAGATCTCGTGAAAGTCCTGCGACCGGAGGTTCGCCGGGCGCTTCTCGGGGGTCTCCCTCGCCATCTTGACGAACTGGAGCATCGGTTCTTTTGCCATGCTGAGCCCTCCCTCGAGGCCGACTGCGGGGTGCGGTCCTATTACTCCAGGTCACAACGCGATAAAAGTCAGCAACGCTGACCTATTTCGATGTTTCTGGCGGTATGTGCGCTGCCTGCGCCGCGAATTCGATTATAATAGGTCAGCTAAGCTTACCTAATCACTCAGTACCCGTAGAGAAGCGCGACCAGAGCCACCGAGCCCACGATGATTCGCCACCAGCCGAACAAGGAGTAGCCGTGGCGGCTGACATAGCCGAGCAACCACCGCACAACGAGAACGGCCGCGACGAAGGCCGCGACGAAGCCTATCGCGATCTCGCCCAATGCGGAGGAGTCCAGAACGTCGCGGTTCTTGAACAGGTCGTAGGCGAAGGCTCCGGCCATCGTCGGCATCGAGAGGAAGAACGAGAACTCGGCAGCCGCACGCTTGCCCGCCCCGAGCATCAGCCCGCCGACGATGGTCGCCCCCGAGCGTGAAACGCCGGGCACCATCGCGAGGCACTGGAAGATGCCGATCTTGAGCGCCACGTTCAGCGGAAGCTCCATTGCGTCGTTGTAGCGGGGCGCGGGTGCCATCCTGTCCACGAAGAGAAGGACGATCCCGCCGAGGATGAGCATGACAGCGATCAATATGGGGGTTTCGAACAGAACGGCCTTGATGAAGCCATGCGCGAGCACGCCAACCACCACCGCGGGCAGGAAGGCCAGCACCACCGCCACGAGGAAGCGGAAGGCCTGAGGGTCACGCGGCGCGGCCCGGACGACGGAAACCAGCTTCGAGGCATAGACCGTCAGCACCGCGAGCACGGCGCCGAGCTGGATGACCACCTCGAAGGTTCGGCCTGCGCTGTGAAAGCCAAGGAAATGGCCTGCCAGCAGCAGGTGCCCCGTCGAGGAGACGGGGATGAATTCGGTCAGTCCTTCCAGAAGTCCGAGAACAAGAGCGACGAGCGTCGTCGTGTCCAGCATGGTCGCTCCGTCCAGTCGTCAGGTCTTTCGCAGGTTTCGGGCCGAAGCCTTGATCGAGGCATACTGCCCCGACGGGCGGTAGCTCCAGAGGTATTCGGGCAGTACGGCCTCCATCGCGGTGGGCGGGATACCGAGATCCGCGAGACCCTTCGCCCCGGGCGCCACGACGTTGTCGCGGCCGAGGTTGCGCACCTGGTCGCGCGTCAGCGTCTGGTTCGCGATCAGGCCGAAGGTCACCGTCTGGACGAGATCCAGCCCGCCCGCGATCAACTTCGCCACGCCGAAGGGCACGTTCACGATCAGCTTCCGCCGCACGATCACGCGGAGGAGAAGCTGCATCAGCGAATGGAAGCTCTCCACGTCGGGCCCGCCGAGTTCGTAGATGCCGGGCGCGGCCCGGCCGAGCACTCCGGCCACCGCTGCCTGCGCCACGTCATCGACGAAGACCGGCTGGAACTTCGTCCGGCCGCCCACGACAGGCAGCACCGGGCTGAACCGCGCCATGCGGGCGAAGCGGTTGAAGAAGTCGTCCTCGGGCCCGAAGATCACCGAGGGGCGCAGGATGACCGCGCGCGGGAAGGCGTCGAGCACGGCCGCCTCGCCCGCCGCCTTGGTGCGGGCATAGGCGCTGGGCGAGCTGTCGTCGGCGCCGATCGCGGAAAGCTGGACGAACGTCTGCACACCTTCCGCCGCAGCGAGGCGCGCGACGCGGGTGGCGCCTTCGGCCTGCACCGACTGGAAGCGGTTCTTGCCGACCTCGGCCAGGATGCCCACGCAGTTCACCACGGCATCCGCCCCGTGCATCACGGCCCGGACCGAGGCGTCGTCGCGGATGTTGCAGAACACGGGCTCGACCTGCCCCACGACGCCGTAGGGCTTGACGAAGAGGGCCTCGTTCGGACGGCGGACGGCAACGCGCACACGCCAGCCCTGCTGCGCCATCCGGCGGGTGATGTAGCGCCCCACGAAACCCGACCCGCCGTAGATCGTCACAAGCTTGCTCATCTTCCGTCCTCACCCCGGCATGGTCATCAAAGATCGCCCCTTCCCATAACTTTGCGGGGGCTGCGGAACAAGCGCGAATGAGCCTCGCGAATTTTCGTGACACCCCGTTGACAGTCCCAAACCGCCCATATACATCGCGGCTCACGACACCTGCCCAGGTGGCGGAATTGGTAGACGCGCACGGTTCAGGTCCGTGTGCCGCAAGGCGTGGAGGTTCGAGTCCTCTCCTGGGCACCATCGATCCTTCGTGCCAATTCGAAGGATCAGAGAGTGACAATCCACCTGCATCGGAACGATTTGCCCGAGGGGCTCGACCTCGGCTCCATCGTCTCCATCGATACCGAGACCATGGGTCTCGACCCGCGGCGCGACCGCCTGTGCGTCGTGCAACTGTCGGCAGGTGACGGCGATGCGCATCTGGTGCAGATCGAGCGCGGACAAACCCGCGCGCCCAATCTCGAGCGTCTTCTGACCGACCCGCAGGTGCTGAAAGTCTTTCACTTCGGCCGCTTCGACATCGCCGCCCTGAAGCAGGCCTTCGGCGTGCGGACCGAACCGGTGTGGTGCACCAAGATCGCCTCGAAGATGGTGCGGACCTTCACCGACCGGCACGGGCTCAAATACCTGCTCCTCGAACTTGTCGGCGTGGACGTCTCGAAGCAGCAGCAGACCTCGGACTGGGGCTCGGCCGAGCTGACGGAGGCGCAGAAGGATTACGCTGCCTCCGACGTCCTGTACCTGCACCGCCTGAAGAACGAGCTCGAGGCGCGGCTTGTCCGCGAGGGACGGATGGAGCTGGCGCAGCGTTGCTTCGACTTCCTCCCGACCCGGGCGGAACTCGATCTCATGGGCTGGAACGAACCCAATGACATCTTCCACCACTGACTTCCTCGCGACCGCCCGCAGGGTGATCGAGACCGAGACCGCCGCTCTATCGCTGCTGGGCGAGAGCCTCGGCGACAGCTTCGGAGAGGCCGTCGAGACGATCCTGCGCGCCCGCGGACGTGTGATCGTCTCGGGCATGGGCAAGTCGGGCCACGTCGGGCGCAAGATCACGGCGACGCTCGCCTCGACCGGCACCCCCGCGCAATTCGTCCACCCGGCCGAAGCCAGCCACGGCGATCTCGGCATGGTCACGCGGGACGACGTGGCGCTCGTGCTGTCCAATTCCGGCGAGACGCCGGAACTGGCCGACATCATCGCCCATACCCGCCGCTTCGACATCCCGCTGATCGGGGTGGCAAGCCGGCCGCAATCGACCCTGCTGCGCCAGTCGGACGTGGCGCTCGTGCTGCCGCCCGCACCCGAGGCCTGCGGCAACGGAATCGTGCCCACCTCGTCGACGACCATGACGCTCGCCCTCGGCGACGCACTGGCCATCGCGCTGATGGAGCATCGCCAGTTCACGCCGGAGCATTTCCGCGTCTTCCACCCGGGCGGCAAGCTCGGGGCGCGGCTTGCCCGGGTGGCCGACCTCATGCACCGCAACCTGCCGCTGGTGAGCGTCGGCACGCCGATGGGCGAGGCGCTGATTACCATGAGCCGGCTGGGCTTCGGCGTGCTGGGCGTCACGGGCGAAGGCGGGCGCCTTCTGGGCGTGATCACTGACGGCGACCTGCGGCGCCACCTCGACGGGCTCCTCGCCCACAGTGTCGAGGAAGTGATGACCGCGGCTCCCCGCACCATCGCCCCCGATGCGCTGGCCGAGAAGGCCGTGGCGGAGATGAATGCGAAGAAGATCACCTCGCTCTTCGTGGTCGAGCCCGGCGGCTCGGGCGAAGCGGTGGGGCTGATCCACATCCATGACTGTCTTCGGGCCGGAGTGGCCTGAGCGATGACGGCGCGGCGGCCCGACAACCTTCACTCCCGGCTCGTCGGCTGGCTGAAGATCGTGCTGCCGCTGGCCGCCCTTGCGGTGCTCTCGACCCTGTTCCTCGTGGCGCGGACCATCGATCCGGACGATGCGATTCCCTATGCCGACGTGGATGTCGAGGACCGGCTGCGCGAGCCGCGGATGACCGCACCCACCTGGGCCGGCATCACGAGCGACGGCGCCGCCCTCAGCGTCGAGGCCGCCGAAGCGCGCCCCGGCCAGACCGACGGCGAGGAAGGCCGTGCCTCCGCGCTCCGCGCCCGGATCGAGACGCCGGACGGGGCGAGCGCGCGCATGACCGCAGAGACGGGAGTGCTCGATGACGAGGCGCGGCTGCTGCGGCTTGGCGGCGGGGTGGAACTGGAGACGTCCACCGGCTACCATGTGACGACCGAAGCCCTGACCGCGGGTCTCGACGAGACGGACGTGCAGTCCGAGGGCGCGCTGGACGCGACCGGGCCGCTCGGCCGGATCGAGGCGGGCTCGATGCGGCTGACAGAGGATCCCGAAGTTGCCGGAAGCTACGTGCTGACCTTCGGGAATCGCGTGAAGCTGGTATACGATCCGAAGAAGTGATGGACGCGATGTCGAGGCATGCAATGAGGACGATCCTGGTGGTGGCGGCAACGGCTCTCTGGCTGCCCGCCGCGGCGCTGGCGCAAGGGGCCGAGGTGGCCTTCGGCGGCGGGTTGAAGCAGGACACGTCGCTGCCCGTCCAGATCGAATCGGATCAGTTGCAGGTGAACCAGTCCGACGGCACAGCGGTCTTTTCCGGCAACGTCCGCGTGGTGCAGGGGCAGATGCGCCTCGCTGCGCAGTCGGTGCAGGTCGAGTATGCGCCGGAAGGCGGAGCGATCCGCCGGCTCCACGCGTCGGGCGGCGTGACGCTGGCCAACGAGCGCGAGGCCGCCGAGGCAAAGGACGCCGTCTATACGATCGACAGCGGCGAGGTGGTGATGACGGGGGACGTCCTGCTCACGCAGGGGCCGAACACGCTGGCCGGCCAGAAGCTGGTGATCGACCTCACTGCCGGCACGGGCCGGATGGAAGGCCGGGTGCAGACGGTGTTCCAGCCAGGCACCTCGCCATGAACGTCAATCCGGAATTCGTCGTCACGCAGGGCGCGGCGGGACTTCAGGTCGTCGGCCTGCGCAAGAGCTACAAGCGCCGCCCCGTCATCCGCGACGTGACCATGCATCTCGACCGCGGCGAGGTGGTGGCGCTGCTCGGCCCGAACGGCTCGGGCAAGACCACCTGCTTCTACGCGATTGCGGGGCTCGTCAGCCCCGAGGGCGGGCAGGTCCTGATCGAGGGCCGCGACGTCACCGCCCTGCCGATGTATCGCCGCGCGCGGATGGGGATCGGCTACCTTCCGCAGGAGGTCTCGATCTTCCGCGGCCTGTCGGTCGAGGACAACATCCTCGCCGTGCTCGAGATCACCGAAAGGGATCCGCACACGAGGCGCGAGCGTCTCGAAGAGCTGCTGGGCGAGTTTTCCATCGCCCACCTGCGGCGCACGCCGGCCCTGGCCCTTTCGGGTGGTGAGCGGCGACGTGTGGAGATTGCGCGATGTCTTGCCGCAGACCCTCGCTACCTGCTGCTCGACGAGCCCTTCGCGGGCGTCGATCCGATCGCCGTCGGCGAGATTCGCGGGCTGGTCCACGACCTCAAGAGTCGGGGCATCGGCGTCCTGATAACGGACCATAACGTGCGGGAAACACTGGAAATCGTGGACAGGGCCTACATCCTGCACGACGGCACCGTCCTCAAGAGCGGCACGACGGAAGAGGTTGTGCGCGACGAAATGGTGCGGCGTGTCTATCTCGGGCAGAACTTCCGGATCTCATGACACCTTTCGGTCAGGCGGGGTGCATGAGCTTGCTGTTGACAAGCGCGAGCCAAAAGCAGCCAAATGACCTAGATGCGTGCAGAACCCGCCCTCGTCGCCGCTCTTCCAAGGCCCCGCAGCAGTGCCAGGCCCCGCGGATCCCGACGTTTGCACGCGTTCGCAATAACCGATCGGCGGGCACCCCGGTTCGGGGCGGACTGGCCTTGCCGAGTCAAAAGGAGGAATCATGCGATACCAGATCAGCGGGAAACAGATCGACATCGGTGAAGCGCTTCAGACTCACGTCAAGGCAGAACTCGGCGAGGTCGTCGAAAAATATGCCCAGCGCCCCACCGAGGCCATGATCGTCTTTTCGCGCGTTGCGCATGAACATGTCTGCGAGGCGACCATCCATCTCTCGACCGGCCTCACCGCTCAGGCCACCGGCCGCGCCACCGAAATCTATGCCGCTTTTGAAAGCTGCCGCGAGAAGATGGACAAGCAGCTGCGCCGCTACAAGCGGCGGCTGAGGGACCACCATCGCGAGCGAACGGCCCCGGTTGAATTCGGTCCGGGTTCCTCCTATATCCTCGCCGCATCCGAGGAAGCCGAGGATGGAGAGACCGATACGCTTCAGCCGATGGTGATCGCCGAGATGGAAGCGAAGGTTCCTTCCATCACCGTGGGCGAGGCCGTCATGCAGCTGGAACTCGCGGGCCAGAACATGCTTGTCTTCCGGAATGAAGGTCATGGCGGGGTGAACGTCGTCTACCGTCGGGATGACGGGAACATCGGCTGGATCGACCCGCGCAACAGCAAATAGCGCGCGCCCGAGGCGCAGGACAAGCGACCGCCCATGGAACTA
Organism: Rhodobacter sp. NSM; assembly: GCF_052244495.1. Lineage (NCBI taxonomy): Bacteria > Pseudomonadati > Pseudomonadota > Alphaproteobacteria > Rhodobacterales > Rhodobacter > Rhodobacter sp. NSM. The sequence goes on from NZ_JBQPXH010000002.1 coordinate 48,849, forward strand.
TCCAAACTTCTGATGCCGGAAGCCGTTAGGGTTCTCAGTCAGGTGACCAGCAAGAAGCGCCTCTTCCAGGAACTGGGAGAGGTCGCGTCACAGGCCTACGGCCTGAATGCATCGGTGGCCATCGACGGCCTGCAGGAGCGCGAAAGCCTTGGCCCGACGGGTGTCGGCCATGGGATTGCGCTGCCTCATGCCCGGCTCGAGGATCTCGACAGGATCGTGGGTGTCTTCCTGCGCCTCGAAAAACCGCTCGACTACGACAGCGTCGATCGCCAGCCCGTGGATCTCGTCTTTGCGCTCTTCGCGCCGAAGGACTCCGGGGTGGATCACCTCAAGGCGCTGGCGCTCGTGTCGCGGACCATGCGCGATGCGGGCGTCTGTACCAAGCTGCGGTCGAACACCGATCCCGCCAAGCTGCACGCGATCCTCACGGAAACGCGTGCGCCGCAGGCCGCCTGACGCCCGAAGGGTCGGGCCATCCGCTTCTGCCTACCCTCCTGACGCCCGCCAGGGACCGAAGCCGAAGCTCGTGTAATCACGCTGATACGCCTCGCGCGCGGCTTCCTCGATCTCGGGTGTCCAGATCTCCGAAAGCGGCGCTGGCCCGTCGTCGGATGCCGTTCGGAACGGCCCCGACGTCAGCCCGGTCTCGGACGCGAGGAAGGCCAGCCCCTCCACCAGCCTCTCTTCCCGGAAGAGGAAGTCCGGCGCCTCGACCTGCGCCATACCCTGCAGAACCGCATGCTGCGAGGCGACGGCCGCCCCGATCCGCAGCGGCGTCTGCCCGGCAAGAGCCGGCTTGAGGAAGCGCAGGAAGGCAAGGAAGGTCGCGCGGAACCTTTCGGCATCGAGAGGGGCGCCCGGCTTCGGCAGGTTGATCCCGCCATGTCGCAGGAAGGCCAGGCGCAGTTCCGGAAGCGCCGCCGTGAGCACCTGATCCCGGAACGTCGCATGGGCGCGGACCAGCGGATGACGCAGGACCGTGAAGCTGCGATGGCCGGGATGGCTGCGCTTCCACTGACGGAGAAGCTTCTGGGTGAACCCGTCGGTCACCTCGCCGGCGGCCTTCTCCAGCCAGCCCCGCACCTCGTCTTCCAGACCTCCCCGGAGAGGCAGGTAGAGAAGCGGCCCGGCGGCGAGGAAGGCGGGAACGCCGGCACCGCGGCGGGGCTCGTAGCTGACCGGCCGGGAAAGGCCGAACGGATCCAGCCGCGCGAGCGCCTCGTGCATCTCGTCGGGATTGGACACAAGATCCGTCACGGGCGCGGGATTCTGCTTCTTGAGCGTCTCGTCCGGCGCCGTCAGCCGCGTGTCGCATCCGAGAAACGCCGCGAGGCCGTTCAGGACGTCGAGATCCGACAGATCCGCGTAGTCGATCACGAACGGCGTCTGGCCGGTCACCTGAAGGGCGCGGATCGTTTCGCGGTGGAAGGCCTCCCCGACTGCGAGATGCGCCTCGAACTCGGCCGGATCGAATGTGACCTTCGCCACCTTCCGCCGTTTGGGGTCAGTCAGCTTCCACTGCCCCGTCTCGCGTGCGATGCGGAGCGAGACGTAGCTTTCGATCGGATTACGGACGAGCAGTATCTTCGCACACCGCCGATCCTCGAGAAGCACCGGCAACACCCGCGCATCGTGGTCGTGGAAGAACCGCAAGCCCGCGAGCCCGGGCGTTTCCGCACGGACGCGCGCGAGGAAGCCGAGGGGGTCCGCGGCGCGTTGCGCAATGGTGGTGCCGAACAGCTCGGTGCAGCCCTTGGTCCCGATGAAATAGGGATTGAACAGTTCGCCATGACATCGGACGCCGGGCAACGCGTTGAGATTTGCCTCTAGGAAGTTCGATCCGGTCCGCATCCCGGCGAGCATCACGAAAGAGTCGAACATTGATCCGTCACTTCACCAGATAAGGCCGCGCCCGGCGCGAATGCGCAGGTGCCCCGTCGCCCGTTGCCGAGAAATCTCCCATCAGCGTCGGCTGCATTCCCTGATTGCGCAGGTCCTGCAGGAACCGTCCGAAGCCCGTCATGTCCACCAGACGCGGCGCTTCGGTCATAGGGCGCAGCGCGCGGGGCGTGATCTCCTCCACGATTGTCTGCAACGGCTCCATCGGGCTCTCGACGAAATCGGCCAGCGTCCAGATCCGGACCCTGGCCTTCACCCATGAGGCGCGCAGAACGTCGAGCGCCTGCCCCTCGATCTTCTGGAGCCGCGCGGCCTCGCTCCGGCAGCTTGCGGCATCCTGCCCCGACCGGAAGAGCGGCACCGCCCAGGCACCTGAAATGACCGAGATCTGCGCGTTCCGGTCGCTTGCGATGAACTCGACGATCTGCTGCCGGTCCCTCGGGCCGAACTGGAAGCACTGGCGCTCGCCGCGGCAGTTCCAGATCAGGTTGGTGACGAAGCTGCGGGGATTGTAGTCGCGGATCGCTGGCGAGGCAGACAGCGCGCCGTCATAGATCGCCTCGCCCCCGGCAAACTCCACCCGGTCGGGCGCAAAGAGGTGGCCATGGACGCGGCTTCCCGCCAGCTTGCCGAGCCAGGGCTCGAAGTTCTCGAACAGTTCGGAGAACCCCGCGAAGACGGAATAGGGCGCGGCGGTCAGCGCCCCTTCCCATCCGGTGCGCGGGAAGCGGCTCTGCATGTAGAGGCCGGGGCGGCCGCGCGTCCGCCGCTCGGTCGCCTTCGAGAAGAGCCGGTCGATCTTCGTGGGGTTCGGCTCGGCCTCGGGCTGCACACCCGGACCTTCCGAGAGGAACACGCGGTAGAGCCGGTTCGCCTGGGGCCAGATCTTGCGGGCGACGAAGCAATCCGACCGGCGCAGGAGCTGGTGGTGGTCGTCATAGAAGATGTGCGGCTTGCCCTGGAAGTCGAACTTCGACAGCGTCAGCGACCGGCTTTCCACATGCCGCGAATGGAGCCGCGCCAGCGTCTGGAAATAGCTTTCGTCGGGGATCCAGACCCTGCGGAAATAGCCGTCGTACTCGGCCCGCCGCGGATCCTCGAGGATCGCCTGCAGGGTCTTCCGTGTCAGGCACCACCACTGGCTGCCCAGATGCGGCACCAGCCCCTGGGGAATGCGGCGGCTGTAGCCGATCCGCCGCTGGAGGCGCACGAACTGGTCGAAGAGCTTGCGCCTCTTGCGCCAGGAGAAGGGGAAGAGAAGCGTGAACCGCTCGATGTCGAGACCGCCGACGGTCCAGCCCACGTCCTCGGTCGTGACGGATTCGATGAAGTCCGTCTCGGGGCGTTCCTCGAGATAGCGGACCATTTCCTCGACAGGCCGCAGCGGCAGGCAGGATCCGGAGGCCAGGTAGACGTGGCTCGCCTGCGGAAATTCGCGCAGCATCACCTCTGCCGCCGAAATCGTGGCGCCGACGAGTCCCCATGTGCCCCATTCGCAGGCGTGTCGCTCGCAGAAGCGGACATCGGGCACGCCCTCGAGCAGGCGCTGCAACCGCTTGAAGCCCCGGTCGCGAACCCGCGCATCGACGTGGATCACCACCGGGCAGCCGCGTTCGGCCCAGTGACGGGCGACCTGCGCCGCCCGGTCGAAGGCCGTGTGGCAGAGCATGAGGAAGCCCGCGCCCAATCCGCCCCCTTCAGGCCCAGTTGCCCTTGGACATCAGCCCGTGAATCTCGAGCTGGCGCCAGTTGAGGTATTTTTCGCTCCACTTGCACCACAGGTCGAGCGAACCGCCGCGCCGCTCGTGATAGGCGCGGTATTCGTGGCTGTTTGCGTAGTGCTGGCGGCGCTGCATCTCCTCCTCCGCCTTCGCCGCGAATGTGTCGATGAACTTCGCGTGAAGCAGCACACCGGATGCCTTCTCGCCGCCCCATTCGTCGAAGGTGGAATTCAGGCCCCGCGGCAGAAGCATGTGGGTGGAGCTCGCAAAGCAGTAGCGCCGGTTCCAGCGCACCAGCGGGATCTTGTTCAGCGCGGGAGCGCGCTCCGGCCGGTCGGCAAAGAAGGCCCGTGCACGCGGTCCGCCCTGGATCCAGAGATTTCCATACAGGCTGTTGCGCGAGATAGTGTAGTTGCCCCGGTCGAACCAGCAGGCGGTCTCGAACGGATCCTGTCCCTCGGCGTAAGGTTCCGCGCCGACGGGTCCCTTGGGATACATGTCCAGCAACATGGCGCTGAACGACTTGATCGACGAGGCGTCGAGCCAGTCCGTCAGCGCCCGCAGCGGACGGCTGTCGCAGAACGGATAGACGAAGAACTCGTCCGGATCGACGACGAGGCACCAATGGCCGTGACCGTAGCGGCGCAACAGGTGGTTCAGCCAGTCGATCCCGAAGCGCGCGCGCTTGTAGCTGCGCGACGTGTGCCAGAGCGAGACGTCCGGCTGCCCGGCCAGATATTCCGCCGACCCGTCCGTCGAATTGTTGTCCACAAAGAAGAAATGCGTGACGCCGAGGTTGCGGTAATAGCGGAGAAACCACGGCAGGCGCACACGCTCGTTCCGGAGCGTGCAGAACAGAAGGATGTCCTCCCTGCGCACATCTCCGGCCCTGAAGCTCAGCGAGCGGAGTTCGAAGCTCTTGCGCAATGCGCGAAGCCGCCACGTCTTCCGCGCGATCCTGAGCCGGTATGTGGTTACAAAACTCAACTGCTCCTCGCCCTCGGGATCGTTCCCGCACCAGGAGCGTCGTCAGACGCGGCCGAAAACCAGATCGAAATGGTCCTGCCACGTCGGTGCGGGCCGCCCCGGAGCCCGCGGATGGCGCGACCTGTGCCCCCAGGTCGCGATTGTGCGCGCCCAAAGATACCGATCGGTCGCATCAAGGTAAACGGGATAGTCGTTCAAGGTTTTACGGACGGACGGAAGGGGGCTGCTGATGACCGGCACCCCCAAGGCCGCCGCCTCGACCGGAGGAATGCCGAACCCTTCCGCGAGGCTGGGGAAGAGCAAGGCCTCCGCCCCCTGCAGAAGGCTCGCCACCGCCTCGTCGGGCAGGCCCGATCGCTGGAAGATCGTCCGCCCGAAATGGGGGCTGTCGTCGAGACGGTGGAAGAACGCCGGAGACTCCCACCCCCGCGCACCGAGAAGCAGGAGCGCCGGAACTGCCGCCTCCGGCATCATGCCGTGCAGATCCTCCCAGACGTCGAGCAGAAGGCCAAGGTTCTTGCGTGGCTCGATCGTACCGAGCGCAATGAAGTATGGCCGGGACGGAGGAAGATCCGCCGGAACCCGCACCGCCTCCGGCTTCGCCAACGGGACGCCCAGTGGGGCGACGATGGTTTCCAGCGCGCGACCGTGCGATCCGCGATTGCTGGCGCGGCACAGAAAAGGCTCAGTGCTGGCGCGCACATCCTCGGAGGCATGGATGAGGACGTCGGCATGTGCCGAGACCGCCGCCAGCTTTCGTGCAAAGGCCTTCGGCGTGCCGGGCCGGGTCAGGTGGGGATGCTCGAGCGGGATCACGTCGTGGATCAGCACGGCCATCTTCAGGCCGGAGGCCCGGATCTGGCGCAGGGTCAGATCGGACAGGTTGGAATGGCCGGTGTTCAGATAGGAGGCACCCTGAGGCAGGTGGCGGCGCAGGAGGGCGGTCAGGCGCCACGGCGCGCTGCGGCCGATGGCGTTCCGGCGCGCCTCCGCCTCGATGCCTGCCCGCTCTGGCTGGCCGCGCCTGAGGAGACGGCCGATCAGGTCAGGCTGTCCGAACGACCCGATGCGAAATTTCTCGTGCAGTGCCGCCATGCCGGCGCGTCCGAGAAGCAGATAGCCGAGCGGAACGCGTAGCAAGCCGTGGACCGGATCGTCCTGCCGAAGAAGCTCGGACAGATAGGCGGCCTCGACGCGGTCAACGCCGGTGAGCGGCCCTCGCCCTGCCCGCGACGCGAGTCGCGTCAGGTCGAGAAGCCGCTGCATGCCGGCGGGTCGTTACTGAGCCGCCTTTTCCAGCGCCATCATGTCATGAAGATAGGTCGAGAACTCGTCGCGCAGTTCGGGACGCGCCAGTCCGAAGGCCACGGTGGCCTGAAGGAAGCCCGCCTTCGACCCGCAATCGTAGCGCTGGCCGCGGAAGCGGAAGCCATAGACCTTCCCCGAACCCTCGATCTCTTCGCCGATCGCATCGGTCAGCTGGATCTCACCGCCCGCGCCTTCCTTCTTGCGGTTCAGGTTGTTCAGCACTTTCGGCGTAAGGATGTAGCGCCCGATCACCGCGAGGTTCGAGGGCGGGTTCTCCTTCGGCTTCTCGACCATGCCGTTGACCTTCACGATCGAGCCCATGTCCTCCTCGACGGACAGCACGCCATAGGCCGAGGCCTTCTCGGGCGGAACCTCCATCGCGGCGACCATGTTGCCGCCGGTCTGCTCATAGGCCTCGACCATCTGCTGCAGGCAGGGCTTTTCGGCCGCGATCACGTCGTCAGGCAGCATCACCGCGAAAGGCTCGTCGCCGATCAGGCGCCGGGCGCACCAGACGGCGTGACCCAGGCCAAGGGCCTTGTGCTGGCGCACATAGGCGATGGCGCCGCTTTCCATGTTGGTGCTTTCAAGCACCTCGAGCAGATGCTCCTTCCCCGGCTTCTTCAGGGCTGCTTCGAGTTCGGGAGCGTTGTCGAAATAGTCCTCAAGCGCGCTCTTGCCGCGCGAGGTGACGAAGATGAATTCCTTGATGCCGGCCGCCCGAGCCTCATCGATCGCGTATTGGATCAGGGGGCGGTCGACCAGCGTCATGATCTCCTTCGGGATCGACTTGGTCGCCGGCAGAAAGCGCGTGCCCAGTCCGGCGACGGGGAAAACGGCTTTGGTTACCTTCTTTGTTGTCATAGCTCTCACTCTGCTTCGCCTGCCCTGATCCGCAGGCTCCGTGCAACCTACACGGAGTCCGAACCCGCCGCACCCTAAAGCGGCAATGTGTCGGCAAATTGGTGCCGGCCCTAAAAGTTCCGACATGTGGATAAGTTTTGTCAAAAATCGACCGGACGCACCTCCGAAAGGCGCATCTGCTCAGTTGCGATGCACATCCTTGGGTTGATCCGGCGCACGCGGGGGCCGTCCCGCACCGTGCGCCCGAAGATCCCGCCCTCTTGCAGCCAGATGCCCTGCGGAAGGAACTGGTGCCGATGCGGCCGCGCCGTGGGAGAGAGCAGCAGCACCGTAGCGATCCGCCCCGCTTCCGCTTCTTTCCCGGCCGCCGTCAGCAGCTTGTCCCGGGTGCGCCATGACCCGGCAAGGAAACATCCGGGCCGCGGTCCCGTGCCGGTAAGGGGCTGGACCGCTTCCGCAGCCGGCGGCATCGGCGGTGGATCGCTCAGCGGCCGCCGGTCCCCGTCCGCGAGACCGTCCTCGAGGCTCTGCAGCAGCCGCCGCAGGTCCCGCGGTTCGAGCCGCCCATCGATCATGTGACGCAGAAGCCGGCGGCGTTGCTCGTCACGCAGACACTCGTCGGCCTCCGCCCAGAGCTCGGGCGCGGCATGTCGCCGCAGAAAGAGGCGGCTGCTCTCCCCGACCTCGTGCAGCGAAAGCGGCACGCGGTCGGACCGGCGCCGGTCGCTCGCCGCGAATCCGTGGTGGACCTCGGCCTTCGGGACGATGGCGGTGAGGCCCCGAAGCCGGCGGCAGAGGTCGGTCTCGTCCAGATAGAAGCGGAAGGCGGGGTCGAAGCCGCCCGCTTCGCGCAGCGCCAAGGCGCGGAACGCGGCATTCGTTCCCTGCACCCGCGGCACCAGACCGCCCTCTGGCACGCAGAGCGTGATACCCCCGGGCGTTACAGGCAGCGGATGATCCCGGCCCGTGGCATCCACGGCGGACGCACGCCACTGGAAGGAGATCCCGTTCCTTCCGCGCACGAACCCTCCTGCCGCGACCACGCGCTCGTCCTGAAAGGGCGTGACCAGACGAGAGAGCCAGGTCGGCTCGGGCACCGCGTCGTCGTCGAGAAAGGCGATGACCTCGCCCGCGGCTCGGGCGATGCCCGCGTTGCGCGCGGCAGAGATGTTGGGTTCGTCGAACGGCACGCGCTTGATCGGCAGGTCCGGCAGCGCGGCAAGGCCCTCCTCGTCCGCGACCACGACCAGTTCGAAACAGGGATGGTCCTGCTGCCGGATCGCGGTGACGGCGCGCGCCAGCAACCCGGGCCGGCCGCGGCTCACCACGATCAGGCTGGGCGTCATCCGGCCTGCATCTCGGCGAGCATCGCCTCGATGCGCGCGACGTCCTCCGGGTTGTTCAGTTCCCAGAACTGGCGACCGCGCGCCTCGACTTCGACGCAGAGCACGCGGCGACCGTTCTCGAGGAAGCGGAGTTGCTCGAGCCCCTCGAGGTCCTCCAGCGGCCCGACCGGCCAGTCGGGATAAACCTCCAGCGTGGCGGGACGGTAGGCATAGACGCCGACGTGGTGGAAGACGGGCGTATCGTCAGCATCCGCGAAGCGCCGGCCGGTGTAGGGGATGACCTCCTTCGAGAAGTAGAGGGCATGGCGCGTGGCACCGAAGACTGCGGTCGTTCCGCCGACGCGGCCCGCGCGGCGGTCGTCGAGGAAGCCGTTGAGCGCACGCCCGTCGCAACGCAGCACCGGCGTCGCCACCTCGGCCGAGGGATCGGCGCGAAGGCCCGCGATCAGCTCCTCGACGAACCATGCCGGCGTGAGCGGCGCATCACCCTGCAGGTTCACGACGATGTCATAACCCGGCAGCACCCGAGCAACCTCGGCGCAGCGTTCGGTCCCGTTCCGGCAGGATGAGGAGGTCATCACCACCTCGGCGCCGAAGGCTTCCGCGGCGACGCGGATGCGCTCGTCGTCGGTCGCCACCACTACGCGATCCACGCCGCGGACCGCCATCGCGGCTTCCCAGCTGCGCTGGATCAGCGTCTTGCTGGTTCCGTCCGGATCGCGCAGCGCCACGAGCGGCTTGCCCGGATAGCGGGTGGAGGCGTAGCGGGCAGGAATGGCGATCAGGACAGACATTTCAGTTTCCGGTGCTGTGCGTCAGGCGGCGCGCCCGGCGCAGTGGGAAGCAGGTTGCGGACGGGTCGCACAGGCAGGTGCCTCGCCGCCTCAGCTTTGCAGGGTGACACCCGGGGCATGGGCGATGAAGAAGGGATTGTCCCAGCCCGGCTTGCCATAGGCCAGCGGCTGGTGATCGTCGAAGCGGACGACCACGCCGCCGGCACCGCGCAGGACCGCGTCACCCGCCGCCGTATCCCACTCCATCGTGCGGCCGAGGCGCGGATAGAGATCCGCCTCGCCGGTCGCGACGAGGCAGAACTTCAGGCTCGAGCCGGCGCTGGTCATGTCCCTCACCGCGTAGCGGCCGATATAGTCGTCGGTCGCCTGATCGCGGTGTGACTTCGAGGCCACAACCATCAGCGCCCCGTTGTCGGGTTTCGACACCGAAATGCGGCGGAGGTTGCCGGGTTTCATCTTGTCGAGCGCACCCGTCTCCTCGACGGCGGTGCCGTCCGCCAGCGTATAGAAGAGGCGGCCCTTGGCCGGAGCATAGACCACGCCCCGCACCGGCACGCCGTCCTCGACATAGGCTATGTTCACCGTGAAGTCGCCGCGGCGCTGGACGAATTCCTTCGTTCCGTCCAGAGGATCGACGATGAGGAAGGTCTTCGCCGCGAGCGCGTGAGACTCGGCCTGCTCCTCCGTTATCAGCGGAACGTCGGGATAGGCCGCGCGCAGGCCCGCCGAGATCAGGCGGTCGGCCGCCTCGTCCGCCTCGGTGACCGGGCTTGCGTCGGACTTCGCCTTCACCTCGAAATCGGGGCCGTTGTAGACCTCCATGATCCGGTCGCCGGCTTCCAGCGCAAGACGGCGGATGAGGGCGACGAGCTCTTCGTGATTCATGCGGATGTCTCGGAATTGTTGCTTGGCTGCGGTCGCGCCCTTATCATGGCTCGGCAGGAAAACGGCAAGGTTTCCATGCAAGGGTTCGACGGAACACCGTCAGGGACGAGGTGAAGAGAGACGATGTTCCGCTCGCAGAGGCGCCGCTCGACGCTGGGCCTGGCCTTCGGCCAACTCGAACTCATCTTCCACGCAACGGTTCGCTCGATCCGGCGGGGGCACGGCAATGCCGTCCTGGGCCTTCTGGCCAGCATCGGCCAGACGCTGCTGATGGTGGCCGCGTTCTACATCCTGTTCGAGCTTCTGGGACTTCGCCAGGCCGCCATCCGGGGCAACTACCTGCTCTTCATGATGTCGGGCATCTTCATGTTCATGACCCATGTGAAATCCATGGGCGCGGTCATGAAGGCCGACGGGCCGACGTCGGCGATGATGAAGCACGCGCCGATGAACACCATCATCTCGATCTCTGCCGCCGCCCTGGGCGCGCTCTATATCCAGATCCTCTCGGCCGCCTTCGTCCTCTACTTCTACCACGCGGCGGTGGAACCGATCACCATCGACGATCCGGTCGGCGCGGTGGGGATGCTGCTGCTTTCCTGGGGATCGGGCGTGGCGATCGGCATGATCTTCCGATCCGCCAAGCCGTGGAGCCCCGGGGCGGTCGGGATGATCGCCGCGATCTACATGCGCCTGAACATGATCGCCTCGGGAAAGATGTTCGTGGCCAATGCGACACCGGGCTACGTCCTTCAGTTCTTCGACTGGAACCCCCTCTTCCACACCATCGACCAGGGGCGCGGCTTCATCTTCCTCAACTATTTTCCGCATCACAGCTCGATCGGATATCCGGTGAAGGTCATGATCGCCTGCCTGATGATCGGGCTGATCGGAGAGTATTACACGCGGATGCACGCCTCGCTCAGCTGGAGTGCGGGGCGCTGACTCAATCGGCGCTTGCGTCCCGGCGGAATCGGGCCTATACGCGCTGACATAGCGGCGCCTCGGCCTCCAACCCCGATGGTTCCACCGATGATCGCAACGGGCCGCTTGGCCCGTTTTTTCGTTTTGGGGTTCCCCATGTCCGACCTCGTCGCCAAGACCGCCATCGACCGCCGCCTCGCCGAGATCGTGACGCCGGTGATCGAGGGCATGGGATTCGAGCTCGTCCGCCTCAGGCTGATGAGCGGCAAGACCCGCACCCTGCAGATCATGGCCGACCGGCCCGATGGTGGGATCGTCGTCGACGAATGCGCCGAGATCTCGACCGCCGTCTCCGCCGTGCTCGACGTCGAGGATCCGATCGACGAGAATTACACGCTCGAGGTTTCCAGCCCCGGCATCGACCGTCCCTTGACCCGGCTCAAGGACTTCGACGTCTGGACCGGCTACGAGGCCCGGATCGAAACCTCCGAACTCATCGACGGACGCCGCCGCTTCAAGGGCGAGCTGGCGGGAACCGAGGGCGACGAGGTGCTGATCACCATCGAGGACGGGCGCGACGGCTACGTCACCATCGGGCTGAAGTTCGACTGGCTCGCCGATGCGAAGCTGATCCTGACGGACGAGCTCATCGCCGAGATGCTGCGCCAGAAGAAGGCCTCGGGCAACTTCGACGAGAGCCAGTTCGACGAGATCGAGGAATTGGAAGGCGAGGAGGCCGACGAGGCCGAGCAGCCTCCCACCAAGCACTGACCAACCCGCCACTGACCGTTTACCGGGAGCACGACCATGGCAATCACCTCTGCCAACCAGCTTGAACTGCTGCAAACCGCCGAGGCGGTCGCGCGGGAGAAGATGATCGATCCCGATCTGGTGATCCAGGCGATGGAAGAGAGCCTCGCACGCGCCGCAAAGTCGCGCTACGGCTCGGACCTCGACATCCGGGTGAAGATCGACCGCAAGACCGGCCGCGCAACCTTCGCCCGCATCCGCACCGTGGTCGAGGACGAGCTGATCGAGAATCACCACGCGCAGCTCACGGTCAAACAGGCGAAAAGTTACCTCGCCGATCCCAAGATCGGCGACGAGATCATCGACGAGGTGCCGCCGGTGGATCTCGGCCGGATCGCCGCGCAATCGGCCAAGCAGGTCATCCTGCAGAAGGTGCGCGAGGCCGAGCGCGACCGTCAGTATGACGAGTTCAAGGACCGCAAGGGCACGATCATCAACGGCGTGGTCAAGCGCGAGGAATACGGCAACATCATCGTCGACATCGGCCGGGGCGAGGGCATCCTGCGCCGCAACGAGAAGATCGGCCGCGAAAGCTACCGCCCGAACGACCGCATCCGCGCCTATATCAAGGACGTCCGGCGTGAGGCCCGCGGCCCGCAGGTCTTCCTCAGCCGCACCGACCCGCAGTTCATGGCCGAACTGTTCAAGATGGAAGTGCCGGAGATCTACGACGGCATCATCGAGATCAAGGCCGTGGCCCGCGATCCGGGCTCGCGCGCGAAGATCGCGGTCATCTCCTACGACAATTCGATCGACCCGGTCGGCGCCTGTGTGGGTATGCGCGGCAGCCGCGTGCAGGCTGTGGTGAACGAGCTTCAGGGCGAGAAGATCGACATCATCCCGTGGAACCAGGACCAGGCCACGTTCCTCGTGAATGCGCTCCAGCCGGCCGAGGTCTCCAAGGTCGTGATCGACGAGGAAGCCGGCAAGATCGAGGTGGTGGTGCCCGACGAGCAGCTGTCGCTCGCCATCGGCCGCCGCGGCCAGAACGTGCGCCTCGCCAGCCAGCTCACCGGCCTCGACATCGACATCATGACCGAGGCCGACGAATCGGCTCGCCGCCAGGCCGAGTTCGCCGAGCGGACGAATCTCTTCATGGAGACCCTTGATATCGACGAGATGATGGCCCAACTTCTGGTCTCCGAAGGGTTCACGAACCTTGAGGAAGTGGCCTACGTCGACCCCGAGGAACTTCTTTCGATCGACGGATTTGACGAGGATACGGCCGCCGAACTTCAGGCCCGTGCCCGCGATCATCTGGAAGAAGCCAATCGCAAGGCTCTGGAATCCGCCCGCGCCCTTGGGCTCGAGGACTCTCTTGCCAATTTCGAGGGGCTGACCCCGCAGATGCTCGAGGCGCTGGCCAAGGACGGCATCAAGACGCTCGAAGACTTCGCCACCTGCGCGGACTGGGAACTGGCCGGCGGCTGGACCACCGTGAACGGGCAGCGCGTGAAGGACGAGGGCGTCCTCGAGAAGTTCGACGTGAGCCTCGAGGAAGCGCAGCATCTGGTGATGACCGCGCGCGTCATGCTGGGTTGGGTCGACCCGACCGAACTTGCGCCGGAAGCGGCGGAAGAGGAAGAGACGGAGGGCGAGGCCTGAGCCTCGCTTTGCCGATGACGCGCGGAGGCCGGGACGACATGAGGGACGAGCCGGAACGGCGTTGCCTCGCCACGGGCGAGAGCGCGCCGAAAACGGGTCTCGTCCGTTTTGCACTTGGTCCCGAGGGCGAGGTCGTCCCTGACATCCTCGGGCGGTTGCCCGGTCGGGGGATGTATCTCTCGGCCGACCGCGCGGCGATCGAGAAGGCCGCGAAGAAGGGCCTCTTCGCCCGCGCTGCGCGCCAGCCGGTGAAGGTGCCCGAGGGGCTCGCGGATCTGGTGGAGGCGCAACTCGCCCGCCGGGTGGTGGATCTGATCTCGCTCGCACGCAAGGCGGGAAAGGCGGTCGCGGGATACGAGAAGGTGAAGGACTGGCTGTCGAAGGACGAGGCGGAAGTTCTCATCCAGGCCAGTGACGGGTCGGAGCGCGGCAAATCGAAGCTGCATCCGCCTCACGGAAAAAGGTCGTTCATCGGCTGCCTGACGGCCCGGGAATTGGGTTTGGCATTCGGCCGTGAACATGCGATACACGGCGCGCTCGCGGCTGGTGGACTCACGACGCGCGTTCAGGATGAAGCGGCCAGGCTGGCCGGACTTCGCGGGCATATCGGCGGCAGGGCCGCCGGAAGGGATACGAAAGACGCATGAGCGATACAGACGGCAAGAAACCCCTCGGCCTGGGTGGCGGCTCGCGTTCGGGCCAGGTGAAGCAGAGCTTCAGCCACGGCCGCACAAAGAGTGTCCTGGTCGAGACGAAGCGCAAGCGCGTTGTCGTTCCGAAGCCGGGTGCCTCGGGGTCGTCGACCACGACGAACTCGCCGTCGCACCTGGGCGATCCGGCGAAGCGTCCTGCAGGCATCTCCGATGCCGAGATGGAGCGCCGCCTCGCCGCGCTGCGCGCAGCCAAGCTGCGCGAGGTCGAAGAGGCCAAGCGTCGCGAAGAGGACGAGCGCCAGCGCGAGGAAGAGCGTCAGCGGCGCCGCGAGGAACTCGAGGCGAAGGAACGCGAGGAGCGTGAGCGCGCCGAGGCCCTTCGCCAGAAGGCCGAGGACGAGGAACGTGCCCGCCGCGAGGCTGAAGAGGCCGCCCGGCGAGCCGAAGAAGCCAAACGGGCCCCGGCTCCGGCCGCGCCGCAACCTGCGGCGCCCGAATCGCGCGCTTCCGCGCCGCCGTCGGCGAAGCCCGGTCTGGCGCCCTCGCGCAAGGAGCGCGAGCGCGAGGCCGAGCGTGACCGCGCGACCAAGAAGGACGACTCGCGCCGGTCGGGCAAGCTCACGCTGAACGAAGCTCTCTCGGGCGAAGGTGGCCGCACGCGGTCGCTCGCCGCGATGAAGCGCAAGCAGGAGAAGGCCCGCCAGAAGGCGATGGGCTTCGGCCACAAGGCCGAGAAGCAGGTGCGCGACGTGCAGCTGCCCGAGACGATCCTGGTGCAGGAGCTCGCCAACCGCATGGCGGAGCGGGCTGCCGATGTGGTCAAGGCGCTCATGAAGATGGGCATGATGGTCACGATGAACCAGACCATCGACGCCGACACCGCCGAGCTGGTGATCGAGGAATTCGGCCACCGCGCCGTCCGCGTGTCGGACGCCGACGTCGAGCATGTGATCGACACGGTCGAGGACAAGGCCGAAGACCTCCAGTCGCGCCCGCCGATCATCACGATCATGGGGCACGTCGACCACGGCAAGACCTCGCTGCTGGACGCGATCCGCAAGACGAGCGTCGTCTCGGGCGAGGCCGGTGGCATCACGCAGCACATCGGCGCCTATCAGGTGACGACGGACAGCGGCGCGGTGCTGACCTTCCTCGACACGCCCGGCCACGCGGCTTTCACCTCGATGCGTGCCCGTGGCGCGCAGGTGACGGACATCGTCGTGCTGGTGGTGGCTGCCGATGATGCGGTGATGCCGCAGACGGTCGAGGCGATCAAGCATGCCAAGGCCGCGAAGGTCCCGATGATCGTCGCGATCAACAAGATCGACAAGCCGGACGCGCAGCCCGACAAGGTCCGCACGGACCTGCTGCAGCACGAGGTCATCGTCGAGAAGATGTCCGGCGACGTCCTCGACGTCGAGGTCTCGGCCAAGACGGGCAAGGGCCTCGACTCGCTGCTCGACAACATCGCGTTGCAGGCCGAGATCCTCGACCTGCGGGCCAATCCCAAGCGGCAGGCCCAGGGCGCGGTGATCGAAGCCAAGCTCGACGTCGGTCGTGGGCCGGTGGCCACTGTGCTGGTCCAGCACGGCACGCTGAAGCGCGGCGACATCTTCGTCGTCGGGCAGCAGTGGGGCAAAGTGCGCGCGCTCATCAACGACAAGGGCGAGCGTGTGGACGAGGCCGGTCCTTCGGTTCCTGTCGAGGTTCTGGGCCTGAACGGCACGCCCGAAGCGGGCGACGTGCTGAACGTGGTCGAGACCGAGGCCCAGGCGCGCGAGATCGCCGACTACCGCGAGAAGGCCGCCCGCGACAAGCGGGCAGCGGCGGGTGCCGCCACGACGCTCGAGCAGCTGATGGCCAAGGCCAAGGCCGATGCCGACGTCGCCGAACTGCCGGTGGTCATCAAGGCCGACGTGCAGGGCTCGGCCGAGGCGATCGTGCAGGCGCTCGAGAAGGTCGGCAACGACGAGGTCCGCGTGCGCGTGCTTCACTACGGCGTGGGCGCGATCACCGAAAGCGACATCGGCCTTGCCGAGGCGTCGCAGGCGGCGGTCATCGGCTTCAACGTGCGGGCCAACGCCTCGGCACGCCAGGCCGCGAACCAGAAGGGCGTGGAGATCCGCTACTACAGCGTGATCTACGACCTCGTTGACGACGTGAAGAAGGCAGCCTCGGGCCTGCTCAAGGCGGAAGTGCGCGAGCACTTCATCGGCTACGCCCAGATCAAGGAGGTCTTCCGGATCACCGGCGTGGGCAACGTCGCAGGCTGTCTCGTGACGGAAGGCGTGGCGCGGCGGTCCGCTGGCGTGCGCCTGCTGCGCGAGAACGTCGTTATCCACGAGGGTACGCTGAAGACGCTGAAGCGCTTCAAGGACGAGGTCAAGGAAGTGCAGTCCGGTCAGGAATGCGGCATGGCCTTCGAGCGTTACGAGGACATCCGTCCCGGCGACGTGATCGAGATCTTCGAGCGCGAGGAAGTGCAGCGCAAGCTGGCGTGATGCCGGCACTGCAACAGAACGGAAAAGGAAAGGCCGGGCAGATTGCCCGGCCTCTTCATTCGTAGCGACACGTTGCGCGCAGATCCCTTGACGTCAGGCGGCACGCTTCGTCGGGATAGGATATCCGACGTAAGTCTTCTCGTCCACGCGGACCATCACCTTCCCATCGGCCATCTGGCCGACGAGCAGGCCCTGAACCGAGACGCAGCTACCGATCGTGATTGTTCTGAGCATTGCTTTTTCCCCAAGAAGCAAGTTTCCCCAGTCACACGCTAGTCGCAAACCGATACAGAAACACGCGCGATCTTGGTCGTAGAGCCTTTTTAGGGTGCGACATATGAACGAATGAGACTCTGCGGCAACAGAAATGCTACAGCCAGTCGCGAAGGATGGGGATGAGCGGCAGGTCGGCAGGCGGCATCGGATAGTCGCGTAACGCCTGCGGCCGCACCCAGGCGAGCTTCTGCCCTTCGCGCGGCTGGGCGATGCCCTCCCACCGGCGGCAGGCAAAGAGCGGCATCAGCAGGTGAAAGCTGTCATAGGCATGGCTCGCGAATGTGAGGGGCGCGAGGCAGCTCGTCTTCGTGTCGATGCCAAGTTCTTCCTTCAGCTCGCGGATCAGGGCGCTTTCGGGGCTCTCACCCGGCTCGACCTTTCCGCCGGGAAATTCCCAGAGGCCCGCGAGGGACTTGCCCTCGGGCCGCTGAGCGAGCAGGACGCGGCCATCCCCGTCAATGAGGGCCACCGCCGAAACGAGGACGATCCTCACGACCGGTAGTCGGCGTTGATGTCGATGTAGCGGTGGGTCAGATCGCAGGTCCAGACTGTCCGCGCGCCCTTGCCCAACCCCAGATCGACGGCGATTACCAGTTCCGCCCGCTTCATGTAGGCGGCTCCGTCCTCTTCGCGGTAGTCGGGGCTGCGCCAGCCGTTTTCGGCCACGAGGATGTCGCCGAACCGGATCGAGAGCCGGTCGCGGTCCGCCGCGGCGCCGGACTTGCCCACCGCCATGACGATACGGCCCCAGTTCGGATCCTCTCCGGCGATGGCGGTCTTGACCAGCGGCGAGTTGGCGATCGCCATCGCCACCCGATGCGCGTCCTCGGGGCTCTCGGCGCCGGTCACCCGGACCTCGACGAACTTCGTCGCGCCCTCGCCGTCGCGGACGACCTGCTGCGCCAGATCGAGCATCACCCGCCCGAGCGCCGCCTCGAAGTCGCGGCCGGCCTTCGACCGGCCGTTGAGCTCCGCGGCAGGGGATGCGCCTGTCGCAGCCAGCAGCAGCGCGTCCGAGGTCGAGGTGTCGCTGTCCACCGTGATCGCGTTGAACGTGGCCACCACCTGCCGCGAGAGCATCTTCTGCAGGAGAGGCTGCGGGATCTTCGCATCGGTGAAGATGTAGACCAGCATCGTGGCCATGTCGGGCGCGATCATGCCCGATCCCTTGGCGATGCCCGCGATGCGAATCTCGCCGCCCTCGGCCTCGATCACGGCCGAGGCGCCTTTCGGGAAGGTGTCGGTCGTCATCATGGCGCGGGCCGCCATCTCGATGGCATCGCCCGAGAGGCCCTCCACGAGGTCCGGGATCTTCGCGGTGATGCGTTCATGCGGCAGCGGCTCGCCGATCACGCCGGTGGAAGAGGAGAAGACCCGCTCGACCGGAAGATCGAGCGCCGCCGCCACACCGCCGGTCACGGCCTCGACAGCCTCGACTCCGACGGTTCCGGTAAAGGCATTCGAGTTGCCCGAGTTGACCACGATCGCCGCGCCGGCCTCGGAGGTCCTGCCGATCTTCGCCTGGCAGTCGAGCACGCAGGCCGCGCGTGTGGACGAGCGGGTGAAGACACCCGCCATCGCCGTCCCCGGCGCGAGGAGGATCAGCATGACGTCCTTGCGGTTCTGATACCGCACACCGGCCTCGACGGCCGAGAACTCCACCCCGCCGATGGCCGGCAGGGTGGGGAAGGCTTCGGGGGCAAGCGGCGAGACCGTCTTGACGGCTTTCTGCTTCGCCTCCGGCTTTTCGGCCTTCAGGCGGGCCCTGAGCTTGGACAGCTTCTTCTTCAGAGCCTTCGCTTCGTCCTTCCAGTCGGTCTTGGCCATGCCCGTGCCTCCGTTATGCGGATCAGTCGAGCAGTTCTTCCTTCCGAAGCGTGGCGGGGTCAATCCCCTCACCCGGCCGGCTGATGTCCGCGCTGGCCGTCACTTCTTCGATGTGGCGGGCGATGGCTTCCTGCTCGATCTGCCCGGCAAGCTCGTCGCGCATCTCGTCGAGCGAGGGCTTCTCGGCGATCCGGGTCTCGTTCAGCTTGATCAGGTGCCAGCCGAACTGGGTCTGGATCGGTCCCGCGACCTCGCCGGGCTTCATCTTGACCACGGCATCCTCGAAGGGCTTGACCATCATGCCGAGCCCGAACCAGCCGAGCGATCCGCCATTGGCGGCGGCACCGTCCGAGGAATGCTCCTTCGCCATCGTGGCGAAATCGGCGCCGCCCTCGATCTCGGTCTTCAGCTTCTGGGCCTCTTCCTCGCTCGCAACGAGGATGTGCGAGGCACTGTATTCGGTCTGCGGCGCGGCATCGGCGAAGCGCGCGTCGTAGGCTGCCTGCAGCGCCTCGTCGGTGACGGCACCCTCAACCACGCGGCGCATTGCCACGGCCGAGAGGAAGCCACGCTCTTCGTTCTGAAGCGACAGCTGGTCGCGCTTGGTTACCGTGCCTTCGACGGACTGCGCCAGCGCCGCCTGCTGGACGAGCTGTTCGAGAATGCCCTTGAACAGCGACTCGTCAGGCAGGCTCTGATACTGCTCGGGCAGGCCGGCCCGGAGGGCGATCATGTGGCCGAGCGTGATGTCCTGGCCGTTGACCGTGGCCACCACGGTATCGGCCGTCACCTCCTCGGCACGGACCGGTGCGGCCAGCGCCAACGCGCAGACGGCCGCTACCGAAGCGCCCCGCCAGAACCTTGCAATGTTCGCCATTCTCACCTTCTCCTGAACGGCCGCGCCCTCGCGCGACGTTGACTTGACCCCTCCATCCCCTTACATCGCTGGGGTCGCGTGAGCCGGGGCCGGGCTGTCTGCCTTCTAGGAGACTACGGGCGGCAGGAGCAAGGCCGATGCCTCACACGATCATGTCAAGAGGACTTGGCTTGTCAGGAACGACCAGGCGGAGAAAACATGCTGGGTCTCGGAACGCTCACGAGAAAGATCTTCGGAACCCCCAACGACCGCAAGGTAAAATCGGTCCGGAGTCTCGTCGCGCGCATCAACGAGCTTGAGGCGGACTTTCAGAAGCTCTCGGACGAGGGCATCAGGCAGAAGACCGTCGAATTCCAGCGCCGCGTGCAGGACGGCAGCGAAAGCCTCGACGATCTTCTGCCGGAAGCCTTCGCCAACTGCCGCGAGGGGGCCCGCCGGGCGCTCGGCCTGCGCGCCTTCGACGTGCAGCTGATGGGCGGGATCTTCCTCCATCAGGGCAATATCGCCGAGATGAAGACCGGCGAGGGCAAGACGCTGGTCGCGACCTTCCCGGCCTACCTGAACGCGCTTGCCGGCAAGGGCGTGCACATCGTCACGGTCAACGACTACCTCGCCAAGCGCGACGCCGAGTGGATGGGCAAGGTCTACGCCCAGCTCGGGCTCAGCACCGGCGTGGTCTACCCGTTCCAGACCGAGGAAGAGAAGCGGTTGGCCTATGCCGCCGACATCACCTATTCGACGAACAACGAGCTCGGCTTCGACTACCTTCGCGACAACATGAAGTCGTCCAAGGAAGAGATGAAGCAGCGCGGCCACTTCTTCGCCATCGTCGACGAAGTGGACTCGATCCTGATCGACGAGGCCCGGACCCCGCTCATCATCTCGGGCCCGAGCCAGGACCGCAGCGACCTCTACACCAAGGTGGACAAGCTGATCCCGGAACTCGTGGAGGAGCATTACAAGCTCGACGAGAAGACGCGGAACGTGACCTTCACCGAGGAAGGCAACGAGTTCCTCGAGAAACGGCTGCTCGAGACGGGCCTGCTACCCGAAGGCCAGTCGCTCTATGACCCGGAAAGCACGACCATCGTGCACCACGTCAACCAGGGTCTGCGCGCGCACAAGCTGTTCCACCGCGACCAGCAGTACATCGTCCGTAACGACGAGATCATGCTGATCGACGAATTCACCGGCCGCATGATGCGCGGACGCCGCCTCTCCGACGGCCTTCATCAGGCCATCGAGGCGAAGGAAGGGGTCTCGATCCAGCCCGAGAACGTGACGCTCGCGTCGGTGACGTTCCAGAACTACTTCCGGCTTTACGAGAAGCTCGCCGGTATGACCGGCACGGCGGCGACCGAGGCCGAGGAATTCATGGAGATCTACGGCCTCGGCGTGGTGGAGGTGCCGACGAACCGGCCGGTCGCGCGGGCGGACGACCATGACGCGGTCTATCGCACGGCACGCGAGAAGAACGACGGCATCATCGAGTCGATCAAGGAGGCCCATGGCCGCGGACAGCCGATCCTCGTCGGCACCACCTCGATCGACAAGTCCGAGGCTCTGTCAGAGCTCCTGAAGGGCGCCGGTATCCCGCATAACGTGCTGAACGCGCGCCAGCACGAACAGGAGGCGCAGATCGTCGCCGATGCAGGCAAGCTTGGCGCGGTGACCATCGCGACCAACATGGCCGGCCGCGGTACCGACATCCAGCTCGGCGGCAACGTCGAGATGAAGGTGATGCAGGCACTCGCCGCCGATCCTTCGGCCCATCCCGACGAGGTTCGCGCCCGCATCGAGGCCGAGCACGCCGAGGAGAAGGAGAAGGTCAAGGAAGCCGGCGGCCTCTTCGTGCTCGGCACTGAGCGCCACGAGTCGCGCCGGATCGACAACCAGCTCCGCGGCCGCTCGGGCCGTCAGGGCGACCCCGGCCGCTCGGCCTTCTTCCTCAGCCTTGAAGACGACCTGATGCGGATCTTCGGCTCGGACCGGCTCGACAAGGTGCTTTCGACGCTCGGGATGAAGGACGGCGAGGCCATCGTCCACCCCTGGGTGAACAAGTCGCTCGAGAAGGCGCAGGCAAAGGTCGAGGGGCGCAACTTCGACATCCGCAAGCAGCTTCTCAAGTTCGACGACGTGATGAACGACCAGCGCAAGGCCATCTTCAGCCAGCGCCTCGAGATCATGGAGACCGAAGATCTCTCCGAGATCGCGCAGGACATGCGCTATCAGGTGATCGACGACCTGATCGACATGCACATGCCGCCTCGCAGCTACTCCGATCAGTGGGATGTCGAGGGCATGCACCGGGCGGTGATGGACAAGCTGGGCCTCGATGCTCCGATCACCAAATGGGCGCAGGAGGAAGGCGTCGATCAGGACGTGGTGCGCGAACGCCTGTGCGAGGCTTCCGACCGGCAGATGTCCGAGAAGACGGAAGCCTTCGGGCTGGAAACCATGCGGTCGATCGAGAAGCAGATCCTGCTTCAGACCATCGACGCCAAGTGGCGCGAGCATCTCCTGACGCTCGAGCATCTGCGGTCGGTCGTGGGCTTCCGCGGCTATGCGCAGCGCGACCCGCTGTCGGAATACAAGACCGAGGCCTTCTCGCTCTTCGAGTCGATGCTGAACTCGCTGAGGCAGGACGTGACACAGAAGCTTGCCCAGGTGCGCCCGCTGACCGAGGAAGAGCAGCAGGCAATGATGCGGCAGATCCTCGATCAGCAGCGCGCCGCGGCCCCTGCACCCCAGCCTCAGGCCGCGACGGCGCCTCAGCCCGCGCCTGAACTGGTTGGGGCCGGAGATGGCGAATCGGAGCCTGCCGCCTGGGGCGACGTGGCGAGGAACGAGCCCTGCCCTTGCGGCTCCGGCCTCAAGTACAAGCACTGCCACGGCCGACTTGAGTGATTGCGGCGAGAATGCGGCAAGGATGGGCCGCATTCTCGCGCTGGGCGGATTGAAGCCGAGCAATTGAGGCAGCTCGGCAGGTTTTCGCCACCAATAGGCCCGTTTTGATCGTTACCCATTTCGCACCGGCAGCATGGCGGAGCGGGGAATGGAGCGGACGCGGAAACTGGCGACGGCAGCGGTGACGCTGACCCTCGCATTGGCAGCCGGCCAGTACATGGAGTGGACGGCGAAGCGCGCGCGGACGGACATCCGGCCGACCCATGTCGAAGCGGTATCTGCCGGGCCGGGGACGTTGATCGCGCCGGCTCTCGTCACGCCCTCGGCGCGGCGTCTTCCCATCGACCATGCACATTTCCTGCTGCCCGAGGATCAGCCGACCCCTGCTCCGATGACCGCGGACGTGAGCGGACCTGCCTGCCTCACCAGCCTCACGCTCGCGGCTGAGCCTGCTGCGATGCTCGCCCTGACGTTGGCAGCGCCGTGTCGGCCGGACGAGCGCGTTGTTCTGCGCCATGCCGGGCTGGCCGTCACGGGCCGCCTCTCGTCCGCAGGGCACCTGACCGCCCATCTGCCTGCGCTCGATGCGTCCGGGAGCGTGTCGATCCTTTTCGCGGATGGCTCCGAAGCGCAGGCGGCCCAGCCAGTACCCGAGGTGGCCGCGCTTCACCGTTTCGGCGTCCAGTGGCTCGGCTCCGATGCGATCGAGGTCAGCGCCCATGCCGGCGACGCCCATCATGGCGACGCCGGACATGTCTCGGCCGTCGATCCCGGCCGCACATCCGATCGCGGTGGTTTCCTGTCGCTGCTGGGCGAGACGGAGGTCCCGCTGCCGATGCTGGCGGAAGTCTACACCTTCCCGACCGACGGAACTCAGGCGAGCGTCCAGCTGGAGGCGGAAGTCACCGCCTCGACCTGCGCGCGCACCCTGATGGGCGACGTAGTGGAAAGTGTCGGCGGGCGCGTCTTCGTCACCGAACTGACACTCGAGATGCCGGCATGCGACGCGGTCGGTGACTATATCGTGTTGAAGAATCTGTCCCGAAACCTGAATATGGCCGCCTCGCAATAGGGGCAGGCTGGGTGCATGGGTCGGAGGGGGTCGCGCGCGGCGATGTTCGTCGCGCTGTTCTGGGTTGCCGCGGGTGCCAGTGCGCAGGACATCACCCTCACATCCCGCAGCGGCGCCATTGCACTCGATGGGCAGCTTCTGGGCTTTGACGGAGAGTTCTACCGGATCGGCACGAAATACGGAGCGCTCACCGTCGACTCGGGTGGTGTGACCTGCACCGGACCCGGCTGCCCTGAACTGAAGGCGCCGGTCGCAGACATCCGCATCCTCGGCGCGACCGAGGCGGGGAACGGCATCCTGCCGCGTCTCCTGCAGGCGGAGGCCGAGGCCCGCGGCTATTCACTGCGCCCGCTGGAGAAGGAGATCGGCTTCGCAACCGAAGTTCTCGACGGCAAGGGCGAAGCCGTCGCGCGTGTCAGCTTCACCCCGTCCCCGCCCGCCGTTGCGGCCGAGGCGCTCGCGTCCGGAGCAGCCGAACTGGTCATTGCGGCGCATGCCGAGGAAGGCATGACGACGCGTGTGCTGGCTCTCGACGCGCTGGTGCCGATCGTCGCCGCCGACAACCCTCTGCCCCGGATCTCGACGTGGGATCTCGCGCGGGCGCTCTCCGGCGAGATCGCCAACTGGAAGGACCTGGGCGGCCCGGACATGCCGCTCGTGCTGCACGCGCTGGCTGCCGACATCAGCCTGGAAGCCGCTCTCGAGGCGCGGCTCGGCCGGCCGATTGCGGCGAGCGTCACGCATCCGGATCTGGCGAGCCTCGCCGCGGCGGTGGCCCGCGATCCCTACGCGCTTGCCATCACCGGCCTCACGGCACAGGGCGCGGCCCGGGCACTGCCCCTGACCGACAGTTGTGGCTTTCCGCTGGTGCCGTCGCCGCTTGCCGTCAAGTCCGAGGATTACCCTCTCGCCCTGCCGGTCTTTCTGGTCACGCCCCGTCGGCGCTTGCCGCTCTTCGCGCGCGAGTTCCTCGAATTTCTTTCCTCTGCGCCCGCTCAGCAAGCCGTGGCCGAGGCTGGTTTCGTGGACCGGCGCCCAAGCCGCGTCCCGCTTTCGAGCGATGGCCAGCGCCTGATGAACGCGATCCGCGCCGCGGGGGAGGAGGTTCCGCTGTCCGAACTCAAGCGGCTGACCGATCTCATGGCCGGAGCAGAGCGGCTTTCGATCACCTTCCGTTTCGAGGAGGGCGGAGACACGCTGGAGGCGCAGAGCCGCGACAGCCTGTCCGAACTCGTGAAGCTGATCGACATCGGTCGCTTTCGGGGCCAGCAGCTGATGCTGGTCGGCTTCTCGGACGGGCGCGGACCAGCCGAAGGCAATCTCGACCTTTCGCGCGCCCGGGCTGAAGCGGTGGCGAAGGCCATGCGCGAGGCGCTGCCGGACCTCTCGCCGCCGCTCGTCGAAGGGTTTGGCGAGGCGCTGCCGCTGGCCTGCGACACGACCGTCGCCGGGAGGCGCATGAACCGGCGCGTCGAACTCTGGCTCAGGCCGCTCACAGATAGTTCTGGGCCCTGAAGCTCAGCTCGCGCTCTTTCCCAACGATGAGATGATCGTGGAGAACGATGCCGAGGGCGGTAGCGGCATCCTGGATCTGCGCCGTCATGGCGATATCCTGCTCGGAGGGCGTCGGATCGCCCGAGGGGTGATTGTGCACGAGGATCAGCGCCGAGGCATTCAGTTCGAGCGCCCGCTTCACCACCTCGCGCGGGTAGACAGGCACGTGATCCACCGTTCCACGCGCCTGTTCCTCGTCGGCGATCAGGACGTTCTTGCGGTCGAGATAGAGCACCCGGAATTGTTCGGTCTCGCGGTGCGCCATGGTCGTGTGGCAGTAGTCAAGGAGGGCGGCCCAGGAGGACAGCACCGCCCGGTGCATCACCCGTGCCCGCGCCATCCGCTGCGCCACCGCCTCGACGATCTTCAGGTCCTGCGCACTCGCCTCGCCCATCCCTTCCACCTCGACCAGCCGGGCAGGTTCAGCCGCGATGACGCGGTTGAGATCGCCGAAGCGGTCGATCAGACGGCGCGCGAGCGGCTTCACATCCTGCCGGGGAATGCTGCGAAAGAGCAGAAGTTCGAGCAGTTCGTAATCCGGCATGGCCCCGGCGCCGCCGTCCTGGAAGCGTGCCCGCAGGCGCTTGCGATGGTCTGCAATGTAGGAGGGCAACCTTCCGGGGAGCGGCACTGCCAGTGCCTCATCCTCATCACCCGGGAAGAGGGGCAGGGCAGCTTCGTGAAAGGACCGCGTCGCACACATCGGCAGAGTTTGCCGGACGATCCGTTTCCAGACCGTTAATGTTCGGCGCGTTCACGGGGTGATCTGGCGCATCCCCGACAAGAAGGACGCGACCTTCCGTCGGTCGCGTCAGCCCGTCATCCCGTCCCAGAAGCCCTTTACCTTCGAGAAGAAGCTCTTGCCTTCCGGGTTGTTGTCCTCGGACAGCTTCTCGAATTCGCGCAGCAGTTCCTTCTGACGGACGGTCAGGTTCACCGGGGTCTCGACGGCGAGTTCGATCAGCATGTCGCCGCTGCCACCGCCGCGCAGGGCGGGCATCCCCTTGCCGCGCAGGCGCATCTGCTTGCCGGTCTGGCTGCCCGCCGGGATCTTGACGCGGCTGGAGCCGCCGTCGATCGTCGGCACCTCGACCTCGCCGCCCAGTGCGGCCGCGGTGATCGTGACCGGAACCCGACAGAAGAGGTGGACGCCGTCGCGCTGGAAGAGCGCATGCTCGCGCACCTCGATGAAGATGTAGAGGTCGCCCGCCGGGCCGCCGCGCATCCCGGCCTCGCCCTCGCCGGCCAGACGGATGCGCGTTCCGGTCTCGACCCCCGCCGGGATGTTGACCGAAAGCGACCTTTCCTTCTCGACCCGTCCCGCGCCGTGGCAGACCTTGCACGGGTTCTTCACGATCTGGCCCATACCGTTGCAGGTCGGGCAGGTGCGTTCCACGGTGAAGAAGCCCTGCTGCGCCCGAACCTTGCCCATGCCCGAGCAGGTCGGACAGGTCACGGGCTCGGCCCCGCCCTCGGCTCCGGTTCCCTTGCAGGAGTCGCAGACGATGGAAGCTGGCACGCTGATGGTCTTCTGGACGCCCCTGTAGGCCTCGTCGAGTGTCACGCGCAGGTTGTAGCGCAGGTCTGAGCCGCGCTGAGCCCTGCTGCGCGCGGCGCCTCCGCGGCCACCCATGAAGTCGCCGAAGAGATCCTCGAACACGTCGGAGAAGGCCGAGGCGAAATCGGCCTGCTGGCCATATCCGCCGCGTGCACCGCCGCCGCCCATCCCGCCCTCGAAGGCCGCATGGCCGTATCGGTCGTAGGCCGCCTTCTTGTCCGAGTCGCGCAGG
This sequence comes from Rhodobacter sp. NSM, assembly GCF_052244495.1. Classification (NCBI taxonomy): domain Bacteria; kingdom Pseudomonadati; phylum Pseudomonadota; class Alphaproteobacteria; order Rhodobacterales; genus Rhodobacter; species Rhodobacter sp. NSM. Next base: position 75,449 of record NZ_JBQPXH010000002.1, read on the forward strand.
ACGTCGTAGGCCTCGTTCACCTCCTTGAACTGGGCCTCCGCCTGAGGATTATCCGCATTCCGGTCGGGGTGAAGCTCCTTCGCCTTCGTCCGGTAGGCTTTCTTCAGCTCGTCAGCCGAGGCATTGCGGGATACGCCCAGAACCTCGTAGAAATCGCGCTTCGCCATTGGCACATCCCCTTGGGCCACGCGAGTGGGGCGGCCCTTTCGAGACCGCCCCTCTCACGTTTCACTGCGGCCTTACTTCCGCTTGTTCTCGCCGAGATCCTCGAAGTCGGCATCGACAATGTCGTCATCGACCGACCGCGGACCGTCTTCGTCCGGCGTGGCATCGCCCTCGCCCTGGCTGGCCTTGTAGATCGCCTCGCCGAGCCGCATCGCCGCCTCGGTCAGGTTCTGGATGCCGCCCTTGATCTTGCCGGCGTCCTCGGTCTTGAGCGACTCTTCGAGCGCCCCCATGGCCAGCTCGATCGCCTCGACGGTGGACGGGTCCACCTTGTCGCCGTGCTCGTCGATCGACTTGCGGGTCGAGTGCAGGAGGCTTTCACCCTGGTTCTTGGTCTCGACCAGTTCGCGGCGCTTCTTGTCGGCCTCGGCATTGGCCTCGGCATCCTTCACCATCTTCTCGATATCGTCGTCCGAGAGGCCGCCCGAGGCCTGGATGGTGATGTTCTGCGACTTGCCGGTGCCCTTGTCCTTGGCGCTGACCGACACGATGCCGTTTGCGTCGATGTCGAAGGTCACCTCGATCTGCGGCATCCCGCGCGGAGCCGGCGGAATGTCTTCGAGGTTGAACTGGCCGAGCAGCTTGTTGTCGGCCGCCATCTCGCGCTCACCCTGGAAGACGCGGATCGTCACGGCGTTCTGGTTGTCCTCGGCGGTCGAGAACACCTGGGACTTCTTGGTCGGAATCGTGGTGTTGCGGTCGATCAGGCGGGTGAACACACCGCCCAGCGTCTCGATGCCGAGGCTCAGCGGGGTCACGTCGAGCAGCACCACGTCCTTCACGTCGCCCTGCAGCACGCCCGCCTGGATCGCCGCGCCGAGCGCCACGACCTCATCGGGGTTCACGCCCTTGTGCGGCTCCTTGCCGAAGAACTTGGTGACCTCTTCAACCACCTTCGGCATCCGGGTCATGCCGCCGACGAGAACCACCTCGTCGATGTCCGACTTCGAGACGCCCGCATCCTTCAGCGCGGCCTCGCAGGGCTTCAGCGACTTCTTGATCAGGTCGGCGACAAGGCTTTCCAGCTTCGCGCGGGTCAGCTTCATCACCATGTGCAGCGGCTGACCGGTGTTCCGGTCCATGCTGATGAAGGGCTGGTTGATCTCGGTCTGCTGGCTCGACGACAGCTCGATCTTGGCCTTCTCGGCGGCTTCCTTCAGCCGCTGCAGCGCCATCTTGTCGAGCGTGAGGTCGACGCCATGCTCTTTCCTGAACTCGTCCGCGAGGTAGTTGACGATCCGCATGTCGAAGTCTTCGCCGCCGAGGAACGTGTCCCCGTTGGTCGATTTCACCTCGAAGAGGCCGTCGTCGATCTCGAGAATGGTGATGTCGAAGGTGCCGCCGCCGAGGTCATAGACCGCGATCGTCTTGGTGTCCTTCTTGTCGAGACCATAGGCGAGCGCGGCCGCCGTCGGCTCGTTGATGATGCGCAGCACTTCGAGGCCCGCGATCTTGCCGGCGTCCTTCGTCGCCTGACGCTGGGCGTCGTTGAAATAGGCGGGCACGGTGATGACGGCCTGCGTGACCGACTCGCCAAGATAGGCCTCGGCGGTTTCCTTCATCTTCTGCAGGATGAAGGCGGAAATCTGGGAGGGAGAATATTTCTCGCCGCGAACCTCGACCCAGGCGTCGCCGTTGCCGCCGTTCACGATCGAATAGGGAACGAGCTTCTTGTCCTTCTCGACTTCCGCGTCGCCCACGCGGCGGCCGATCAGGCGCTTGACGGCGAAGACGGTATTCGAGGGGTTGGTGACCGCCTGACGCTTGGCCGGCTGGCCCACGAGGCGTTCGCTGTCGGTGAAACCGACGATGGAGGGCGTCGTCCGCGCCCCTTCCGAATTCTCGATCACACGGGGTTGCGCGCCGTCCATGATGGCAACGCAGGAGTTGGTCGTCCCGAGGTCGATCCCGATGACTTTGGCCATGTATGCACCTCTCTAGCGGCGATGTTGTGGGGGTCAGGCCCGACAGTCGGCGTCCGATCCCCGATCCCGTATTCCAGGCCATCCGGGGTGGCGCCCCTTCCGGCTACCGGGCGTATATAGGAGGGGTGTTTTGGCCCTGCAAGCGTCACGCGCCCGTGAAAATCATGTCAAATGGGCACGGATTTCGATGGCGCGGAGCGGCGGCGATCTCAGCGTGCAAGAGTGTCCATGACACGCACGAGTTCGGCGCTGATGCCGGGTTCGGAAAGCGCGTGGCCCGCGAAGGGCACGAGCCGCAGGTCCGCCCGCTCCCATCCATCCGCAAGCTTCCAGGCGGAGTGCGGCGGGCAGATCATGTCGTAGCGACCCTGCACGATGACGGCCGGGATGTGCTCGATCCGTGGGCGGTTCGCAAGGATCCAGCCGTCGCGCTCGAGAAAACCCGCATTCGAGAAATAATGATTCTCCAATCGAGCGAAGGCGCGGGCATATTCCGAGGGACTCTCGCCCATAGGGCCGTCCTGAGCGACCGAGGCCAGGGCATTCTCCCAGTTCGCCCAGGCCCGGCCGAAGCGCGTCTCCTCCATCAGGTTTCCCGAGAAGAGCCGGCGGCGGTAGGCGGCGATCAGGTCACCGCGCTCGCCCGCGGGGACCGGCGCCACGAAGCGGGCCCAGATGTCGGGGAAGAAGGCCGCGGCGCCGCCGCCGTAGAACCAGTCGAGCTCGGCCTTCATCATCAGGAAGACGCCGCGCAGGACGAGGTTCGTCACGCGCTCGGGGTGGGTGATGGCGTAGATCAGCGCAAGCGTCGCGCCCCAGCTTCCGCCAAAGCAGATCCAGCGGTCGATCCCGAGTTTCTTCCGGATCACCTCGATGTCGGAGACGAGGTGCCATGTCGTGTTTGCCTCGACCGACGCATGGGGGCGGGAGCGCCCGCAACCACGCTGGTCGAACAGGATCACCCGGTAACGCTCGGGGTCGAAGTAGCGCCGCATCGAGGGGCTGCAGCCGCCTCCTGGCCCGCCATGGAGCACAAGGACGGGTTCGCCGTCGGGGTCGCCGCATTGCTCGACATAGATCCGGTGGCCGTCGCCCATGTCGATCACCCGCTGATCGAACGGGTCGATCGACGGATAGAGGAACTCGACTGCGCGCTTTTGGCCTGATCTTTGATCCATGTTCGTCCTATATAACGCCGCCAGCCTGATCCGCCATCGGGGAAACCGCAAGGAGTTTGCTATGGAATCGACCAGCACCATCGACCCGGCCGAGGTTGCCAAGTTCGAGGCCATGGCGGCCGAATGGTGGAACCCCCACGGGAAATTCAAGCCCCTGCACCAGATGAACCCCTGTCGTCTGGACTACATCACCCAGCAGATCGCTGCGGAGTTCGACCGCGACCTGTCAGCCCCCCGGCCCTTCGACGGCATTCGCCTGCTCGACATCGGCTGCGGCGGCGGGCTCCTCTCCGAGCCGATGGCGCGTCTCGGGGCCGAGGTGGTGGGTGCGGACGCGGCGCCGCGCAACATTCCGGTAGCGCGGCTTCACGCCGAGCAGTCGGGTCTCGAAATCGACTACCGGAACACGACGGCCGAAGCGCTGGCCGCCGCGGGCGAGCGGTTCGACGTCGTCCTCAACATGGAGGTGGTCGAGCATGTGGCCGATCCGCTGGCCTATCTGACCGCCTGCCGAGAGCTTCTGAAGCCCGGCGGGCTCATGATCTGCTCGACCCTGAACCGCAACCCGAAGAGTTTCGCCATGGCCATCGTGGGCGCCGAATGGGTCATGCGCTGGCTGCCGAAGGGCACGCACGACTGGGCGAAGTTCATCACGCCGGACGAGCTCTACGACCTGATCCGCAAGGCGGGCCTCGACCCCGTCGACCGCAAGGGCATGGTCTTCAATCCCATCAGCTGGAGCTGGAGCCTCTCCGCCCGCGACCTTTCGGTGAACTACGTCACCGCGAGCGTGCGGCGGGCGTGAGCCGGGCGGACTGCTTCGGGGCAGCGTGAGCCCGCTGCCCCGACTGGTCATGCGGCGCCGGATCGCGAGGCCGCCTGCCGGGTCAGAGAAGAAGATCACCCGCTCCGAAGGCTGCGACATCCGTCAGCCTGATCTCGAAGTCGGCTGCCCGATCCCCGGTGACATCGGCACGAAGGACGAGATCCTCTCCGACATCGGTCACCCAGACGCTGTGGGCGCGTGCGGAGTTGCTGAAAGCCAGGTGCTGATTGCCGGCGGTGGTGGTGTCGGCGTCGATCCCGGACAGGTCGATCCGATCGATCGCGTGGACGAAGTCGTGGATCACGTCGCGGACGGTGCCCGCACGACTGTCAGACAGGACGTTGAAGACGAACGTGTCCCGGACGCGGTCCTCGCCCCCTTCCAGAATGTCCCTGCCCGCGCCGCCGACGAGCCGGTCCGCTCCCGAGCCGCCGTCGAGCACGTCTCTTCCCGCACCGCCGAACAGCCTGTCATCTCCGGATCCGCCGTCGAGCCGGTCGTTCCCCTGATCACCGCCGAGCCAATCGGCCCCCGACCAGCCATTCATCACGTCGTTGCCGCCGAATCCGCGCATGTAGTCGCTGCCCGCTGACATCGAGATCGCGTCCGCCCCGCCCAGCGCCCACGAGAACAGCGCCATGTCGTCGTCAGCCGATGCGGTCCGGACCGCCGCGACGACCGCCGTCGAAGACAGCTGTATACCCGTCATGGTGAACATCGGCCGGTAGGCTTCGTTCGCGTCGTCGATGAAGAGCACGGCGTTGACCGTGCCGCCCGTCACGCGACCGGAGGCGAAGCCGATGCTGGTGCCCGCAAAGGTGAGGAAGCTCGAATAGGTCACGCCATAGCCGAACTGGTCGCGGTAACTCGTCCATTCCGTTGCGGTGTCGTTGACGATCTCGGGAGTGAGGGTCTCGACCATTCCGTTGAGGTTGAACTCGTCGAGCCGGAAGGCATAGGGGGAATTGACCGTGGACACGCTGCACCATGAGTTGATTGACCGCCAGATGGCTACGCATGCCCGGTCAGCGCGTCTACAGGAAGAAACCTAAGATGCGATCGGCCTGCGAGAGACTCCGGGCCCGCGAAGGCGATGCGGCTTGCCGGGCAGCCCTCAAACGAGGCTGCAGGTGGGGTTCGGGCACCGTCTCGGCACCCGAAGCCTTTCGCCATGCACGGTCCCGAGGGATGGACCGGCCGCCTCAGTCCGTTCAGACGAACCGGTTCCAGAGGTTCTCCAGCCGCTCCTGCCGGCCCGAGCGCGGTTCCGGGTTGAGGCCTTCGGCAAGCACCCGCGCCTCGATCTCGTCGAGCGACGAGCCCAGCATCGCCTTCGCTTCCGGCGTCTCCCATCCGGCGTAGCGGTCGGCGCGGGCCCTTTCCAGCGCCCCGTCCTCCCAGAGCCGCGCGGCCGCCTTCAGCGCGCGCGCACAGGTGTCCATGCCGCCGACATGGGCGAGGATCAGGTCCTCGGGGTCGAGGCTCTGGCGGCGCAGCTTGGCGTCGAAGTTCGTGCCCCCGGTGGTGAAGCCACCGGCCCGCAGGACCTCGTAATAGGCCAGCGCCATCTCCGGATGATTGTTCGGGAACTGGTCCGTGTCCCAGCCCGACTGGTAGTCGTTCCGGTTCATGTCGATCGAGCCGAGGATCCCGAGGCTCGCCGCCAGCGCCAGTTCGTGCTCGAAGCTGTGGCCGGCGAGGATCGCGTGGCCCTGCTCGACGTTCAGCTTCACCTCGTTCTCCAGCCCGAACCTCTTGAGGAAGCCGTAGACGGTCGCCACGTCGTAGTCATACTGGTGCTTCGAAGGCTCCTGCGGCTTCGGCTCGATCAGGATCGCGCCCTGGAAACCGATCTTGTGCTTGTAGTCCACGACCATCTGCAGGAAGCGGCCCGCATTTTCCGCCTCACGTCCGAGGTCGGTGTTCAGCAGCGTCTCGTAGCCCTCGCGCCCGCCCCAGAGCACGTAGTTCGCCCCGCCGAGCTTCTTCGTGGCGTCCATGCAGGTCTTCACCGTCGCCGCCGACCAGGCGAAGACGTCCGGATCGGGATTGGTTGCCGCGCCGGACATGAAACGGCGATGCGTGAAGAGGTTCGCCGTGCCCCAGAGGAGCTTCGTCTTCGAGCTCTCCATCCTGGTGCCGATGTGGTCGACGATCTCCTCGAGATTGCGCTTGTTCTCGGCGAAGGTCGCGCCCTCGGGCCGGATGTCGGCGTCGTGGAAGCAGAAGAAGGGCGCGCCAAGGATGTCGAACATCTCAAAGGCCACGTCGGCCTTGAGCTTCGCCAGCTCCAGCGTGTCGCCAAACCAGGGCCGCTGGAAGGTCTGGCCGCCGAAGGGGTCGCCCCCCGGCCAGGCGAAGCTGTGCCACCAGGCGACCGCGAAGCGGAGGTGGTCCTCCATCCGCTTGCCGAGGATCACCTCGTCGGGGTTGTAGTGGCGGAAGGCGAACTCGTTGGAGGAGCCTTCGCCCTCGTAGCGGATCTGCGGGATGCCGGCGAAGAAGTCGGTCATGAAAGGCTCCTGATGGCGGTCTGTGCGGCGCGGTATCGCGCGTGGGCGTCGTCGAAGGCGGCGGTCAGGCCGCGGTCGGGCTGGATGGTGCGGGCGATCGGTGGCATGCCGGCGACCTCGGCTCCGGCGCCGGTCGCGGCCATCAGCGCCAGGCGCGCCGCGCCATAGGCTCCGCCGAAATCGCCCGCGGCAGGCAGCAGGACCGGCACGTCGAGCGCGGTCGAGATTGCCTGAAGCCAGTAATCGGAGCGCGATCCGCCGCCCACGGCCAGAAGGCTCTCGAGCCGGGTGCCGGTGGCGGCGAGCGCATCGCGGCAGTCGCGGATCGCGAATGTCACGCCCTCGAGGACGGCGCGCGTTCCCGCGGCGCGGTCGGTCGCATGTTCGAGGCCGGTGAAGGCTCCTCGGACGGCGGCATCGTTGAGAGGCGTCCGTTCGCCCCCGAGATAGGGAAGGAAGACCGCCCGTCCCGGAGCCTGCAGCGCCCCGAGTTCGCCGGTCAGCGTCGAAGCCTCCTGCCCCACGAGCCGCGCATACCAGTTGAGCGCGTCGGTCGCGGCCAGAATTACCCCCATCTGGTGCCAGGCGCCGGGCAGCGCGTGGCAGAAGGTATGGACGGCGGTCTCGGGTGCGGGCTGGTAGCCGTCGTTGGCGGCGAAGAGCACCCCCGAGGTGCCGAGGCTCACGAAGGCCTCGCCGGCGCGGACGACCCCTACCCCCACGGCCGAGGCGGCGTTGTCTCCGCCGCCACCCGCCACGACAACGCCCGGGGAAAGCCCCCAGCGGGCGGCCAGCGCCGGACGCAGTTCGCCCGATACCGCAGATCCCTCGACCAGACGGGGCATGGCGTCACGCGTGAGTCCTGTTGCCGCCAGAAGCTCTTCGGACCAGTCGCGGGCCCCGACGTCGAGCCAGCTTGTCCCGGCCGCATCCGACATCTCGGCCACATGCTCGCCGGTCAGCCAGAGCCGCAGGTAGTCCTTGGGCAGCAGCACCCTGGCCACCCTCTCGCGGATCGCGGGCTCGTTCCGCTCGACCCAGACCAGTTTCGGCGCGGTGAAACCGGGAAAGACGATGTTGCCGGTGACGGCGCGGAACCGTGGATCGGCGTCGAGCGCGGCGGCCTCGGCATGGCTGCGGGTGTCGTTCCAGAGGATGCAGGGCCGCAGCACCTCGTCCGAGGCGTCGAGCAGCGTCGCGCCGTGCATCTGGCCCGAAAGACCGATGCCCTTCACGCCTGACAGTCCCTGCGCCGAAAGCTGGTCCATCACCGCCTCGGCAGCGGCAATCCAGTCGGCCGGAGATTGTTCGGACCAGCCCTTGTGGGGCCTGCTGACCGTCAGGGGCGCTGTCGCCTCGGCCAGGACGCGCTGGCTGTCGTCGATCAGGATGCCCTTCAGGCCGGAGGTTCCGAGGTCGAGGCCGATATACATCAGAGTGCTCCTGCCCGTTCGGGCTTCTTGCCGAGGATGATCATGCCGAGGATCTCGTCCTCGGTGACGTCGCCCACCTGCTCGGAGCCGACGAGGACACCGTTCTTCATCACCGAGATCCGGTCGCAGAGGTCCATGACGTCGTGAATGTCGTGGCTGATGAGGAAGATGCCGAGACCCTGCCGCTTCAACTCCTGGATCAGTTCGCCGACCATCCGCGTCTCCTGCGGACCCAGCGCCGCGGTGGGTTCGTCCATGATCAGGATCTTCGCGTTGAAATAGACCGCGCGCGCGATGGCGACCGACTGGCGCTGACCGCCCGACAAGGCCGCGACAGGCACCTTGAACTTGCGGAAGTTGGGGTTGAGACGGCTCATGATCCGCCGCGTCTCGGCCTCCATCTTCGCGTCGTCGACGAAGCCGAGGGGCGTCACCAGTTCGCGCCCGAGGAAGAGGTTCGAGGCTGCGTCGAGATTGTCCGCCAGCGCAAGCGTCTGGTAGATCGTCTCGATGTTGTAGCGCCGGGCGTCGCGCGGATTGTGGATATCGACCCTGGTGCCGTTGATGCGGATCTCGCCCGAGTCCATCCGGTAGGCGCCCGAAAGGCACTTGATCAGCGTGGACTTGCCGGCGCCGTTGTGGCCCAGAAGGCCCACGACCTCGCCCGGATGCAGGTCCACCGACACGCGGTCGACCGCCCGGATGCCGCCGAAGCTGATCGAGATGTCCTTCATCTCCACCAACGGGGTCGCGCCGGCGGCGCGATGCGGGTTGAGCGTCATTTGAAGCCTCCGGTCCGCTTGCGGTAGAAGATGTCGATCAGCACCGCCAGAACCAGAACCGCGCCGACGACGATGTTCTGGAACGGGGCATCGACGCCGACCATCGCCATGCCGGACTGGAGCGACTGCATGATGATCGCACCGAGGATCGCGCCGTAGATGGTGCCGATCCCGCCAGAGAGGGCCGTGCCGCCGATCACCGCGGCGGCGATCACCCGCAACTCGTCCAGCGTGCCGATGTCGTTGGCGTGGTTGGTGAGCCGTGCCGAAGCCACGACCGCCGAGAGCGCGCACAGACCTCCCAGCAGGGCGAAGATCTTGACCGTCAGCAACCGCGTGTTGATGCCCGACAGCTCGGCCGCGTCGGGGTTGCCGCCCGTGGCGAAGATGTAGCGGCCGAAGCGCGTGCGCTTGGCGATGACCGTCATGGCAATGGCGACGCCCACGAGGACGAGGACGGAGATGGGCAGGCCATAGCCGGTCGTGTAGCCCTCGGGCAGGGTCTCGCCCCGCGCCTCGAACAGGCGGCGCAGGCGGGCTGCCGGCACCTGATAGGCGTTCACGATGGCCACGAAGCCGAGGATCGAGGCCGAGATGATGCCGCCCATCACCAGTTCCGCCCAGACCGGCTTCACCGCGAAGCCGTGCGACTGCTTGGCCCGGCGCGCGCTCCAGAGGGCCCATAGGGCCGCCGTCGTCCCCACCGCGCCGAGGATCCAGGACCAGAACGGGCCTACGGTGCCGTTGATGCCGCCAAAGAGCTGGAAGGTCGGGTCGAGCGGCCCGATGGTCTGGCCAGACGTCATGTACCAGGCGACGTTGCGCCAGACGAGCAGGCCCCCGAGCGTCACGATGAAGGCGGGGATGCCGAGATAGCCGATCAGCCACCCGTTGAAGGCTCCGATCAGGACGCCGACCGCCAGGCCCGACAGGATCGCGACCGGTGTGATCAGCGGATGGCCGAAGCCGAGGCCCATCATCTGCGGCATCACGACGACCTGCATCATCGCCATGACGGCCGAACACAGGGCGAGCAGAGAGCCCACCGACAGGTCGATGTGGCGCGTGACGATCACGAAGACCATCCCCGTCGCCATGATCGCCACCGAAACGGTCTGGATCGCGAGCGTGAAGATGTTGCGGGGGGTCAGGAACCGCCCGTCGGTCTGGAAGTGGAACACGAGGCAGAGGACGATGAAGGCGCCGATCATGCCCAGAAGGCGCGTGTCGATCTCCAGCGTCTCGATGAATGTGCGCTTGCGGGCGGCGCCCGACGCGTTGGCGGTATCGCTCATGGGGCTCGTCCTGCTGGGCCGGCCGGAAGCCGGGGATCAGGGGCGCCCCGCGGCGGGGGCGCCCGATCGCGCAATCGGATGCGGATCAGTTGCAGGGCGCGGGGCCGTTCGAGACACCCTGGCAGAGGGCATCCTTGCCGATCCAGCCCGCATCCACCACGACGGACAGGTTGTCCTTGGTGATCGGGATGGGCTCGAGGAACACGGCGTTCATCTCGGTGCCCTTGGGCGAGGACCACTTCTCCGCGCCCTCGACCTCTTCCATCGCCGTGCCCTGCGCCATGGCGACCGCGATCTCGGCCGCGGCCTTGCCGAGTTCGCGCGAATCCTTCCAGACCGAGACGGTCTGCGTGCCCTTGGCGATCCGGTTCAGCGCGGCATGGTCGCCGTCCTGGCCCGAGACCGGGATGCCCTGCATCCCCTGCGCCGTCAGCGCGGCAATGGCCCCGCCCGCGGTGCCGTCATTCGAGGCCACCACCGCATCGACATTGTTGTCGTTCGCGGTCAGGATCTGCTCCATGTTCCGCTGGGCATTGGCGGGCAGCCAGCTGTCGGTATAGGCCTCGCCCACGATGGTGATGTCGCCCTTGTCGATGGCTTCCTGCAGCACCTCCTGCTGGCCTCCGCGGAGGAAGTCAGCGTTGGGATCGGCCGCATTGCCCTTGATCATGACGTAATTGCCGGTCGGCGCCTGTTCGAAGACGGCGCGGGCCTGCATCCGTCCGACCTCGACGTTGTCAAAGGTCAGGTAGAAGGCGCGGTTGTCCTCGATGAGACGGTCGTAGGCCACCACCGGAATGCCCTCGTCCGCGGCGGCCTGGACGGCCGGCCCGATGGCATCGGCATCCTGCGCCAGGATGATGAGCGCATCCACGCCCTGCGAGATCAGGGCCTCGACGTCGGACAGCTGCTTGGCCGAAGAGGATTGCGCGTCGGCCGAGACGTAGGTCGCGCCGGCGGCTTCGAGCGCCTGCTTGATCGCGGCCTCATCGGTCTTCCAGCGCTCTTCCTGAAAGTTCGACCAGCTTACGCCGACGGTCAGATCCTGGGCCAGTGCGGCAGAGGAGAAGCCTGCCGCGGCAACCACGGCGGCCACTAGGGCATTACGCATGTTCTTGACCTCCCTTGATGCGGCGGAATCGCCGCCACAGCCAAAGGATTGGCGCGAATAATTTCAGTTGTCAAAGTATAGTTGTCCGCTCAATCTGAACATGCACGCGATGAAGGCACCCGACAGCCGGGTGCCGGTGCATCCGGGGCATGAAGCAAATGATCCATAGAATCATTATTTTGGGCGGGAAATAAATGCGCCGACAGGTCCGGAAGCGTGCCCTGCCCGAGCCGATGGTCGGCTGCGGTCCGCTGATCCCTCCGCTGGCCGAGACCTCGCGCTCCCTGCGCCAGCAGGTCTTCCAGCGCGTACGCGCAGCCGGGCTTACCGCACGGGTGCAGGTGGCCCGGGACCTGGGGGTGAGTCCCGCTTCGGTCACCACCATCGTGTCGGAACTGATCGACGCCGGTCTTGTCGAGGAAATCGCGACGCGCCGCGAGAGCGAGGGTGGTCGCGGCCGTCCCGTGGTCGCACTTGGCGTGCGGGCCGCGGCGCATCGGGTGGTCGGACTCAAGATCTCGGACCGCGATCTCTCTGCCGTGGTGATGGACTTCGCGGGCCAGTTGCTCGCGGAGCACCATGAGGAGAGGCGCCCCGTGGCCCTTTCCCCGGCCGAACTCCTCACCGTCATCGAAGCGCTGCTGGATCGGGTGACGGCCAAGGCGGGTGTTGCGCGGCAGGAGCTTTCCGGGCTGGGCATCGGCCTGCCGGGATATGTGGACAGTGCGGAGGGTCGGGTGCTCTGGTCGTCGATCCTGGCCGAGCGCGACGTGCCGCTGGCCCGGCTGGCGACGGACAGGTTGGCTCTGCCGGTGCAGGTGGACAATGACGCGAACCTCTGCGCGATGGCCGAGCTCTGGTTCGGCGCGGGGCGACGCCTGTCCGATTTCGTCGTGGTGACGATCGAGCACGGGCTCGGGATGGGCATGGTCACCAACCACAGGATCTTCCGGGGCGCGCGCGGCATCGGGATGGAACTCGGCCACACCAAGGTGCAGCTCGACGGAGCGTTGTGCCGCTGTGGTCAGCGCGGATGTCTCGAGGCCTATGTGGCCGATTACGCGCTGGCGAGGGAGGCCACGACCGCACTCAACTGGACCCACCGAGAAAGCCGGTCCACGGCGATCCTGCTCGAGAGCCTGCACGATCACGCCAAGGCAGGGAACCACGCCGCGCGCTCGATCTTCCGACGTGCGGGGCGCTATCTGGCGGTGGGACTGGCGAATGTCGTGAACCTCGTGGACCCGCCGCTCATTATCCTCGCGGGGGCGCGGCTGCGCTTCGACTACCTCTATGCCGAGGACACGCTGGCCGAGATGACAGCCCTCGTTCTCGAGACCGGGCGGCCCCTGCCCGAGATCGAGATCCACGCCTGGGGCGAGATGCTCTGGGCCCACGGCGCGGCCGCACTGGCCCTCTCCGCACTGGGCGAAAGGCTCCTCGCACCTGCCCGCGAGATCCCGGCGCAATAGTTGCCCGTGGCCGTTCGGCCACATGAAGATTCGTTCGGAAGACTGTGAAACCCCGGAACTTCCGGCAGAAACGCGCCGTTGGGCCCTCCGGGGACGGTTGCGGCCGGAACCAATGGGGTTCTGTCGGTTGCCGCACAGGATGCAACCTGCAATAGTTTTCTGAATGGCACAGTGAGGGGGAAGTGCGTGTCCGTTTTCAGCGTCCGGTCGCTTGGTCTCCTGTCCGCCGTCGTCGGCCTCGGCTTCACTTCCGTCGCACCCTCCGCCCAGACGCTCGACCGGCTTGAGTTCCGCGTGGCCGGGGGGAACGACGAGGTCGAACGCGCGATCAAGGGAGCGTCCGCGATCATCGCGGCGCGGGATGCCGGGGACGGCGAGGCGCAGGACATCTTCAGCGCCGCGCGTGCAGAATACGGCAGGCTCGTCACGGCGCTGTACGGGCTCGGCTACTACTCTCCCGTCGTGAGCGTGCTGGTGGACGGGCGCGAGGCCGCCGAGATACCGCCGCTGGATGCACCGGACACGATCCGCACGATCATCGTGCAGGTGCAGGTCGGGCCGCCGTTCCGCTTCGGCCTCGCACGGGTCGCCCCTCTCGCGCCAGAGACCGAGCTTCCGGACGACTTCCGCGCCGGGGAACGCGCCCGCAGCACGCTGGTGCAGGATTCCGTGACCGCGGCCGCGGACGGCTGGCGTTCGGTGGGCTTTGCGAAGGTGGACGTCGGATCCCAGGACGTGGTTGCGGATCATGCGCGCCAGACCCTCGATGCCGATATCCGCATGGCCCCCGGCCCCAGGCTGCGCTTCGGCCCGATGCGCATCGTCGGCAACAAGGGCATCAGCGAGCGCCGCATCCGCAAGATCGCCGACCTTCCCTCGGGCGAGGTCTACGACCCGGAGGAACTGGAGGATAGCGCCGACCGCCTGCGCCGGACGGGCGTCTTCCGCTCGGTCTCGCTGACCGAGGACGAGACCGTGACGCCGCCGGATCTACTCGGGATCACGGCAACGGTGGTCGAGGAACTTCCCCGCCGCTACAGCTTCGGGGTCGAGGTCTCGAGTCTCGAGGGCGCCACCGTCACCGGGCAGTGGATCCACCGCAACCTGCTCGGCGGCGGCGAGCGCCTGACCGTCACCGGCGAGGTCGACAACCTCGGTGCCTCGAACAGCGGGGTGGACTACCGGCTCGGCGTGACGCTGGACCGGCCGGCGACGCCCACCGCCGACACGACGCTGGGCTTCGGCGTCGAGGTGGAGCGGCTGGACGAGGAAGACTACCTCGCCGACACGATCTCGCTCAGCACGTCGCTCACGCGGCTCTTCAGCAAGCGGCTCACCGGAAGCATCGGGCTCGGCTATTCCTACTCCGACGTCGAGGATGATTTCGGCGCGTATGTCTACGAATACGTCTCATTGCCCGGCACGCTGATCTGGAATGCGCGCGACGACGATCTCGACACGACGAGCGGCTATTACGTCGCCGCCGGGGCCACACCTTTCCAGGGATTTGGCGACACCGGATCAGGCGGACAGGTGACGCTGGACGGGCGCGCCTTCTTCGGCTTCGGCGACGAGGATCGGCCTTACGTTCTCGCGGGACGCCTTCAGGCCGGGGCGGTCTTCGGATCCGAGCTGCTCGAGACCCCGCGCGAATATCTCTTCTATTCAGGCGGCGGCGGCACCGTCCGCGGCCAGCCCTACCAGTCGCTCGGCGTGCGGCCGGACCCGACGGATCCCGACTACAAGATCGGCGGCACGCGCTTCGCCGCGCTTTCGGCCGAATTTCGCGCGCCGATTACGGAACGTATCGGTGTGGTGGCCTTCGCCGATGCCGGCTACGTCACCGCCGAGAGCATCGAAAGCGACCGCGACGAATGGCATGCGGGAGCAGGCCTCGGCCTGCGCTATGCCACCGGCTTCGGCCCGATCCGCGTGGATGTGGCTGGCCCGGTCGGGGGCGACACGGGCGATGGCGTGCAGATCTACGTCGGTATCGGGCAGGCATTCTGATGCGGATCATCCTCTTCCTTCTTTGGCTTCTTTTGCCCGTCGCGGCCGCGGCGCAGACCGCCGACGAGGATCGCGGCTTCCTGCAGGGACTGATCGAGGACAACCTCTCTTCCGCCGGCCGGGCGGTCCGCATCGAGGGCTTCCAGGGCGCTCTCTCGTCGCGCGCGACGATTCAAAGGCTGACCATCGCCGACGATCAGGGCATCTGGCTCACGCTGAACGAGGTCGTGCTCGACTGGAGCCGCTCGGCTCTCCTGGCGGGCCGGCTGTCGGTGTCGGAGCTTTCGGCGGTCGAGATCATTCTCGACCGGCTGCCGGTGGCCGAAGAAGGTGTCGATGTCCCCTCGCCCGAGGCAACGGACTTCTCGCTGCCCGATCTGCCGGTCTCCATCGAGATCGGGCGCGTCGCGGCCGACCGCCTCGTTCTCGGCGAGCCGGTCCTCGGCAGGGCGATCGAGGCCAGTCTCGAGGCCTCGGGTTCTCTTGCGAACGGGGCTGGCGAGGCCGAGTTGCTGGCACGCCGGACCGACGGTCCGCAGGGCGAGTTGCGCCTGACGGCCAGCTTCGCGAACACCAGCCGCGAACTTGCTCTGGATCTGGACCTCAACGAGGGCGACGACGGCATTGCCGCAACGCTGATGGGCCTGCCGGGCACACCGCCCCTTGAACTGACGGTGCAGGGGACGGGCCCGCTCAGCGACTACGCGGCCGACATCCGCCTCGCGACAGACGGCGAGGAGCGTCTGGCGGGACGTGTGACGCTGCAGGGCGATGCGGCTGAGGGACGGCAGTTCGCCGCCGTGCTCGGAGGGAACGTGGTCCCGCTCTTCCTGCCCGAGTACGCGGAATTCTTCGGGCCCGACGTTCAGCTGGACGTTGCCGGCAATCGCGCGCCCGACGGCAGGCTTGACCTGAACCGCCTGCTGCTCTCGACCCGCGCACTGCAGCTCGAAGGCAATCTCGTGCTCGCAGCGGACGGCTTGCCCGAGCGCATTGCGCTGACCGGACAGGTTGCTTCCGCCGATGGCCAGCCGGTGCTGCTGCCCCTGTCGGGCGCCGAGACGCGCGTGACCCGGGCGGATCTCGACGTGGCCTATGATGCAGCGCAAGGCGAGACATGGACGACGCGCCTGGCTGTCCAGGATCTCGACCGCCCCGACTTCGCGGCCGGACGCCTTACGCTCGACGGCTCGGGCCGCATCGCGCGCCGAGAGGGGGGAGCGGCGACGGTCTCGGGCACGCTCGACTATGCGGCCGAGGATCTCCGCCCGGCGGATCCGGATCTCGCGACGGCGCTTGGTTCTCGCGTGGCGGGCAGCGCCGATTTCTCCTGGGACGAGGGCGGCGACGGCCTGCAGCTGCCGAGGCTGACGCTCGATGGCGACGACTACGGTCTTGCGGCCGATCTGACCTTCGAGGGGCTGACGAGCGACCTCGCCATATCGGGCGATGCGGACCTGCGCTTCGCCGATCTCTCCCGGTTCTCCGGGCTCGCCGGACGGCCCCTGGGCGGCAGCGGAACGGGCACGGTCAGCGGCTCCTATGCGGCCCTCACGGGGGCAATCGATGCCGAGGCAACCGTCAGCGGCACCGACCTCGCGATCGGTCAGGCCGAGGTCGACAATCTTCTGAAGGGCACGTCGCAACTTCAGGCCTCGCTGGTTCGCGACACGCAGGGGACCCGTCTGCGAGCATTGCGCGTCGAGGCGCAGAGCCTGACGGCCACCGCTTCGGGCACGCTGGCGACAGCCGGCAGCGACATCTCGGCACAATTGTCCTTCGCCGATCTCTCGGTTCTCGGTCCGGCCTATGGCGGACGGATGGAGGCGGATGCGAGCTTCTCGGGCACACCGGAGGCCGGACAGGTTTCGCTCACTGCCACGGGGCAGGATCTGAGCATCGGCCAGCCGCAGGTGGATGGTCTTCTTCGCGGCTCCTCGACCATCGAGATGGCGGGACGGCTGGATCAGGGTGCGCTGGTCCTTGATCGTGCGACGGTGAACGCAAACACGCTCGATCTTTCGGCCACCGGGCGGCTCGCAACCGACGGCAGCGACGTGACGGCCAGCCTCCGCTTTTCCGACCTCTCGCCTCTGGGCGCGGGCTACGGGGGATCACTCTCCGCGACGGCCGGCTTCCAGGGCACGCCGCAGAATGCCACGATCACGGCGGACTCGCGTGCGACGAACCTGCGCATAGGCCAGGCTCAGGCGAACAGCCTGCTGCGCGGAGAGAGCACGCTCTCGGCACGGGTGCGGATCGAGAACGGGACGATCCAGGTGGATCAGGCCAACCTCCGCAACCCGCAGCTCACCGTCGCGGCCGAGGGGGCGGTCTCGGGCACCGACCGGACGCTGACGCTGGACGCGCGCCTGGCCAATCTTGCGCTGGTCGTGCCGCAGTTTCCGGGACCGCTTACCGTAAGGGGAACCGCCCGGAGCGAGGGCCAGACCTACAGCATCGACCTGCGCGCACAGGGTCCGGGCCAGATCGACGCCCGGGCGCAGGGCACGGCGGCAATGGACTTCTCGAGCGTCAATCTCGGGATCAGCGGCAGTGCACAGGCAGCGCTCGCCAACCCGTTCATCGAGCCTCGCAACGTCGTGGGGCCCCTCCGCTTCGACCTGCGGGTGAACGGCCGGCCAGCCCTCTCCTCCGTCTCCGGCCAGATCTCGTTGTCGGGCGGGCGGTTCGCCGATCAGGATCTCGGCCTCGTGATCGAGGGGCTGCAGGCAAATGCAACCCTCTCCGGGGCGCGGGCGAACATCGAGGTTCAGGGACGCCCGGCGGCGGGCGGGCGGCTGACGGTGTCCGGTGGCATCGGGCTTGAAGCGCCGCATACGTCCGACCTCGTCATCGACATCCGCCGCGCCGTCCTGCGCGATCCGGAACTCTATGAGACCACGGCGACCGGACAAGTCACCGTACGCGGACCCCTCACGGGCGGGGCGCAGATCGCGGGGCGGATCGATCTCGAGGAGACGGAACTCCGCATCCCCTCCACCGGCTTCGGCGGAGCCAACGGCCTGCCGGATCTGAGGCACCGCAACGAACCCGCGCCCGTCCGCCGGACCCGCGCACGCGCAGGCCTGATCGACGAGGGCGGTGGCGCAGGGGGCGCAGGAGGAAGCTCGCAACCCTTCGGGCTGAACCTGCTGATCAGTTCACCGGACCGCATCTTCATCCGTGGCCGGGGCCTCGATGCGGAACTCGGAGGCCAGCTTCTCGTCTCGGGCACCACGGCCAATGTCGTGCCCAGCGGCGCCTTCAACCTGATCCGAGGGCGGCTCGACATCCTCGGCAAGCGGCTGGTCCTCAGCGAGGCGCAGCTTCTTCTCGAGGGCGATTTCGTGCCGTTCATCCGCGTCGTCGCTTCGACGGAGAACGACGGCATCACGACATCGGTGGTGATCGAGGGGCGCGCGGACGAGCCGGATGTCAGCTTCACCTCGACACCGGAGCTGCCCGAGGAAGAGGTGATCTCGCGCCTGCTCTTCGGGCGGGGCCTCGACACGATCAGCCCGCTTCAGGCGGCGCAGCTTGCCTCCGCAGTAGCCACGCTCGCGGGGCGAGGCGGAGAAGGCGTCATCGGACGGCTGCGGCAGGGCTTCGGGCTCGACGATCTGGACGTGGCGACGGATGCGGACGGCAGTGCCTCGCTCAGGGCCGGCAAGTACATTTCGGAGAATGTCTACACGCAGGTCGAGGTCGATCAGCAGGGGCAGAGCCAGATCAACCTCAACCTCGACGTCACATCCAGCATCAAGTTGCGGGGCAGCGTCGGGACCAAGGGCGACACTTCGATCGGGATCTTCTTCGAGGGCGACTACTGATCCCTAGTGCGGTGCTGCGCGGACGGCATCGACCGCCGCTCCGAGCAGAACCGCGAAGGCGCTGAGGTAGAGCCAGACAAGAAGCGCCACGACGGCACCGATCGAGCCGTAGACTTCGTTGTAGTTTGCGAAGTTCGCCAGATAGAACACCAGCGCGCGCGAGGCGATCGCCCAGAGCGCGACGGCCACCAGCAGTCCCCAGGTGATGATCGGCTTCGGGCTGCCCTTCGGCCTGTTCGGTCCCAGCCTGTAGACGAGAGCGACGCCGAAGATCACGACCAGCATGCCGACCGCGACATTGGCAAGCTCCAGGATCTTCTGGTCGGCATCGCCGAGCGGGATGATATTGAGCACGAGCGGAGCCACGACCGAGAGCAGCATGGCGACCAGACCCACCCCCACAAGCGTCAGCGTGAGCACGATGGCCCGGACGATGTGCCAGGGGCCCATGCGGTTCGGAAGACGGTGAGTCGCGTTCAGCCCGCGGATGAGCGCCGCAACACCCGCGCGTGCAGACCAGATGGCGGCCCCGGTGGTGAAGAGGCTTGCCCAGCCGAGATGCCGGCTGTTGGCCGCCAGAAGCGCCTCGACCTGGGCGCGGAAGAGACCGTAGGCCTGCTCGGGCAGGAAATCGGCAGCGAGGTCGATCTGGGCGCGGATCACGCCGGGGTCGGACGCCCAGCCCCAGATCGCGATCAGCGCCGCCACGGCGGGGAAGATCGCAAGGAAGCCGTAGAAGGCGATGCCGGCCGCGGCCAGATTGAGATCGGCAGAATCGATCCTGTCGTAGAGCCGCACCAGCAGCCGCCACCGCGCTCGCCAGAAGCCTTCCGCGCCCACGCATCACCCATGCTGGAATGAAGAAGGCCCGCGGATTTCGCGGGCCTTCGAACTGTTCCGAGGCTGTCCGAGATTACTCGGAGTCGGTGGTGTCGTCGTCGTCGTCGTTGTCCGAAGCGATCAGCGCGATGATCGCGGCAGCGCCGAGCGCCGGCAGGAGCAGGCCGCCCATGCTGCCGGTTTCTTCGGCGGCAACAACCGCCACCGGCTCGGCTTCGTCAACCACGACCACCGGGCCGCCGGCGAAGGCCGCCATGGCCGAGGACACGAGCGCCGTCGATGCGACGAGAGCAGTCAGTTTCTTCATTTGCGTTCTCCAAGTATAATGGCCGCTTGATAACCTGATACCATAGGGGCAACTACCAGAAAAGTCCGAACATTGGGTTTCGGTCAATCGATCGCCCGGCTGATTTTGAGTTTGCCAAGCGTCTGATCGAAAGTTTGCCGACTTTGCCGGATGAAGCCTGCATTATCGACCCAATACTCGTTGGTAAACTGCCCCGTAGCGCCTTCACATTGCTCCAACACGTGGCGCGTCGGATAGTTTCGTTGGACGATGGTGATAGTTTTGGCGCCGTCCGTTGCGAGAGTGCAACGGAATTCCCGGCGCACTGTCTGATCCAGGCCGTCGATCTGGTAATGGACGCGCTGGTAACTGCCCGTTCCGGAGGCGATCCGAGAAGCGGACGGGACCTCGGCCGACATGAGATCCGGGCCGAGGCCACGCGTCGACACCAGCACTCCATCCCGGAGCCCGATGGTCCGCTCGTCGGTCGAGGACCAGGTGACGACCCCGCCATTCGTCTGGAACGGCACCATGAGCGCCCAGGCGCTCGTGCCTTCGACCTCGACGACCGAGAGAGGCTGCGTCACCCGCGAGATCTTGGCCCGGGTCAGGCCGGCCGCGCCACTGCTCTCCTGGCCACTTCTGGCCGTCATGGCGGAAAAAGCCTGCTTGAAGTAGGTGGCCGTGCCCCGGGTGTCCTCCTGCGAGCCGCAAGCGGTCATCAGGGCGAACGCGGCGACAAGACCGGCTCGGATCGCGTGCCGCATCACTTCCAGAATCTCCCCCATTGGTCGTCGAGTTCCTGCGCATGGTAGTGCCGCACGGTCTCGTAGAGCCTGCCCTCGACATTGACGCGCGATCCGCCGTCCCTAGACACGGGACGGATCGTGGCGCCCGTGGTTTCCCGGGTCGGCTGGCCGAGAAGGACGGTGAGCGGGATGTTCACGCGGATCCCCTTGTCGAACGAGCCTTCGCCGAACTCTTCCGCCGACGCATCCGTCAGGGTCGCGAAGGCGCCGACCTTCCATCCGTTCTCGAACTCGCGGTCGAGAGAGAGCGTCGCGCCGTAGTCGCCCGCGAGATAGCGGCCCACATCCACCTGCCCGATGAACTGGTTGCCGAGATCGTAATAGACCGAGGCATGGCCGGTCACGATGTCATAGGCCTCGTCCCCCGACAGGAAGCCGAAGCCCTGATCGAATTCGCGCTTCTTGACGTAGTTGACCTCTGCACCGAGGGCGAGACGGCTGTTGACGGGCTTCCAGAGAAGCTCGCCGGACGCACCGCCATACATCCGCTCGAGGTATCCGATCGTCACGCGGCTGTAGAGATTTTCTGCCGGACGGGCGTACCAGGCCCCCGTCAGGCTGTCGATCATGGTCTTGCCTTCCTGGCTGTAGAGGTAGTTGTCGGTCCGCACGCGGGGCAGGCCCGACTCTGACCGATCCTGCCCGTCGATGTTGCCCGCCAGCTTCTGGCTGACCGAGCCGGACAGCAGGAAGCCCGGAGCGACTTCGTACTGTCCGCGCAGGCGAAGGCCGAAGTCCGCCCGCACGGGCTCTTCCGGGTCGAAGAGGCTGGTGCGGATGAAGGGGGCGAGCGACCAGTTGAAGCTCGGGTAGCGCTTCGGATCGAAGGAGAGGCCCGCGATCGGCGGTCCCGCCTCGCCGACCGTCACGCGCTGGCGAATCCGGCCCGCGGCGTCGGCCGAGAACTCGAGCCGTTCGAGGTCAGAGCGACGGACCGTCACCGTGGAGAGCGGCACGCCGTTCACGACCGGCACGATCTCGAAGGTTTCGACCGAGGCGGGGAGCGAGTAGGCCATGGCCCGGGCCGTGCGGCCGACCGCCTGCGCCTCGGCGTCGTAGCGCACGTTGCGGATGCGGATCTGCGCGGTCCGCCCGTCGGAGCCGAAGGCCTCGATCAGCACGCCATCCTTGTCGAGCTGCTTCTGCATGTTCTTGCGCAGCAGGCTTGTCGCGTCGGCCTGCGTCACCCATTCCGGCGACCACGCATCCGGGTCCGAGGCAAGCGACGGACGCGGCCGGATCGGCGTCGGCGCGCGATCGACGAGACCCGTCGTCGTGCGCTCCCGTGGGTTCAACACGAAGTGCAGTCCAAGACCGAGTTCGCTGCCGTACATGTAGTAGGCGCCGACCTGGACGCCATGCGAGACTTCGTATTCCGCGCCGAAGTTGAACGGGCTGCTGCGCTCGAAGACCTGCCGGTCCTCGGCCTCCTCCTCGTAGTCATCGGAGGAGTATTCCATCTTCAGGCTGAGCTTGTCGGTCGGCTGCCACTCGACACCCGCAAATCCGGCCATGTCGCCACGGAACCACTGGTCCGCGTTGACCTCGCCACCCTCGCTTTCCTCGGGATTGTAGGACGGGCGGGTGCCGAAGCCGCCGAAGCTTCCATAGCTTCCGAGTCGGCCCCAGCCGACGCCTGCAGTGACCTTCAGGCTCGGTGTCAGGTGCCTGGTCGCGGCGACATATTCGGCGCTCTGGATGCCGGTGCCGACGAAATCCTGCAGGCCGATGGTGACGGAAGGCATGTAGCGCCCTTCGTCGAAGGCCCGGAACCGCAGGTCGAAGCTGCGGTCATAATAAGTATCGAACCTGTTGACGCCCGTGCGATTCTCTTCGGGGATCGCCGCGTTCCAGTCTCCGATTCCCTGATAGCGGAAGCTCGCGGACAGGCGCGGCGTGATCTGGAAGGTGAGGGTCGTGCGGGTGATCCCGCCGAAGCTCGTCACGCTGGTGTTGAAGATTCCGTCGGGCTGCGCCTCGCCCGAGGGCATGTCGATCAGGCCGGTCGCTCCGTAAAAGTTGAACGTCGGACGGGTCTCGGACAGAACCGGAGCCGTCGCCACCAAGGCTACGCAGGACGCGCCCGCAAGAAGGCCGCGCCGACGCGCGAATTTAGGCAGTGCCATGGTCACCTCGTTCGTTGCGCGCAGTCTAGGCAGGCTGACAATCCTGAACAACGCCAATCGGCAGCATTCTGGCCAAGCCTTGCCGGCTATCGCTTCGTGGCAACGGTTTCCGGAGGACGGTATCCTTCGACCCACGACAGGATCACGCGCCGCGCCGCCTGCGCATCGCCGGTCGCCATGGCGCTGCGCAATGCCCTCAGCGCCGTCGCCATTTCCAGTTCCGAGAGGCTCTCTTCCTGCGCGCGCAGGATCTTCGCATGGGGCGTGGTCAGCAGTCCTTCGCCGATCAGCAGCTCCTCGTGCAGTTTTTCGCCCGGTCGCAGCCCCGTCACGACGATCTCGATGTCGCCGAAGGGGTTGCGCGCATCACGCACGGACCGACCGGCGGCCTCGATCATCTGCACGGCCAGATCGCGGATGCGCACCGGCTTGCCCATATCGAGCACGAACACGTCGCCGCCCCGGCTTTCAGCCTGATGCGCGAATGATCCCGCCAGAAGAACCAGACGAGCCGCTTCCGAGATGGTCATGAAGAAACGGGTGACGTCCTCATGCGTCAGGGTGACGGGGCCACCCTTGGCGATCTGCTCCTTGAAGAGCGGGATGACCGATCCTGACGATCCCAGCACGTTTCCGAACCGGACCATCGAGAAGATCGTGCCGCGCGAGCGCTTGGCCAGATCCTGGATCACCAGTTCCGCAAGCCGTTTCGAGGCGCCCATGACGTTTGTCGGGCGCACGGCCTTGTCGGTGGAGATCAGGATGAACCGCGAGACACCCGCCTCGTGGGCGGCATCGGCCAGCGTTCGCGTGCCCAGGACGTTGTTCGCAAGGCCCGCAATCGGGTTATGCTCGACGAGCGGGACGTGCTTGTAGGCTGCGGCGTGGAAGACGACCTCGACGCCGTGGTCCTGCATCACCATCCGCGAAAGCCGCGAATCCGTCACCGAGCCCAGGACGGGCACGATCTCGACCCCCGTCCCCTCGGCCATGGCCCGCAGTTCGCGGTCGATGTTGTAAAGGGCGAATTCGCTGATTTCGAACATCACGATGCGCCGCGGTCGGATCAGGAGAAGTTGCCGGCACAGTTCCGAGCCGACGGAACCGCCCGCGCCCGACACCATGACCGATCTCCCGACATAGGCATCGGCCCCCTGCGGCAGGGCATCCTCGATCTGCTGGCGCCCGAGGAAGCGGCCGAAGGTGAAGGGGGACAGGTTGTCGACAAGCTTCTCCTCGCCCACGAGCTGGGCGAACGACGGCACGGTGTGCACGTCCACCCCGGCAAGCTGCAGGCGCTGCGCGATGCGCGAGAGCTTCGCAGGAGACTCGGACGGCATAGCCAGCAGGACACGTGCCACGTCCCGCTCCTTCACGAGACGCTCGACCCGGTCGGACGCGTAGACCCGCAGGCCGGCAATCAGCATCCCGTGCAGCGCGGGGTTATCGTCGACAAAGGCAATCGGCCGGATGGTTCCGCGCGACCGAAGCGCGGCGGCAAGCTGCATGCCCGTGTTGCCCGCCCCGTAGATGACGACGCGGCACCCCTTCTGGTCGACCTGCAGCACCCAGAGCAGGGCGTGGAGCATCGCCATGCGCGCAGCGACCGCCAGCATGAAGAAGAGCAGGCCGAACAGGATCGCCGCGGCGGCCGGCACGTGCATGCCGATGATCGTGGCGAGCAGCGCGAGCGCCATCGTGAGGATCGACGCGAACGCGCCCGTCTTCAGGATCGCAAGGGATTCGTATGCGTTGAGCTTGATGCGCGGCATCCCGAGGATCAGCGAGATCCCGAATGCAAAGGCGGCGGCAGCGGGAAACAGCACCCATTCATGCTCTGCGCCGTAACCACGGATGAACGCCCCGGTGACCAGCAGCGCCAGCGGTGCCACGAGCACGTCGGCCAGAAGCAAAAGACCGCGTTTCTGACCTCTGGTCAGTCGGTCCACCAGACCGAAAAGGAGTTTCTTCACTTGGATTGTCCTGCCCTCTTGTCGCCGCGGTTGTTTTCGACCGTTCGCCGTCACCGAGACCGACATCGTTTTCTGCCCAAGAAAACTCCGAATTCATATGGGGCTAGCCTAGACGAGGGCCAGAATCACCTCAAGCTCGGCAGCACTATCTGCTGCGACGATTTGCGAAAGGTTGCCTATTGCGCCACAGTAGGACGCGTCCAACGGTCCGCCCCATCAGCGCCAGGTCGAGGCAAAGCGTCCGCTTCTCCTGATAAATGAGGTCCAGCTTCGCCTTTCGAGGTATGCACCGACGGCTGTAGACCGCATCTGTCTCCGCGGGCGTGCGACAGGCGGCCAGCAGGCGTTCCTCGTGACGATGAAAATGCAGGCTTGCAAGCCCCGTGATGCCGGGGCGGCTCTTCAGGACGTCCGCGTAGATCTCCGGGTGGCGTTCGACGTAGAGGCGAAGCGGCGGGCGAGGCCCAACAAAGCTCATGTCGCCGCGCAGCACGTTCCAGAGCTGCGGAACCTCGTCGAGCCGCGTGCGGCGCAGGAAGCGCCCGGTGCGCGTCACCCTGTCCTTCTTGTCGCCGCCCGAGACGCCTGCGTTCTGCGATGCAGGCCGCATCGTCCGCAGCTTCCACAGATCGAAGCCTTCGGTCGGGGTCTTCATGCGCTCGGCGACGTAGAAGAGCGGCCGGCCTTCGATAACCCGCAGGACCAGCAGCAGAAGCAGGAACGGCAGCGCCAGCAGGAGAACGAGGATCAGCGCGACAACCAGATCGAGGAGGCGCTTCGCGGGCGTCATCGCGGGAAACTTTCCGTCGGGATCATTGCAGGCGTCTCCATTCCGAGACGAGCCGGGTGGCGCTGCCGCCGTCTTCGGGCAGATCGCAGATCGCGGCGAGACGGTCCAGAGCCATTCCGACGCGCGGCACCACACCTTCCCGCGGCGGCCCCCAGCGCCATGCGAGGCCCGACGCCTCCAGCAGGTCGGCCATGTCCACCGCAGGAGGAACGCCCAGATTGAGAATGCCCGGAAGCGCTTCACCCTCTGCCGCGAGGCGCGAGAGGCTCGCCAGAACCGCAGCGAGCGTCACGGGGCCGATGTAGCTGCGCACCGGCCCTCTTGCTCCGGGCACCGGATCCAGCACGATGTCGGCACCGGGCGCACGAGCCTGCCCGAGCAGCGCATCCGCCCCCGCCACGTTGCCAAGGCGCAGGATGGTGAGCTTCGGCCGCTGCGGCCCCGACCAATCGAGTGCAGCCCGTTCCATCGAGAGCTTCGCCGCGCCATAGGCATTGTCGGGCCGGGGCTCGTCCTCTTCCGCAAGATCGTCGGAGCGGGTCGAGCCATAGACGGCGCCGGAGGAGAGAAGGAACACATGGCGGGCCCCGGTCGCCTCGGCTGCGCGGCACCCCGCAAGTCCGAGTGCGACGTTATCCTCGAGCCGCCCGCTGCGGTCGGTAACGCCGGCGAGGGTCAGCACGACATCTGCCGCAGTCTCGGGTTCTGCCCCTCCCAGCATGTCCCAGACGAGTTCCGGTTGCGTCTCGCCGCTGACGCCCGCCGTCCGTCGGTGCCAGACCGGCTGGAGACCCTCCGGCGGCACCTCCCACGCCCGGCGGAGGAAGCGGCCGATCCGCCCGGTCGAGCCGAGAACGAGGACGCGGGCGGCCATCAGTCCTCTTCCTCGAACCTCGTGCGCATCTCGCGCAGGACCGGCAGCACCGCACGCACCCGCTCGGCGCCCAGCGACTGGACGACATCGGCGATGAGCGGCGCGATGGCCGCCACGGCCGCGTCGCGCGCCTTCCGGCCCGAGGGGCTGATCGAGACGAACTTGCGCCGGGCATCGTCCCAGTCGGGACGGATATGCACGTGCCCCGCCCATTCCAGTTTCGCCAGCGTGTTGGTCATGGCGCCGCGCGTGACGTGGAAGGCGCGCGCGAGTTGCGCCGGCGTCCGCTCTTCCGCGGCGCGCGCCAGATGGTTCAGCACGCCGAAATGCGACAGCTCCATGCCCTTGGGCAGGACCTTGGACAGGCGGTTCCGGGCCAGCTGGTCGGCCATGAACAGCTCTCCGAACAACGCCACCGCAAGCTCATCCGTCCTCTCCGACATCAGGTGCCCGCGAAGGGGCGGTCGTGATCGAGCGACGGCACGCGATGGCGTGCGCGTCCGACCTCGGCAAGGTCGAGGTCCACGAGCGTCACGCCGGGTGCGGTTCCCGCATCGGCAAGGACCTCTCCCCATGGCGCGATGGCGAGGCTGTGCCCATGCGTGCGCCGGCCCTTGCCATGCGCCTCGGCATGGAAGCCGGTCTGCGCGGGGGCGAGGACGAAGCAGCCGGTCTCGATCGCCCGCGCGCGGAGCAGGATCTCCCAATGCGCGGCGCCGGTCACATGGTTGAAGGCCGCGGGAACCGTCAGGATCTCTGCCCCTGCCTGTGCAAGCCGACGGTAGAGATGGGGAAACCTGAGGTCGTAGCAGACCGTCATGCCGATTGCCGCAAGGTCGGTCCTTGCAACCACGGCCGTCTCACCTGGACGGTAGGCCGACGACTCCCGGTAGACCTCGGTCTCCGACACGTTGACGTCGAACATGTGGATCTTGTCGTAGCGCGCCTTCACACTCCCGTCCGGCGCAATCAGGAAGCTCCGGTTCGCAAAACGACCGTCGGCGTCATGCGTCAGCAACCCGAGGGAGCCGATCAGCAGCCATATTCCGGCGTCGGCCGCCGCCTCGCGCAGCGCCGCAAGCGTCGCGTCCTCTTCCTCATGCCGGAAGATGCGCCGCTGATGCTCGCGGCTGGACGAGAGGCAGCTCGTGCATTCGGGCGTGAGGACGAACCCGGCTCCGGCTTCGGCCGCCGCTCGCACATGGCCGAGCGTCACCGGAAGGTTCGCCTCCGGATCGTCGGTCACGTTGAGCTGGACGAGGGCCGCGCGCATCACCGTCAGTCCGCCAGCATCGGGTCGAGCTTGCCGGCCCCGTCGAGCGCATAAAGGTCGTCGCAGCCGCCGACATGCTGGCCGCCGATGAAGATCTGCGGCACCGTGCGCCGGCCGAAGGCGCGCTGGGTCATTGCCGCGCGCAGCGAGGGGTCTCGGCTGACATCGGTCTCGGCGTAGGTCACGCCCTTGCGCTGAAGCAGCGCCTTGGCCGCCTGGCAGTAGCCGCAGGTGGGCGTCGTGTAGATCTCGACGGACTTCATCGCGTTCCCTTCCAGTCGTGGGTGACTATAGGGATTTAGGCGTCCTTCGCAACGCGCGCCAGCACGGCTACCGAGACCTCGGTGGCGCCGGCGCCGTGACAGGCCTCGGTCGCCGCCGCGAGGGTCGCACCGGAGGTCATCACATCGTCCACCAGAAGCACCCGCCGCCCGCGCAACAGGCCGCCGCGCCTCGGGTGCGGGCGGATCGCCCCGGTCATGTTGTCGAACCTGCCCTCGCGGCTCCGCCCGTCCTGGCTGTGCGTGTTCCGCCCGCGCACCAGCGCATCGGGGCAGTGGTCGAGCTGCCCCTGCCGGGCCAATTCGGCCGAGAGCAGGGCGGACTGGTTGTAGCGACGCGCGAGAAGCCGGGTCCAGTAGAGCGGCACCGGCACGACGAGCGTCCCCGGTGTCAGGACAGGCCGGGCAGCCTTGAGCATCCATCCCGCCGCCGGCCGCACCAGGTCAAGCCGGTCTCCGTGTTTCAGCGCGAGGGCGAGCTTGCGGCCATTGTCGCGGTAGAGCATCGCTGCGCGGCCATGATCCCATGGACGTCCGAGCGCCAGGCAATCGTCGCAATGGGCAGCATGGTCGCCATCCTCTCCGGGCAAAGGCGTGCCGCAGAGGTCGCAGACGAGCGGGCCGGCGATGAAGGGCGTATCGCGCCAGCAACTCCCGCAGAGCCCGAAATCCGTCGTCACCAGCGTTCCGCACAGGAGGCATTGTGGCGGAAACAGCAGACGCAGCACGGCTTGCAATCCCATCCCGCCCCCCTTACCTCGCGGCGGAGGCCCCCATGACCCCCATCCTGACCGACCGCTCCGCACTCGACCGCCACCGGACTCGCGCCCGCCGTGCGCCCGAGCTTTTCCTTCACGAGGAGGCCGCCCTCGAGGTCGAGGAAAGACTGGGCGAGGTTAACAGACGGTTTACGGCGCCCGCCGTCATCACGCCCTTCCCCGAGGTGTGGCGGGATCGCCTTCAGGATGCGCGCGTCGTGCCCGACGACGAGCGCCTCGATCTTGGCGAGGCCGCCCATGACCTCGTGGTTCATGCGCTCGGCATGCATTGGGCGAACGATCCCGTCGGCCAGCTCGTGCAGTGCCGCCGGGCGCTTCGGCCGGACGGACTGTTCCTCGGGCTTCTCTTCGGCGGCCGGACCCTCTCCGAATTGCGGATCGCGCTGGCCGAGGCCGAGGCTGCCGTGACGGGCGGTCTTTCTCCCAGGATCGTGCCAATGGCCGAGATCCGTGACCTGGGCGGCCTTTTGCAGCGGGCAGGCCTTGCGCTTCCGGTGGCGGATTCCCTTCTTCGGGAAGTCCATTATCGCGACACGCTGCATCTGATGCGGGATCTTCGGGCCATGGGCGAGACGAACGCCCTTGACGCGCGGCTGCGCCGGCCGAGCCGCCGCGCGCTCTTCGCCGAGGCGGATGCGCGCTACCCCCGGCGCGTGGGCGACCGGATCGTAGCCAGCTTCGAGATCATCTGCCTGACCGGCTGGGCTCCGCACGAAAGCCAGCAGAAGCCGCTCCGCCCCGGCTCTGCGGAACAGAGCCTGGCCGATGCGCTCGAGAAGGCCCGGAGGGGCGGCACGGGCAAGGCCGATGGTTGACCGCGGTCCAGATGCCTATATGTGTCTCACGGACTGAATGTATGGAAGCGGAATGACGCCGATGCTGCAAGCCACGCCGGAGCAGGCGCGCAAACTGGGAGCCGAGGAGCCGATTCATCCCGGCGAAGGTCGGCTGGCCCATGCGCCCGCCGACCATCCGGAACTGCCGCAGCCGAAGATCGGCATCCTGCTTGCGAACCTCGGCACGCCGGACAACTACGACTACTGGTCGATGCGGCGCTACCTGAACGAGTTTCTCTCGGACAAGCGCGTGATCGACTACCCGGCGTGGAAGTGGCAGCCGCTGCTTCAGGTCCTGATCCTGTCGAAGCGACCCTTCTCCTCGGGCGCGAACTACAAGCTGATCTGGAACCACGAGAAAGGCGAAAGCCCTCTCATGACGATCACGAAGGACCAGACCGCGCGGATCGCGGACGAGCTGCGCGCGCTCCACGGCAACCGGGTGATCGTCGACTTCTGCATGCGCTACGGAAATCCCTCGACGGAGAGCCGCGTGCGCACGATGGTCGATGCGGGCTGCGAGAAGATCCTCTTCTTCCCGCTCTATCCCCATTATGCAGGCGCGACCTCCGCCACGGCCAACGACGAGTTCTTCCGCGCCATGATGAAGGAAAAGCGCCAGCCCGCCGTGCGGACGGTGCCGGAATACTACGAGCACCCGCTCTACATCGACGCGCTCGCCCGCTCGGTCGAGCGCGCCTATGCGGACCTCGATCATCGTCCGGACGTGCTGGTCGCCTCCTATCACGGCATGCCCCGCCGCTATCTCCTCGCTGGCGATCCCTATCACTGCCAGTGCGCCAAGACCTCGCGCCTTCTGCGCGAGCGGCTGGGATGGGCCAAGGATGCGATCGACACGACCTTCCAGTCGGTCTTCGGGCCGGAGGAGTGGCTGAAGCCCTACACGGTCGAGCATGTGGCGGAACTCGCCCGCAGCGGCCGGAAGCGTATTGCCGTCATCGCACCTGCCTTCTCGGCAGATTGCATCGAGACGCTGGAGGAGATCAACGGCGAGATCCGCGAGGCCTTCGAGGAGGCCGGTGGCGAGGAATTCACCTACATCCCCTGCCTGAACGACGATGAGGCGCACATCAAGGCGCTGGTCGCGGTGATCGAGGACAACCTCGCGGGCTGGATCAACCGGAGCTGAGGTCGCGCCCGCAAGCCTTGAGCCTTGAGCCTTGAGCCTTGAGCCTTGAGCCTTGAGCCTTGAGCCTTGAGCCTTGAGCCTTGAGCCTTGAGCCTTGAGCCTTGGTGCGGCCTCTTCGGGTGACCTGCAACGGCTTCGTCGAAAAGAAAGGGCGGCGAGTGTCCCCGCCGCCCTCAAGTCAGGATGTCGCGCTGATCAGTTGGCGGCGACGGCGGCCACGACCACCAGCAGCATCAGCGGAACCAGAATGCCGCCCGACGAAGCGGTTTCCGCTTCCACGACGGCCGGTTCCATGACCGGTTCGGCCATGCCGCCGGCGAAGGCGGAAGTGGCAGCGATCGAAAGGGCGGCGGCGAGCGCGAGTTTCTTCATGTGAGACCTCCAGATATGGCACCCGGTCCGAATACAGGTGAGGCGGCCGGATGCCCCCAAGACATTACCTCGTGATGCCGAGTAACCAGCATGCTTGGGGAAAAGCAATCGGGGTGCCTGAAGATCCCTTGACTGTTGCAGGCTTACGTCAAATCAGCAGCACCTGCGTCCCCACCTTGGCCAGGGGGAAGAGCTGCTGGATATGCTCGTTGTAGAGGCCGATGCACCCGTTGGACGATTTGCGGCCGATCTTGCGGGTGTCGTGGGTCCCATGGATTCGGTAGTAGGTCCACGAGAGGTAGAGCGCGTGCGTGCCGAGCGGGTTGTCCGGCGCACCGCCCTCGACCATTTCCGGCCATTCGGGGTTGCGCTCGCGCATCGCCGGCGTCGGCCGCCACGGCGGCGCCACCACCTTCTGCACCACCGAGGTCCGCCCGCGCCGCGTCAGGTCGTCCGACAGCGGAACCGACGTCGGGAAGAGCAGATAGGTCTGGCCGTCCTCGCTCCAGTAGTGCAGCGCCCGCGACGTGATGTCGACCAGGATCGCCCCGTTCCGCAGGTTCGAGAAGTAGGGCTGCCAGTCGAGCATCCGGAAGCTCGAGATGTTGTTTCTCACCGGGCTCTGGGCCGCGGGGATGATGCTCTCCGTCTCTTCCTGCGCACGCGCCGGCAGCGCCATGGCGCCAAGCCCCGCGGCGGCGCTCCACAAGAGCGTGCGACGGTCGAGCCTGTTCGATTGATCCGCACCCATTCCGCTCGTCTCCTTGATCTTGGTCCCGGAAATTTTCGGACCGCGGCATCCTATCGTCCCGCGCCATTGGCGACAATTCACGGCCTCGTCAACGGCGAACTCGCCTTCCGAGATGCGTTTGAACAAGCTGCGGCCTTTCTGTTATGAGAGCCGCAACATTCCTTTTGGGTGGATGACACATGAAGACTATCTCCGCGCTCGCCCTGTGTGGCGCCCTGGTCCTCTCGGCCTGCGCCTCGACGACCGAGGTCGCGCTGGGGCCGGACGGCAAGCCGCTGCCGCAGGTCTACAGGATCGGCCCGGGACAGGAGAGCGACATCACCTACCGGCTGCTCGACTCGGTGAACACGCTGCGGCAGGCGAAGGGCGCGGCCCCGCTCCGGCTCAACTCGCAGCTGACGGCCGCGGCGGCGACGCATTCGCGGGACATGTCGGTGCAGAACCGCCCGTGGCACTTCGGTTCCGACGGCTCGTCGCCGCTCGTCCGCGTCCAGCGCGCCGGCTACGCAGGCAAGCTGAAGGGCGAGCTCATTTCCGAAACCTACCAGACCGAGCTGGAGACGCTGGCCGCCTGGATGGAGCAGAAGGACACGCGCGAGATCGTGCTGGATCCGACGGCGACGGACCTCGGCTTCGCCTGGTACCAGGAGTCTCAGGGGAAGATCTGGTGGACGGTCGTCACCGGCACCGACCAGGGCCCGATGACGGTGGCGGGTCTCTGACCCGCCATCATGTCGGCCTTCGGCGGTCCCTTCCCGGGCCCGCCGCCTGCATCACGGCAGGATGTAGATCGGTGTGCCGAGCCGGAGCATCGAGTAGATCTCCTCGACTTCGTCATCCGTGACGGCGATACAGCCTGCCGTCCAGTCGCGCTTGTTCGGCCCGTTATACTTGCCGCGGCCGTGGATGAAGATGTCGCCTCCGGGCTTCTTGCCCTCGAGGAAGGCCATCTTCTGATCCGCAACGTTGGGATAGGAGATCCCGACCGACAGATGATAGGTCGAGCGCGGGTTCTGGCGGTCGATGAAATAGACGCCCTCGGGCGTGCGCCCGTCGCCCTCGTACTGCTTGTGGCCGACCGGCTTGAACCCGAGCCCGATATCGTACTGGCGCAGCACCTTCGCACCGCTCAGGAGATACATCTTCCGGTCCGCCTTGTGCACCTGCACGCTGGTGACCGGAGGCCCGTCATATTTGCGGATCTTGGAATCGCCGCAACCGGCAAGGCCGAGTGCGAGGACAATCAGGGTTATCTTCAGGATTTTCATGTTCACTGCCCGACATGTTTTTTGTTCTGAGATACCGGGAATCGGCCCGTCTCGCCAGAAGATCTTTGGGCAATGTGGTTAAGGCAGACTAAAAATTGATGCGGAGGCCGTCCCGCGCGGCGCTCGACGAGGCTCGCAGGTGCGTTCAGAAGACCATCAGCGTGCCGGCGTCCCTCACGCCGTCAGGCTGAGGCGCGCCACAAGTTCGACATGCGCGGACCAGCGGAACTGGTCAACCACCCGGACCCAGTCGAGACGGTAGCCGGCACCGACGAGCAGCTTCGCATCGCGCGCGAAAGTCACGGGATTGCAGGAGACGAAGGCAATCACCGGAACGCGCGCACGGGCGAGCGCCTCGCATTGCGCCTCCGCACCGGCCCGGGGCGGGTCGATCACGACGGCATCGCGCTTCTGGAGTTCCGCGGGTTCGAGTGGCCGGCGGAAGAGGTCGCGCGTCTCGACGGTCACCCGCTTCAGCCCGGCCGCCTGCCGCCAGCCACGGTCTAGCGCCGCCGTCATCGCGGCATCTCCCTCGACGGCATGGACTTCTGCCCGCTGCGCGAGCGGAAGCGAGAAGGTGCCGACGCCCGCGAAAAGCTCCGTCACCAGTCGCGCTTCGCCAATGGCATCGCCTACCGCCGCCACCAGCGAGGCCTCGCCCTCGGAGGTCGCCTGAAGGAAGGCCCCGGGCGGAGGAACGACACGCGCCGGTCCGAAGGCCTGCGCCGGCGGCACGCGCAGCGCGATCGTCTCGCCCTCCCATGTCAGCCGGGCAAGTCCCCGCTTTTCGGCAAGCTGTGCGAGGTCCGCCCGAAGCGCCGCATCCAGTTCCTTGCCACCGGTCACGGCCACATCCGGGCCACCGAGACTTCGGGTTACGGTCAGCGAGAGCTCGGCCGAGCGCGAGCCGCCGGCCTTCACCAGCGCCTCGAGCGCCGGAATCGCCGCCATCAGCTCGGGATGAAGCAGCTTGCACTCCGGGATCGCGATGATTGTTTCCGACTGACGCGCGTGGAATCCCACCAGCGCGCCGCCCTTCGTCCGCCGACC
This sequence comes from Rhodobacter sp. NSM, assembly GCF_052244495.1. Taxonomy (NCBI): domain Bacteria; kingdom Pseudomonadati; phylum Pseudomonadota; class Alphaproteobacteria; order Rhodobacterales; genus Rhodobacter; species Rhodobacter sp. NSM. Next base: position 109,510 of record NZ_JBQPXH010000002.1, read on the forward strand.
CGAGAGCGTCGCGCGACGGCGCGACGAGGGCGGCGAGATGGCCATCGGCCGGAAGGGCGCCTCGAGTCCCTGCCCCGCCAGCGCGGAGCGGACGGCCTCCTGCTTCCAGCCTGCGACGAAGCCGTCCGAGGCATGCTGCAGCAGGCAGCCGCCGCAGCTTCGGGCATGGGGGCAAGGCGGACGCACCCGGTCGGGCGAGGGCGTGAGGATGCGCGGCGCGGCGATCCGGCCCTGCATCACGTCGCCTTCGACCGTCTCGCCGGGCAAGGCACCGCTCACGAAGACCCCCTGGCCCATCGCATCGCCCAGATGGCCAAGCCTCTCGATGGTGACGATCACTCCGCGGCCTCTTCCTCGCACCCCATGAAGCCGCCGCTTTGCCGGTTCCAGTAGCGGGCGTAAAGGCCGTTCAGCGCGAGAAGCTCGTCATGGGTGCCCTCTTCGACCAGAAGGCCGCGGTCGAGCACGACGATCCGGTCCATCGCCGCGATGGTTGAAAGCCGGTGCGCGATCGCAAGCACGGTCTTGCCCTCCATCACGCGGGCCAGCGCCTCCTGGATCGAGGCCTCGACCTCGCTGTCGAGCGCCGAGGTGGCTTCGTCCAGCACGAGGATCGGTGCGTCCTTGAGGAACGCGCGCGCCAGCGCGATCCGCTGCCGCTGCCCGCCCGACAACTTGACCCCGCGCTCGCCCAGGAAGGCGTCATAGCCGTGGCGGCCGGAGTGGTCCGCCATGCTGACGATGAAGTCGTCGGCCTCCGCCGCGCGGGCGGCGGCGATCATCTCGTCCTCGGTCGCATCCGGGCGGCCATACATGATGTTGTCCCGCGCCGAGCGGTTGAACATCGCGGTTTCCTGCGTGACCATCGCGATCTGCCGGCGCAGGCTCTCCTGCGTGATACTGCGCAGGTCCTGCCCGTCAACCAGCACCCGCCCCTCCTCGGGGTCGTAGAGCCGGAGGAGCAGCGAGACGAGCGTGGATTTGCCGGCCCCCGAGGCGCCCACGATGCCGAGCTTCTCGCCCGGCCGCACGGTCAGGTCGAGCTCGCGGAGACCCCCGACGCCGCGCCCGTAGGCGAAACTCACACGGTCGAAGCGGATCTCTCCCTCGACCCGCGCAAGCATGGCGGCGCCCGGGCGGTCGGGCAGCGCGTGGGGCACCGAGAGGGTGCGCATCCCGTCCTCGACCTCGCCGACCGAGGTGTAGATCGACATCAGCGTGAAGCTCACCCAGCCCGACATCTGCGAGATGCGCATGGCGATGGCGCCCGCCGCAGCGATGGCACCCGCGGTGGCCTCGCCCCGTTGCCACAGAAGGAGCGTCCCCCCGATCAGCAGCACCGGCAAGAGCCCCGAGAGCGTCATCAGCGCAGAGCGGAACCAGGTCGAGATCACGCCGAACTCGAGCGAGCGCTCGCGGAAGCTCTCCATCGCCCGCAGCGCCACCTGATCCTCGAAGGCGGCATGGGCGAAGAGCTTTACCGTCTTGATGTTGGTGATCGTGTCCACCACCTGCCCCGAGACCATGGCGCGGGCCGAGGCGCGGGCGGCGGAATTCTCGCGCACCCTGGGCAGGTAATAGCGGATGAGGCCGAGGTAGGCCACGAGCCAGAGGCCCAGCGCCGCGGCAACCCGCCAGTCCACCGACAGGAGGTAGAGTGCCGATGCTACGACCGAGGCCAAAGCGAAGGCCACCGTGTTGATGATCTCGGTCACGGCGTCGGTGACGGCGCGGGCCGCCTGCATCTGCTTCTGCGCGATGCGGCCGGCGAAGTCGTTGTCGAAGAAGGTCACCGCCTGTCCCAATGTCCAGCGGTGAAGCCGGCTCAGCACCAGCGGCAGGACGTTAGGGCCGATGACGATGGCGTTAGAGGCCGAGGAGAGGCCGAACGAGAGCGGCCGCAGGAAGAGGTAGAAGGCAAGGAAGAGGGCGAGCAGCCCCACGTGCTCGGCAAAGAAGCCTGCGGGTCCCGAGGCCACGGCCGCGTCGATGACCCAGCCGATGATCATGGCCGACACGACTTCGAAAGTGCCGGCGAGCGCGGACAGGACCGCGGCCACCGAGAGCATCGGCCACGAACCGCGCAGGCACCAGCGCATGAAGGCGCCGAGCTTCTGCGGCGGCGGCCCTTCCGCCGGTCGGAAGGCGTCGATCAGGCTGCCGAGCCGGATAAGTCTCATTCCGCCGCGTCCTCGGTGCCGATGAAGCCGCCCGACTGCCGGGTCCAGAACCGGGCATAGAGCCCGCCCTTGGCCAGAAGTTCGCTGTGGCTTCCCGTCTCGGCGACGCGCCCCTCTTCGAGCACGACGATGCGGTCCATGGCTGCGATGGTCGAGAGCCGGTGGGCGATGGCAATGACCGTCTTGCCCTCCATCACCCGGTAGAGAGTCTCCTGGATGGCAGCCTCGACCTCGCTGTCCAGCGCCGAGGTGGCCTCGTCGAGGATGAGGATCGGCGCGTCCTTCAGCATGACGCGCGCGAGCCCGATCCGCTGGCGCTGACCGCCCGAGAGCTTCACGCCGCGCTCGCCCACATGGGCGTCGTAGCCGCGCCGGCCTTCGGGATCCTCGAGTGTCAGGATGAAGTCATGCGCCTCGGCCCGCTGCGCGGCGAGGATCATCTCCTCCTCGCTGGCATCCGGGCGGCCGTAGAGGATGTTGTCGCGCACCGACCGGTGCAGGAGGCTGGAATCCTGCTGCACCATGCCGATTGCGCGGCGCAGGCTTTCCTGCGTCACCTCGGTCACGTCCTGCCCGTCGATGCGGATCTGCCCGCGCTCGGGGTCGTAGAAGCGCAGCATGAGCTTCACGAGCGTGGATTTCCCCGCGCCCGAGCGGCCGACAATCCCCACCTTCTCGCCCGGCGCGATCGTCAGCGTCACCCGATCGAGCCCGCCCGAGCCGCGGCCGTAGTGATGCGAGACCTCCTCGAGGGCGATGCTGCCCGAGGTCAGCCGCAGCGGCCGCGCGCCGGAACGGTCCACGAGCCCGATGGGCTGGGCGATGGTCTCCATCCCCTCGGCCACCACGCCCAGCGCCTGCACGAGCGAACTCGTGGCCCACATGATCCAGTAGGTCATGTTGTTCAGTCGCAGCACCAGCGCCGTCGAGGCCGCCACGATGCCCACGCTCGCCTGCCCCTGATACCACAGCAGGATCGCCCAGCCCGTGACCGAGGTGATCAGCGCGCCGTTCAGGACCGTCAGCGCCACGTCCATCCGTGTGATGATCCGCATCTCGCGCTGGAAGGTGGTGCGGGCCGTCTCGATGGCCTCACGGGCATAGGACAGCTCGCGGTCGTGGTGGGCGAAGAGCTTCACCGAATGGATGTTGGTATAGGCGTCGACCACCCGGCCCGTGACGGCCGAGCGCGCGTCGGACGAAGCCTTGGCCGCCGGGCCGGCATGGCGGATCGTCCAGCGCACGAGAAGGGCATAGAGCGCGAACCACAGGATAAGCGGCAGCGTGAGCCGCGGGTCGGCATCCGCCAGCACGGCCACGGCGCCGATCACGGTGGTGATGGCGAAGGCGCCCGCGTCGAAGGTCTGGAAGACGGCATCGCCCGCCGCGGGCGGTGTCTGCATGATCCGGTTGGCAATCCGGCCGGCGAAATCGCTCTCGAACCAGCCGACGGGCTGGCGCAGGACGTGGTTGTGCGCGCGCCAGCGGATCAGAGTGCCGAAGTTCGGCAGGATCGTGTTGTGCAGAAGCGCCACGTCCACCCCGGCCACCAGCGGCCGGATCAACAGGATCGCCAGCGCCACCGCCACGATCTCCGTCCCGTGACTCGCCCAGACCTCCTGCGGCGCGCCCTCGGCCAGCAGGTCCACGAGGCGGCCCACATACCAGATCAGCAGCACCTCGACCGACGCATTCAGCACCGACATCAGGCCGGTGATCGCGAACACCTTCCGGAAGGGTTGCACATACTCCTTCAGGAACGGCCACAGGCGGCGCGGTGGCGTGTCGGTCCGGTCCCATGGCGCATAGGGATCGACCAGGTTCTCGAAGAAGCGGAACATCGGGGGCCTCGTGAATGCCGCCAAGATATAGACTTCTTCCCTGTGAAGGAAATGCGCAGATTCAGGCCAGCAGGGCCTCGCGGTCGAGCCGGAAGCCCGAGGCGATCCAGCGCTCCTCGAGTTCCCGAAGGCGCGCGCCCAGCGCCGGTCCGCAGAGGGCGGGCATGAGGTCGGCGGCCCTGACGGGAAAACGCGCGTCGGCACCCCTTGCCACCGCCGCCTCCCAACCCTCGGGAGGCGCAGTCGCGGTCAGGGCCGCCCGCAAGAGCACCGCGCCCGCGCCCAGCCGCGCGCCCAGCCGATAGCCCCGCTCGGCAGGCGGCGCTTCCTCGACCACTGCGGAAAGCAGCTTCTCCAGCGACTGCGCGTCGGCGCGCGACAGGCGCAGGTGCCCGGCTGCGTCCTCGCCGCCAAGGCTCGCGAGGCGCACGAGCCAGTCCGGCTCGCGACCGGCCTCGAGATGCACCAGCACGGGAAGCGTCCGGGACTCGGCCCCCGGAAGGACGGGGGCGAGCACCCCCGCCCTCTCCATCGCGGCGACGGCAGGCGCAGGATCCGCGGCGCCGAGCAGCTTGCGCATCTCGGCGCCGACCCGCTCCCGCGAGAGATGGCCGATCCCTTCCACCCGCGCCGCGCAGGCGGCGAGACCCTCGGCGTCGAGCCCGCCCGCGGGATCGCCGTAGATCGCGTGGAAACGGAAGAAGCGGAGGATGCGCAGGTAATCCTCCTCGATCCGCCGGATCGGGTCGCCGACGAAACGCACCCGGCGAGCAATGAGGTCGGGAAGCCCGCCGAGCGGGTCGATGACCGTCCCGGAAATCTCGGCATAGAGCGCGTTCATCGTGAAGTCGCGCCGCGCGGCATCCTCGGCCACATCGTCCGAGAAGGCCACGACGGCATGCCGTCCGAAGGTCTCGACGTCGCGGCGGAAGGTCGTCACCTCGTGCGGCACGCCGTCCGCGACCACGGTGACGGTGCCATGCTCGATCCCCGTCGGCACCACCTTCAGCCCCGCGGCAGAGGCGAGGGCGGAGACCCGTTCGGGCAGCGCGTCGGTCGCAAGATCCAGATCGGCGACGGGTTGGCCGAGCAGCGCGTTCCGGACGCAGCCCCCGACGAAAAGGGCCCGATGGCCCGCCTCGTCCAGCACGGCACAAAGCGTCTGCGTCCCCGGCTGCGAGAGCCAGTCGCCTGTAATCCTCACGGCTGCATCCTCTCGGCGAAGCCCCGCAGGATGCGCGCGGTCGCCCCCCAGATGTAGTAGGGCCCATAGGGCACGACGTAGTAGCTGCGCCACCCGCCGCGCCAGAGCCGCCTCTCCACCCGGTAGCGTGCGAGGTCCAGCACATGCGAGAGCGGGACGGTGAAGGCCTCCTCCACCTCGGCCTCCTGCAGGACGGGAACGAAGTCGCCGTGCACCTGCGCCAGCACCGGAACGACGGTATAGCCCGTCACCGTCTCATGCGACGGAAGCCTGCCAATCAGGTGGACCTGCGTCTCGGGCAGGCCGATCTCCTCGCGCGCCTCGCGCAGCGCCGCGGCCTCGGCGCTCGCATCCTCCGGGTCGATCTTGCCGCCCGGGAAGGCGATCTGTCCCGGATGATGCGCGAGATGCGAGGCGCGCTTGGTCAGGATGACCTGCGCCCCGCCCTCGCGTTGCCAGACAGGCACCAGCACCGCCGCCGCGCGCAGGCGGCGCTCGGGCGGCAGCACCATGCCGGGATCGAGGTCATGGTCGGACGAGGCGGCGCCGCCGCTCTCCAGCGCGCGGCGCAGCGCCTCAGGCATCGTCGCTCCTCGCCCCTGTTCCGAGCGTTGCGGGGTCGAACTCGTAATGCGCGCCGCAGAACTGGCAGTCGGCGGTGAGGATGCCCTCCTCGGTCGTCATCTCGGCGATCTCCTCGGGCGAGTAGATCGAGAGCGACTCGCGCACCCGGTCGGCCGAGCAGGAACAGCCGAAGCGCAGCGTCTGCGCCTCGAACACCCGCGGCGTCTCCTCGTGGAAGAGCCGCACGAGCAGGTCCGGCGGCTGGACGGACGGACCCACCAGTTCCAGATCCTCGACCGTGTCAAGGAGCAGGTTCACCCGGGTCCAGTTCTCGCCCTCGTCGCCGTCGAGCAGGTCTTGATGCTGCAGGAGGCCACCCTCGCCCGAGCCGCCTTCGCCCGCCACGCCCGGCGAGGCCTTGGGCATGTGCTGAAGCATCACGCCGCCGCCGCGCCAGTGGGTCGCGCCACTGGCGGTGGACAGCCCGAAGGACAGGGCGAACCGGGTCGGCAGCTGCTCGGACTGCGCGAAATAGGTCTCGGCGCAGGCGGTGAGCGAGCCTCCGGCGATGGGCGTGATGCCCTGGTAGGGCACCATCCCCTGTCCCTGATCGATCAGGATGGCGAAATAGCCCTCGCCCAGTTGATCGAAGGCCGGCGCGCCGGGCCGGAGGTCCTCGGCCACGAAACTGGCATAGGCGCGGATGCGCGCCGGCTGCCCGTCCTCGGCGGGTCCGTAGTAGTCCGTGGCGATCATGCGCACCGCGCCGTTGCCGCGGATCTGCAACGACAGCTTCCAGCGCAGCTTGATGGCCTGACCGATGAGGGCCGTCAGCAGAGAGGCCTCGGCCACCAGCGCCTCGATCTGCGGCGGGTAGTCATGCTTCGACAGCACCTCCTCGAGCACGCCGTCCAGCCGCACGACGCGGCCGCGGATGTCCGAGCGGTCAAGCTGGAAAGGCAGGACGGTATCGTCCCAGGCGATCTTCGAACCGATGGTCATGGGGTTTCCTTGAGGCATGAGCCTTGGCATACCGCCACAATATAGGCGGAACAACGGGTGGACCAAGAGCGGATGATCAGGCGGTACGGCGAGACGGTAAGTGCAGGCCGTCGCTACAAGCGCAGGCCCGGGGTCTACGCGGTGCTGATGAGCGGCCGTGACATCCTCACGACCTTCCAGGAAGAGCCGGTGCCGGAGTTTCAGCTGCCGGGCGGCGGAATAGACCCGGGCGAGCACCCCGTGGCGGCCCTGCATCGCGAGGTGATGGAGGAGACCGGCTGGCGCATCGGCGAGATCCGCCGGATCGGCGCCTTCCGCCGCTTCACCTATATGCCGGAATACGATCTCTGGGCCGAGAAGCTCTGCGCGGTCTATACGGCCCGCCCGATCCGGCGCCTAGGCCCGCCGACCGAGGCCGGGCATCACGCCGTCTGGTTGCCGGCCGAGGAGGCTCTGGTCCGGCTCGGCAACCCGGGCGACCGAGCCTTGCTGGCGCGTGCGCTGCGCTGAACACGGCCAGCAGGATCCGCCGTCGGTTCCCGAGGAAGACCTGCGGCGGGCGGATCCGTGCGGAACAGGACTGGCGAGGTCCTGTCCGCCGATGCGATGCGGATCCGGACCGTCCGGCTACGCCGCCTCTCGCGCTCAGGGATGAAATTCGAAGAGCACTCCCGAAACGTCGTCGCGAAGGTCTGCGCCTCCGCTCCGCTCGTGAAGGTTCCACAGCAGGGCCTCCATCAGCGCGTCCGCTTCAAGGCCGGCATTGGCCTGCAGCAGGGCGGCAAGGCCCTGCTCGCCGAGTTCGTGGCCACCTGCGTCGGGACATTCCGTGATGCCATCGGACAGGAGAAACAGCCGGTCGCCCGGGCCAAGGCGGGATCCGACCCGCTCATACACGACCTCGGGCAGCAGGCCGACCGGCGGACCGCCCTGTCCCAGCATCTCGACCGTCCCGTCCGCCCGAAGCAGGGCGGGATGGGGGTGGCCGGCCTGAACGAGGTCGATCTGCCCGGTCTCGAGGTCGATCTCGGCATAGGCCATGGTGAAATACTGCTCGACCCTCAGGTCCTCGAGCATCATGCGATTGAAACGGCTTGCCACCATTTCCGGCGGCCAGGTCTGGCGACCCTTGCAGCGATAGCAATTGCCGCCGGTCAGCGCGAAGTTCTGATCGGGCGAGACGCCCGACAGGAGGCCCGCCAGACGCGCGGTCATCAGCGCTGAGGCGACGCCATGTCCCGAGACGTCGATCGAATAGATCGCGACCCGCCCCCGCGCGATCTCGAAGGATCCGACCAGATCCCCCCCGACATGTCCGGAGGGCCGCATGAGCAGCGTCGCCATCGAGTTGCCGAAGCGGCGGTGCCGTTCCCGCGCGAGGGACTGCTGCAGCTTTCTCGCCTCAACCAGATCCCGGTCGAGCGAGTCGTAGATCTTGCGCAACTGCCCGAAGGCGGTTTCGAGCAGGTGGTTCTTGTCCACCAGTTCCGCCTGCATGAGGAGCACGCGCTCGCCCGCCCGCAGCCTCGCGCGCAACTCGTCCGAAGCCGCCGGCTTCACGAGGTAGTCGTCGGCCCCGCAGTCAAGCCCGTCCACGACCTCGCCCGTTCCGGACCGGGAGGTGAGCAGGATGAAATAGCAGTAGCCCTCGCGCGGCAGTGCCCGGATGCGGCGGCACAGCTCGAGTCCGGAAATGCCGGGCATCATCCAGTCGCTCAGGACGATGTCGACGCCCGCCGTCCGGCAGAGATCCAGTGCCTCGGTCGCGGAAGCGGCCTCGCTCACCCTGTAGCCCCAGCGCCGAAGGCAGAGCGACAGCAACCGCCGCTGCGCGCGGCTGTCATCGACCACCAGCACATGCCTCGGGGTCGCAGGCGGGCTGCGCAGGCCAGGGTCGGCAATCGGAAGGGATAGGGCAGGCAAGACAGCCTCTCTGCAAGTTATGGGAGACGATGCTAGGCAGGCGCGACTTAACGGAGAATGAAGCCTCAAAAGCTACGAAAGCGGGGCGCTTGCGGTCATGCTTCGTTAATGCCGCGCATCCAGTCTGGCCTCGTGGGCTTGGGACGGACAGGATGATCGATTGGAAGAGGGTCGCGGATCTGCGCGGCGAGGTCGGAGAAGACGGATTCGACGAAGTGGTCCAGATGTTTCTCGAGGAGACGGACCAGTCGATCCGGTCCCTGTCGTCCGGTGCGGAACCGGCCCTGGAAGAACTTCTTCACTTCCTCAAGGGCTCCGCGCTGAACCTCGGCTTCACCACCGTCGCGCGCCTCTGTCAGGACGGCGAGACGCTGGCCGCGGAAGGACGCGGCTCCGAGGTTGATCTTGGCATGCTGATCAACAGCTACCGCCTCGCCCGGATGGAATTCATCGAGCGGCTTGGCTCTGTCGGGCAGCCCTAGACGAGGAACTCGGCCAGGGCCTCGTCGCCGGTGATGTCGCGATAGTTGAGCCCGGCCGCCGCCATCACTTCGGCGAGGCGCGAGAAGTTCTCGGCCTTCCTGGTCTCGATGCCGATCAGGACCGATCCGAAGTTGCGCGCGGACTTCTTCAGATACTCGAAGCGGGCGATGTCGTCGTCCGGCCCCAGCATCATCAGGAATTCGCGCAAGGCCCCGGGACGCTGGGGCATCCGGAGGATGAAGTACTTCTTGAGGCCCGAGAACCGCTGGGCACGCTCCTTCACCTCGGGCAGCCGCTCGAAATCGAAATTTCCGCCCGAGGTGACGCAGACGACGGTGCGGCCGCGGATCTCTTCCGCCAGTTCCGGCAGCACGTCGACGGACAGCGCCCCGGCGGGCTCGAGCACGATCCCCTCGACGTTCAGCATCTCGAGCATGGTGATGCAGATCCGATCCTCGGGGGCGAGATGCACCGCGGAAGGGTCCACCCAGCCGAGACGCGAGAACGGCATCGCGCCGATGCGGGCCACCGCCGCTCCATCGACGAAGCTGTTGACGCGCGGCAGGGCCACCGGGCTCCCGGCGTCGAGGGCTGCCTTGAAGCTCGCCCCGCCCAGGGGTTCGACGAAGCGGAACCGGGTCTCGGGCGCCTCGGCACGCAGGAAGCCGGTCACTCCGGCGGCAAGTCCGCCGCCGCCCACCGGCAGAACGACCAGATCCGGCGCCCGGCCGAGCTGGTCCAGCATCTCGACAGCCACGCTGGCCTGGCCCTCGATCACGTCCGCATCGTCAAACGGGGCGAGGAAATGGGCGCCCTGCTCGGCGCACCACGCCTGCGCCGCCGCCAGCGTCTGGTCGAAATAGTCGCCCGTCAGGACGATCTCGATCGCGTCACCCCCGAAGGTCCGCGTCTTGTCGATCTTCTGCTGCGGCGTGGTCACCGGCATGAAGATCGTGCCCTTCACGCCGAAATGGCGGCAGGCATAGGCCACGCCCTGTGCATGATTCCCGGCCGAGGCACAGACGAAGGAACGCTGGTCCGGCCGGGTGTCCCGCACCTTGCGCATGGCCGTGAAGGCGCCGCGCAGCTTGTAGCTGCGCACCGGCGTCAGATCCTCGCGCTTCAGCCAGATCTCGGCGCCATAGCGGGCCGAGAGATGGTCGTTGCGCTGGAGCGGCGTCGCGGGAAACAGGTCCCGCAGGGCGCGGGTGGCGGAGCGGGCGTTTTCGGCAAACTGGGTCATGCGCGCACCCTAGCCGCTTCGCAAAGGCTGCGCCACGGGGCGCCCCTTGTTTGCAAGGCCAAACTTCACTAGACCGGCGCACGAAGTTTTCCGCGATTGGAGCCCTCCCATGTCCGCCCCGAAGAAAGTCGTCCTTGCCTATTCCGGCGGGCTCGACACCTCGATCATCCTGAAATGGCTGCAGACCGAATACGGCTGCGAGGTCGTCACCTTCACCGCCGACCTCGGCCAGGGCGAGGAACTGGAGCCCGCGCGCGAGAAGGCGGTGATGTTGGGCATCAAGCCGGAAAACATCTTCATCGAGGACGTGCGCGAGGAATTCGTGCGCGACTTCGTCTTCCCGATGTTCCGGGCGAACGCTCTCTACGAAGGGCTGTACCTGCTCGGAACTTCGATCGCGCGCCCGCTGATCGCCAAGCGTCTGGTCGAGATCGCCGAGATGACCGGCGCCGACGCCGTGGCGCACGGCGCGACCGGCAAGGGCAACGACCAGGTGCGGTTCGAGCTGACGGCCTATGCGCTGAACCCGTCGATCAAGGTCATCGCGCCGTGGCGGGAATGGGACCTGACTTCGCGGACGAAGCTGATCGAGTTCGCCGAGCAGAACCAGATCCCGATTGCCAAGAACAAGCGCGGCGAGGCGCCGTTCTCGGTCGATGCGAACCTGCTGCACACCTCCTCCGAGGGCCGCGTGCTGGAGAACCCGGGCGAGGAAGCGCCAGACTACGTTTACCAGCGCACCGTCGATCCGGAGAAGGCGCCGGACGCGCCCGAATTCGTCGAGATCACCTTCGAGAAGGGCGACGCCGTGGCGATCAACGGCGAGGCCATGTCGCCCGCGACGATCCTGACGAAGCTCAACGAGCTTGGCGGCAAGCACGGCGTCGGCCGTCTGGACCTCGTGGAAAACCGTTTCGTCGGCATGAAGTCGCGCGGGATCTACGAAACCCCCGGCGGCACGATCCTGCTGGAAGCTCATCGTGGCATCGAGCAGATCACGCTCGACTCCGGCGCAGGGCACCTGAAGGATTCGATCATGCCGCGCTATGCAGAGCTGATCTACAACGGCTTCTGGTACAGCCCCGAGCGCGAGATGCTGCAGGCGCTGATCGACAAGTCGCAGGAGCATGTCACCGGCACCGTGCGCGTCAAGCTCTACAAGGGGTTCGCCCGGACCGTCGCCCGCTGGTCGGAGCATTCGCTCTACTCCGAGAAGCACGTCACCTTCGAGGAGGACGCGGGCGCCTACGACCAGAAGGACGCCGCCGGATTCATCCGGCTGAACGCGCTCAGGTTGAAGTTGATCGCGACCCGCAACGCACGCGTGAAGGGCTGAGAGGCGAAATCGCGGAACCGGCGCCCTGCGGCGCCGGTTGACCTCCTTTCCGACGGGAGAGGAGACCCTGACAATGAGCCTCAAGAAAGTCCTCGGGTTGATGCTGGCATCGCGCATGGCTGGCCGCGGTGGCCGGGCGGGAGGACTCGGATCGGCCGCGGTTCTCGGATCGAGCGTGAGCAAGAAGGCGGGACTGGCGGCGCTGGCCTACATGGCCTACCGCGCGTGGCAGGACAATCAGTCGCGCACGCACCGCAGCGGGGCCAGTGGCTCGGGCAGCATCGGCGGCATGATCGGGGGCGTCATCGACAACCTGACGGGTCAGGGTGGCCACTCGGCGGGAAATGCGCAGGCGACGCAGCACGACGTGGCGCCTGACCAGTCGCCCGAAGACATGATTTCGGATGCGAAGGCGCTTCTGCTGCTGCAGGGCATGGTCGCCGCCGCCTGGGCAGACGGGGCAATCTCGATGGAAGAGCGTCGGCGGATCGTCGAGCAGCTCGATGCCGGCGGCGCCGATGACGACGATCGCCGTCTGGTGGAGCGCGAGATCGCCCATCCGCAGCCGCTGGATCGGCTGCTCGAGCGGGTGCGCGATCAGGAAACGGCCGAGCAGTTCTACCTCGCCTCGCGCGCGGCGGTCGATCCCACGACCAGCGCCAACCGCGCGTATCTCTGCACGCTGCGCGGGCGGCTGAACCTGTCGGACGCCGAGGTGCGCGAGGTCGAGGACCTCACCGCGTGAGGCGGTAGGCCGCCAGTTTCTCGTAGAACGGAAGGGCCTGCTGCGCCAGATCCGCATACTGCGGCGACAACTCGGGCAGCGGGCCCTCCGGCTGGTCGAAGCCGGTCGAGAGATGGACCGCGCCATACCAGTGCGAGGCCCAGATCCCGTCGAGGGGATGTCCTCCGGCGGGCCAACTCAGCATCGCGTCGGTAAAGGGAATGCCCAGCGCCTTGCACAGGGACGACAGCATGCCGCGCGGATCGTCCCGGATGTCCGCGCTGTCGATCACGAGGGGCGGACGGCCGAGCGAGGTCGCCACCTCGTCAAACAGGTCCGCCTGCTGCCGGAAGCCGATGTCGGCAAGGGTGGGGCCTTCACGCTTGCGCGCATAGCTTGCAACCACCCGCGCGGGGTGGCGGATCAGGAAAACATTTTCGCAGGAGCGCATGAATCCACGGTCGAAGCCCGGGATCAGGTGCAGCGTCATGTGCTTCTGGTAAAACAGGCGCTCGCCCCCCGGCGCATCTCCCGCGCATCGCGATGCGATAATGGCCGGATCGGTTTCGTGGGCCGCAATGATCTCGGACCGCATCGGGTGGTCGCTTCCCGTAGCCTTCAGATAGGCGGCATAGAACGGCTCGTCCCAGATGCCGCAGTCGCCTCGTGCCGCGAAGGCATACATCATGGCCGTGGAGAGGTTCCTCGGGCCGGACCACATCGCGATCCTCATGCCGCCACCAGTTCCTTGTAGAGCCCGCGGATCCGCTCGGTCATCGGACCCATGTCGCCGCTGCCTATCCTTCGTCCGTCGATCTCGCCCACCGGTGTCTGCGCGCCGAAGGTGCCGGTGAGGAAGGCCTCGTCCGCGGAATATGTCTCGACCAGCGAGAAGTTCTTCTCGAACACGGGAATGCCCGCCTCACGGCAGATCTGGACGACTTTCCGGCGCGTGATGCCGTTCATGCAGTAGTCCCCTGTCGAGGTCCAGACCTCGCCCTTTCTCACGATGAAGAAGTTGCAGGCGTTGGTGGTGTTCACGAACCCATGGATGTCGAGCATCAGCGCCTCGTCCGCCCCCGCCTTCTCGGCCGCGATGCAGGCCAGGATGCAGTTCAGCTTGGAATGCGAGTTGAGCTTCGGATCCTGGCTCATCGGCAGGCCGCGGATGTGCGGCACGGTCGCCAGCCGGATCGGGCGCGGGATCTTCGGCTTCGAGTGCTCCATGATGATCGCGACCGTCGGCCCCTGCCGCGACAGTGACGGATGCTGGAACGGACGCGTCTTGACCCCGCGCGTCACCATCAACCGCGCATGGGCGTCGGTCTGCATCCCGTTGGCGTCCGCCGTGTCGAGAAGCGCCTGCCGGATCGCATCCCGGTCCATGCCGATGTCGAGATCGATGGCGAGCGCCGCCTCGAACAGCCTGTCGAGATGCTCGTCAAGGAAGGCCCAGCGACCCTCGTAGAGCCGCAGCCCCTCCCAGACGCCATCGCCCAGCATGAAGCCGGCATCGTAGACCGAGACCAGCGCCTCCGCCCTGGGCAGGATCCGGCCGTTCAGCCAGATCCGGATGGTCTCGTTCCGGGAATCTTCCTCGGCCTGGTGAGTGGTGACGTGTTCCTGCATCCGTTCCTCCGGCTTCGGCTGACGCTAGACCCGCCGGCGCTTCGAGCCAAGAGGTGAACCGGCAGAGGGGCGCCTCACGCCCCGGTGAGTTGCAGCAGGCGGGCCTGGCGCCCATGCTCGGGACAGGAGGAACCACAATGACGAAACTGCTTCTGATTTTCCTGCTGACGGCCGGGGCCGCCGAGGCCGCCGAGCGCAAGGCCTATGTCGCCGGCGGCTGTTTCTGGTGCGTCGAGGCGGATTTCGAGAAGGTGAAGGGCGTGTCCGAGGTGATCTCGGGCTACACCGGAGGCACGGTACAGCAGCCGACCTACAAGCAGGTGAGCCGCGGCGGCACCGGCCACTACGAGGCCGCCGAGATCCGCTATGACGACAGCGTGGTCAGCTACGCCCAGCTCATGAACCTCTTCTTCCGCTCGGTCGATCCGACGGACGCGGGCGGGCAGTTCTGCGACCGCGGCGAGAGTTACCGGACGGCCATCTTCCCCGCCACTCCGCAGGAGCAGCGGCAGGCGGAAGCGGCCAAGGCGCAGGCGCAACGGGCACTGGGGCAGGAGGTGGTGACGGCGATCGAACCCTTCACCCGGTTCTGGCCGGCCGAGGAGTATCACCAGGACTACTACAAGGGAGACCGGCTGATCCTGACGCGCTTCGGACCCCGCAGGCAGGCCTCGGCCTATGATCTCTACCGGGACGCCTGCGGGCGGGACGAGAGGGTGCGCGAGCTCTGGGGCGCCGACGCGCCCTTCGTCGGGCACTGAACGTCAGCGGAGGAGAGCCTCCACCTCCGCCGCTGTGGGCATGGCATCGGCAGCGCCCTTGCGCGTGACCTGGATCGCCGCGGCCGCGGCGGCGCGGCGCATGGCCTGCTCCGGCGCATGCCCTGCATCCAGAGCCGCCGCGAGGTTTCCCGTGAAACAGTCGCCCGCGCCCACCGTATCGACTGGCGTCACCGGGAAGGCCGGGACAGAGATCGTGCCCTGACCCGGGCGCAGCCACTCGGCCCCCTTCGCGCCGCGGGTCACGATCATCTCGACCTCTGGCAGCGCGCCCAGCGCAGCCCTCAGCGCCGCAGCCTCGCCCTCGTTCATCACCAGCAGAGTGACGAAAGGCAGGACCGCGCGAACTGCCCCGATCTCGAAGGGCGCGGCCGAGTAGACCACCCTGAGGCCCTGCCCGGCCGCGAGCCGCGCCGCCTCCACCTGACCCGAGGTCTCGTTCTGAAGGAGCATCGTGTCCCCCGGCCCCGCGCCCGCCAGAGCGGCCGCAAGCTCGCCCTCGCCAAGGGTCCGGTTCGCACCGGGAAAGATCACGATGGCGTTCTCGCCCTGGTGGTCCACGTTGATGATGGCGTGACCCGAGGGTCCCTCGCGCAGCGCGACATGCGTCACGTCCACGCCGTAGCCCGCCATCGCCTCGCGCGCCCATCCTCCCTCGGCGCCGACCGCGCCGATGTGCAGCACCCGCGCCCCGGCCCGCGCCGCGGCGACCGACTGGTTCGCGCCCTTCCCGCCCAGAACGACGGCATGGGTCTCGGCCTCGAGCGTCTCGCCGGGCGCCGGCAGATGCGGCACCCGGTAGACGTGGTCGATGTTGATCGAGCCGAGATTGAGCAGCATCAGCCCACCTTGCAGGCGGCCATCACCGCCATGTTGAGGATGTCGTTCACCGTCGAGTTCACGCCGCAGATCTGGATCGGCTTCGACACGCCGGTCAGGATCGGGCCGATCACCGTCGCCCCCGCCATCTCCTGCATGAGCTTGATCGAGATCGAGGCCGAGTGCCGCGCCGGAACCACGAGGATATTGGCAGGCCCGGTCAGCCGGCAGAAGGGATATTGCGCCATCGCGGCCTTGTTCAGCGCGACATCGACGGTCATCTCACCTTCGTACTCGAAATCGACCTTCATCCCGTCGAGCACCCGAGAGGCCGCTCCCATCTTGGCCGCGCGCTCCGAGACGGGATAGCCAAAGGTCGAGAACGAGACGAAGGCCACCCGCGGCTCAAGCCCGAGGTTCCGCGCCACCCGTGCCGACTTGATCGCGATGTTGGCCAGATCCTCGGCCTCCGGCCACTCATGGACCAGCGTGTCGGCGATCAGAACGATGCGCCCCTTGTGCAGAAGCGCCGTGACACCCACCGCCCCGTCCGAGGCCTTGGCGTCGAAGACGTGGTTGATGAGCTGCATCACATAGGCCGACTTCCGGGTGGCGCCCGTCACCAGCCCGTCGCCGTGTCCATGCGCCAGCATCAGCGCCGAGAAGACGTGCCGGTCGCGCGTGGCGAGCCGCTGGATGTCGTAGCTGTCGAAGCCGCCACGCTGGAGACGGTGGTAGAGGAAGCTCTTGTAGGCATCGAGATGGCGCGAATTGGCGGCGTTCACCACCTCAAGCTCGCGCACGGCATCGCCGAGCCCCGTTGCCTCGAGCTTTTCTCGCACGTCCTGCTCGCGCCCCACGACGAGCGCCTTGCCCATCCCGGCGCGCTGATAGGCCACGGCCGCGCGGAGGACGCGCGGGTCGTCGCCCTCGGCGAAGATCATGCGCGCCTGCGCCGCCTTGGCCCGGGCGTGGATGCCCTGCAGGATCGAGGCGGTCGGATCCATCCGCGACTTCAGTGTCAGCTCGTAGCCCTGAAGGTCGATGATCGGCCGCCGCGCGACACCGGTGTCCATCCCGGCCTTCGCCACCGCGGGCGGGATCGTGTAGATCAGCCGCGGATCGAAGGGCGTGGGAATGATGTAGTCGCGCCCGAACGAGAGCTTGCGCCCGTAGGCCATCGCCACCTCGTCCGGCACGTCCTCGCGCGCGAGTTGCGCCAGCGCCCGGGCGCAGGCGATCTTCATCTCGTCGTTGATCGCGCGGGCATGAATGTCGAGCGCGCCCCGGAAGAGATAGGGGAAGCCCAGCACGTTGTTGACCTGGTTCGGGTAGTCCGACCGGCCCGTGGCCACGATGGCGTCGGCGCGGACCGCCTGCGCCTCCTCGGGCGTGATCTCGGGATCGGGGTTGGCCATGGCGAAGATGACCGGATTGTCGGCCATGCTGCGCACCATCTCGGGCGTGACCGCGCCCTTGGCCGAGACGCCGAGGAAGACATCGGCCCCCACCATCGCTTCCTCCAGCGTGCGCAGGTCGGTCCGCGCCGCATGGGCGGACTTCCACTGGTTCATGCCCTCGGTGCGGCCCTGCCAGATCACGCCCTTGGTGTCGCACATGATGCAGTTGTCGTGGCGCGCACCCATCGACTTCAGGAGTTCGAGGCAGGCGATCCCCGCAGCCCCCGCGCCGTTCAGGACGATCCGGCAATCCTCGATCTTCTTGCCCGACAGTTCCAGCGCGTTGATCAGGCCCGCGGCGCAGATCACCGCCGTGCCGTGCTGGTCGTCATGGAACACCGGGATGTCCATGATCTCCTTCAGGCGCTGCTCGATGATGAAGCACTCGGGCGCCTTGATGTCCTCGAGGTTGATGCCGCCGAAGGTCGGCCCCATCAGGCGGACGGCCTGGATGATCTCGTCCGGGTCCTCGGTGTCGAGCTCGATGTCGATGGCGTTCACGTCGGCGAACCGCTTGAAGAGCACCGCCTTGCCCTCCATCACCGGCTTCGACGCCATCGCGCCGAGGTTGCCCATGCCGAGGATCGCGGTCCCGTTCGAGACCACCGCCACCATGTTGCCCTTGACCGTGTAGTCATAGACCGTCTCGGGCGCATCGGCGATTGCCTGCACCGGGACGGCCACCCCCGGCGAATAGGCGAGGCTCAGGTCGCGCTGCGTTGCCATCGGCGTGGTGGCTACGATCTCGTACTTCCCGGGTGTCGGTTCCAGATGGTAGAGAAGCGCCTCTTCGGGCGTGATCTTGGTCTTGGTCATGAGGGGGCCATCCTGTGCAAGCACGGCCCTTCTAGCGCCGCCCCGCCCCCGCAACAATCACCAAGGATTTGCGGCTTTTCCCCGCAGAGGCGCTTTTGTAGGGTCTGCCGACCTGAAGGGGAGCGGAAGTGAGCGAAGAAACCGTCACGCCGATGATGGCGCAATATCTGGAGATCAAGGCGCAGCACCCCGGCGCCATCCTGTTCTACCGGATGGGCGACTTCTACGAGATGTTCTTCGACGACGCGGCGCTTGCCGCCGAGGCGCTCGACATCGCGCTCACCAAGCGCGGCAAGCATCGCGGCGAGGACATCGCCATGTGCGGCGTGCCCATCCACGCGGCCGAGGGCTACCTGCTCACGCTGATCCGCAAGGGCTTCCGCGTGGCCATCGCCGAGCAGATGGAGGATCCGGCCGAGGCGAAGAAGCGCGGCTCGAAGTCGGTGGTCCGGCGAGAGGTCGTCCGTCTCGTCACGCCCGGCACGCTGACCGAGGACACGCTGCTCGAGGCGCGGCGGCACAATTTCCTCTGCGCCTTCGCCGAGATCCGCGACGAGGCGGCGCTGGCCTGGGCCGACATATCGACGGGCGAGCTGTCGGTCACGCCCTGCCCGCTGCCCCGCCTGATGCCGGAACTGGCCCGCCTCGCCCCGCGCGAACTGCTGGTGGCCGACGAGCAGGGGCTCGACTGGATCGAGGAGACGGGTTGCGCGCTGACCCCGCTCGTGCGGGCGAGCTTCGACAGCGCTTCGGCCGAGAAGCGGCTCTGCGCGCTCTTCGGCGTGGGCACGCTGGAGAGCTTCGGCAACTTCACACGCGCCGAGCTTTCGGCCATGGGGGCGCTCGTCGATTACCTCGACCTCACCCAGCGCGGCAAGCTGCCCCTGCTGCGCCCGCCGCTGCGCGAGGTGGCGGGCGGCACGGTCCAGATCGACGCCGCGACGCGACGCAACCTCGAGATCACGCAAGCGCTCACCGGCGGGCGCGAGGGCTCGCTTCTCTGGGCCGTGGACCGCACCGTCACCGCCCCCGGCGCCCGCCTCCTCGAACGCCGGCTCTCGAGCCCCACGCGCGACCTCGGCCTGATCCACGAGAGGCTGGCCGCGGTGCGCTGGCTCACCGAGGAGCCGCGCCTGCGCGAGGAGATGCGAGCGAGCCTCCGCCGGGTGCCCGACATGGACCGCGCCCTCTCGCGGCTGGCGCTCGACCGCGCCGGCCCCCGCGACATGGCCGCGATCCGGGCGGGCCTCACCCAGGCCGAAGAAATCGCGCATCGGATGCCTGCCGAAGCGCCCGCTCTCGTCGCCCAGGCGCTGGAGGCGCTCCGCGGCCACCAGGCGCTGGTCGACCTCCTTGATCAGGCGCTGGTGGCCGAGCCGCCGCTGCTCGCGCGCGACGGCGGCTTCATCGCTCAAGGCTTCGACGCGGATCTCGACGAAACGCGACGCCTGCGCGACGAGGGTCGCGGCGTCATCGCGGCGATGCAGGCAGGCTTCATCGAGACCACCGGCATTCCGAGCCTGAAGATCAAGCACAACAACGTGCTGGGCTATTTCATCGAGGTCACCTCGACCCACGCGGAGAGGATGCTCTCGCCGCCGCTCTCCGAAGGCTTCATCCACCGCCAGACCACCGCCGGGCAGGTGCGCTTCACGACGGTGGAGCTGTCGGAACTCGAGACGCGGATCCTGAATGCGGGCAACCGCGCGCTCGAACTCGAGAAGGTGCATTTTGCGGCGCTGCGGACGGCGATCCTCGATCTCGCGGGCCAGATCGGACGCGCCGCCCGGGCGCTGGCCGAGTTGGACCTGATCGCGGCCTTCGCAGACCTCGCGGTGGCCGAGGACTGGACCGAGCCCGAGATCGACGACAGCCGCGCCTTCGCCATCGAGGCCGGGCGCCATCCGGTCGTCGAGCGGGCCCTGCGCCGCACCGGCACGCCCTTCGTGGCGAACCACTGCGACCTCTCCACCGGCGAGACGCCGGCGGTCTGGCTCATCACCGGGCCGAACATGGCCGGCAAGTCCACCTTCCTGCGCCAGAACGCCCTGATCGCGCTCCTCGCGCAGGCGGGCAGCTTCGTCCCTGCCCGCCGCGCCCATATCGGCCTCGTCAGCCAGATCTTCAGCCGCGTCGGCGCCTCCGACGATCTGGCGCGCGGCCGCTCGACCTTCATGGTCGAGATGGTCGAGACCGCGGCCATCCTGAACCAGGCCGACGACCGCGCCCTCGTCATCCTCGACGAGATCGGCCGCGGCACCGCCACCTGGGACGGGCTCTCCATCGCCTGGGCCACGCTCGAACATCTGCACGACCGGAACCGCTGCCGCGCCCTCTTCGCCACCCATTACCACGAGATGACGGCGCTGGCCGGCAAGCTCAAGGGCGTGGAAAACGCGACCGTCGCGGTGAAGGAATGGGAGGGCGACGTGATCTTCCTGCACGAGGTGCGGCGCGGCGCCGCCGACCGTTCCTACGGGGTCCAGGTGGCACGGCTCGCAGGCCTGCCCGCCTCGGTGATCGAGCGCGCCCGCACCGTGCTCGACGCGCTCGAGTCGGGCGAGCGCGAGAGCGGCGCACGGCGACAGACGCTGATCGACGACCTGCCGCTCTTCCGCGCGGCCCCGCCGGCACCCGCGCCCGCAGCCCCAAAGTCCTCACCCGTGGAAGAGCGGCTGCGCGAGATCCAGCCCGACGACCTCAGCCCGCGCGAGGCGCTGAAGCTCCTCTACGATCTCCGCGCCCTCCTGACGTGAGGCCGCTTTCATTCTCGCAGAAATATCCCGCGGGGGAGCCCGACCCTCGGGGTCGGGCGGGGGGCGCGCAGCCCCCCGTCCCGGGCGGCCACAGGCGCCCCCAAGGGCCGCTCAGGCGCCGGTGTTCGACGAGACACCCACCTGCGCCGGGCGCAGCAACCGGTCGTGGATCATGAAACCCTCGGTCATCACCTGGATGATCTGGCCGGCCTTCGTCCCCGGCAGCGGCGCCTCGAACATCGCCTGATGCTGCTGCGGGTCGAAGGCATCGCCCACCTGCGGCGTGATCGGGCGCACGCCATGCTTGTTCATCACGTTGCGCAATTCGCGAAGCGTCAGTTCCACGCCCTCGAACAGCGCCGCAGCAGCGGCGCGTTGCTCGTCGGTCGCCACCTCGAGCGCGCGGCTCAGGTTGTCATAGACCGGCAGCAGGTCGCGCGCGAGCCGCGTGCCGCCATATTGCTCGGCCTCGCGCCGGTCGCGCTCGGCCCGCTTGCGGCTGTTCTCGGCATCGGCCAGCGCCCGCATGAAGCGGTCGCGCAGCTCGTCGCGCTCGGCGCGCAGCGTCTCGAGTTCGTCGATCTCCGGCGCTTCCGCGAGTTCGGGCGCTTCGACAGTCTCTTCCCGGGGTGCCTGGTCCTCGGCCATCTCGTCTTTCCTTGCGTTCGTCATGCTCGTCATCCCTTGCCGCGGTCGGACACCAGCCGACCCACCAGCTGCGCCGTGTAGTCGACGATCGGAACGATGCGGCCGTAGTTCAGCCGGGTCGGGCCGATCACGCCAATGGCGCCGATGATCTTTCGATCCGCGTTCATATAGGGAGAGACCACCAGAGAGGAACCCGAAAGTGAGAAAAGCTTGTTTTCAGAGCCGATGAAAATGCGCACGCCTTCGCCGGCCTCGGCCAGTTCGAGGTATTCGGCGATGTCCCGCTTGCGCTCCAGATCGTCGAAGAGAGTGCGGATCCGCTCGAAGTCGGCGGCCTCCGCCCCGCCCTCCAGCAGGTTCGACTGACCCCTCACGATCAGCCGCTCCGACTGTTCGCCCGGGTTCTCCCAGACGGCGAGCCCGCTCTGCACCAGATCATGGGCCAGTGCGTCGATCTCCTGACGCCGACGGGTGATCTCCTGCCCGATGGTCTGGCGCAGATCTCCGAGCGTCCTGCCCTCGACCAGCGCGTTGAGGAAATTGGCGGCCTCGCGCATGGACGAGGCGGTCTGCCCCGACGGCGGCCGGAAGACCCGGTTCTCGACATGGCCATCGGCGAAGACGAGCACCACCAGCGCCCGGTCCGCCCCGAGGCTCACAAATTCGATGTGACGGATCGCCGCCTCATGCTTTGGCGCAAGAACGAGGCTCGCCCCCTGCGTCACGGCGGACAGCGTGGCCCCCACCCGGTCAAGCAGCGACACGACGTCATGCTCGTTGCCGCCGAAGGTCGAGTCGATCCGCTCGCGGTCCTCGTCCGAGACCTGACCGACCTCGAGCAGGCCGTCGACGAACATCCGCAGGCCGAGCTGGGTCGGGATCCGGCCGGCCGAGACATGCGGGCTGTCGAGCAGCCCCAGATATTCCAGATCCTGCATGACGTTGCGGATCGTGGCGGCGCTCACCTTCTCGGACATGTGCCGGGTCAGCGTGCGCGAGCCCACGGGATCGCCCGACGCGAGATAGCCTTCGACCACGCGGCGAAAGACCTCGCGCGAGCGGTCGTTCATCTCCGAGAGCATCCTGCGGCCGTCGTTCATGCTGCTGCCTTCCAAGCGACTGCCGACTTTAGCGAGCCGCGTCCGCGCCCGTCAATCGGGCTTGCCCCTGATCAGGGTTGCATCCGTGGCCGCCGGGGGCCTATCTGGCGGCGTTCCAGACATGAGGTTTTCCATGCGTCCTTCCGGCAGAAAGCTCGACCAGATGCGGTCGGTGTCCATCGAGCCCAACGTGATGAAACATGCCGAGGGCTCTTGCCTCATCCGCATGGGCGAGACGCATGTGCTCTGCTCGGCCTCGATCGAGGACAAGCCCCCGCCGTTCCTGAAGAATACCGGCCTCGGCTGGGTGACTGCCGAATACGGGATGCTGCCGCGCGCCACCACGTCCCGCAACCGGCGCGAGGCTGCTTCGGGCAAGCAGAGCGGCCGCACGCAGGAGATCCAGCGCCTGATCGGCCGCGCGCTGCGCGCGGGCGTCGACCGCTCGGCGCTCGGCGAGCGCCAGATCGTGATCGATTGTGACGTGCTGCAGGCCGATGGCGGCACGCGCTGCGCCTCGATCACCGGCGGCTGGGTCGCGCTGCGGCTCGCGGTGAACAAGCTTCTGAAGGCGGGGATCATCGTCTCGGACCCGATCGTCGACCATGTGGCGGCGGTCTCCTGCGGGATCTACGCGGGCCAGCCGGTGCTGGACCTCGACTATGCCGAGGATTCGACTGCGGGCACCGATGGCAACTTCGTCCTCACCGGGCGCAATCGCCTGATCGAGGTGCAGATGTCGGCCGAAGGCGCGAGCTTCTCGCGCGACGAGATGGGACAGCTCCTCGATCTCGCCGAGGCTGGCATCGCGGGTCTGGTGGACGCGCAGAAGGCCGCGCTCGGATGACGCGGAAGTTCTCGGGCGACCGCCTGCTCGTCGCCACCCACAACAAGGGCAAGCTCGAGGAGATCCAGCATCTCTTCGAGCCCTTCGGGATCGAGGTCGTTTCGGCGGGTGAGCTGGGTCTGCCCGAGCCGGAAGAGACCGAGACCACCTTCGTGGGCAACGCCCGCATCAAGGCCCATGCCGCGGCAAAGGCGGCGAACATGGTGACCCTTGCCGACGATTCCGGCATCACCATCGACGCGCTCGACGGTGCGCCGGGCGTCTATACCGCCGACTGGGCGATGACGCCCACGGGCCGCGATTTCGGGAAGGCGATGACGGAGACCTGGGCCAGGCTCGAAGCCATCGGCGCCCCCTTTCCCCGCAAGGCGCAGTTCCGCTGCACGCTGGTGCTGGCCTGGCCCGACGGGCATGACGAGGTCTTCGAGGGCGTGATGCCCGGGCAGGTCGTCTGGCCGATGCGGGGCGAGCAGGGCCACGGCTACGACCCGATCTTCCAGCCCGACGGCAGCGAACTGACTTTCGGCGAGATGGACCGCTGGGAGAAAAACGAGATCAGCCACCGCGCCCGCGCCTTCCGCAACCTCATGCACGGATGCTTCAAGTGAAACGTATCTCGAGCGGATCGCCCTTCGAGGCGAAGATGGGCTACTCGCGGGCCGTGGTGAAGGGCGACTGGTGCTTCGTCTCGGGCGTCACCGGCTACGACTACAAGACGATGGCCATGCCCGACGGCATCGCGGCCCAGGGCCGGAACTGCTTCGCAACCATTGCACGGGTTCTTGAAGAGGCCGGTTTCACGATGGCCGACATCGTGCGGGTGCAGTATACGGTCACCGATGCGGCGCTGGTCGAGGCGCTGGTTCCCGTGCTGGGGGACGTGCTGGGCGAGATCAGCCCGGCCGCGACCATGGTCATCGCCGGGCTGATCCGCCCCGAGATGCTGGTCGAGATCGAGGTGACAGCCTTCAAGGGGTAGCGATGGACGACTGGCGGAACGGCGGCTTCGGGCTTTACCTGCACTGGCCGTTCTGTCAGTCGAAATGCCCCTACTGCGATTTCAACTCCCATGTGGCGGCCAGCATCGATCAGGACCGCTGGCAGCGCGCCTATCTCTCGGAGATCCGCCGACTGGGTGCCGAGACCGAGGGCCGGGTGCTGAACTCGGTCTTCTTCGGCGGCGGCACACCCTCGCTGATGGAGCCGGACCTCGTGGCGGCCATCCTCGAGACGGTGCGCGCGACCTGGCCGTTCGCGAATGACCTCGAGGTCACGTTGGAGGCCAATCCGGGCTCGGTCGAAGCCGGCCGCTTCCGTGGCTACCGGGACGCGGGCGTCAACCGGATCTCGATGGGGATTCAGGCACTGAACGACGCCGACCTGAGACAGCTCGGCCGCCTGCATTCCGTCGCCGAGGCGCGGGCGGCGTTCGACGTGGCGAGGTCGACCTTTGACCGGGTGAGCTTCGACCTGATCTATGCCCGGCAGGACCAGACGCTGGATCACTGGCGGAGCGAACTCGCCGAGGCGCTGTCGATGGCCGCCGATCACCTGTCGATGTATCAACTTACAGTTGAGGATGGCACGGCATTCGGCGAACGTTTCAAGCGAGGCAAGCTGCGTGGCCTGCCGGAAGAGGAACTGGCGGCAGACATGTATGCCCTGACGCAGGAGTTGTGCGAGGCTGCCGGTCTTCCGGCCTACGAGGTTTCGAACCACGCACGTCCGGGCGCTGAGTCGCGGCACAACCTGATTTACTGGCGCGGCGGCGACTATGCCGGCGCGGGCCCCGGCGCGCATGGGCGACTGACGTCCGCGAACGGTCGTTGGGCAACCGAGACGCCGAAAGCACCGGGGGAATGGCTCGACCGGGTCGAACGCAGCGGAAATGGCGAATTGCCACGTTCGAGGCTGGACCGGGAAGAGCATGCGCTCGAATATCTGATGATGGCGCTCCGACTTCGCGAGGGCCTGGACAGCGAGCGTCATGCCGCGCTGGCCGGTCGACCGATGGACCGACAGCGCCTTGCCGACCTGCGGGAGATGGGCATGATCGAGACGGAGAACACCCGACTTCGCGCCACCATGGAGGGCAGGCTGGTGCTCAACTCCGTCATCGCTGCGCTGGCGAGCGCATAGATGCGGTTGCTGTGGCTCTTTGCGGGCCTCGCCTCGGTCGGCTTCGGCGTGCTCGGGATCTTCCTGCCGCTGCTGCCGACGGTCCCCTTCCTGCTGCTCGCCGCCTTCTGCTTCGCCCGCTCGTCCGAGCGCCTGCACGGCTGGCTCGTCACCCATCCGGTGCTCGGACCGCCGATCCGTGACTGGGAGAGATCGGGCGCCATCTCGCCCCGAGGGAAGAAGATGGCGACGCTGTCGATGCTGGCCGTCTTCGGCCTCTCCGTCGGGATGGAATTGCGCCCGACGATCCTCGCGGTTCAGGCGGCGGTGCTCTGCGCCTCGGGCCTTTTCATATGGACCCGTCCCTCGGCATGACCGAGAGCGTCCGGCAGAGCGTGTCGAGATCGTCGAGCGTGTTGTAGCGGATCGAGAGCCGTCCGCTTTCGCCGCCCGGCTCGTGATCGATGGTCACCGCCATCTTGAGATTGGCCGATAGATCCGCCTCGAGTGCACGCGTGTCGGCATCCTTCTCCCGCCCGCCACGGGGAGTATTCGGTCGCCGCTTCTCGGCAGTCCCCCGTGCGAGTCGTTCGGTGTCGCGGACCGACAGGTTGCGCGCGATGACCTGCCGTGCCAGGTCCGAAGCATTGGGCGTGGTGATGAGCGCTCGCGCATGGCCCGCCGTCAGCTTCCCCTCACGAAGCCACGACTGCACGTCGTCCGGAAGTTGCAGCAATCTCAGAAGGTTAGCAATGTGCGAGCGGCTTTTCGACAACGCTTCCGCCAGCTTCTCCTGCGTATGGCCAAACCGATCCATCAACTGGCGATAGCCCATGGCCTCCTCGACAGCATTGAGGTCGGCGCGCTGAATGTTCTCGATGATGGCGACTTCGAGCACCTCCGTATCGTCGAACTCGCGCACGATCACCGGCAGCTCGTGCACCTGCGCAAGCTGGGAGGCCCGCCACCGGCGTTCTCCCGCGACGATCTCGTAGCGATCCGTTTCGGGGATCGGCCGGACGATCAGCGGCTGGATCACGCCCTTCTGTCGGATCGAGGCGGCCAGATCCTCCAGCGCCTCCGGGCCGAAATCACGCCGCGGCTGGTTCGGGTTGGGGACCAGCTTCTCGACCGGCACCAGCAGATCGGCCCGGCGGCCAGCGCCCTGCCCGGCTTCGGCCTCGACCTGAATATCCGCCATCAGTGCGGACAGCCCGCGCCCAAGCCCACGACGTTCCATCTTCTTCTCCATCAACAGGCGGCCTCTCGCTGCACCGAAAAGCCGTGCCGCGTCGCGATCTCCTGGGCCAGCGCCCGATAGGCTTCGCTCCCCTTCGACCCCGAGTCATAGGCAAGCACGGGCAGCGCATAAGAGGGCGCCTCACTCACCCTCACATTGCGCGGGATCATCGTCCGGAACACGAGGTCGCCGAGGTTCTGCCGGGCGTCGCCCTCTACAAGTTGTGACAGGTTGTTGCGCTTGTCATACATCGTGAGGAGAACGCCTTCGATCTTCAGCGCCGGGTTAGCAGTGCTGCGCACCTCGCGAATGGTGAGCATGAGCTGCGACAGGCCTTCAAGGGCGAAGAACTCGCTCTGAAGCGGGACCAGGACCGAGTCGCAGGCGATGAGCGCATTGACCGTCAGCAGGCTCAAAGATGGCGGACAGTCGATCAGGATGTAGTCGAAGCCGAACCGCTCCATGTCGTCCTGCCGGAGCGCTTCGCGCAAGAGCTGGCTGCGCCGCTCGTTCACCGCCAGTTCGATGTCGGCCGATGCCAGATCCGCATTTGCCGGGCAGATGAAGAGCGTGTCCGTCCGAGTCGGCTGGATCACCTCGTCGAGCGCCGGCTTGTCGAGCAGCAGGTCATAGCTCGTCTTGGCCCGGCGGCTGGCTTCGATGCCAAGGCCTGTCGAGGCATTGCCCTGGGGATCGAGGTCGACCACCAGGATGCGCGCACCAAGCTCCGCCAGACCGGCGGCGAGGTTGATCGCAGTTGTGGTCTTGCCCACCCCTCCCTTCTGGTTGGCGATGGCCATGACGCGTGGCTTTCTGGGTCGGATCGGATCAGACATGGGCCAGGGCTCTCAGCTTCAGGATGACGGCTTCGGGATCGGTAAGGCTCGTGTGAATCTCCAAGTCCATGTTCCACGACTGGCGCGCCGCTGCAATCTCTGCGGCATGCCCAGCACCCTTCGGGAAGAGGCAGATGCCGTGCCGCGCCAGATGGGGGTCTGACAGTCGGCAGAGATCAGGCAAGGGAGCCAGTGCGCGAGCGCTGATCACGTCGGCCTCCTGCGGCGGGAGGTCCTCGACGCGCGTCGCTTGAATGGTCGCCGACAGTCCAAGCTCGCGGCAGGCCGTCCGCAGGAAGGTTGCCTTTCGCTTGTCCGATTCAACCAGAACGAATTGGGACTCTGACGCGGAAGCCGCGGCGAGGATCGCGATCACTATCCCCGGAAAGCCGGAACCGCTGCCCAGGTCCAGCCAAAGGTCAAAGCGCGCGGGGCGGTATCGCCACAGTTGCGCCGAATCCATGATGTGGCGCGACCAGATCGCAGGCAGCGTCGATGCCGACACCAGATTGATCGCAGGATTCCATTTTCGAACAAGGTTTGCGTAGCCTCGTAGACGCTCCGATGTTTCACGTGAAACATCAAGAGCAGCAAGAACCGCCGATTCTTCCACTAGATCACCGCGCGTTCCCGCCCCGACCGGCGCAGGCGCGCGAGGATCAAGGTCAGCGCGGATGGCGTCATGCCCTCGATTCGCGCAGCTTGCGCCATGGTTGCCGGACGCAGGCGCGTGAGTTTCGATTTCAGCTCTGCCGACAGCCCTGACAGCGGTGCGTAGTCGAAGTCGTCCGGAATACGAATCGCCTCATCTCGCTTCAGTGCCAGCGCTTCCTGCTCCTGCCGGAGAATGAATTGCGCGTAGAGCGCATCCCGGGACAGTTGCGCCTGAACGTCATCCGGCAGGTCCCGATAGCCGGCAACGGCCTGCCCGATCAGTTCCGCGGCTTCCTCACCGAACGCCATGACGGCATACGCCGACCGTCGCGCTCCATCCTGGCTGATCCGTATCCCAAGGGAAGCAAGCTCTGAGGGAGTGAAGCTGCACGATTGAAGCATACGCCGCCCGACCGTCAGTTGATCGGCCTTCTTAAGATAGCTCTCGCGCCTCATGTCACCCACGCAACCCAGGTCAATACCTGTCTGGGTCAGACGCTGGTCGGCGTTGTCAGCGCGCAAGGACAGCCGAAACTCCGCACGAGAGGTGAACATCCTATACGGCTCTGTAACGCCGCGACTTGTCAGATCGTCGATCATGACGCCAATATAGCTTTCCGATCGCCCGAAGATGATCGGATCTCGCTCTTGCACCGAAAGCGCAGCGTTCAAGCCAGCCGCAAGGCCCTGGGCTGCAGCCTCTTCATAACCTGTGGTGCCATTGATCTGGCCAGCGAAGTACAGGCCGGGGATCGACTTGACCTCCAGAGTCGGGCGCAGTTCACGCGGATCAAAATAGTCATACTCGATCGCATACCCGGGCTGGAGGATGGTCGCCCGTTCCAGCCCGGCGATCGTGCGGACGTAAGCCTCCTGAACCTCAGCCGGGAGAGAGGTGGAGATTCCGTTGGGGTAAACCGTGTGGTCCGCGAGCCCTTCCGGTTCCAGAAACACCTGGTGCTCGGTTTTGTCGGCGAACCGTGTGATCTTGTCCTCGATGGACGGGCAATAGCGCGGACCGACACCCTCAATGTGCCCACCATACATTGCGGAGCGCTGAAGATTGTCCCGCACTATCTGGTGCGTGCGTTCATTGGTGTGTGTAATCCCGCAGGCAATCTGACGCGCCGTCGGCGTGCGATTGAGGAAGGAGAACATCACCGGATCCTCATCACCCGGTTGCTTCTCAAGCCTCTCCCATTCAATCGTCCGGCCATCAAGGCGCGGCGGGGTGCCTGTCTTGAGTCTTCCACGAGCGAGGTTGAGTTCGGAGAGCCGCTGCGCGAGTCGGCAAGAGGGCGCATCACCCATCCGCCCGCCCGGCTGTCTTCTGTCTCCGATATGTATAACCCCATTCAGGAAGGTGCCGGACGTCAGAATCACGCGCTGCGTCGGTAGACGCGAACCGTCCGCAAGCAGAACAGCCCGAATCTTGCCATCTCGGACTTCCAGATCGACGACTTCTCCCTCAACAATGTCGAGATTTGGATGCGCACTCAACATGCCTTGGACAGCACGACGGTAGAGCGCGCGATCGGCTTGCGCCCTCGGCCCCTGCACCGCCGGACCCTTCTTGCGATTCAACAAGCGGAATTGGATGCCCGCTTCGTCCGCTGCCCGCCCCATGATCCCGTCGAGCGCGTCAATCTCTCGAACCAGGTGCCCTTTTCCGAGGCCGCCGATGGCCGGATTGCAGGACATGACGCCGATACCATCGCGGCGCAAGGTGACCAGCGCGACGTGCACGCCCATGCGCGCTGCGGCCGCGGCCGCTTCGCTGCCGGCATGCCCACCACCGATGACAACGACATCATAATGTTTCACGTGAAACATCCTCACTTTCCGATACAGAAGCTGGAGAAGATCTCGCCAAGCAGTGCTTCCACGTCCACCCTACCCACGAGGGAGTCGAGCGCGCGGATCGCCCGCCTCAGATCTTCCGCCATCAGTTCCGTCTGCTGTGCGCCTTCCAATATCGCACCTTGCACCGATTCCATAGCCCCGATAGCGCGCTCGATCGCAAGCCTGTGCCGTTCCCGCGTCAAGTTTCCGGCACCGGCGCTACGGGCCTGCAGACGTTCGGTCAGCTGAGCGATCAGATCCTCAAGTCCTTGGCCGGTCACACCAGAAACCGCAAACCCGTCCGTGCGCCTCAGGTCTGCCTTTCCCTGCACTACGAGATCGTCAGGCTTAACCGCAACACCGGAGAGCGGACCGCTGTCATCCAGCAGAAAGATGCGCAGGTCGGCGGCTTCCGCTCTCGCCACGGCCCGATCTATGCCAAGGGTCTCGATAGGGTCCGAGGTTTCACGCAGCCCAGCCGTGTCCAGGAGGGTGACGGGCAGACCCTCCAGATCCATGCGGACTTCGATGACATCACGGGTGGTCCCCGCAATCTCCGATGTGATGGCTGCCTCGCGCCGCGCCAGTGCATTCAGCAGCGTGGACTTACCCGCATTCGGCGCACCCACGATCGCCACTTCAAAGCCGTCGCGAATACGTTCCGCAACCCGTGCTCCCGCAGCCTCTTGTCTCAGGTCTGCAATCAGACCGTTCAGCAAGTCCAGAACTTCCGGGAACACGTCCACCGGAACGTCCTCGTCGGCGAAGTCGATGGTTGCCTCTAACAGCGCCGCTGACCGGATCAGGTCGGATCGCCAGCGCTCGGTCTTCTGACCAATGGCGCCGGAAAGAACCTTCAGCGCCTGGCGCCGCTGTGCTTCGGTCTCGGCGTCAATCAGATCCGCCAGACCCTCGACCTGGGCGAGATCCAACTTGCCGTTCTCCAGCGCCCGCCGTGTGAACTCGCCGGCTTCCGCGAGGCGAAGGCCCGACTGCTCCGACAACGCCCGCAGAACGGCCGTGATCGCGGCAGCACTGCCATGAAGGTGAAGCTCGGCAGAGGTCTCCCCCGTGAAGCTCGCCGCCTCTGCAAACAGCAGGATCAGCGCCTCATCAAGCACCTCGCCCTTCCACTTCAGCTTCCGGAGCGCTGCCTGTCGGACGGGCGGCAGCGCAACGCCAAAGGCGGCCACTGCTGCATGCGCCTGAGGGCCGGAGATACGCACGATCGCCACCCCGGCCTTGCCGCGAGCGCTGGCCAAGGCGTAGATCGTGTCCATTCGGCTTCCCGCAGGTCGGATGGCTCAGGTATTCATCGAGTCGAAGAACTCGGCATTGCTCTTCGTCTGCCGCAGCTTCGAGATCAGGAACTCGATGGCATCGGTCGTGCCCATCGGGTTCAGGATCCGGCGCAGCACATAGGTCTTCTGGAGGTCCGACTTGTCCACCAGCAGATCCTCCTTCCGGGTGCCCGACTTGAGGATATCCATGGCCGGGAACACCCGCTTGTCCGCAACCTTCCGGTCGAGAACGATCTCGGAGTTACCGGTGCCCTTGAACTCCTCGAAGATCACCTCGTCCATCCGGCTGCCCGTGTCGATCAGGGCCGTCGCGATGATCGTCAGGGATCCACCCTCCTCGATGTTCCGCGCAGCACCGAAAAACCTTTTCGGTCTCTGCAGGGCGTTCGCATCGACACCGCCGGTCAGAACCTTGCCGGAGGATGGCACCACGGTATTGAACGCCCGGCCGAGCCTCGTGATCGAATCGAGCAGGATGACGACGTCGCGCTTGTGTTCGACAAGGCGCTTTGCCTTCTCGATCACCATCTCTGCCACCGCCACGTGCCGCGTTGCCGGCTCGTCGAAGGTCGAGGATACCACCTCGCCATTGACCGACCGCTGCATGTCCGTGACCTCTTCGGGTCGCTCGTCGATGAGCAGGACGATCAGGTAGCACTCCGGATGGTTGGTCGCGATCGAATGCGCGATGTTCTGCAGCAGCACGGTCTTGCCGGTGCGCGGGGGCGCCACGATGAGCCCTCGCTGACCCTTCCCGATCGGCGCCACGAGATCGATGATCCGCGCAGACCGATCCTTCATCGTCGGATCGTCCACTTCCATCTTCAGCCGCTCATCGGGATAGAGCGGCGTCAGGTTGTCGAAATGGACCTTGTGCCGCGCCCTCTCCGGATCGTCGAAGTTGATCCGGGTCACCCGCGTCAGACTGAAGTAACGCTCGTTCTCGCGCGGCGCGACGATCACGCCCTCCACCGTGTCCCCCGTGCGCAGCGAGAACTGGCGCAGGATCTCGGGCGAGACATAGATGTCGTCCGGGCCCGGCAGGTAATTGGCTTCGGGCGAGCGCAGGAAGCCGAAGCCGTCCTGAAGCACCTCGAGCACCCCGTCACCGCCGACCTCGTATCCCTCCTCCGCATGCTCCTTGAGGATCGAGAACATCATCTCGCCCTTCCTCATCGAGGGCGCGTTCTCGATCTCCCACTCCTCGGCCATCGCCAAAAGATCGGCCGGGGTCTTGGCTTTCAGGTCCGCGAGATTGAGGCGTTCTGTCATGACACTGCCGTTCATCATGGGCACCGCCAGAGAGGCGGTTGGATTCGGGTCGGAGACGGGAGATGCAATGGGCCGGACGGCCCCGCAACGCCGCACATAGGCCTTGGGCCGCTCGGAGTCAATCTTCTTGGCCTGCGGCTCAGAGGCCCCAGTAGTTCCACTTGGCCACCGCCGAGAAGACAATGACCAACATCAGCAGGGTCGGAAGTTCGTTCATCATCCGGTAGGTGCGCCCGGCGCGGCTGTTTCTACCGGCGGCGAAATCCTTGCGGCGCGCAGCGAGCCACATGTGGAACACGGTCATCGCAATCACGCAGAAACCCTTCGTCCAGGGCCACAGCAGCGACCAGTCCACGACGCCCGGCGTGAAAACAAGAACCAGCCCGAAGAACCAGGTCGCGATCATCGCGGGGTTCATGATCGCGCGCAGCAACCGGCGCTCCATCGTCTGGAAGAGGGCATCCGTCTCGGTGCCCGTCTTCACCACCTCGGCGTGATACACGAAGAGACGCGGCAGGTAGAACAGACCCGCCATCCAGGCCAGCACCGAAATCACGTGAAGCGACTTCGTCCACAGATAGTAGTCGGCCAGGAAAGCGCCCATCGTCATCTCCTCGAAGCGGTCGGCCATCCTCATAAGAAAAGAAAGAAAAGAATGGAATGATGCAGTAGGGCGCAGGGATAACTGGATTTGCCAGCTTCTCCCGGTGTTCATCCACAGCCCTGATGCTGGGGGCGACGGTGTGTATGGATGTGGATGACTTCCAGGCGCCAAACGGAAAACCCGTTTCATCAGATACTTGCGCCGCATCCTCCCTGTGGATGAAGCCCACCGCCTGCGTCCCCAGCCTCTGGATAGCTGCTTCGTCCACCACGGCTGCGAATGCTTGTGCACGAGTGGACAACTGTGGCTCTTTGCCCGATAACATGGCATCTTGACGGCCATAGGTCACCGACAGCCCGGCTTGTGCCGGATTCGCCGTCAGGAACAGAAGCAGACTATCCACAGCCTCCTCCCCATGCGCCTCCTTCTTGCCTCTGCCTCGGAAACGCGGCTCGCGCTCCTTCGGGCCGCGGGACTGGAACTGGAGGCGAGCCCGCCCCGGATCGACGAAGAGGGCGCGCGGGCCGCGCTCGAGGCCGAGGGCGCCTCGCCCCGCGACGTGGCGGATGCCCTCGCCGAAATGAAGGCGCAGAAGCTTGCCGACCGGAACCCCGACGCGCTGGTCCTCGGATGCGATCAGGTCCTCGCCTTCGACCGCGAGGTCTGGGGCAAGGCCGCCACCCCTCAGGCGCTTTACGAACAGCTGCTCCGGTTGCGCGGCAGGACCCACAAGCTCATCTCGGCCGTCGTGCTCTATGAGGAAAACCGGCCGGTCTGGCGCCATGCGGAAGAAGTGCGTCTCACCATGCGCGAGTTTTCGGACGACTGGCTCGAAGACTATATCGCTCGCAACTGGCAGACCGTGCGCGATTCGGTTGGCGGCTACCACCTGGAGGGCGAGGGTGTGAGGCTGTTCTCGACGGTCGAGGGCGACTACTTCACCGTTCTCGGCCTGCCACTCTTGCCGCTCTTGAATTATCTGGGTCAAAGAGGCTTCATCCCGACATGACGCAACCTACGCGCATCCCGCTCGCGGGGGTGATCGGATCGCCCATCGCCCACAGCCGCTCGCCGGCCCTGCACGGATACTGGCTGAGGCGCTACGGGCTGAAGGGCCACTACATCCCGATGGACATCGCACAGATCGACCTGCGCGATGCTCTGGCCATGCTGCCCCGGATGGGCTTCGTCGGCTGCAACGTGACGATTCCGCACAAGGAAACGGTGCTCGCCATGGCGGATATCGTGACCGACCGTGCGGCTCTGATCGGGGCGGCCAATACGCTGATCTTTCGCGCAGACGGCAAGATCCACGCGGACAACACCGACGGGACAGGCTTCATCGCAAACCTGCGCCAGAACGCTCCGGGCTGGCAGCCGCAGTCCGGGCCGGCGGTGGTCTGGGGTGCGGGCGGCGCGGCGCGTGCCGTGATCGCCGCCCTGATCGAGGTGGGCGTCCCCGAGATCCGACTGTCGAACCGAAGCCGCGCACGCGCCGACGCGCTGCGCTCGGACTTCGGTGCGAAGGTCCAGGTGCACGATTGGGTGCAGGCAGGCAACATCCTCGAGGATGCGGCGACGGTCGTGAACACGACGTCGCTCGGCATGGTGGGCAAGCCCGATTTCCGCGTTCCGCTCGACGCGCTGAGCCCGAAGGCCGTGGTCTCCGATCTCGTCTATGCCCCTCTCAGGACGACGCTTCTGGTCGAGGCCGAAGCCGCGGGATGCCGCGTCGTCGACGGGCTTGGCATGCTGCTGCATCAGGCCGCGCCCGGTTTCGAGCGCTGGTTCGGCGTCCGTCCCGAGGTGGACGAGGACACGCGCGCGGCCGTCCTCGCGTCATGAGGCCGTTCCGGCTCGGCCTCACCGGCTCCATCGGCATGGGCAAGTCGACCACTGCCGCCCTCTTCGCCGAAGAAGGCGTGCCGGTCTGGGATGCGGATGCTGCCGTTCACCGCCTCTACTCATCCGGGGGCGCCCTCGTCGCCCCCGTGGCAGCCCTCTGCCCCGAGGCGATCCGCGACGGCGCGGTGCATCGGCCGATCCTCCGTGACTGGATCGCGGCCGATCCGGCGGCCCTGCCCCGGCTCGAGGCTCTGGTCCATCCAGCCGTTGCCGAGGATCGCGCCGCCTTCCTCGCCGGCAGCGCCGCCGATGTCGTGCTGCTCGACATCCCGCTCCTCTTCGAGAAGGCTTACGAGACGGATATGGACGCGACCCTTCTCGTCACCGCTCCGCCCGCCCTGCAGCGGGCCCGCGTCCTGTTGCGCGGGACGATGACCGAAGCGCAGTTCGAGGCGATCCTTGCCCGCCAGATGCCGGACAGCGAAAAGCGCGCGCGCGCCACCCACATCATCGAGACGCTGGGGCTCGAGGCCGCGCGAGCCTCTGTCCGGGCGCTCCTCGCCTACATCCGGGAGACCGCAGATGCGTGAGATCGTCCTCGACACCGAGACCACCGGCTTCGAGCCCTCCGACGGTCACAGGATCGTCGAGATCGGCGCGGTGGAGCTTCTCAACCACATGCCGACCGGCCGCACCTATCACCAGTACATCAACCCCGAGCGGCCGATGCCGACGGAGGCCTTCGAGGTTCACGGCCTCGGCGACGAGTTCCTGCGCGACAAGCCGGTGTTCGCGGCGGTGGGCCGCGATTTCCTGGACTTTGTGGGCGAGGCGCGGCTGGTGATCCACAACGCCGCCTTCGACATGAAATTCCTGAATTTCGAGCTGGGGAGGGCCAACCTGCCCCGGCTGCCGCTGGACCGTGCACTCGACACGCTCGCGCTGGCGCGGCAGAAGTTTCCCGGTTCGCCCGCCACTCTCGACGCGCTCTGTCGGCGGTTCGGTGTCGACAACTCGGCGCGCGAGAAGCACGGGGCGCTGCTCGACAGCGAGATCCTGGCCGAGGTCTATCTGGAACTGCTCGGCGGACGGCAGCCCGATTTCGGTCTTGCCACCGTGGCGGGTTTGCGCCCCGGCAGCCCCGAGGCCGAATGGCGTCCGCGTCCCCGGCCCCACCCGCTGCCGCCGCGGATCACCGAGGAGGAAGCCGCCGCCCATGCCGCCTTCGTGGCGAAGCTGGGCGACGGCGCGATCTGGCTCAAGCGGGCCTGACCCTCACTGGACGGGCTGGTCGGCCTTCTGCGCCTCGGCGCGGCGGGCAAGCTCCATCCGGTAGAGCGCGAGGAAATCGACCGTGTCGATGTTCAGCGGCGGGAAGCCGCCATCCCGCGTCACATCCGAGATGATGCGGCGCACGAAGGGGAACAGCAGCCGCGGGCACTCGATCAGCAGGAACGGGTGAAGCTGCTCTTCCGGCACGTTCTCGACGTGGAAGATACCGCCGTAGTCGAGCTCCAGCAGAAACAGCGTTTCGGCCGACCCCGACTTGTTCTTCGACGTCACCTTGAACTTGGTGATCACCTCGTACTGGTTCTCGACGCTGCGCTTGCGGGCATCGAGGCTGACCTGCACCTGAATGTCGGGCTGGACGTCGCCGCCCTGCAGGCCCTTCTGGGCCACCATGTTCTCGAACGACATGTCGCGCACGTATTGCGCAAGCACCTGCATCCGGATCTGCGGTGCGGCCTCGGCAGGCGCTCCGTTGGTATCGGTCATCGTGTCACTCCCTGGGTCACGGGCCATTTGCGGCGGGTGTATCAGGTCGGGGGCTGCGCCTCAATGCCGCGTCCAGCCGGAGTTTCCCGGCGAATGTCGCGGCGGAGCCAGCGGATCCCGAGGCGAAGTGTCCACCTCGTAATATTCCGCGTCGATCGGGCCGTCGTGTCGCTCGGGCGCGCGCCAGCCTGTGGTCCGCACCTGCACGTTGCGGCCCAGACGCCGGATGACCGCCCGCCGAACCGGAGGGATCAGAAGCAGAAGCCCCAGCGTGTCGGTGAAGAAACCGGGCAGGATCAGCAGCCCGGCAGCCAGCGAGACGACGGCTCCGTCGGCCACCAGCGCCAGCGGATCCATCCGCCGCGACATCTGCAGCGCAGCCTGCATTTCAACGCCCTGCCG
This sequence comes from Rhodobacter sp. NSM, assembly GCF_052244495.1. Classification (NCBI taxonomy): domain Bacteria; kingdom Pseudomonadati; phylum Pseudomonadota; class Alphaproteobacteria; order Rhodobacterales; genus Rhodobacter; species Rhodobacter sp. NSM. The sequence continues at coordinate 146,754 of NZ_JBQPXH010000002.1, forward strand.
CCGCAGAAGCGATACGCCGAGAACCGCCGTCGCGAAGATGATGAGAAGGGTCGCCAGAAGGCCGATCGCGCCGCCGATGGTGACGAAGAGTGCGATCTCGAGGATCGGCAGGGCGAGAAAGGCCGCGAGTGGCCACATGAGAGCCTCCATCTGTCGAGCGACTTTGCGGGTGCGGCGGTGGACTTGCCGCGGCCCCTCCCCTACATAGGGAGGGAAAGCCGTTCATACCAACCCCGATGTGCCGCGGGACTTCAGGCCCGACGCCCCCCGACCGAGGTTAAAAATGAGTTCGTCCCTGATCCAACTGCTGGTGCTGGCCGGGATCGCCGTCTTCCTGATCATCAAGCTCAAGAGCGTTCTGGGCACCCGCGAGGGTTTCGAGAAGCCGCCGGTTCCCCTGGAAGATCCGCGGCCACGCGCACGGCGCGACTTCGAGGTGATCGAGGGCGGGCCGGACCGCGACATCATCGACCACGTCGCCGACGGCAGTCCCTCGGCCAAGGCGCTGGCCGGGATGAAGATGGCCGAGCCGGGGTTTTCCGTATCGGAATTCCTGACCGGCGCCCGCGGGGCGTACGAGATGATCGTGATGGCCTTCGAGAAGGGCGAACTCGAGCAGATCCGGCCTTTCCTGTCGCCGGAGGTCTTCGAGAGCTTCGAGGATGCCGTCCGCGCCCGAGAAGACGAGGGGCTGAGCGTCGAGGCGACGTTCCTTGGCCTGCGCGAGATCGACATCCACGAGGCGTCGTTCGACCGTGACACCCGCATCGGCCAGATTGCCGTCCGCTTCGTGGGCGAGCTGACCTCGGTCGTCCGCGACCGCAGCGGGCAGGTGGTCGAGGGCAGCCCCAGCGAGGTCAAGCGCCAGCGCGACGTCTGGACCTTCGAGCGTCACATGGGTGCCAACGACCCGAACTGGCAACTCGTCGCCACCGGGGAGTGATGCGTGGCCTTCTTCGCGCGCTGGCGGTCTGTGCCGTGACGGCGGCGTCCGGTGGCGCGTCTGCTCAGGTCCTCGACTTCGAGGCTCTGGACGGGTGGACCGAGGACGACCACGTCGAAGCGCTCGCGGTCTTCCGCCAGACCTGTGATCTGCTCAAGGATCCGGAATGGGGGCCGCTCTGCGGGCTGGCCCGCAACACGGCGGAGCGACCCGAGGCCGCGCGCGAGTTCTTCGAGCTGTTCTTTCGGCCCGTGCAGGTCGGCGACCCGCCGGCGCTCTTCACCGGCTACTACGAGCCCGAACTTCCGGGGTCTCCCGTGCGCACCCCGCGCTTCGCCTGGCCGATCTACGCCCGGCCGCCCGAGTTGCAGGACGGGGCTGTGTGGCGCAGCCGCGCCGAGATCGACGCAGGCCTGCTGGCGGGGCGCGGTCTCGAGATCGCCTGGCTCGACGATCCGGTCGAGGCCTTCTTCCTGCAGGTCCAGGGCTCGGGGCGGATCCGCATGCCCGACGGCCGCGTTCTGCGCGTGGGTTTTGCGGGCAAGAACGGCCATCCCTACGTCTCGGTAGGCAGGGAGATGGTGCGGCGGGGCCTCCTGCGCCTCGAAGAAGCCTCGGCGCGGACCATCCGCGCCTGGGTCAGGCGCAACCCGCTCGAGGGTCAGGCGCTGCTGGCGGTGAACCCGTCCTACGTCTTCTTCCGGAAGCTGCCGCAACTGGCCGCCGACAAGGGGCCGATCGGCGCCATGGGCCGGTCGATCACCACGTTGCGCAGCATCGCGGTCGATCCGCTCTATACGCCGCTCGGCGCGCCCGTCTGGGTCGAGAAGGACGGTCACCGTCCTCTGCGGCGGCTCTTCGTGGCGCAGGACACCGGCGGCGCGATCAAGGGGATGCAGCGCGCGGACATCTTCTACGGCACCGGCGACCGCGCTGGCGAGATCGCGGGCGAGGTCAAGGACGGCGGGCGGATGATGGTGCTGCTGCCCATCGACCGGGCCTTCGCCATGCTGCCCGAGAACTGATGGCCCGGCGGCGCACCCTCCGCCCCGACGAGGAAGAGCTCTGGCAGGCCGTCGCACGGTCGGCCCAGCCTCTGCACCCGCAACGCATCCGCAGCCATACGCCGAAGGCGGAGTCTGCGCAGCACATGGTCGAGGCGAAGGGGCATTCGCCCGCGATCCCGCACTTCCGGGTCGGCGAGAAGGCCCGTCACGTGCCGGGCCACGACATCCTCCCCGCCCTGCGGGACCAGTTGGCCACCCAGCCTCTGCGCATGGACGCCAAGAGCTTTGCCCGGATGTCGCGTGGCAAGCTCTCGCCCGAGGCGCGGATCGACCTGCACGGCATGACCCTCACCGAGGCGCATCCCGAGCTGATCCGCTTCGTGCTCAACGCGCATGCCGACGGACTGCGTCTGGTTCTGGTCATCACCGGCAAGGGCAGCAGGCGGCCCGACGACCACGGACCGATCCCGCAGCGGCAGGGCGTCCTGCGCCATCAGGTGCCGCTCTGGCTGAGGATGCCACCGCTTGGCGCGGTGGTGCTGCAGGTTGCGGTTGCGCATCTCAGGCACGGCGGCGACGGGGCCTATTACGTCTATCTCCGCCGCGGCCGCTGAGGCCGACCATTCACGCTTCGCGAACGGTCACGCCCAGATGGCGGGATCAGCGAACTCTATCGAATTGCCGGCCGGGTCGCGGACGTAGACCGAGCGGGCGCCATTCGGCCAGTGGAAATCGGCTTCGATCTCCACGCCCGCCCCTTCCATCCTCTGCCGCCAGAGGTCGAGCGTCTCGGGGGGCACGGCGAAGCAGTAGTGGCCCTGCCCGCTTGTTCCGTGCGGCGGCACCGGCAGCGCGGTATTGTTCGATGGCTTGACCGTCTCGCAGCGATTGAAGACCAGCAGCACCCCCTCGCCCACCCGGAAGAAGATGTGCCGGTCACCCGCGCGGGTCAGAACCGGCAGGCCGATCAGCCCCCCATAGAAGGCTTCTGCTGCCGCCAGATCATCCGTGTAAAGGGCGGACTCCAGCGTGCCGAGAATCGGGGGATGGGTCATGCGCCTGCTCCTTCTCCGTAGGGTGGAGCGACACTCTGCCGTCGGATAAGCTCCACCGGCAAGACCTCGGAGGGGCCGCTCAGCGCGCGGGCATCGATCATCGCCGACAAAAGCTCGGCCGCCCTGCGTCCGATCAGGTGGCGCGGCTGGCGGATCGTGGAGAGGGCCGGAACGAGATGCCCCGCCACCTCGATGTCGTCGAAGCCCATAACCGAGACCTCCGCCGGAACGCGCACCCCTGCGTGCTGCAGCGCTCCCATGAAGCCGCAGGCCATCTCGTCCGAGGCGCAGAAGACGGCCGTCGGCCTCTCCTTCAGCGCAAGCCAGGCCATTGCGGCCGAGGAACCGGAGGCCAGGCCGAAGTCGCCGCGGAAGACCCACTCGGGGCGGAGTTCGAGCCCGAGACCGGCAACGGCGCGGTGAACGCCCTCCAGCCGGCTTTCGGTCAGGACATTGCCGCCCGGTCCGGTCACATGTCCGATGCGCCGATGGCCCATCTCGTGCAGGTGCCGGATCGCGATCTCGGCGCCGACGGCGTTGTCCACCCGGACCGAGGGCAGCCCCTCTCCCATCCACTCGCAGGCAAGAAGCACGGGCGGGCGCGTTCGCGTCACCAGAGCGTCCTCCGGCAGGCTGCCGTCGAAGACGACCATGCCATCGGCCAGCCCGCTCTCGAGATAGAAGGCGAACCGCCCGGCCGGATCCGTGTGGGTGTCGGCGATCAGAAGCCCGTAGCCGGAGGGCGTCAGCACCGAGGCGAGGCCCGAAAGGATCTCGGAGAAGAAGGGGTTGGCGAGGTTCGGCACCAGCGCGAGGATGCTGCCCGTGCGCCGACGCCTCAGGTTCCGCGCCATGTGGTTCGCGACGTAGCCGGTCTCGCGGATCGCCCGCAGCACGGCCTCGCGCGTGGCCTCGGCCACCCGATCCGGGTGCGACAGCGTCCGGCTCACCGTCGCCGTCGAGACCCCCGATATCCGGGCAACATCCTGTATCGTAGCCACTTTCTGCCGCATGCCGTCCTCCGAGACTCGCGACATCCTGCGTCGCAGGAGAATCGTTGTCAGCAAGTCTTGCGCGTCTATAGTGAACCTGCAAACGATTACATCAAGACAGCGGTCGCGGTGGAGGAGTTGCACCGGTGGCGACCGGAGGGAGGAAAGGCGCTTGAAGACGATCAAGGGGCCTGCGCTGTTTCTGGCGCAGTTCGCGGGCGATGCTGCGCCCTTCAATTCATGGAAGTCCATCACCCGCTGGGCGGCCGATTGCGGCTATGCGGGCGTGCAGGTCCCGACATGGGACGCGCGGCTGTTCGATCTCGACCGGGCGGCGGAGTCGAAGGACTGGTGCGACCAGTTCAAGGGCGAGGCGGCCGAGGCGGGCCTCGAGGTCACGGAACTTGCGAGCCACCTGCATGGCCAGCTCGTCGCGGCCCATCCGGCCTATGACACGATGCTCGACGGCTTTGCCGATCCGTCCGTCCGCGGCAATCCGAAGGCGCGGCAGGAATGGGCGGTCGACCGGGTGATGAAAGGCCTGACCGCCTCGCGTAACCTCGGGCTCAAGGCGATGGCGACCTTCTCGGGGGCGCTCGCCTGGCCCTATCTCTATCCCTGGCCGCAGCGGCCCGCGGGTCTTGTCGAGACCGCCTTCGACGAACTGGCCGCCCGCTGGCGCCCGATCCTCGACCATGCCGAGGACTGCGGAATCGACCTCTGCTACGAGATCCACCCCGGCGAGGACCTGCACGACGGCGTGACCTTCGAGATGTTCCTCGAGCGCGTGGGCGACCACGCCCGCTGCAACATGCTCTACGATCCGTCGCACTATGTGCTTCAGGCGTTGGATTACCTCGACAATATCGACATCTACGGCAGCCGCATCCGCATGTTCCACGTCAAGGACGCCGAGCTGAACCCCACGGGGCGGCAGGGCGTCTATGGCGGCTTCCAGTCCTGGGTGAACCGGGCGGGGCGCTTCCGCAGCCTCGGCGACGGGCAGGTGGATTTCGGCGCGATCTTCTCGAAGCTGACCGCGCTCGACTTCGACGGCTGGGCGGTCGTGGAATGGGAATGCGCGCTGAAACATCCCGAGGACGGGGCGCGCGAGGGGGCGGAGTTCGTGCGGAACCACATCATCCGCGTGACGCCCAACGCCTTCGACGATTTCGCCGGCGCAGGCACCGACGAGGCCGCCAACCGTGCCATGCTGGGGCTCGACCGATGAGCCGCTTTGCGGGGCGCGAGGGGCCCATCCGGCTCGGCATGGTGGGCGGCGGCAGCGGGGCTTTCATCGGCGCGGTCCACCGGATCGCCGCCCGGCTCGACGGGAAATATCAGCTGGTGGCGGGCGCGCTGTCCTCGACGCCCGAAAAGGCGCGCGAGAGCGCGGCGGCACTTGGCATCCCGCGGAGCTACGACGATTTCACCGCCATGGCGAAAGCCGAGGCCCGGCGGCGCGACGGGATCGAGGCGGTAGCGATCGTTACCCCGAACCACATGCACGGGCCGGTGGCGCGCGAGTTCCTGAAGCGCGGCATCCATGTGATCTGCGACAAGCCGCTGACGGCGACACTGGCCGAGGCCAAGCGCCTGCAGCAGGCGGCCGAGAAGGCGGACGCGCTTTTCGTGCTCACGCACAATTACACCGGCTATCCGATGGTGCGCGAGGCGCGCGCACTGGTGGCCTCGGGCGCCTTGGGGCGGCTGCGGGTGGTGCAGGTCGAATATCCGCAGGGCTGGATGGCCACCCCCGTCGCCAACAAGCAGGCCGAATGGCGCAACGATCCGGCGCGCAGCGGCGCGGGCGGCTCGACGGGCGATATCGGGACGCACGCCTACAACCTCGCCCGCTTCGTGACCGGCCTAAAGGTCGAGGCGCTGGCGGCCGACCTCTCGGAATTCGTCGAGGGCCGGCAGAACGACGACAACGCCCATGTGATGCTGCGCTTCGAGGGTGGGGCGCGCGGGATGCTCTGGTGCAGTCAGGTCGCGGTGGGGCATGAAAACTCGCTCCGCCTGCGGGTCTATGGCGAGAAGGGCGGGCTCGAATGGGCGCAGGAGACCCCGACCGAGCTCTGGCACACCCCCTTGGGTGAGCCGAAGCATCTCATCACCCGCATGGGCGCGGGCGCAGGCCCCGAGGCCGCGCGGGTGAGCCGCACGCCCGCAGGCCATCCCGAAGGGTTCCTCGAGGCCTTCGCGACGATCTATTCGGAAGCGGCCGAAGCGATCCTCGCCCATCGCGAGGGGAAAGCCCTGCCCGAGGGCGTGACCTATCCCGGCATCGCCGACGGCATGGAGGGCATGGCCTTTATCGACGCCTGCCTCCGCTCGTCGCGCCGGAATGCCGCCTGGGTGGTGCCATGACCGAGCCGGTTCTGGCGATCCGCCAGGTCTCGCGGCTGTTCGGGCCGGTTCAGGTCCTGTTCGACGTGGACTTCGACCTCCGCCCCGGCGAGGTCCATGCGCTGATCGGCGAGAACGGTGCGGGAAAATCCACCACGATGAAGATCCTCGCGGGCTATCTCGCGCCCTCGGCAGGAGAGGTGCTGCTGGACGGCCAGCCCGTCCACTTCCCCTCCTCGCGCGAGGCCGAGGCCGCGGGGATCGTGATGATCCATCAGGAATTCAACCTCGCGACCCCGCTCACGGTCGAGGAGAACATCTTTCTCGGGCGCGAGCTGAAGCGCGGCCCGTTTCTCGACCACCGGGCGATGCAGGCCGAAAGCCGCCGCCTGCTCGAGCGGCTGCATTGCGCGGTCGATCCGCGCGCCCGTGTCTCGACCCTGTCCGTGCCGAACCGGCAGATGGTGGAGATCGCCAAGGCCTTGGGGCTGAAGGCACGCGTCCTCATCATGGACGAGCCGACAGCCGTGCTCACCCACCGCGAGACCGATACGCTGCTCGAACAGGTGGACCGGCTGCGGGCGGCGGGCACGTCCATCCTCTACACCTCGCACAAGCTTGACGAGGTGGCACGGATCGCCGACCGGGTGACGGTCCTTCGCGACGGCCGCCGGGTGATGACGGCACCGGCAAAGGGGCTGTCCGAGGACCGGATGGCCGAGACCATGGTGGGCCGCGAGCTGTCCGGCCTATTCCCGCCGAAGTCCTCTCCCGCGTCCGAGTCCGTGCTCGAGGTGGCGAGCCTCACTGTGCCGGGGTTCGTGCGCGACGCCTCCTTCACCCTGCGCCGTGGCGAGGTGCTGGGCTTCGCGGGTCTCGTGGGCTCAGGCCGGACCGAGCTCATGGAGGGCATCGTGGGCCTCCGCCCGGCGACGGGAGAGGTGCGGATGGAGGGAACTCCCCTGCCCCACGCGTCCGTGTCGGCGGCGCGCGCGGCGGGCCTCGTCTACCTGACGGAGGACCGCAAGGAGAAGGGCCTCCTCCTCGGCAAGCCGCTGGGAGAGAACCTCACCCTCCTCGCGCTGGGCCGCTTCGGGCGCGTGCTGATCGACAAGGCGGCGGAGGATCGCGCCCTGACGCAGGCGATCTCGGACTTCGACATCCGGGTGGGCGACCGCGGGATCAGCGCGGGCAGCCTCTCTGGCGGGAACCAGCAGAAGCTGCTTCTGGCCAAGACAATGCTGGCCGAGCCGCGTGTCGTCATCATCGACGAGCCGACGCGCGGGATCGACGTCGGCACCAAGCAGCAGATCTATGGCTTCATCGCCCGCCTTGCCGCCGAAGGCCGCAGCGTGATCGTCGTCTCGTCCGAACTGCCCGAGGTGATCGGGCTCGCGAACCGCGTGGTCGTGATGAGCGCGGGTCGCATCGCCGGCGAGGTCGAGGGCGACGCCATCACCGAAGAGAACATCGTCCGCCTCGCGATGGGGCTGAACCACCGGAAGGCCAGCGCATGAGTGCCGTCACCGCCCCCCGTCCCCGCTTCCATCTGCATGTGCTGGGGCCGCTGCTCGCGCTCTTCGTGCTGATCGCGCTCGGCGCCTGGCTGAACCCGAACTTCCTCAGCTACGGCAACGTGACGAACGTGCTGGCGCGCTCGGCCTTCATCGGCATCATTGCCGTGGGCATGACCTTCGTCATCACCTCGGGGGGCATCGACCTCTCGGTGGGATCCATGGCGGCCTTCATCGCCGGGCTCATGATCCTGTCGATGAACGCGCTTCTGCCCCACATGGGCGAAGGGGTCTCGGTCATCCTCGTGGGGGTGCTGGTCGCCGCCGGCGCGGGCCTCCTTGCAGGCTGGCTCAACGGCTTTCTCATCGCCAAGGTGGGGATCGAGCCCTTCATCGTGACGCTGGGCACCATGGGCATCTACCGCTCGCTGGTGACCTGGCTGGCCGACGGCGGCACGCTCTCGCTCGATTTCGGCCTCCGTGGCCTCTACCGGCCGGTCTATTACGGCGGGATCCTGGGCGTGGCCTGGCCGATCATCGTCTTTGCCATCGTCGCGATCCTCGGCGAGATCGTGATGCGCCAGACCGCCTATGGCCGCCACGTGGCGGCGATCGGCGCGAACGAGCAGGTGGCGCGCTATTCGGCCATCAAGGTGCCGCGCGTGCGGATCGCGACCTACGCGCTTCTGGGGCTGCTCGTGGGGCTCGCCACCATCATGTACGTGCCACGGCTGGGCTCGGCCTCGGGCTCGACCGGCGTCCTGTGGGAGCTCGAGGCGATCGCCGCCGTCATCATCGGCGGCACGGTGCTCAAGGGTGGCTATGGTCGCGTCTGGGGCACCGTCGTGGGCGTCCTGATCCTCAGCCTGATCGACAATATCCTGAACCTCGCCTCGATCGTCAGCCCCTATCTCAACGGCACGATCCAGGGCGTCATCGTCATCCTCGCTGTCGTCCTGCAGCGGGAGAAGAAGGCCGCGGACACGCGGTAGATCCTTGGGAGGAACGTGATGAAACGCAGAGAATTCCTGACCACCGCGGCCGTGGCCGGCGTGGCCGCCGGGGCCGGCGCAGCCCCCGCCCTCGCGCAGGAGAAGGTGGGCACCATCGGAGTGGCGATCCCCTCGGCCACCCACGGCTTCATGGGCGGGCTGAACTTCCACGCGCAGGATACCATCGCCCGGCTGCAGCAGGTCTATCCGCAGCTCGACTTCGTGCTGGCGACCGCCGGAAACGCGGGCAAGATGGTCAACGACATCGAGGACATGGTCGCCACGCGCAACATCAGCGCCCTCGTCGTCCTGCCCTTCGAGAGTGAGCCGCTCACTTCGCCCGTCCAAGCGGTCAAGGAGTCAGGCATCTGGGTGACGGTCGTGGATCGTGGCCTCTCGGTCGAGGGGATCGAGGATCTCTATGTGGCGGGCGACAACCCCGGCTTCGGTCGCGTGGCGGGCGAGTACTTCGCGCAGAACCTCGAGTCCGGCAAGAAGATCGTCGTCCTCCGCGGCATCCCCACCACCCTCGACAACGAGCGCGTCGATGCCTTCACCAAGGCCCTCGAGGGCTCGGGCATCGAGGTGCTCGACATGCAGCACGGAAACTGGAACCGGGACGACGCCTTCAACGTGATGCAGGACTTCCTGTCGAAATATCCCGAGATCGACGCGGTCTGGGCCGCCGACGACGACATGGCCATCGGCGCGATGGAGGCCATCGCCCAAGCGAACCGCACCGAGGAGATGTGGGTGATGGGCGGCGCCGGCATGAAGGAGATCATCCGGCGCATCGCCGACGGCGATCCGCAGCTTCCGGCGAACGTGACCTATCCGCCGGCGCAGATCTCCACCGCGATCGAGCTGACGGCGCTGAAGCTCGTCTCCTCGACGCCGGTCTCGGGGCGCTTCATCATCGGTTCGCAGCTGATCACGCCCGAGAATGCCGAGCAGTTCTACTTCCCGGACAGCCCGTTCTGAGCGGGGGCGGAGCGCGGCCCCTCCCCCAAGGGACCGCGCTCCGGTCGATCCTACTCGGCGACCTGCGCGAGCAAGGGATCGAACCGCTTCTTCGCCGCGCCCTTCATCGGTGCGGCGGCGACCGCTTCGCGGTTGACCGGCGCGCCGACCTGGATCAGCGCCACCATCCCCATCGAGAAGTGCGGCGAGCATTTCACGCCATAGAGGCCTTCCTCGGTCAGCGTGACCTCGAGATCCTTGCCCATCTTGCCCTTGAAGGTCTCGGCGCCCTCGGGATGCATCCCCTTGATGGTCTCGGCATTATGGCCCTTGTCGGTCGCCTTGAAGAGGATCGTATCCCCCGGCTGGGCTGCGACGAAGGCGGGCTCGAACACCATGGCGCCGTCGGCCCCTTTGTTGAGCATGGTCACCTCGTGCGTCGCCGCATGGGCGGCGGTGCCGAGGAGAAGCATGAGCGCGGCAGCGGTTGTCGTCTTGAGCATCTGACACTCCTTCAATCTGATGCCCGGTCACTAGCAGCCCCTGCACTGCCGCAATTTGCGGTTGCGCAAGCTCTCGCCACGACTCGGTCGCGCGCGGGCTCAAGGCTGCGTCGTGCTTTCGGCGCCCTTGCCGCACGCGCAAACGATTGCGCATGCCGCATCTGCGCAAAGGCGCGCCGACATTGCGGATTTCCGTTGACGCTTCGGCCTCGAGTGCCCACGTTTCGACCGCGCCGCCCCCGGCGGCGGCTGAAACGAACGATCTGGAGGATGATCATGACCAAACCGGCCGAGACTTCCCGCACCATGTTCGACACGATGACACAGCTTTTTTCGTCCATGTCGGCGGCCCCCATGGCAACGATCATGGCGAAGCGGATGCTCGACATGCAGCAGGGTATTGCCGGCGAAGTGAACCAGGCGGCGCACCAGTGGCTTGACCGCCGTCAATCGGCGATGACGAGCCTGATCGGAACGACGCAGAAGGTCATGGACAAGGGTTTCACCGATACCGCTTCCTTCTCGTCGATGCAGGAATGGTATGGTGGCATGGTCGAGCGCCTCGCGACGGACATGAAGAGCCCCTACGATCTCATGCTCGCTTGCAGCGCCCATGTGGTGCCGCCGACCACGAAGCCTTTGGAAAAGCCCGCCTCGACCATCCGTCGCGCCGCCTGACCACTGGCCACTGGCCGATGCCGTCCAATGCCGGAGGCCGCGTGGCTGTCACCGGCATTTATTGCTTGATGCAGAGCGCGGAGCGGGCTGCCGCCCACTCCTTCTGGCGTCAATGTCTGCGTCCGTCTCGATCATCGGACTCGCCGGCCCGCGGCTGAAGGACGGCATGGCGGCAGTCCGCCGCTCCGCTTCATCTCGTGTCGAGAAATCAGGCGTCTCGACTGCATCCGCATCGGTCCCGTCCTCGAGGCGTCACTTTGCCGCGACGTCACCCGGTTGATCCCATCCCAAAGTATGTAGTCCCTAGACCAAAGATACTCGGCCGGTCCGGGAACCTTATGTAAGGTGAGAAAAAATTCGCCATGGGGCCGGTGTGTGTGACCGGCGAAACAAGGCTTGGGTGGTCAGTGTGAAATTGAATATCGAGCGCTTGAATCGGGACGAGCTGCTGGACCTCTACGGGAGGATCTCTGCCGCTCTGGATGCATGCGAGATCCGGCAGGCAGCATCGAAGACCCGCTCTGTAACAGCCACGCTTCCGACCGGACAAGGGTCCGGGGGAAAGCGCGTCAGCTACTTCAACCCGGCCAACAGAGCGATCTCCTGGAACGGGCGCGGGCGGTGCCCGAACTGGTTCAAGGTCGCCATGGCGCAGGGCCGCACACCGGAAGAACTCGCCGCGCTCTGATCTGCGGGGCGCGAACCGAAACAATCCGTTCCGATAATTCTCGGAAAAGGCGCCGGCCGGATACCTGTCCGCCCGGCTCTCTGCGGCTCCATGCGCGCCTGCAGTCGGTTCGCAGGGGGCTGAATCCTCACAGCCAACCTTCTACGCGGGCAGCGTCCGCGCAGGCGGCAACGGCGTCTCGATATTCCGAGATGAGGCCACGACAGAGATCGGCCGCAGCCGGAATGTCCGTGATGCCGCCGACCCCCTGCCCGGCCGACCATACATCCCGCCAGACCTTCGCCTCCGACGCCATGTCGAGGTGGGGCGCGGCGCCGCCCTCCGGGTCTATCCCGGCCGCGGCGAGGCTCTGGCGCAGGAAGCTTGCCGGGATGCCGCTGACCTTCGGCGTGTAGACGATGTCGGCGGCGCTGCTCTCCGCGACCATGCGCTTCTGCTCGTCGGGCACCATCGCCTCCGTGGTGGCGAGGAAGCGGGTGCCGAGATAGGCGAGATCCGCCCCCATCATCCTTGCCGCGGCCACATCCCGCCCCGTGTTCATCGCGCCGGAGAGGATGATGGCGCCACCGAAGAACGCGCGGATCTCGGACACCAGTGCGAACGGGCTCAGTGTCCCGGCATGACCGCCCGCGCCCGCCGCCACGGCGATGATCCCGTCGACGCCCGCCTCGGCCGCCTTCCTCGCGTGGCGCGCGTTCACCACGTCATGGAACACCAGCCCGCCGTAGCCGTGGACGGCCGCAACCAGTTCCGGCACCGCCCCGAGCGAGGTGATGACCAGCGGCACCCGCTCCTCGACGCAGATGGCAAGGTCGGCCTCGACCCTCGGGTTCGAGCGGTGGACGATCAGGTTCACGCCGAACGGCGCGGCTTCCGGCGCGAGCCGCCCGCGGATCTCGCGCAGCCACTCGCGGAATCCCTCGCTCGTCCGCTGGTTCAGGGCCGGAAAGGTGCCGAGCAGCCCGGCGTTGCAGGTCTCGACCACGAGATCGGGACCCGAGGTGAGGAACATCGGCGCCGCGATCACGGGCGCGGCCAGGCGGCCCTTCAGGCTTTCGGGGATGGGCATCGGTTCCTCCTCTCGGTTGGGCCGAGGTGACACCCTGCGCAGCGCGGCGGTCAACCGTTCCGCTGCGTTCCTAGAGCGGCAGAAGGATAGGGACCATGACCACCCCGACGAGAAGGCTGGCGATGGTCAGGGGCACGCCCACCTTCACGAAATCCATGAAGCGGTAGCCGCCGGGACCGACGACCAGCATGTTCACCGGCGAGGCCACCGGCGTCATGAAGGCGGACGAGGCGCCGAGCGCGACGATCATGGCGAAGGGATGCGGCGACGCGCCCATCCGCTCGGCCAGCGCCACGGCGACGGGCGCCATGAGCACCGCCGTCGCGGTATTCGAGATGAAGAGGCCGAGCGCCGTCGTCACGCAGAAGAGCGCGCCGAGGATCGCCCTCGGCCCGGCATCTCCCAGGAGGCCGATCAGGGCCTCGGCCGCGAGATCGACGCCTCCCGTCCGCTGCAGGGCGATCGAGAAGGGCAGCATGCCCACGATCAGCACCAGCGTCTCCCAACGGATCGAAGCCAGCGCCGAGCGCATGTCGATGCACCGCAGGAGGCCGAGCAGCAGGCAGCCCACGAGCGCCGCCTGCACGTTCGGGACGATGCCCGAAACCATCAGGGCGACCACGAGCACCAGCACCGCCAATGCCGCCGGCGCCCGGTGGCCCTCGGGCGCGACGTCCTCGGCCTCGCCGGGCAGGTCCAGAAGGATCATCTCCCGCCGCTCCGCGCCGATGCGGCGGATCGCCCGCCACGGGCCGACGACGAGCAGAGTGTCGCCCTCGCGAAGCTTCTCGTCCGCCACCGGACCGGCCACCGACTGCGCCCCATGTTTCATGGCCACGACCGCGAGGTCGTGGACCGACCGGAAGCGCAGGTCCAGCAGGGTGCGGCCGACGAAGCTCGACGTGGCGGGGATCATCACTTCGGCCATGCCGATGTCAGAGACCCGGTCGGCGAAATAGGCGCCGGAGGGCGGAAGATCCTCGAGGTGCCAGCGCTCGCGCATCGCCGGCAGGTCGATCGCGGCACGCTCGAGGTCGAGCAGCAGGATGTCCCCCGCCCGAAGCCGTGTCGCCGCCTTCGGATGGATGAGTTCCGCGCCGAAGATGCCGGGCCGCTCGATGGCGAGGATTGTCATGCCGCGGCTGGACAGAAAGTCGGCGTCCGAAACGGCTGCACCGGCGAGCGGGGACGCCGCTCCGATCCGCAGGCGTGCCTCGTGACCGGCGAGGCCATATTCCGCCACCCAGTCGCCCAGATGCCGCGGCTCGGGCGCGGCCAAGCTGGCCGGACCTCCCAGAAAGCGTCGCGCCACCAGCATCCAGAGAACGGCCACGACAAGCATCGGAAGACCGAAAGGCGTGAAGGCGAAGAACGAGAACCCTTCGTGGCCTGTGCGCACCAGCTCTCCGTGAAGCACGAGGTTCGGCGGTGTCGCCACCAGCGTCGTCATCCCCGATGTGAGCGCGGCAACCGACAGCGGCATCATCAGCCGGCCAACCGGGATATGCGCGTCCCGGGCAATGCGCAGCACGACAGGAATGAAGATCGCGACGACGCCGGTCGAGCTCATGATCGCAGAAAGGGCCGCCACCGCCGCCATCAGGTAGATCACCAGCCGGGTCTCGCTGCCCGCCGCGCGCGCGATCACCCAGTCACCGAGACGCTTGGTGATGCCCGTGCGGACCAGCGCCTCGCCGATGACGAAGAGGGCCCCGATCAGGATGACGTTCGGATCCGCAAAGCCCGACAGGGACTCGCGCAACGTGAGGGCGCCGGTAAAGGGCAGGGCGACCATCATGATGACCGCCACGGCATCCATGCGCGGGCGGTTGAGGGCGAACATCACGATGGCGGAAAAAAGGAGGGCAAGGACAAGCACAAGCTCGACGGTCACGGCAGATCTCCTTCACGGGGGGAGACTGCCGGGCCAAGGCTGGCTTGTCCAGACGGCCCACGGGATCGAGCTTCAGATCCGCGCGCGCTGGGCCTGCGGTATGGCTGGACGTGGTGCGGTAGATCGCCGCCTTCGGATTCCGCACGCCTTGGGCTTGCGGCGCAGTCAACCCGTGCTGCGCCGCATCGTCTGCGTCAGGGCAGGACTGCGCCGCCCACGCCGCCCACGACGGCGCCCGTGACCGGGTCGTCGGCCAGCACCTCGCCCGCCACCGCGCCGCCGAGCGCGCCGGTCGCGGCCCGCTGGGTGCGCGTTTCGCCGCACGCGGCAATGGCGATGCTCGCGACAAGTGCGGGCAGCAGGAACTTCGGAATGCTCATCTGATCCTCCATGTCGGGTCCGGGCGGTTCGCCCTCCCGGAACATTACGCTGAGGAATGCGCATCTTGCAGGAACGTTCCCGCGCTACGGCATTTTGAGCAGAGATCCGCGGAGGCGCCGGGGCAATGCCGCCCCGGCCGGCTCGTGGCACGGTCCGGTGTTCCCGGACCCGGCCGGCGACCGCCATGGATGGCCGCCCTGCGACCGCTCAGGCCAGCGCCGTCTGTGCGGTGAAATGATCCACTTCCCCACGGTGCAGCGCGCGCAGGATCACCTCCTCCTCGTCCGTCGCAATCACGGCAGCCGCCACCCGGCTCTCCGGAGCGGAGATGATGCCGCTCGCACGACCGTTTGCCGCCTCGTCCGGCACCAGTCCCATCCAGCCGAGGCCCGCCATGACCCGCGCCCGGATCTCTGGCGAATGCTGCCCGATGCCCGCGGTGAAGACGAGTGCGTCGAGCCCGCCCATCGAAGCGGCGAGCGCCCCGATCTGCCGCAGGACATAGCGCACGAACAGATCGACTGCCTCGGCAGCTTCCGGCCGGTCGCTGGCAAGCAGGTCGCGCATGTCGGGGCTGATCCCCGACATGCCCGCAAGGCCGCTCTTCCGGCCGAGGATGCCCTCGATCTCGGGGCCGGTCATCCCTTGGCGGAGCAGATGAAGGATCACGCCCGGATCCAGCTGGCCGCAGCGCGTGCCCATCATCAGACCGTCGAGGGCGCTGAAGCCCATGGTGGTGTCGACGCTCCGCAGGTTCTCCATCGCGCAGAGGCTCGCGCCGCTGCCCAGATGCGCCACGATCACCTTCCCGCGTCCCGTCTCGCCCAGCACCTCGGGCAGACGGCTCGCGATGTAGTCGTAGGAGAGCCCGTGGAAGCCGTAGCGCTGGATGCCCTCGTCGGCCATCGCACGGGGCAGGGCATAGAGGCGGGCGAGGCGGGGCCGGTCGTGGTGGAAGGCGGTGTCGAAGCAGGCGATCTGCGGCACGCCCGGCCAGCGCGCCTCGACCGCACGGATACCCGCGAGGTTGAAAGGCTGGTGGCTGGGCGCGAGAGGCGAGAAGCTCTCCAGCCGTTCGATGACCTCGGGCGTCAGCAGCACCGGCGCGTTGTAGTCCGGGCCGCCGTGGACGACCCGGTGCCCGGCGGCATGCAGGTCGAGCGGACCGAGCCGCCCTTCCAGCAGGCCGAGAAGCCAGAGCGTCAGCTCCTTCGCGTCGCGCGCGTCGGCGGGCGCGCGCAGTTCCAGCGTTCCGTCGGGCAGGGTGGCCTTCAGCCGTGGCGTGAGGCCGATCCCCTCGACCAGACCGCGCACGAGGGGAGTGGCGTCCTCCACGTCGAACAGGCCGAACTTGACCGTGGAGGAGCCGATATTGAGGACGAGCCAGACGGGTTTCATTCGGCCACCGGCTTCGTGGGCCGCGCCTCTGCGTGAAGGCGGGCGAGGGCGGCCGAGGTGAGGCGCGCCGAGGGGCTGTCGGCCCTGCTGGTGAGGATGATCGGAACCTTCGCGCCCAACACGAGGCCCGCGGCCTCGGCACCGCCGAGGTGGATCAGCTGCTTGGCGATCATGTTTCCGCTCTCGAGGTTCGGCGCCACGAGGATGTCGGCGCGCCCCGCCACGTCGGACACGATGCCCTTGGCCTTCACCGCCTCGAGCGAGATGGCGTTGTCGTAGGCCAGCGGCCCGTCGATCAGCCCGCCCATGATCTGGCCACGGTCGTGCATCTTGCAGATCGAAGCCGCCAGCAGGGTCGAGGGGATCTTGCCCGTGATGGTCTCGACCGCCGAGAGGAGGGCGGTGCGCGGCGTCTCGATCCCCAATGCCATCACGAGGTCGATGGCGTTCTGCACGATGTCCTTCATCGTCTCGAGGTCAGGCGCGATGTTGATCGCGGCATCGGTGATGAACAGGATCCGGTCCACGTCCGGCACGTCCAACGCAAAGACATGGCTGAGGCGCCGCTCGGTCCGCAGGCCCTTGGCGCGGCAGAGCACGGCCGACAGCAGCTCGTCGGTGTGCAGCTTGCCTTTCATCAGCGCGCCCGCGCGCCCGTCCCGCACCAGATCCACTGCCACTTCGGCCGAGGCATGGCTGTGCGGGGCATCGACGATGCGGCTTTCGTCCAGCGTGACATTGGCCGCGGCCGCCGTGGCGAGGATCCTGGCCTTCGGCCCGACCCACCACGGCGTGATGATGCCCGCGCCCTCAGCCTGGATCGCGCCGAGGAGGCTCAGGTCGTCGCAGGGATGCACGATGGCCGTGGGCATCGGCGGCAGGCTGCGCGCCGCGAGGATCAGGTTCGCGAAGCGCGCGCCGGGATTGTGAAGCCGCACCTCGGGCAGGTGCGAGACCGGCCGGCGCACCTTCTCGCGCGGGGCCATCACCAGCGCCTCGCCGGTGATGACCAGCTCTCCCGCCTGGTTGAGGCAGAGGCAGTCGAGCGTGACCTTGGCCGAGGCCATGTCCTTCTCGCGCACCGTCACCCGCACGGTGATCTTGTCGCCGGGCGAGACGGGGCGGCGGAAGCGCAGCGACTGGCCGAGGTAGATCGTGCCGGGGCCGGGCAGGCGGGTGCCGAGCACCGCCGAGATCAGCGCGCCGCCCCACATGCCGTGGGCGATCACATGGTGAAAGCCCGTTTCGGCCGCATAGGTCGCATCGAGGTGGGCCGGGTTCACGTCGCCCGACATGACGGCGAAGAGCTCGATATCCTCGGGCGTGAGCACCCGGTCCACCTCGGCGCTGTCGCCGATCTGCAGTTCCTCGAGCGTCCGGTTCTCGACCGTGGTGATGGAAGGATCACATCCGAACATGTCGGCCTCCGTCGATATGGGTCACGGTTCCGGTGACGCCCGAGGCGGCATCGGAAGCAAGGAAGGCCGCCACGGCGCCCACCTCGGCCACGGTCACGAGGCGTCGTTCGGGCGAGCGGGTCTTGGCATCCTCGATCAGCGCGTCGAAGTGGTCGATGCCGCTGGCCGCGCGGGTCGCGATGGGGCCGGGCGAGAGCACGTTCGCCCGAATGCCCTGCGGCCCGAGCTCGGCCGCGACGTGCCGTGTGCAGGCCTCGAGCGCGGCCTTGACCGGACCCATGATGTTGTAATGGTCCACGACCTTCTCGGCGCCGTAATAGCTCACCGTCATCAGGCTGCCGCCCGCGCTCATCAGCGGTTCGGCAAGCTTCGCCATTCGCAGGAACGAGTGGCAGGAGATGTCCATGGCCTGCGCGAAGCCCGTGGCGGAACAGTCGGTGACGCGGCCGTGCAGGTCCTCCTTAGGGCAGAAGGCGACCGAATGGAGCAGGAAGTCGAGCCTTCCCCAGCGCTCCCGGACGTTCTCGAACACCGCTTCCAGCTCACCTTCCTGCGAGAGATCGAGCGGCAGCAGGGCCGCGGCCGTCACCTCGTCGGCGACCGGCCGCACATGGGGCAGGGCGCGTTCGTTGAGATAGGTGAGGGCGAGTTCCGCCCCGGCTTCGGCAAAGGCGCGGGCGCAGCCGGCGGCAATCGATTGGCCGTTGGCGACACCCACCACCAGCCCGTATTTTCCCTTGAGCATTGTCCCTGACCTTCAGCGTTGCAGGATGTAGGTGCCCGGCGCGTCGCAGAGCGCGGGGTAGCCGCCCGAGGCATTGCCCATCGGCGGCAGCTTGGTGCGGGGCAAGGACCGTTCCGCAAGCCAGGCGCCCCACGCGGGCCACCACGAGCCTTCGGCCGGCGTGGTCGTGGCGAACCACTCGTCCGCATCGCGATAGGCATCGTCGCGCTGGGTGGTGGCGATGCGGAAATGCCGCCGCTTGTGGCCCGGCTCGGACACGATGCCTGCGTTGTGGCCACCCGAGGTGAGGATGAAGGTCGTCTCGGTCTCGGTCAGGCGCTGGATCTTGAACACCGACCGCCAGGGCGCTACGTGGTCCGTCTCGGTGCCCACCGCGAGGATCGGCAGCCGAAGTTCGGTCAGCGAGAGGGCATGGCCCTCCAACTCGAACTTGCCCTCGGCGAAGCGGTTCTCGAGGAAGAGCTGGCGGAGATATTCGGAGTGCATCCGGTAGGGCATCCGGGTCGCATCCGCATTCCAGGTCATCAGGTCGTTCGCATGCGGACGCTCGCCCATCATGTATTCGTGGATCATCCGCGACCAGATCAGGTCGTTCGACCGCAGGAGCGTGAAGGCCCCGCTCATCTGGTCGCTGTCGAGATAGCCCTGATGCCACATCATGTCCTCGAGCAGCGCGACCTGCGCCTCCGAGATGAAGAGCGCGAGTTCGCCTGCCTCGGAAAAGTCCACCTGCGCCGCGAAGAGCGTCATCGAGGCCAGCCGCTCGTCATGGTCATGCGCCATCCGCGCCGCCATGATTGACAGGAGCGTGCCGCCAAGGCAGTAGCCCGCCGCGTGAACCTTCGGCGCGCCCGTGATCTCCTGGATCGCCTTCAGCGCCGCTCTTGGCCCCTGGTCGAGGTAATCGACAAGGCCCAGGTCCCGATCCTCGGAGTCGGGGTTCCTCCACGAGATCATGAAGACGGTGAAGCCCTGCGACACCAGCCAGCGGACCAGCGAGTTCTGCTCGGTGAGGTCGAGGATGTAGTATTTCATGATCCAGGCCGGCACGATCAGCACCGGCTCGGGATGCACCTGCCTGGTGGTGGGCGTGTACTGGATCAGTTCCATCAGATGGGTCCGCGCGACCACCTTGCCGGGCGTCGCCGCGAGGTTCTCGCCGACGCGGAATTCGGTCTGGTCCATGGAGGCGCCGGTGACGAGCTGCGCCATGTCCCCGGCGAAGTTCATCGCGCCCTGCATCAGGTTCGCGCCCCGCGTCTCGGTCGTGCGGCTCAGAACCTCCGGATTGAGGAAGGGAATGTTCGAGGGCGACCAGACGTCGAGCATCTGGCGGACCGAGAAGCTCAGCGCCGCCTCATGCGTCCGGTCCATGCCGCGCAGTCCGGTGGTGGCGGCCTGCCACCAGTCCTCGGTCAGAAGGAAGCAGTCGCGCATCGCGGCGTAGGGCTGGCTGCTCCACGCTTCCGCGGCAAAGCGGCGATCCTTCACGGGCGCCTCGTGCGCCTGAAACCCGCCCTGCATCAGCGTCGTGGCCGAATTGACGGCCTTCTCCAGAAGTTCCACCTGTTTGCCGGGTGCTGCAGCGAGGTGCATCATCCAGTCGAGAGTCGCCGTCGCCAGCACCGAAGGTGCCAGTCCGCGCGTCATGCCCGCAATCGTCGCGCGCGCAGCACGATCGAGCGCCTGCCCGTAAGCAGGCACGCCCTCTGCATTCCACTTCATGTCAGACATCGATCTTTCCGTATCTCCGATAACGCCGGAGCCTCTCATACCTTCGGTTCATGAAAACGATATAATGCACACGCAGCATTTCTGATTTGAGCAGGATCAAGTTATTAAAGTGCCGTGATTTAAGGCGCACCTCATATGCTGCATTGCGGCGCAATGACTTGCCCAAGAGGTGCGGCAAAACGCCACGCGACAAGATGAAGTATTGACGGAAGGTTATCGCAACCTAACTGCACGAATCGTGGGTGGGCGATTCTCGGCTGGCATGGGGCCAACGGAGGGAAGTCCGCCAGGTTCCGAGCGGTGGTGCATGAGTAGGGTTCGCCAGTTTCGTCTGATCTTCGTGCTCAACCTCATGGCTGCGGTCATGCTCGGGACCGGTCTTGCCCTGTGGACACCGGACCTTCCACGCGCGGAGCTCGAGAACCGCTATCTCGCGAGCCCAGGAGACCTCGTACAGGTCGCCGGTACCACGATCCACATGCGCGACCGGGGGCCGAAGACCGCGCCGGCCGTCATCCTGATCCATGGCTTCGGGTCCAGCCTCCATACCTGGAGCGCGTGGCAGGATCGCATGGCCGTCAAGCGCCGGGTTATCAGCTTCGACCTTCCCGGCCTCGGCCTCTCTCCTCCCGATGCGACCGGCGACTACTCGGACGAACGTGTCTCGCAGATCGTGCTCGCGATCATGGACCGGGCTCAGCTCAAGCGCGCCGATGTCATCGGCAACTCGATCGGAGGGCGCATAGCCTTCACTTTCGCCGCCGCCCATCCCGACAGGGTGCGCAAGCTCGTTCTCGTGTCGCCGGACGGCTACGAGAGCCCCGGCTTCACCTATGGTGAGGCGCCGGAGGTTCCGATGCTCGCCCAGGCTGTCCGGTTCTGGCTGCCGAAGCCGCTGCTGCGGCTTTCGCTGGGTATGGCCTACGCCGATCCCGAGGTAATGACGGACCAGATCGTGAGCCGCTACCACGATCTCATCCGCGCACCCGGCGTGCGGGAAGCCTTGTTCGACCGGATGCGCCAGACCGTTCTCGTGCCGCCAGAGCGCCTGCTGGCGAAAGTCCGGGCGCCTACGCTGCTGCTCTGGGGCGAGGAGGATGCGGTGATTCCCGTCACCAATGCGCAATCCTATGCCCGCGCCCTCCCGGATGCCCGCACGGTCCTTCTGCCGCACATGGGACACGTCCCGCAGGAAGAAGGCCCTGATCGGTCTCTCGCGCCGGTCGAAGCCTTCCTTGCCACCTGATCCCGCCGACACCGGACGATGTTCGGCGCATCGGAGTGCGGGGCGCGCTGCAGCCGCGCGATGCGTCGTGGAATGAGGAGGTCCGGTTTGGGCCGGGGCAGGAACCGACGCCCCCGCGACGCGTTTGCTGGCATACGAGTTCTTCACACAAGGGATCGCGCAGATGGAAATGAATATGTTTCAGCTTCGGGGCTTCGGCGGCCTCATCATCCTTGCGCTCGATCTCTGGGCCTTGGTATCCATTCTTGGCTCCTCCGCCTCGACGGGGCGGAAGGTGCTTTGGGCGCTGATCGTCATTCTGCTTCCGGTGATCGGCTTCATCCTGTGGCTGGTCCTCGGTCCGCGAGGGGCGTCGCGCGGAATCTGACCGGCACTGCTCAGGGTCCGGTCCGGATGGAGGACTGCTGATGGTCGGGATGCGATCCTACGGCGCGCCGGGGCCCGCGGCGCTTCAGGCGCTCGAGACGCTCCATCTGCGCTGCGTGGATGTGCTGGCCGGTTTCGAGACGATGGTCGGCCGGGCCGAACCGGAGTTCAGGCCGACGGCCGAGCGGTTCCGGGACCTGCACCGCGCACAGGCCGGTGAATTGGCCGAGATGATCGCGCGCTTCGGCCGGAACCCCGAAAGCGACGGCAGCATCATGTCCAAGGTCAATCGGGCGGTGGTATCGCTCCGCTCGATGATCGACGGGATCGACGGCAGCATCCTCGACCAGATCCGTGACGGCGAGCAGCATGTGGTCGATGCCTTCGACGACGCGCTGGGCGAGGGCCAGCCGCTCGACGTCACGGCCCGGCTGCGCTCCATGCGGCGGGAACTCTGCCTTCTCCTCTTCGAAACGCAGGCAGCCGCGAGCGAACGATAAGCCGGGCAGATCCTCCTCGACAGCGGTGGTCCGATCAATGATTGGCGTCCACCAACCCAGAAAGACCGTGCGCGAGGGCGCTCACGGTCTTTCGATCGAGTTGATTCAGGCCGCTGCCAGGGCCCGCGGCCGGACCTTCCGTGCGTTTCTGATTGAGGTCCCCTCGCCCGGCTGGTCCGCATCGGCCATCTGGTCGATCCTGCAGATGGCCGCCTTGACCTCGGCAAGACCCTCCGACTGCTGAAGCGCGCTGGCAGCAATGCTGCTGACCAGATCGTCGAGATCCGACACCACGGCGGAGATCTTGGAGAGGGCCACGCCCGTGTCGGTCACAAGCTGCACGCCCTCGCGCACCTGACCGGACGAACTCGACACGATTTCCCGGATCTGGCGTGTCGCCTCCGCTGATCGCTGTGCAAGTTGACGCACCTCGGTCGCGACGACTGCGAAGCCACGCCCCGCCTCACCGGCACGGGCGGATTCGACCGCGGCATTCAGCGCCAGCAAGTCGGTCTGTCGCGCAATTTCGTCGATGACCCCGACGATCTGCCCGATCTGGCGCGAGGACTCCTCGATCCGCGACATCGCGGCGGTGGCCTGCCGCACGATGTCGCCCGAGCCTTCCGCATCGTGCCGTGCCCGCGACGCGGCCTGCCGCGCCTGAGCCGCGCCCTCGGCGGTCGATTGCGAGGTGACGGCGATCTCCTCGACAGCGGTCGCGGCCCGTTGCCCCTCGCGCCGCGTCCGGTCTGCCGCTGCCATGGCACGCTCACGGGCCGCTTCCGCTTCTGCCCGCGCATCGGCCGCCTTCTCCGCCGTCTCTGCCAGCTCCAGCCGGCGGGCTCGCACCTCGGCTGCGGCGCGCGCGCTGAGCATCATCGACCAGACGAGGATCGACGCCTCGAGCACCACGATTGCCGCGTGCATCAGCGTGCGCAGCAGGTTGCCCAACGTGTCGGCCGAGGGATAGACCAGCGTCGGAAGGAAGAACCCGAGTGCCAGGTGGTGGACGGCAGTCAGCACGACACCGAACAGCAGAGCGGGAATGCTGCCCATCGTCGCCGCGATCGCCAGGGCGGCAAAGAACATCATGTGCGAGTCGATCTGCCACGGATGGCCGGCGAAGGCTGCTGTGAAGGCGATGCACTGACCTACGAGCGCGAGCGAAACGAGGATCGGTCGCGCCTTCGGCGCGAGCGACTTCGAAAGCAGGGCGAGAACCGCGAAGATCAGCGCCGCAGGAACCGCGATTGCGACAGGGCTGCCCACCAGCCAGGCTGTCAGGGGCGGCAGCGCGCCCAGTGCCACGGCCACCGCGCGGGCGGTGCCGCTCGAATCCTTGTCCATCTCGGACTGTTCCATTTCCAACGTTACCATGGGTCGCCTTCAGATCCACAAAGAGCCAGCAGTTTGGATGCGTCGAGCACAAGCCACGCGCCCGCCGAAAGGAAGGTTTCCGCCGGGGCGCCGACCGCAAGCACCGATAACGGCGCGTGGATCGGGCCGACCAGTCTGCCCCCTGCCGTCTGGACGACCTCCTCCGGTCCGCCGTTCCATGGCGGTGCAACCACCACAAACGGCTCCCGCACATCGACTGAAGCCATGGCCGCGATCCCCGCGACCTCGACGCCGAGGCAGGCCGTAATTCCCAATGTGACAAGCGGCAGCAGCGGAAGGGCCTTCATGCCGGACTTCTACGCCCGGAGCTTGACCATGTCGTTAATTCTTCAATTCAAGATACGAAAGACTGTGCGTCCTCGGCGAAAGGCGGTGCCCGAAAGATGCACCCGGTCGCCGGCATCCCTGGCCTGAACGACCAATGTGCAAGGGGCCTCCAATCATCTCACCGGAGGCACAAGGGCACCTTCGGGCGCGACGTGAGGGGAGGGTGCCGCCGGCTGGCGAACCGGCCGCCGGCGGTCAAGGATCTGATCATTCTGCGAGATTACTCTCGCACACTACTGGCCGCTCGTTTGAGCCCACGGCTCCTTGGCTTGCCGGCGCAGGCGTTGCCGCCCCGGCGAGCGATGCGGGATGCGGACGGCGGAAGGCCGGGAAGATGGGGTCACTCATGTGGCCCGCCTTTTCCAGTTCTCACCGCCCCGGCCACACTTGCCGGCCGAATCACCTGACCGCTACTGAGGATCCTCGGCTCAGGCGGGGCAGGTATCCCCCAGACCAAGGCGATACTGTTGGCGAGGGTGGCGACCAGGAAGATCAGGCTGGAGAACAGGCCCCAGACCGCGAGGAAGCGTGTGCGCCCTTCGGCGTAGCTGAAGAGCAGATAACCGAAGAGGCAGCCCTCGGTCAGGATCAGCGTCAGCATCCCCCAGGCGCCGAGGCTGCCGTGGCCCACGCTGCCGTGGGTCATGGGGCCGAAGGTCAGGATCTCGTGGGCGCGCCCGTCCTGGCGCAGGGTCGCGCCGGAGCGGCGGCCTTCGGTCAAGCGGGGCAGGAGGGTTCTGCTCATCGGCGGTCTTCTGCGATGAGGCCGAGGCTTCGCCGCGGCCAGAGCCAGCCGAGGAGGCAGGCGGCGAGCGCGAGGACGCCCGCGCCCGCCCAGACCCAGCCGCGCAGCAGGAGCGCGGTGAAGAGCAGCGACAGGGCGAGGGTGGTGAAGAAGGGCCAGAGGGAATCCCAGAGCAGGTCGGCGATGTCCTGCGGCTCCGCATCGACCGAGGTCGTCACCAGCGCCTCCTTGCTGCGGTCGAGCAGCGGCCCGTGGACGAGCGATGACCGTCCGGTTCCCTCGTCAAGCCGGTCCTCCCAGAGCGGGTGGCGGCTGGCCACGACCGGGATGGTGGCGAAGTTCCACGGCGGGGGCGGCGAAGAGACCGCCCATTCGAGCGTCGGCGCGTCCCAGGGATTGGGACCGGCGGGCGGGCCCGATCGGAGGGAGCGCAGTACGTCCACCAGGAAGACCAGAATCCCCACCGCCATGACGAAGGAGCCCAGCGTCGTGACCATGTTGACCGCACCCCAGCCGGCGCCCTCGGGATAGGTGTAGATCCGCCGCGGCATGCCCATGAGGCCGGTCCAGTGCATCTGCAGGAAGGCCGCGTTGAATCCGGTGAAGATGAGCCCGAAGGCCCAGGCTCCGAGGCGCGGGCTCATCATCCGGCCGGTCATCTTGGGTAACCAGAAGTGTATGCCGGCGAGCACGCCGAAGAGATTGATCCCGATCAGGACGTAATGGATGTGCGCCACCACGAAATAGGTGTCGTGAAGCTGGAAATCGGCCGCAACCGAGGCGGTCATGACGCCTGAAACCCCGCCGATCGTGAACATGACGACGAAGGAGGCGCAGTAGAGCAAGGGAATGGTCAGGATTGGTCGACCTGTACGGATGGTCGCGATCCAGGCGAAGACGGCGATGGCCGACGGGATGGTGATGATGAAGGAGGCACCCGAGAAGAAGGAGAGCGCCATGAGGGGATGTTGTTCGGCACCGCTCCAGCGAGGAAGCTTGCGTAGATGAAGAGCCCGGAAGCGAGGAAGACCCAGTAGGAAAAGGCGTTCAGCCGTGGAAAGGCCATGTCGCGCGCGCCGAGCGGCGGCGGGAAGAGATAGTTCGAGAAGCCCGACAGCACCGGCAACGCATAGAGGAAGATCATGGTGATGCCGTGGATCGAGAAGAGCTCGTTGTACTGCTCGGGGTCAGCAGCGACTGGTCGGGCCGGGCGAGCTGGACACGCAGCGCGAGCGCCTCAAGCCCGCCAAGAAGCAGGAAGGCGAAGGCGGTCACGAGGTAGCGCAGCCCGATCTCCTTGTGGAAGACCGTGCCGATCCAACCCGTCAGACCGGGCCCTGTCCTCCAGATCCGGTCGAGCCTGCGGCGCAGATCCGGCGTATCGGGACCGAGGCGGGGCGTGCGGCTGTAGGGGTCTGTCATGCGGCCTTCCCTGTTCCCGAGTGCACGGGCGCTTCGGCCGATGCCGGACGCTGCGGTCGGTGTGGACCGTCGACCTCGGCCCGCCCCCCTCTCACGTCCTTCGCCGCGGCGTCGGATCCGAATGTCATGGTGCCGTCGCGCGCGGCAGTCGGACGAAGGGGCGCCGCGGCACTCATTCGAGTGTTCCGAGCCATGCCAGAAGCGCGGCGAGCTCGGCCTCGGTGAGATGCGGAGCGGGCATGTAAGCGCCCGGTTTCAGCGCCTGCGGATCGGTGATCCAGGCCGTCAGCTGCTCCGGCGTGTTGGGCAGGATGCCCCCGGCCATCGTGCTTCGGCTCATCAGATGCGTGAGATCCGGCCCGACGCGTCCTCGGGCAGGCGTTCCCCGGACCCTGTGGCAGGCGCCGCAGGTCTGGAGGAAGACGGTTCGACCCTGTCTTTGCCCCTCGGTCGTGGGCTGGGCGGTCGCCCGGCGCTCTCGCTCCATCCACGCATCGAAGGCATCGGGCGGGTCGGCGAAGACCCGGAGCGCCATGTTCGCATGCTGCAGGCCGCAGTATTCGACGCAGCGCCCCTCCCAGACGCCGGCCTTGTCGGCCTGCAGCCACGTCATGTTCTCCTGTCCCGGTATCAGGTCGGTCTTGCCGCCAAGGGCCGGCACCCAGAAGAAGTGGATCACAGCCGCAGATCTCAGCCGCAGCTTAACCGGCTGGCCGACCGGAATGTGTATCTCGTTCGCCGTGACGAAGCTTCGGTCCGCAGCTTCCGGATCGACGTAGCGGACTCCCACCACCATTGCAGGGCCGTCACCTCAAGGCTGAAGGCCGGCCGGGGCGCTACCATCGCGTTCAACGCCCGCACGGTCCATCCGGTGAAGCCGAGGAGGACGACGGTCGTCAGCAGAAGGCCGCCGTAGATCCAGCATGGCGTGCCTCTCGTCGGCCCGATGGACGGAGGCACGGTCGGCCGCGGGATCCACGCCGCGCTGCACCCGCCGGAGCCCGAAAAGCACGAAACCCGCGATCAGCACGACGACGAGGATCGACACCCCCAGCAGCGCCCAGAGGAGCGGCGTGATGCCGTCGCCCGGTCGGCCTGCAGTCGCAAGGTACTGATAGGGAGCAGCGGCATGTGCAGGCACGGCAAGGATCAGGAGCAGGGGGCCAGCCTCATTCCGTTACCGGGCCGGGCTGCGACGGCCTGCAGCACGCCCCAGTCCGCCGGATGCGGGGCGTCCGGGTGAGACCCGGCCGGCGCCGGTGGGCTCGAAGACTGCAGGAAAATGATCTTTCATGCCGTCACCATCTCTGCGGGGACGCCAAAGGAACAGGTCGCGACGGGTAAGGTTCCGCTCAGTGGAGAAGATGATGCCGGAGAACCCGCGTGGCGGCTCCGGCGTGCAGTAGGTCGTCAAGCGGCCGAAGCCCTCGGCGGGTTCCGCCCGCTGATGCCCAGTTCAAGTGGTGGCCGCGACCGGTGCGGTTCGCCTTCTGCATCAGGTGCATCAGGCGAAGCCGCATGTCCTTGTCCTCAGGCGCCGGTCCCGGCGCCTCCATGGGCTCGAAGGGCGCTCTTCCGGAAAGGCCTATCGGGGCCGAGGCGCCGCGCGTGACGTCGTGGATCACTGACCGGCCGGTTCCGTCCGCCTCGCCAATGGCAGTTCGACGTGCCGATCTCCGAACCGATCGCCCCCATCCGCCGATGCGCAGCAGCCCGTCCACTCTCTCTGCTCCGGAGGCGCGAACGGCGCTCAGGGCGACGCGTGGGCGTCAGGCGCCGCAGCGCCAGGAGCCGCGATAGCCCACCTCCAGTCCTCGATCGAGCGCGAAGAGCAGTTCGGCATCCGACCTCCAGCCACCCTCTTCGCCCAGCTGCCGCACCCTCATCAGGACGCCGGGGGCGGTGAAGGCCATTCCCTCCATGGATCCGTCCGGCTCAAGCGGGACAAGCACGCCGTTCAGTTTCATCACGGCGCCCCCGGCGGAGGCCCAGAGGATCGGATCGGAGCCCTCGCCGCGGCGGAAGGTGCAGCGCTGGGTGCCGGTGACCACCTCCTCTGCCTCGATCCTCGCAATCGGAGAGGGATCGAGTTCGGCGATCAGCGGGGTTGAAAGCGCCTCGTCCAGATCGCCGACATGGGCGGGCGGGTCGATGTAGACGCTGTCCACCGTCCGCCCGGCCGAGACCTCCGCCACGAGATACCGCATCTCCGCGATCTCGCGCCGCTGCGCCGCCGCGATCTCGTCGGCCAGCTTCCGCACGCGCGGATCCTTAATATCGGCACGTTCCGAGGTCATGATGGCAATGGAGTGGTGCGGGATCATCGCTTCCATGTAGCTCGTGCCGCTGACCGTGACCTGGCTGCGGACGAGCCAGAGCGACAGGGCGAAGCCGATGACCGCCGTCACGAAGATCGCCGCGTTCAGCGCGCGGTTCCTGTACATCCCGAGCATGTATCCCAGCATGATGATGGCCATCGTCGCGCCCATCATCAGCGCCATGTAGACCCGCGTCTCGGAAAAGAAGACGTGCTTCAGCGAGTAGGTGTTCAGATACATCAGCCCGAACATCACGAGGGTCGAGGTGAGGATCATCAGGCCGAAGCGGATGTAGGACATGTGTTTCTCCCAGGATCGTCCACGATGGGCAGGAGCCGGCATCAGTCAGGGATGGGCAGGAGCTGGCATCAGTCAGGGCAACCGGCGGAATGGTCCCGGGTTCCGCGCGGAGAAGAGGAGCGTAAGGGCATCACGCCCGGATCGACGCTCGGCCAGCCGTCAGCTCGCCTGCCGCAGAGGGCGCATTGCCGAGGCCCTACACCCCCAAGGTGCCGCTCCCGTCGCATGGGGCGGCGATGCGCTTGGTCAAGTGACCAGCACCGCGACGGGCCGGAGTCGCCTGATGGTTCGATGGGCTGCGCGGGCATGGTGCCGCGGGCCTCCGACATGAGGCGCCCTGACGCAGCGGGGCTTGCTGGGCTTTCCAGAAGGTCAGAACTGGTAGTTGAGACCGATCCGGGCGCGGCTGTGGGTGGGAGTCGCGTTGGTCTCGAGATCCCCGAACCGACGAAGTTCCTTGCCGAGATCGAGGTATTCCACCTCGCCCGTCACCGACCAGCCCGCGCCAAGCGATTTCTCGATCCCGATGCCGCCGAGGTAGCCGGTGGCCTTGTAGTCGCCGTCGAAGCCGTTCACGCTGTAGTCGATGTCGGCCTGCGCCAGCCCGACCTGCCCAAACAGCACCAGATCGGGGCGCACCGCATAGCCCGTCCGAAGCCGCAGAGCGATGAGCGATCCGATCTCGGACCGGCCGGTCAGGCTCTCGCCGCCCAGCACGCCCCGGCTCTCGGCCGATACGCTGCCGGCTTCGTAGGAAAGTTCCGGCCCCATGACCCACGAGCCAAGCTGCCAGCGATAGCCGAGCCGCACGCTCGCCACCGTGCCCGAAACGTCGAGATCGCCGACATCGCCTGCATACCCGCCGCCGGTCTCCCAGAAACCGAGGCGATCGTCGGCACCGAAGGCCCTGCCGACCGTTCCGCCGACATAGGTCCCCGACCAGTCCGGTCTCGAGGCCGGAGCAATGATCTCGGGTTCGGCTTGCGCATTGGACAGGCCGCCGGCCTCGGCGCCCGCTGCGATCGCGCAGATCATGGCGGTCACGATCGAAAGAAGGGCAGAACGCATGTCAACAACTCGCGATGATCTTGTCCGGTGCTTACTACCCGTAGTAACGGGCGTAGGGAAACCCGTTTTATGACCTACCGCCCGTATCTTCCTGCAAGCAGCATCCCTTTGGCTTCCGGCGTCCGGCGCTCCGCCCGGTCTCAAAAGTATCTGGACGCCGTCCTTGCGGCATCGGGACCGCGCCACCGCCCTCCGGAATGCAAAAAGGCCCGCCGAAGCGGGCCTTGTCGCGCATCATGAAAGCCTCAGAGGCCGCGCATCCAGTCGTCGACCTTCCGCTCGGCATCGGCCTTGTCGTCACCGTATTTCTTCTGGATGAGTCCGACCATGCGCTCGCGGTCACCCGCGACCTGCTCGAGCTCGTCGTCGGTAAGCTCGCCCCACTTGCTGCGGGCGTTGCCTTTGAACTCTTTCCAGCGGCCGGAAACCTGATCCCAATTCATGTCACTTGCTCCTTGTACTATTCCCTTGCGGGCTGCCGGATGAACGCATGGCCGGGAAGGGCGGTTCCGGACGCGCGATCACGGATGCGCGCGGTCGCGCTTGGTCAGGACGCCGCGGCGGGAACGGGATCCGTGCCCGCCGCAGCCTCGTTGCGTGCCTCGGCGTCGGCCAGCGGCCGGATCTCGAAGCGGACCCTCAGCGTGTGGCGCTCCTCCGTCCGGTCGATCTTCACCTCGCCGCCGATCTGCTGCGCGAAGCCGGCCAGAAGCTGTGCTCCCAGTCCCGTGCCCATGGCTGCCTGCTCGGTCTGGCGCGGCACCGGATCGAGCGTGTTCGAGACCTCGAGAAGGGCCGTCGACCCCTGCTCGCACCTCAGAGACACGTCGAGCCGCGGCGTCTCTCCTGCCCGGGCGCCAGCGTATTTCATCACGTTGGTCAGCGCCTCGGTCAGCAGAAGCGACAGCGGCACCGCCTGGTCGGGCGTCAGGCGCACGTCGCCGAAATCGGTGTTGACGGCGATGCGACGACCGGGGCCGGTGGCCAGATTGACCACCTGCCGCACGATGTCCGGCAACAGCTCGTCCGCCCGGATGTCGGTCAGACCCGTCGTCTGGTAGAGGCCCCGGTGGATCGTGGCGAGGCTCATGACCCGGTCCTGCAGACCCTTCATGAGCCCCTTCGCCTCGGGCGTCCGGGCCTGGCGCATCTGCATGTTCATGATCGAGGCGATGAGCTGGAGGTTGTTCTTCACCCGGTGATGGACCTCGCGGAGCAGCACCTCTTTCTGGTGCACCATGTCCTCGAGTTCGGCTTCGTCGTGCAGGATCGTGTCCGTCATCCGCGCGAATGCCTCGGCAAGCTCGCGGATCTCCTGCGGCGCGTCCGAGGTGTTCAGCGGATCGACCATCCGGCTTCCCTTCGCAAAGTCGAGGATCGCCTTCCGCAGGTGCCGGATCGGCCGGACGATCATCCGCTCGGCCGCGAGCCAGGTCACGAGGAGACAGGCGAGCCACATCAGCGACGGCAGGGCGAAGGAAGGAAGGGCGCGGATCCAGAGGCCGGTCTTGCCGCCCGCGGGCCAGGATCCCAGGGCATAGAGCCGGCCCGGGATGATCGGCACGACGGAATAGACGCGGTCGCGCCCGCTGATGGTCTTCGCCGTGAAGGCGAGGCTGCGCGTCTCGCCCGCCAGCGCCGGCAGCGCCCTGTCGCGCGGCAGCAATTGCTGTCCCGCCTCGAAGCCGGCCGAGGAGGTCAGGATATCGCCACTGCCGTTGAAGGTCATGAGCACGGGCGGCAACTGGTCCGACGTGATGCTCGGCTGCCCGATGAGGACGCTGTGGGGTAGCGATACCGCGAGGACGCCGATCTGCCTGCCGTTGGGATCGAAGACCGGATTGGTCGCAACGACGACCGATTTGCCCGAAACGCGGCCCTCGGGGCTGACCTGCAGGAGGGGCTCGCCCGCCTCGATTGCCAGAACGGCCGTATCGGAGCCGGTGAAATCTTCTTCCCGGCCGAGCGAGGAGCATGTCATCCGCAGGTCGTTGTCGATGAAGCCGATGACCTCGTAGACCTGCGAGGCATTCTTGACCTCGCGCATGGCAAGGTCGCAGGCCTCGGGGCTGGCCAGCAGCGGCCGGACGATCTCCGACAGTGCTGCGGCCGCGCCCTGCGCCTTCTGGATCAGCCGGATCTCGTGCTCGGCCGCGCGCATCGTCTCGCCGGTCAGGGCAGCCTCGGATCGGGCCTCCGCCTCGCGCAGCACGGCGTGGGACTGGACGACCGAGATAGCCCCGAGCGGCAGCAGGGCGACCGCGAGAAGGAAGGCCATGCGAGAGCCGATCCTGTCCGCGTAGCGCCGCTGCAACCCGGCGAAGGGTGTCATGCAGCCGTCATCCCTGACCGGGACATGACGGCCATGGTCTGCCCGTCAACACCGGAGAAGATCTCTTCTCCCTTCTCGAGGCCGAGCAGCTCGGCCAGACGCGCCCGCGCCCGGTTCGCGCGGCTCTTCACCGTGCCGACCGCCACGCCCATCATCGCCGCCGCGTCCTCGTAGGCGAATCCCGAGGCGCCAACGAGGATGAGGACCTCGCGGTGCTCCGGAGACAATTGATCGAAGGCCGCGCTGAAGTCCGCGAAGGCGAGGTGGCCGTCGTGGGCTGGCTTCACGAACAGGGTCGCGGCGTGAATGCCCTCGGGATCGGGCACCTCGCGGCGATGCTTGCGCTTGTCCGAGTAGAACGTGTTCCTGAGGATGGTGAAGAGCCATGCCCTCAGGTTCGTGCCCTCGGTGAACTTGTCGAAGTTCGTCCAGGCCTTCACGATCGTGTCCTGCACGAGATCGTCGGCCACGGCGACGTTCCGCGTGAGGCTGATGGCGAAAGCGCGCAGCGCGGGCAGGTGCTCGGGCAGTTCGTCGCGCGGATCGCGGTGTTCGGGTGGCGTGTTCTCGGATTTGGTCATCTACCGACTTCCTTCTGCCGCAGCTGGTCGAGCAATTGCGCGAAACGGTCGGGGATCTCTTGCACAAGAGCTTCCTCGTAGACCCGTCTCAGGTTCTCGTCGATCTGCTGCTGCAGTTCTCTCCGTTTGCCCTTCGTCTTGTCGGGTCCCTTGGCCTTCGCCTCGGACGGCGACGCCTTGGGTTCGGTAGATTGCGTCATGGAAACTGCCACGCCCCTCGAAAAAGTTGATAAGATCCCCGGAACCGAACGCCCGCAGGCACGTTCGGTTCCCAAGAATGTTGCAGACAGGGGACCTTGTATATGACCTCCGACACGACGCCCGACCTCGCCAGTGTGATCGGGACCAACCTGCCGTATCTGCGCCGCTATGCGCGTGCGCTGACCGGCAGTCAGGAGACGGGCGACCGGTATGCCGCCGTCACCTTGGAAGCCATTCTGGAGGATACGCATATCTTCGAGGCGACCGAAAGCCCCAAGGTGGCGCTCTTTCATGCGTTCCACCTTGTCTGGGCCAGTGCCGGCGCGCCTTTGGGCGAACCGGACACCCGCCTGTCGCAGAGGGCACAGGACCATATGGCGCGCCTGACGCCCAACACGCGCGAAGCTCTGCTGCTTCACGCGATCGAGGGTTTCCACCATGACGAGATCGGCGCGATCATGCAGGTCGACGCCTCGGAAGCCGCCGAGCTGATCGAGATCGCGCAGCGCGAAATGGCCAGTTCGGTTGCAGGCCGAATCATGGTCATCGAGGACGAGGCGATCATCGCCATGGACATCGTGGCCATCGTCCGCGAAATGGGCCACGGCGTGACGGGCATCGCCCGCACCCGGACCGAAGCCGTGGCTCTGGCCGCGCGGGAGCGGCCGGACCTGATCCTGGCCGACATCCAGTTGGCGGACAATTCCTCGGGCATCGACGCCGTGAACGACATCCTCAAGCAGTTCGAGGACATCCCGGTCATCTTCGTGACCGCCTTCCCCGAGCGGCTGCTGACCGGCAAGCGCCCCGAACCTGCCTTCCTCATCACCAAGCCCTATTCCGAGGATCAGGTGCGTTCGGCCGTCAGCCAGGCGATGTTCTTCTCCTCGACCGAGACGCTGAACGCCTGAGCGGTGATCTCGATGCCCGCTGGATCAGCGGGCATCCTGACCGCGGCGCTCTTCGGCCGCACGCTCCAGC
Organism: Rhodobacter sp. NSM; assembly: GCF_052244495.1. Lineage (NCBI taxonomy): Bacteria > Pseudomonadati > Pseudomonadota > Alphaproteobacteria > Rhodobacterales > Rhodobacter > Rhodobacter sp. NSM. The sequence goes on from NZ_JBQPXH010000002.1 coordinate 180,862, forward strand.
AGCGCCAGAACCGCATCGCTCGTGAAGGGGCGGGGCAGGACCCACCAGTCGGGGCCTTCGCCCGCCGTCTCGGCCTCTTCGCCGAGCAGGACCAGGCGCGTCCCGTCCCGAAGCAGGGCGCACACGAGGGGATGCTCCAGCGCCTTGCTGGGCGCAAGCCCGATGAAGGCCACGCGGGGCCGGCAGGTCGTGCCGAGATCTTCCGGACGGCGTCCGACGATCACCTCGGCCTCCGAATCGTGGTCGAGGATGGTCTGCGCGAGATCCTGCGCGACGACGACATGTTTAAGGGCAATGAAATAGCAGGAGCGCACCGTGTCCCGGCCTCGTGAAGATACCGATGGCGAATTCTATGCACCCGATTGTGCCGCTCTGCATTAAACTGTGACATGCGAGAGAGCCACCCCGCCGTGCATGTCACCGTCTGCCACAACTGCCCATTGCGGCAGTTGCCGCTATTCCTGCCCTTCTCCGAGGGTGAATTGTCTTTCATGGAACGGTTCAAGGTCGGCGAGATGTCCGTCGATCCCGGCGTAATGCTGCTCGAGGAGGGGCAGGGCAGCGCGCATCTCTTCACGATCCTCAGCGGCCTCGGCATCCGCTCGACGATGCTCGAGAACGGACGGCGGCAGGTGATCAACTTCCTCTTTCCGGGCGATTTCGTGGGTCTTCAGGCCGGCCTCTCGGACAAGATGCGACACACCGTCGAGAGCACGACGCCGATGGTTCTCTGCGTCTTCAACCGCGCCAACCTCATGTCCCTTTTTCGCGAAGAGCCCGAACGCGCCTATGACCTGACCTGGATCGCCGCCGTCGAGGAGCATTTCCTCGGCGAGACGATCGCTACGCTCGGCCAGCGCGACGCGACGCAACGAATGGCATGGGCGCTGCTGCGGATCCACGAGAGGTTGCTGTCCGTGGGGCTGGGCGACGGGGATGGAAGGGTTCAGATGCCGTGGCGGCAGCAGGATCTCGCGGATGCGCTGGGCCTGTCGCTGGTCCACACGAACAAGACGATCCGGCGGCTTCGAGAAATGGGCGCCGCGCGCTGGAGTGGCGGCACGCTGTCGATCGACCGCGAGCAGCTCGGTGCGGTCGCGCTCGCCGATCCGGAACAACCGCGGCGTCGCCCCTTGATCTGAGACGCATTTTCGGAACCGGCGCGGCACTTGCGAGTTTGGGTGGCACATGACGGGCGACCCTGTCGCCTGCAGCCAACATGAAGTCCGGAGACTTATCCAATGAACGGGAAGACACTTGCGGCCGCCCTTCTGGGCGCGGCCCTGACCCTGCCTGCGCTGGCCTCGGCCGAAGAGCCGATGATCAAATCCATCGATGTCGAGACCTCGCTCAATGACCTGAGCAATGCCGAGGCGGCAGCCTACTGGAAGTCGCTCGACACGGATCTCGAGACCGCCATCGCGGCGCAGCTCGTGGGCCGCCTTGCCGACGAGGGCATGGACATCAAGATCGACATGAGCGAGGTCGCGCTTGCCAGCTTCTTCGAGTCGGCTGTCGGGGCGGAAAGCACGATGACCGGCACGGTCAACGTGATCGACCTGACGAACAACACGAACTTCAAGACCTTCGACCTCACGGTGACGATGGCGCAGGCGCTGCCGATGATGCCGCCGGGGACCGACATCACCGTGATCCCGCCGACGAGCCAGGAAGTCTACGCGGGCATGGTGGCCACCTTCGCGGCCGCCGTGGTCGAGCGCATCGACACCTGACGGCCGCCTAGCGGCAGACATTCTGAAGGCGGCGCTTCGGCGCCGCCTTTGTTTTGGCCGATGCCTCGCTCTGGATGCGGGAAGGCGTGCGGATGCACCAAGAGCGCACGGCCCATGCCTCTCCTCGCGACTGCCGGGCCGCCGACGTAATTCGGTGCATGGAAAAGAAGCGCGCCGCCAGCAGGGGAGGGATAACCCTGGTGGCGGCGCTCGGCCCGCGGCGATCAAGGGCAAGGCGTCGGGGAAAGCGCCAGCCGCGGGATTGTGTGCTCAACCCCCGCCAGAAGGGGAAGTTCCGGGCTCCGAAAAATTCTTCGGAGGACTCAGCCCGGCTCCGGAGCGGCAAGCGTCATCGCCCTCAGACCGCGACAGAGGCCTGCGTCGGGCGGCAGCATCGGGATGAGGCACGCCTGCACCGCGTGGTAGAGGTCGGGCTTGCCACGGAAGACCTTCTCGACGGGGCGAAGTTCGGAATCGAGTTCGGCGAACCAGCCGCCGTGGGCGTGGTCGATGAATCGCGCGGCGACGAAGTTCCAGATCCGGCGATACCAGTCCTCAAGCCGTGCATCGCCGCCCGATCGACGCAGCACATGGGCAGCCGCGACCCCTTCCGCGCAGGGCCACCAGAAGCGATCCTCGCGATCCGGCCGATCGCTCCAGTGGAGGGTGTAGTAGAAGCCGCCTGCGCGATGGTCCCAGCCGATCGCGACCGTGTGCAGGAAGAGCGCCTCGGCTGCGTCGCGCATCCAGTCGTGTCGGCGACCGCCGAGATGCCAGAGCTGTATCAGCAGGCGGCTCCACTCGAGCGCGTGTCCCGGCGTCGTGCCCGCCGGCCGGAACATCGGATCGCCCGCGTGCTGGCGGTCGACCTGCCAGTGCTCGTCGAAATGTTCGGGGACGCGCCACCCCTCGGCCCGCGCATGGCGGTCGACGATCAGGCTGGCGATGCTCTCGGCCATGTCGAGCCAGCCGCGCTCGCCGGTCGCCTCGAAGGCCGCCATTGCCGCCTCGGTCAGGTGCATGTTCGAGTTCTGGCCGCGATAGGCGCTCAGCGGCTTCCAGTCGTCGGAGAATTCCTCGCGCACCGCGCCGGCTGACGGATCCCAGAACCTGCGGTGCAGAACCTCGGCCACGTCCGACAGCAGTCGGTCGGCATCGGGATGGCCTGCCATCCGTGCCGAGGCCGCGGCGAGGAGCACGAACGCATGGCCGTAGGCCTGCTTTTCGGCGCTGACGATGCCGTCGCCGTCGAAGCTCCAGAAATAGCCGCCGTGCCGAGAGTCCCGGTGGCGCGACCAGAGCGTCTTTATCCCATGGTCAATCGCACGATCCGCCCCCGGCAGGCCCAGTTCCTGCGCAAGCGCGTGGCAATGCACCATGCGCGTCGTATCGTGGATCTGGCGCAGCGCACCCGCCTTGCCGCCGAGCGGCTGACCCCGCAGGTCGAGCGGGCGGAACCCGCCGTCCGGATCGAGGGACGGACGGAAGAAGTCGAAGAGCCCGCGCGCCTGATCCAGCAGCCACAGCCTGTGCGCCGGCCTTGCCGTCCAGTCCGGTCCCGCGTCGGTCAAGCTGCTCATCCGCTCCTCCCTCTCCCGCCTGCGAGCCTAGGGGGAGATGGGCCGTCAGGCCAGCAGATGCGTCAGCAGGTCGGGCAGTTCGTCATGGTGGCTGAAAAGGCCGTGGTGCGGCAGTTCGTGGACGGGCGCATGCCGGTAGCCCTCGGTGAAGAGGGCGAAGCGCAGCCCGGCGGCGCTGGCGGTCGCCGCGTCCACCTCGCTGTCGCCGACATAGAGCACATGCTCTTCGGTCAGGGCCGCGGCGGCCGCGCGGAGGGGCGCGGGGTCGGGCTTGCGCTGGGGCAGGCTGTCGCCGCCGATGATCGCGTCGAAAAGGTCGAGGATGCCGAAGAGCGACAGGATCTGCCGCGAGGCCGCAACCGGCTTGTTGGTGCAGAGCGCGATGCGCCAGCCCGCGCCGTGAAGGTGACGAAGCGCCGCCTCGGCCCCGGGATAGACACTCGTCAGCGTCGCCGGGTCCGCCTCGTAATATTTCATGAAGCACTGCTGCAGGTCGGCATGGCGATGCGCATCCGGTTCCTCTCCGCGGGCAGCCATCACCCGCTGGATGAGCACCGGCACCCCATTGCCGATGAAGCCGGTGACCTGAGCGAGCGAAAGCGGCTCGCCCCCCTCCTCGGCCAGCGCCTTGTTGACCGCCGCGTGGATATCGGGGGCGGAGTGGACGAGCGTTCCGTCGAGATCGAAGACGACGCCGGGCATCAGGCCACCGGCGCCGTGGCTTCGAGCCCGGCGAGGCCGCCGATCTCGGAGAAGCAGCCGACGAGGCGGTCCGCTCCGGCGAATTCCTCGTGCCGGGTGTAGAAGCCGGGCGAGACGATGCAGCGCAGCCCCGCCGCCTTCGCCGCCCGCAGACCGTTGAGCGAGTCCTCGATGGCCACCGCCTGATCGGGCTCCAGGCCGAGTTCCTTCAGGGCGAGAAGGTAGACCTCGGGTGAGGGCTTCTTGTGGGACACCATGTCGCCCGCCGCGATGACATCGAAGATCGCCGAGGCCGGCTTGCCGAAGCAGGCGCGGCACAGCGCCTCGACGTTCGGCAGGCTGGTCGTGGTGGCGATGGCAAGCTTCAGCCCCGCCCGTTTCGCTTCGGTGACAAGGTCTGCGATGCCGGGCCGCAGCGCGATCTCGCCTTCGGCCATCAGCGCCACGAAGCGGTCCGTCTTGGCCTTGTGGATCTCCGGGATCGGCATGGGCGCAGGGTCGCCCTTCTGGTGGCGCAGGAAGCGGGCGATCCGCTCCTTCCCACCGGTCGTGGTCAGCAGCTCGCGGTAGTCCTCGCGGTCCCAGAACCAGTCGACACCGATGGCGGCGAAAGTCTCGTTGAAGGCGCGGCGGTGGAGTTCCTCGGTCTCGGCAAGCGTTCCGTCGACGTCGAAGATGATCGCTTCAATCATTTCGACAGCGCCCCCGCAGCGCGGCGCTCGCTGTCGAGCCCGCCCTTGAAGACCCGGCTGGCGCGGATGTCCTCTTCCGCTATGGTCGAGAGCGCGGCAGCATCGAGTGGCCCGGTCGAGGACGTGAACAGCCTGTTGGCCTGCCTGAGCCTCGCGCGGTCGAGCGCGTTCCGGATCGAGCGGGCATTGGCGAAATGCGGCTGCGTCCGGCGCATCGCGATATATTCCTTCAGCGCACCCTCCGCGCCGCTGGCCATGCGGTAGCTCTGGTCGGAGAGCATGTGGCCCGCGATCTCGTAGAGCTCCTCGTTGCTGTAGTCCGGAAACTCGATGTGATGCGCGATGCGCGAGCGGAAGCCGGGGTTGGACTGGAAGAAATTCTCCATCCGGTCTGCGTAGCCCGCGAGGATCACCACGAGGTCGTCGCGGTTGTTTTCCATGACCTGCAGCAGGATCTCGATGGCTTCCTGGCCATAGTCGCGCTCGTTGTCAGGTCGGTAGAGATAGTAGGCCTCGTCGATGAAGAGCACGCCCCCCATGGCGCGCTTGAGGACTTCCTTCGTCTTGGGAGCCGTATGCCCGATATACTGGCCCACAAGGTCGTCGCGCGTCACGGACACGAGATGCCCTTTTCGGACGTAGCCGAGGCGGTGCAGCAGCCCCGCCATCTTCAGCGCCACCGTGGTCTTGCCGGTGCCCGGGTTGCCGGTGAAGCTCATGTGCAGCGTCGGCGTTTCATGCGCGAGGCCCATCTTCTGCCGGGCGCGTTCGACGAGCAGCAGTGCAGCCGTCTCGCGGATCCGGTCCTTGACCGGCTTGAGGCCGATCAGCTCGCGGTCGAGTTCCTCCAGAACTTCCTTTGCACCCGAGCCTTCGTATTCCGCACGCAGGTCGATCGAGGTGGGGGCGGCGGCTTCGTCGTTCATTGCGAACTCCGGTTTGTCTGAGTCATGCATGAAGTAGAGCACGGGTCGGACGCGAACAGGAAAGCGTTCTGTCGCAGGCCAATCGGAAAAGGCAGTCAGCCCGTGCCCGGCGCCGGGAGGCCCGAAGGCCTCCCGGTCAAGGGCCCACCAATCCTGAGGGAGGATCGGATCAGCGGACGATGCTGTGTGTGTAGCGGATGGCCCTGCCATCCACTTCCGTCCGTTCCATGCGGAAGGTCGGCTCGACCTTCGGGCGGTTCACGATGAAGCTCATGGTCACCGTCTCGAAGCCGCGGGTGGAGTCGAAGGCGTTGATGCGGATGTAGTGGTCGGGGCAGGCCTTGCGGCACTCCTCGAGTTCCATCATCACGCCCTTGGGATCCCGCAGGTCGAACATCGGCATGCCCCACATCTCCCAGTAGGTGTTCCGGGGATGGGGGTTGTCGGTGTATTCGAGGCTTACCGCCCAGCCGCGCGACAGGCAGTATTCCACCTGCGCCGAGATCTGGTCGTCGGTGAGGTCCGGCAGGAACGAAAAGCAGCCCTGGGTGATACGCATGTGCGTCTCTCCTTACATCGAGACCGAGGCGGTCGGCACGAAATCCGACGTATCGGTGGGGGTATAGTTGAAGGTGATGTTGCCCCAGGTATCGAGGGCGGCTTCCAGCGGCTTGCACCACTTGGCGGCAGCCCGCAGGATCTCCGGGCCTTCGACGTCGATGTTGCGGCCTTCGTTGCGGGCGAGAACCATCGCTTCCAGCGCCACGCGGTTCGCCGTGGCCCCGGCCTGGATGCCCATCGGATGGCCGATCGTGCCGCCGCCGAACTGCAGCACCACGTCATCGCCGAAGAGGCTCAGCAGCTGGTGCATCTGCCCGGCATGGATGCCGCCCGAGGCAACCGGCATGACCTTCCTCAGGTCCGCCCAGTCCTGCTCGAAGAAGATCCCGCGCGGCAGGTCGACCGCGTTGAACGGCTCGCGGCAGACGTTGTAGTAGCCCTGCACCGTCGGCGGATCGCCCTCGAGCTTGCCCACGGCCGTTCCGCAATGCAGATGGTCCACCCCGGCGAGGCGGAGCCACTTGGCGATCACGCGGAAGCTGATCCCGTGGTTCTTCTGCCGGGTGTAGGTGCCGTGGCCCGCGCGGTGCATGTGCAGGATCATGTCGTTCTGCCGGCACCATTCCGAGATCGACTGGATCGCCGTGTAGCCGATGATGAGATCCACCATCACGATGACCGAGCCGAGCTGCTTGGCGAATTCCGCCCTGCGGTACATCTCCTCCATCGTGCCGGCGGTGATGTTCAGGTAGTGGCCCTTCACCTCGCCCGTCTGCGCCGAGGCGAGGTTCACCGCCTCCATCACGTAGAGGAACCGGTCGCGCCAGTGCATGAAGGGCTGCGAGTTGATGTTCTCGTCGTCCTTCATGAAGTCGAGGCCACCCTTCAGCCCCTCGTAGACCACGCGCCCGTAGTTCTTGCCCGACAGGCCGAGCTTGGGCTTCGTCGTGGCGCCGAGGAGCGGCTTGCCGAACTTGTCCAGCCGCTCGCGCTCGCCGATGATGCCGGTGGGCGGACCCTTGTAGGTCTTCACATAGGCCACCGGGAAGCGCATGTCCTCGAGCCGGGCGGCCTTCAGCGGCTTGAAGCTGAACACGTTGCCGATGATCGAGGCGGTCAGGTTCGCGATGGATCCTTCCTCGAACAGGATCAGGTCATAGGCGACGTAGCAGAAATACTGGCCGGGCGTTCCGGGCACCGGCTCGACCTTGTAGGCCTTGGCCCGATAGCTGTCGCAGGCAGTCAGGCGGTCGGTCCAGACCACGGTCCAGGTCGCGGTCGAGCTTTCACCGGCCACCGCAGCGGCGGCCTCGATCGGATCCACCCCCTCCTGTGGCGTGATGCGGAACAGGGCCAGGACGTCGGTGTCCTTGGGCTCGTAGTCGCCGTCCCAATAGCCCATCTGCGCGTATTTCAGGACGCCGGCCTTGTAGCGTTCCTTGCCTTTGATCTCGGTGTTCTTGGTATCCATATCGCACCCTCCCTTCAGGCGGCTTTGGCGGTCGCGACCGCAGGATCGAGCGCTCCGCTGGCGTAGCGCCGGGCCATGTCATCCATCGGGATGACGGTGATCTTCGAGGCATTGCCCGCAGTGCCGAACCGTTCCAGCCGGTCGCGGACGAGGGCCTCCATCTCCTTCATCGCGGGGATGAGGAACTTGCGCGGGTCGAACTCCTTCGGGTTCTCCTTCGCGACCTTGCGGAACTGGCCGGTCAGCGCCATCCGGCAGTCGGTGTCGATGTTGACCTTGCGCACCCCGTGGCGGATCCCGCGCTCGATCTCCTCCACCGGCACGCCGTAGGTCTGGGGCATCTCGCCACCATTGGCGTTGATCAGGTCCTGCAGCTCCTGCGGGACCGAGGACGAGCCGTGCATGACCAGATGCGTCGAGGGCAGCCGCTTGTGGATTTCCTCGATGACATGCATGGCGAGGATCTCGCCATCGGGCTTGCGGCTGAACTTGTAGGCGCCGTGGCTGGTGCCCATGGCAATGGCGAGGGCATCGACGCGGGTGGCCTGCACGAAATCGACCGCCTGATCCGGGTCTGTCAGCATCTGGCTGTGGTCGAGCTTGCCTTCGGCGCCCGAGCCGTCCTCGGCTTCGGCCTCGCCCTTCTCGAGGCTGCCCAGCACGCCCAGCTCGCCCTCGACCGAGGCGCCGACCCAATGCGCGGCCTCGGTCACGCGGCGGGTGATGTCGACGTTGTAGTCGTAGGAGGCGACCGTCTTCATGTCCGCCTGAAGCGAGCCGTCCATCATCACCGAAGTGAAACCGTGCCGGATCGCCGAAAGGCAGGTCGCCTCGTTGTTGCCGTGGTCCTGATGCAGGCAGATCGGGATCTGCGGATACATCTCGGCCAGCGCCTGGACCATGTGGCGCAGCATGATGTCGCCGGCATAGCTTCGCGCCCCGCGGGACGCCTGCAGGATCACCGGCGCGTCGCAGGCCTTGGCCGCCTGAAGAATGGCGAGCCCCTGTTCCATGTTGTTGATGTTGAAGGCCGGCACGCCATAGCCGCGCTCCGCGGCATGGTCGAGCAATTGTCTGAGCGTGATCAGGGCCATGGGTCTCCTCCCTCGGTCGTCATGTCAGAGTCGGTCGTATCCTGTCCGGCCGGTCGGAGCCGGCCGGGGTCGGGCGGGATCGGCGCTTCGGGGCATGTCCCCGAAGACGCGGGGTCGGGTCAGGCCACCTTGCTCTCGCGCACGAGGCGCTCGATCAGGGGCGTCAGGATCAGTTGCATCGCCAGGTCCAGCTTGTTGCCGGGCACGACGATGGAATTGGCGCGGCTCATCCAGGAGCCGTGGATCATCGAGGTCAGGTAGGGGAAGTCGATGCCCCTCGGGTTCCGGAAGCGGATGACGACGACGCTTTCGTCGGCGGTCGGGATCCAGCGCGCGATGAAGGGGTTCGACGTGTCCACCACCGGAACGCGCTGGAAGTTGATGTCGGTCTGCGTGAACTGCGGCGTGATGCAGTGCACATAGGCGTGCATCCGGCGGAGGATCACGTCCGTCACGGCCTCGGTCGTGTAGCCGCGGGTCGCGCGGTCCCGGTGGATCTTCTGGATCCATTCGAGGTTGATGACGGGGACGACGCCGATCTTGAGGTCCGCAAGGGCTGCGATGTTCACCTCGTCGTTGACCACCGCGCCGTGCAGCCCCTCGTAAAAGAGCAGGTGGCTGTCGCTGTCGAACTCGCGCCATTCGGTGAAGTTGCCGGGCGCGACCCCGGTCCTTGCCGCCTCCGCGTCATCGTGGACGTAGGTTCGCGTGCGGCCGAGACCGGTCTGGCCATATTCCCGAAAGACGCGCTCCAGCTCCTTAAGTTCGTTCGCCTCGTAGGAGAAATGCGAGAACGTGGCGTCTCCGGAGGCATAGCGGCGCTCCAGCTCGGCCTTCATGTCGGCGCGATTGTAGCGGTGGAAGGCGTCACCCTCGATCGAGACGGCCTTCACGCCCTCCCGTCGGAAGATCTGGTCGAAGGTGTGCTTCACGGTCGACGTGCCCGCGCCGGACGATCCCGTGACCGAGATGATGGGGTGTTTCTTGCTCATGACGGGTATCAGCTCCGGAACAGGCCGCGATTTCCAAAGAGGGCCGACGTCTCCTGCTCCGGCAGGTCGTGGTAGGCCGTGATGCGGGCCACCTTCTCGGCGGACCCGAAGACAAAGGGTGTGCGGGCGTGCAACCGCGAGGGCGTCTGGCCGAGGATGGGGTTCTCGCCGTCCGTGGCCCCGCCGCCCGCCTGGGTGATCACGAAGGCGATGGGCGCGCATTCGTAGAGGAAGCGCAGCCGTCCCTGCTCGTAGCCCTTGCGGCTGTCGCGCGGGTAAAGGAACACGCCACCGCGCGCGAGGATGCGGTGCGTCTCGGCGACGAGCGAGGCCAGCCAGCGCATGTTGAAGTTCCGTCCCCGCGGCCCCTCGGTTCCGGCCACGCAATCGTCGATGTAGGCGCGGATCGGCTTGGGCCAGTGCCGGTAGTTCGACGCGTTGATTGCAAATTCGATCGATGTGGGCGGAACCTTCACCGCGCGGTCAACGAGCACGAAGGCCCCCGTCTGCGGATCCAGCACGTATTTCTGCGTGCCCCTGCCGAAGCTCACCATGAGGCAGACCTGCGGGCCGTAGATCACGTAGCCGCCCGCGACCAGTTCCGAGCCGGGCCGCAGGAAGCTGGCTTCCGCCGTATCCGCGGCCGGCCAGATGGCGAAGATCGTGCCGATGGAGAGGTTCGTGTCGATGTTGGACGAGCCGTCCAGCGGATCGATGGCGATGGCAAGCGTGCCCGTCTCGTTGAGCGTGGCGACCGTCTCCTGCTCTTCCGAGGCGTAGAACCTGATGGCCGAGCCCATGAGGGCATCGCGGAAGGCATCATCGGCGATGACATCGAGCGCCTTCTGTCCGTCGCCGTCGGTGTTGGTGCCGCAGAGCCCTGCAAGATCCTCGTCGATCCCGCCGCGGGCAATGCGGAGCGCGATCTCGATTGCGACCGAGCCAAGGCGGTCCATGACATCCTGCAACTCGGCCGGGATGGCATCGGGATTGGTTGAAAACGGCTTCACTGGCATCTCCTCCCGTCCTTGACGCAAGGCTTGCCCAAGCTGGCCTTTTATGGAATTTAATAAGCATGAATATAGATTAGGATAATTGGAATGGTGAGGCTGGACGCCATCACGTTGAAGCAGCTTCGGGCCCTGACGGCAGTGGCAGAGAAAGCCTCGCTGACGGGCGGCGCGCTGCACCTGGGCCTGACGCCTCCGGCAATTCACAGCCAGATCAGGAACTTGGAGGAAGCCTTCGGCGTCCCTTTGTTGCATCGCCCGCCCGAGGCCGGTGCCTTCACCCCGACGCTTGCGGGCTCTGCCGTCATGGAAGCGGCGCAGAGGATCGAGGTCATTCTGTCGCAATGCTCATACCAAGTGATGGCAGTGAGCCAAGGTCGGGCCGGGCAGGTCACGCTGGGCGTCGTCTCCACGGGGCGTTATTTCGCCCCCCGGCTGGTCAAGATGCTGAGCCTTGCCTGCCCCGAGATCCGAATCGCCCTGCGCGTCGGCAACCGCGAGCATCTGATCGACGATCTTGCCCGGCATACGGTCGATCTGGCCATCATGGGCCGCCCGCCCCGACTGCCCGAGGTGGCGTCGGTCGCGCTCGGTCCCCATCCGCATGGGATCGTGGCCGCACCCGACCATCCGCTGGCCGGTCTGGCCGAGGTGCCCGCACCGGATCTCCTTGCGCAGACCTTCCTTGCGCGAGAGGACGGGTCGGGGACGCGGCTTCTCATGTCGCGCTATCTCGACCGGCTGGGCGAAGGACAGGTGGTCGACCTGATCGAGATGGATTCGAACGAGACGATCAAGCAGGCCGCCATCGCGGGCCTCGGCATCGCGTTCCTGTCGCTTCATGTGGTCATGGACGAGTTGCGCTTCGGACAGCTGGTGCGGCTGTCGGCGCCGGGCCTGCCGATCGAGCGCCACTGGTTTCTCGTGAATCCGGTGGACCGGCCGCTGAACCCGGCCGCCCTGCGGCTGCAGGAGGAGATCGTGCGGCTGAAAGGTTCCTACTTGCCCGGAGCGCCGGCTGACGGGTGAAGTCACGGAGCGAAAGTGGTAAAGGCCGGCTGGGCATGGCGGGACGCGATGTGGCGAGGCAGGCCGCGGTGTTCTGGCCGCCCTTCCCGGCGGGGGCGCTCAGACGCCGACGTACCGCGCGAACTGGGGCGCGTCGGCCGCAAGATCGGCGGCGGCCACCGCTTCGGCCACGCGCCCGGTCTCCATGAAGGCCACACGGTCGGCCAGATCCAGCACCGCCTCGATCCGCTGCTCGACCAGCACGACCGCCACGCCCATTCCGCGCAGCCTGCGCACCGTGTCCCGGATCAGAGCGATCATCGAGGGCTGCAGGCCCTCGGTCGGCTCGTCGAGCAGGATGGCCTTCGGCTCGAGGCAGAGCGCGCGGCCGATGGCCAGCATCTGCTGCTCGCCGCCCGAGAGGGTCGCGGCGGTCTGCCCGAGGCGTTCGCGCAGCCGGGGGAAGAGGTCGAGCACCCGCTCACGCGTCCGGGCGCCGCGCCCGCGGGTCATGAGGCCGATCTCGAGGTTCTCGGCCACCGTCAGCGGCCCGAAGAGGCGCCGGCCCTGCGGCACGTAGCCGATCCCGAGCCGCGGGATGCGGTGCGCGGGCAAACCGTCGATCCTCTCGCCGTCCAGCTCGATCCGGCCCGCGCCGGGTGGCACCTGCCCCATGATCGCGCGCAGGAGCGTGCTCTTCCCCGCGCCGTTCCGGCCCATGATGCAGGTCACCTCGCCGGCCCGCGCCTCGAAGCTGAGCCTGTGCAGGACCTGCACCCGGCCGTATCCGGCATCAATGGACTGGACCCTCAGCATCTCAGCCCCCCAGGTAGGCGGCCTGCACCGCCCGGTCGGCCCGGATTTCGGCCGGCGTGCCGCGCGCCAGCACCCGGCCGTTGTTCAGCACGGTGATGCGTTGGGCGAGGTCCATCACCACCTCCATGTTGTGCTCGATCAGCAGCACGGTCGTGTCAGGCACCAGATCGCGCACAAGGGTCTTGAACCCCTCGATCTCGCCAGCCGCAAGGCCCTGCGTCGGCTCGTCGAGGATCAGAAGGCGCGGCGCAAGCGCGAGGCCCATGGCGACCTCGAGGACCCTCTGGTGACCGTAGGACAGGGCGCCGGCCAGCTGCTCCGACTCTGCCTCCAGCCCCACCCGCGCGAGCGCCGCCCGCGTGGCCGTGGCAAGGTCGCCTGGCCCCCCGCGCTGCACGGCGAGGGCCACGTTGTCGAAGACCGTGAGGCGGGGATAGACCGAGGTGATCTGAAACGCATAGGCGATGCCGCAGGCCACCCGCGCATGCGCGGGCAGGCGGGTGATGTCGCGTCCGTCGAAGCGGATGCTGCCCTCCTGTGCCGGGATGCGCCCCGAGAGGAGCCCGACAAGCGTCGACTTTCCGGCTCCGTTCGGCCCGATCAGCGCGTGGATCTCACCGGCAGACAGATCGAAATCCACCCCGTCGATCGCCAGCACGCCGCCAAAGTGGCGCACGAGGTTCCGCGCCTCCAGAAGGCTCATGGCAGGCTCCGCAGGCCGCGCTCGCGCAGGAGGCCGAGAAGCCCCCGCGGCGCGAAGAGGACGAGCAGGATCAGCACCGCGCCGACGACGAACTGCGAGGCTGTGGTGACTGACGAGGCCCAGTCGATCAGGTAGAACATGAGCGCGGTGCCGAGAAGCGGCCCGAGCACGGTCCCGGCACCGCCGAGCAGCACCCAGATCAGCGGCAGGATCGAATACTGGATCGAGGCGAAGGAGCCACCGACATAGCCGAACATCAGCCCGTAGGTCGCCCCCGCCGCGCCGGAGACGAGGCCCGAGAGCGTCATCGCGAACAGCTTGGCGCGGAACGTGTCGTAGCCCAGCATCCGCGTGCGCTCCTCGTTCTCGCGCACGGCGACGAGGACACGGCCCCGGCGCGACCGGACGAGGGCAAGGCAGGCCAGCATCGTCGCGGCGAAGAGCGCGAAGGCCGCGCCGTAGCGCGTGGCGGGATCGGCAAGGTCAAGCGGCCCGACCCTCCGCGCCGCGCCGGAGAGGGTGAAGCCCTCGTCGCCGCCCGTGAAGCCTCCCCAGTAGAGGATCGCGAGGTGGAAGGCCTGCGCGAACATCAGCGTGACGATCATGAAGGCCGGTCCCGCCGTCCTCAGCGCCAGAAGCCCCAGCCCCGCGGCGAGCGCGCCGCCTGCGACGGGCCCGGCCAGCAGCGCGGCCCAGGGCTGCCAGCCGCCCTGATCGACCAGAAGTCCCGTCGCATACATGCCTCCGGCGAAGAAGAGTGCATGGCCGAGCGACAGGAGGCCGGTGTAGCCGAAGGCGATGTTGAACCCCATCGCATAGGTCGCGAGCACCATGATGCGCGCGGCATTGGTATGGTGATAGGCGGGCAGAAGGAACTGGAGCGCCGCCAGCGCCGCCAGCACGGCCAGATGCAGGGCGAGCATCCTCATGCAGCAGTCCCGAACAGACCCTGCGGACGGAAGACAAGCACCAGCGCCACAAGGAGCGTGGCAAGGATCTTTGCCAGCGTCGGCTCGAAGAAGGTAGAGATCACACCGTCCGAGACGCCGATCAGCAGCGCCGCGACCAGCGTGCCGCGCAGCGATCCGAGGCCGCCGATCACCACGACGATGAAGCTGAGCAGCAGCGGATCGCCCCCCATCAGGTAGTGCGCCTGCTGGATCGGCACGATCAGCACCGCGGCGGTGGCGGCGAGCCCCGCCCCGAGCGCGAAGGTGCCGGCGTAGACGCGATCCACGTCGATGCCGAAGGCCGTGGCGGTGACCCGGTCGACCTGCGTCGCCCGCATCACGAGGCCCGCGCGGCTGCGCGACAGGAAGAGCCAGAGGCCTGCGAGCACCGCGCCCGCCGCCCCGATCACGAAGAGCTTGTAGCCCGACCAGCCGAACCACGGCAGTTGCAGCCGCGCCTCGAAAGGCGGCGGCACCGGTCGCGCCTCGGGGCCGTAGAGGCTTAGCGCCGCCTGCTGCAGGATGTAGAGCAGGCCGATGGTGGCGATGATCGTGGCCTCTGGCTCGTAGGAAAGCCGCTTCAGCACCGCCCGGTCGGCGAGCGCTGCCAGCCCTGCCACGAGGAGCGGGCAGGCGACCAGCGCCACGGCGAAGGCGGCGGCCGGCGGCCCCGGCACCCATTGGCTTACGAACCAGGCGGCGACCGCGCCCAGCATGAAGAACTCGCCATGGGCCACGTTCACCACCCGCATCACGCCGAAGACGAGGCTCAAGCCCGAGGCCGTCAGCGCGAGCACCGCCGCGCCGACCAGCCCCTCCATCACGGCGAGAAGCAGGAAGGGTCCGAATTCCATCCTCAGAAGGAGGTCGCGGTATAGTCCACGTCGCTCTCGTAGCGTCCGTCCTCGATCGAGGTCTCGTGCACCTTCACCAGACGTCCGCCCTCAAGCTTCGAGATGAACTGGTGCCCGAAGGCCTGGTGGAGTTTCGCGTCGAAGACCTTGGCGCCCTGCGGACGCTCGCGGCCCGCCGGCATCTCGGTAAAGGCCTCGACCGCCTCGACGAAGGCCTGACGGTCCTGCGGCCCGCGCCAGCCGCAGGCCTCCATGCCCTGCTTGATCGCGAAGAGCGTCTCCCAGACCGAGAACATGTGGCCGTAGCAAGAGACGTTCTGCGGATCCTCGACTGCCGCGCCGTTGGCATCGACGCCCACCGCCTCGCGGTAGAACTTCTCCGCCTCGCTCGCGTCGGACTGCAGCATCCGGCACTGGCCTTCCCAGAAATGCGATCCGTCGAGGAAGCCGAGGCCGGGGCTCGAGATGTCCACTGCCTCGAGCGAGTCGATGAAGCCGAAGATCTCGGGTCGGGCGCCCGAGCCGTAGAATTCGCCGAGCTCCTTCACGAAGGTCAGCACCGAGGGGCCAACCATGACGTGATAGAGCACCTCGGTGTCGCGCGGGATGCGGGGGAAGTAGCGCGTGAAGCTGGTCTCGGTCGGCGGGATCGCGATCTGGGCGATGACCTCTCCCCCCTGCGCCGCCACCGCCTCGGTGAAGAAGTCACGGTGGTCGTGGCCGAAGGCGTAGTCCGGGAAGATCATCGTGATCTTCTTGCCGAGGTTCCGGGTCACGAAGGGCGCCATGGCCGTGACCTGCGCCCGCACGTCGGTGATACCGGGCTGGAGCGTCCAGCGGTTCAGCTTGCCCGAGGCGACGTGGTAGCCCTCGGAGCAGACGAGGTAGGGGATCTTGAGTTCGGCCGCGCGCGGGGCCGAGCCGATGACCACATGGCTGAAGAGCGGCCCGAAGATCATGTCCACCCTGGCCTGGGTGGCGAGTTTCTCGACGACCTCCGCGCCACGACGCGGGTCGGTCGCGTCATCCTCGAACAGGATCTCGACCGGGCGGCCCGCGATGCCGCCCGACTCGTTCACGACCTTCAGCGCGGCGAGCGCTGTCCGCTCGTACCACCTCCCGTACGCCGCGCCGATCCCGGTACGATGGAGCTGGAATCCGAGCCGGATCGGCTCGGAGCTCTGCGCCTGCACGAAGCGGGGCAGGCTGGCGGCTACGAGGGCTGAGGCGCCTCCGGCCAGCACGGAACGCCGGGTCGGATGGACGAAGGTCGGGCGAGTCATGGCGGTCTCCGCTCTGGCTGTGCCTTGGGTTGAGTTGCCGCAACGCAAAACACTGCTCGCGCTGATTTTCAAGCAATAATGTTGCTTGCGCCCCTTGGCGCATGACGCGGATCCTTGACGCGCGCAGGCCGGGCCTTATCGGCCCATGGCATAGAACTCGGGGTTCGGCCGCATGTCCGTTGCATTGGCGATGCGGTTCGACATGCCGAAGAAGGCGGCGATGGCGGCAATATCCCACGCATCCTCTGCATCGAAGCCGTGGGCGGCCAGCGCCTCGTGATCCTCGGGCCCGACAAGATGGGAGGCCTGCGAGACCTTCATCGCGAAGTCCAGCATCGCCCTCTGCCGCGGCGTGATCTGCGCCTTCCGGTGGTTCACGGCGACCTGGTCGGCCACAAGCGGGTCCTTCGCCCGGATCCTCAGGATCGCCCCGTGTGCCACCACGCAATACTGGCAACCGTTGGCGTTCGAGGTCGCCACCACGATCATCTCGCGCTCGGCCTTGGTGAGGTTGCAGTCCTTGTCCATCAGCGCGTCGTGATAGGCGAAGAAGGCACGGAACTCGTCCGGCCGCCGGGCAAGGACGAGGAAGACGTTCGGCACGAACCCCGACTTCTCCTGCACGGCGAGGATGCGGTCGCGGATGTCCTCGGGCAGTCCGTCGATCTCGGGAACGGGGTAGCGGCTGATCGGCTCTGCTGTCATCTTAGGTCCTCCCGCGCCGATGGTGGCACGGGCGGGGACGCGAGACGAGCCCCGGTTGCGCAGGATCAAGGCGGGTGACGCCGCGTCGGGGCAGGGAAGGGCGATGGACCAGAGCGACACTTTCGATGCGCGGCTTCCCGTCGCGGCCCTTCCGATCCGCGCCGATGTTCCCATCGACCCTCTGCTGGCCGCGGTGGTGGCCACGCTCCGGGCCGAGGGGCTGCGGCCTGCGGGGTTCCTTCAGCGAGAGGGAACACGGCTCGAGGATCTCGTCTCGGGGGCGCTCTACCCGATCACGCAGGATCTCGGTCCCGGGTCCAGCGGCTGCCGGCTGGATCCCGAGGGCCTCGCGATCGCGGCCGCGGCCGGGATCGCCGCCCTGGAGCGGTCCCCGGACCTCCTCGTCATCCCGCGCTTCGGCAAGGCGGAGACGGAGGGCGAAGGGATGCGTGGCCTGATCGGTCGCGCCTGCGAGCGTGGGGTGCCGGTCCTCGTGGCGGTGCGCCCGTCGAGCGAGCCCGCCTGGGAGGCATTCGCCGGCGGGCTCTGCCAGTGGCTTCCGCCCGATGGCGAGGCGGCGCTGCGCTGGTGCCGCGCCGCCTGTGCCGAGCGTGCCTGACCCCTACTTCAGGGGCCGCGCGCGGCCTCAGATGTCGAACCTGACCCCCTGCGCCAGCGGCAGCGCCGCCGACCAGTTGATCGTGTTCGTCTGCCGCCGCATGTAGCCGCGCCACGCATCCGAGCCGCTTTCGCGGCCGCCGCCGGTCTCCTTCTCGCCGCCGAAGGCCCCGCCGATCTCGGCGCCGGAGGGCCCGATGTTCACGTTGGCGATCCCGCAATCCGAGCCTGCCGCCGAGACGAAGGCCTCGGCCTCGCGCAGGTTCAGCGTGAAGATGCAGGACGAGAGGCCCTGCGGCACGGCGTTCTGCAGCGCGATTGCCTCGTCCAGCGTCTCGTAGCCCATGACGTAGAGGATCGGCGCGAAGGTCTCCTCGCAGACGACGCCGGTCTGGGCGGGCATCAGCGCGATGGCGGGCTCGACATAGGCCCCGCCGGGCACACCTTCGACCGGCCGGCCGCCATGCACGGTGCCACCCTCGGCCCGCGCGCGGTCGAGCGCCGCCAGCATCCGGTCGCGCGCATCCGCGTCGACGAGCGGGCCGACCAGCGTGCCTTCGGCGCGCGGGTCGCCCACCTTGAGCGAGCCGTAGGCCTTGACGAGGCGGGCCACCAGATCCTCCCGGATCGAGTGGTGCACGATCAGTCGCCGGAGCGAGGTGCAGCGTTGCCCGGCCGTGCCGACCGCCGAGAAGACGATGGCGCGCACGGCCATGTCGAGGTCGGCCGAGGGGGCCACGATCATCGCGTTGTTGCCGCCGAGTTCGAGGATCGGGCGCCCGAAGCGCTCCGCGACCTTCGGCCCGACGATCCGCCCCATCCGGGTCGAGCCGGTGGCCGAGACGATCGGCACATCGCGCGAGGCGACCAGCGCCTCGCCGATCTCCGGCCCGCCGATCACCAGCTGCACGAGACCCTCGGGTGCGTCCCCGAACCGCTCCAGCGCCCGGCCGAGGATCTTCATCGATGCCATCGCCGTCAGCGGCGTCTTTTCGGATGGCTTCCAGATCACCGGGTCGCCGCAGACCAGCGCCAGTGCGGTGTTCCACGACCAGACCGCGACCGGGAAGTTGAAGGCGGAGATCACGGCGCAGGGCCCCATCGGGTGCCAGGTCTCCATCATCCGGTGCCCCGGCCGCTCGGAGGCGATGGTCAGCCCATAGAGCTGCCGCGAAAGACCGACCGCGAAGTCGCAGATGTCGATCATCTCCTGCACCTCGCCCAGGCCTTCCGAGGTGATCTTGCCCGCCTCGAGCGTGACCAGCGCGCCGAGCTCGGCCTTGGCCGCGCGCAGCTCCTCGCCGAGAAGCCGCACCAGCTCCCCCCGCCGGGGCGCGGGCACCTCGCGCCACGCCCGGAACGCCTCCTGCGCGCGGGCGATCACTCCGGACATCGTAGTTGGATCGGTGGGATGGACGCGTGCAATCTCCGCGCCGTCGATGGGCGAGTGCACCGTCAGGGTGCCGCCCTCGATCTCGGTCCGGCTGAGCCCCAGCGCGTCGAACAGTTCCTTCATCGTTGTCCTCCTGTGACGTGTCCGAACAGCCTTTCGCTGCTCGAAGCGGGCTTTGCGCGCCGGATCGGGTAACAGGTCCGGGCGATGGCGCTCATCCCTTCACCAGCTTCAATGCCGCCTCGGCGATGCCCGCGGCCGAGGGGAGCGTGGCGGCATAGGCCGGGCCGGTGGCGATGAAACTGTCCTCGGCTGTGACACGGGCGATGCGGCTGCGGCCGTCCTCGGCCAGCGCGGTCACCAGCGCCTCGGCGGGCCCGCCAGCCGAGCGGCGGCATTCATCCACGACGAGCACGGCCCCGCAGTCGCGCGTGGCCTCAAGCATCGCGTCGAGGGGCAGGGGCGCCAGCCAGCGCAGGTCGATGATCCGAGCGGACACTCCATTTTCACGAAGCGCGAAATTCGCCTGCTGCGACAGGTAGTTGCCGTTGCCGTAGGTGACAATGGAAAGGTCGCGTCCATCCCCGTGGATGCCGATCTCGCCGAAGGCGATGCGGCGCGAGGGGTCGGGGTAGGTGCGCATCCAGCCTCCGTCCTTCTCGTCCTTCAGGTCGCGCATCGGATAGAGCGCGATGGGTTCGAGGAACACCACCAGACGCTGCTCCTCGCGGGCAAGGCGCACGCATTCGCGCAGCATCATCGCGGCTTCCGCCCCGTCCGAAGGGCAGGCGAGGATCAGCCCCGGAATGTCGCGCAGGACGGCGATGGAATTGTCGTTGTGGAAATGTCCGCCGAAGCCCTTCTGGTAGCCGAGCCCCGCGATCCGGACGACCATCGGGTTCGCGTATTGCCCGTTCGAGAAGAAGGGCAGGGTGGCGGCCTCGCCCCGGATCTGGTCCTCGGCGTTGTGGAGATAGGCGAGGAACTGGATCTCGGGCACCGGAAGAAAGCCATTGTGGGCCATGCCGATGCCGAGGCCCAGGATCGACTGTTCATCGAGCAGCGTGTCGATCACCCGGTTGCAGCCGAAACGGGACTGGAGCTTCTGCGTGACGCCATAGACCCCGCCCTTGCGGCCGATGTCCTCGCCCATCAGCACGATCTCGGGGTGCTCCAGCATCAGGTCGGTGAGCGCCCAGTTGATCAGACGGCTCATTGGCTGCGGCTCGTCCATCGCCCTGAGGTCGGTTCCGTAAGCTGCGGCGCGGGCCTCGAACGAAGGGCCGTTCGTGGGGCTGCAGGGTCGGGCCGGGGGAATGAGGCTCGCCATAACCTCCGGTGCCGTCTTCAGCCGGGGCCGGGTCACGGCCTCCGCCGCGATGCGGTCCACACGCTCCTGGGTCTCGAGGTAGATCGCCAGCGCCTTGTCGGGACTCAGGGCACCCGCCTCGTCCATCAGGCGGACGGTGTGGAGCAGCGGATCGTTCGCCTCCTCGGCCTCCACCTCCTCGCGGCTCATGTAGGTGGTGGGCAGGTCGGCGCCCGCATGGCCGTAGAGGCGCACGGTGCGCAGGTGCAGGAAGGCAGGCCTGCGGCGGGTCCGAACGTAGTCGGCCGCCTCGGCCGCCACGGCATATGCGTCTGTTATGTCGAGACCATTGGCCGCAAAGTAGCGCAGGCCCGGCCGGTTGCGGAAGCTCGCCTCGATCCAGCCGCGGGGGGTTTTGGTCGAGATGCCGATGCCATTGTCCTCGCAGACGAAGAGCATCGGGAGCGGCACCGTCTGGAAGGCGGTCCAGCCCGCGGTGTTGAAGGCGCCCTGCGCGGTCGAGTGGTTGGCCGAGGCATCGCCGAAACTGGCCATCACCAGCGCGTCCTCGGGCAGGGCGCGGTGCTCGGGCGGGCGACGGCGGGCGAGACCGATCGAATAGGCGGCGCCGACGGCCTTCGGTAGGTGGCTTGCGATGGTCGAGGTCTGGGGCGGGATGGCGAGCGCCTTCGAGCCCAGCACCTTGTGGCGGCCGCCCGAGATCGGATCCTCGGAGGAGGAGGCGAAGGACAGGAGCATGTCGCGCGCGATGTCCTGCCCCACCTGCGCCGCCCGCGCGATCTGGAAGGCCGCGTCGCGGTAATGCAGGAAAGCCATGTCGGTGGGCCGCAGGGCATGGGCCACGGCCGCCATGCCCTCGTGGCCCGAGGAGCCGATGGTGTAGAAGCCCTGTCCGGCCTTCTGCATCGCCCGGCTCGTCCGGTCGAGGGCGCGCGAGAGGCACTGGCAGCGGAAGAGCGCCACCATCTCCTGCGGGTCGAGACCGGGCGCGGGGGCCGCACCCGCCGGCAGATCACGCGCCGGGACGCGGGCAAGGAAGTTCTCATGGACGATCAGCGAGCGAGGCATCGGTGCGTTCCGCCCGGCGGAGGCCGCGGAGCCTCCGGCGGGGATATTTGTGCGAGAATGAAGGTCAGAAGAATGCCTGCAGGCCGGTGATCGCGCGCCCGAGGATCAGCGCGTGGACGTCGTGCGTGCCCTCGTAGGTGTTCACCGTCTCGAGGTTCGCCATGTGGCGCATGACGTGGAAATCCTCCTGGATGCCGTTGCCGCCGTGCATGTCGCGGGCGTGGCGCGCGGCCTCGAGCGCCTTGCCGCAGTTGTTGCGCTTGACGATCGAGATCATCTCGGGCGCGGCATTGGCTTCGTCGAGCAGCCGGCCGACGCGCAGGCTCGCCTGAGCGCCGAGGGCTATGTCGGTCATCATGTTGGCAAGCTTCAGCTGGTAGAGCTGGGTCTGGGCCAGCGGGCGGCCGAACTGTCTGCGGTCGAGCCCGTATTGGCGGGCGGCGTGCAGGCAGGCCTCGGCCGCGCCGAGCACGCCCCAGCTGATGCCATAGCGCGCGCGGTTGAGGCAACCGAACGGACCCTTGAGGCCCTCGACGTTCGGCAGGAGCGCGCTGTCCGGCACCTCGACCCCGTCCATCACGATCTCGCCGGTGATCGAGGAGCGCAGCGACAGCTTTCCGCCGATCTTCGGGGCGGAAAGACCCTTCAGGCCCTTCTCCAGCACGAAGCCGCGGATCTTGCCGCCGTGGGCCTCGGACTTCGCCCAGACCACGAAGACGTCGGCGATGGGCGCGTTCGAGATCCACATCTTCGACCCGTTGAGCACGTAGCCGGAGGCGGTCTTGCGGGCCACCGTCTTCATTCCGGCGGGGTCGGAGCCCGCGTCGGGCTCGGTCAGGCCGAAGCAGCCGATGAGGTCACCTCTTGCAAGTCCGGGCAGGTAGCGCTGCCGTTGCTCCTCGGACCCATAGGCGTAGATCGGATACATCACGAGGGAGGACTGCACCGACATCATCGAGCGGTAGCCCGAATCCACCCGCTCGATCTCGCGTGCGATGAGGCCGTAGGAGACATAGGAAGCACCGAGCCCCCCATATTCCTCGGGGACGGTCACGCCGAGAAGGCCCATCTCGCCCATCTCGCGGAAGATCGCGGGATCCGTCTGTTCCTCGCGATAGGCCACCGTCACCCGCGGCATCAGCCGCTCCTGTGCGTAGGCGCGGGCACCGTCGCGCAGCATGCGCTCTTCCTCGGAGAGCTGGAGCTCCATCCGGAAGGGGTCCTCCCAGTCGAAGCGGCCGAGATCGGGCGCATCCTTGGCCTTCAGGTCCTTCATGACGTCCTCCGCGGATGATCGGGTTGCGAGCAGATACCGCTTCATGCCGGACAAGGATAACGCTAATTTCGTCGAAGTTCATGCATGGAGTGCATCAAGTGGCCTTTGCTCGGCGCTACCTGCCTCCGGTGGGGCAACTCGCTGCCTTCGAGGCGGTGGCGCGGACAGGTTCGACCGCCGCCGCGGCGCGTGAACTCGACCTGACCCAGGGCACGGTAAGCCGGCTGGTCCAGTCGCTCGAGGAGCAGCTGGGGGTCCTGCTCTTCCAGCGGCAGAAGAAACGGCTGCGGCCGACTCAGGCGGCGCTGGCCTATGCCGGAGAGGTCCGGCGTGCGCTCGACATCATCGGGCGGGCGTCGCTGCGCCTTGCTTCGGATCCGGAGGGCGGGGTGCTGTCGCTCGCGATCCTGCCGACCTTCGGCACGCACTGGCTCGCGCCGCGCCTGCCGGGCTTCCTCAAGGCGCATCCGGGAGTGACGATCAATCTGGCGACCCGGCTGAAGCCCTTCGACTTCGAGGGCGAGGACTTCGACGCGGCCATTCACTTCGGAAGCCCGACCTGGCCGCGCGCCGGCCACATGCGCCTCTTCGGCGAGGGAGTCGTGGCGGTGGCGTCGCCGGACTTCCTGGCTGCCCATCCGGTGAGGGGGGCCGCGGACCTGCTGGCCCTGCCGCTTCTGACGCTGGAGACGCGGCCGCGCGGCTGGGCGGGCTGGTTCGCGCATCACGGAGTGGCGGCCTCCGTGCCGCGGGGCATGGTCTTCGATCAGTTCGCCACGATGATGCAGGCCGCGATCCACGGGATCGGCGTGGCGCTCCTGCCGGAATTCCTGGCCGGCCCGGCGCTGGCAGAGGGGACGCTTGTCCCGGCTTCTGGCGGCGCGGTCGAGGGGCGTCACGCCTACTGGCTGGTCTGGCCGGAGGACCGGGGCGAGCATCCGCCGCTTGCGGCCTTCCGGGACTGGCTCAGGGCCGAGACGGCAGGTCTTGCCTGACTCCTGCGCGCCAGACGGCCTTGGGGTGGCGATCGGGCGAGAGCAGCACCAGATCGGCAGGCGCACCGGGTGCGATCCGCCCGAGGTCGGGACGCCGGATGGCTGCGGCGGGGGCGGAGGTGGCCATCGAAAGTGCGCGCCCGGTTTCTACGCCCAGAGCCGTCAGGTTGCGCACCGCCGCGGGCAGGGTCAGGTCTGCGCCGGCAAGCGTGCCATCCTCGAGCGTGAGGATCCCGCTGCGGCGAAGGATCCGGCGGCCGTTCAGCTCGAACTCGCCGAGGTCGGTTCCGGCGACAGCCATGCAGTCCGAGACGAGGAAGAGACCCTCCGGCTTTGCGGCCATCGCGATGCGCAGCACCTCGGGAGCGACGTGGCGACCGTCAGCGATGAGGCCGGTCGGCACCGCTGATGCGAGCGCCGCACCCGGCAGGCCGGGCTCGCGATGGCCGAGCGGGCTCATGGCATTGAAGAGATGGGTGACGCAGGCGGCCCCGGCGCGGAAGGCGGCCTGCGCCTCGGCCATGGTGCAGTCTGTATGCCCGAGGCTGACGACGACACCGGCCGATGCGAGCGCCGCGATCTGGTCCGTTGTCGCGGCGGCCGGTGACAGGGTCAGCATCAGGGTCGGAAGTGCACGCGCCGCGGACAGGTAGAGGTCGAGATCGGCCTGTTCCATGCGCCGGATCAGCCGGCCGTCATGCGCACCCTTCCGCGCGGGATCGAGATGCGGCCCTTCGAGATGCAGGCCCAGGAGGCCGGGCGTGCCCATGGCCACGGCCTCGGCGATGGCCGCGATGACCCGCGCGACGACCTCGGGTCCGTCGGTGACGAGGGTGGGCAGGATGTGGAGCACGCCGAGTGCCGCCTGGCTCTCGCAGATGCGGCGGATCGTTGAGGCCGTGCTCGCGCCGTCGAGCATGACCCCGCCGCTGCCGTTCACCTGCAGGTCGATGAGCCCCGGGGCGAGGATGCCGTCGACCTCTTCGACCGGCATCCCGTCCTGCGTGCCGCGAGGCAGGAGCGCCGCGACGCGCCCTTCCCGGATGAGCAGGTCGGCCTCGTGGAAAGCGGCTCCGTCGAAGATCGTGGCGCCGCGCAGGATCTTGGGCATGGATGCTCCTCTTCCGGCGGGCTCGATGAAGTGCCGGGACACGCGCCATCTTTGACGTTCCATTGACGCGCCGCTCACGGACACGGGCTAGATCTCGGTCGGGAAGTCGTCAAGGGAGGGATAGGCATGTTGTCCCCGGCTGCATCAGCGGCATACACCCAATGCGTGGTGCCGTTCGTGTTCGATACCGCTTTACCCAAAGTCACCGGTCGGTCACTGTGGCTCGAACGGACGGATGCCGGGGCTCCGTCTCCTGGATCAGTGGCAGACCGAATGACGGGCGTGTCTCACGTACTGCGGATGTACCTGTTCGGACCCTTTACCCTTCTGGGACCCGACAGCGAGGATCTGACTCCGAAGTCGCGCAAGTCGCGCGCCATCCTCGCCATGCTGGCCGTCGCCCCGCGCGGGTCGCGCTCGCGCGTCTGGCTGCGCGACAAGCTCTGGAGCGACCGGGGCGAGGACCAGGCCTCGGCGAGTCTCCGGCAGGCGCTGCTCGACATCCGCAAGTCGCTCGGCCCGCGGGCGGCCCATCTGCTGACGGCGGACAAGAACACGGTGTCCCTCGACCTCGCATCGATCGCCGTCGATGCGCTCGAGCTTGTCGCGGGCGACCGGCGCGGCGACGAGCCGGTGACGACGGAGCACTTCCTCGAAGGGATCGACGTGCGCGACCCTGAATTCGAGGACTGGCTCACGCTGGAGCGGCAGAGCTGGTTCGCGCGGCTTGAGGAGACGGGCTTCGAAGCCGATCTCGCCCCGCGTTCCGGGCCTTCGGCCGACGCGCGCTCTGCATCGCTGACCGTGCCCCGGACCTCGCCGCCGATGGCGCGGACGGCCATGCCGCAGACACCCCCGTCGAGCTTTCTGCGACAGGACGACGATGACAAGGGATGGCGGGTGGCCATGATGCCTCCGGTGATCCTCGGCGGCGACCCTGCCGGCGCCGTGGTTCAGGCCGACGTTCAGCGGGCGCTTCGCCGCGCGCTGATGGAGACGGGCGACATGCGCCTCGTGGAGATGGCCCCGCTCGGCTTTGGTGAGACCGGTCCGGGCTTGCTGGGAGGGTCAGCGCTCGCGCGGCTGCCCGAGCAGGTGCACCTGAGCGTGCAGGTCCGGGTGCTGACCGACGTCAGCTATCTCCGGGTCGGGATCGTGCTTCAGAACCCGGCGGACAATTCGCTCGTCTGGTCCGACGAGGTGGTGGTGGCGCGGCGCGAGGCGACGGTCGAGTCAAATTTCGCGGTCCCCCTGATCGTGCGCGCGACAGAAGAAGCGATGATGCATCTGCTGCGTCGGGGAGGCGGCGAGGCAGCCGAGGCCGAAGGGCGCATCGCCGCCGCCGTCGCCTCGATGTTTCGTCTCGCGCGGGGGGATCTCGACCGGTCCGAGGTGATCCTGCGCCGGCATCTCGACACCACACCCACCGCTCAGGGCTACGCCTGGCTCGCGTTCCTCAATACCTTCCGCGTGGGCCAGCGCTTCAACCCTTCGGATGCGCCGCTCATAGAAGAGACGCAGCACCTCGCCCGCCGCGCCCTCTCGCTGGAGCCGAACAACGCGCTGGTCTCGGCCCTCGTCGGCCACATCCATTCCTTCCTCTTCGGCGAATTCGACTATGCGGCCGCGCTCTTCGAGCGGTCCTTGCGGGTGAACCCCGCGCAGACGCTGGCCTGGGACCTCTACGCGATGCTTCACGCCTACGCGGGTCAGCCGAAGCGGGCGCTGGCCATGGCGCGCTGGGCGCGCCATCTCGGCGCCTTCAGCCCGCATCGCTACTATTATGAGACGACGCGTGCGATCACCGGCAATTTCTCCGGCGACCACCAGACCGCGATCGATGCGGGGCAGTCGGCACTGGCCGAACGGCCGGATTTCAACTCGCTGCTCAGGGTGCTGGTCTCGTCCAATGCCCATCTGGACCGCCCCGAAGAAGCGCGGATGTTCCTCGAGCGGCTCCTCCAGGTGGAGCCGAACTTCTCGATCGCCTCGCTGAGGGAGGCGGGCTACCCGGGCCTCGACACCGAGGGCGGGCGGCACTTCCTGGACGGCCTGTCGAAGGCGGGCGTGCGCAAGCACTGAGCCAAGAACCTGATTTGGGAGGAAGAGTGATGTGTGAACCCGTAACCGCGGGCGTGGCGGAGTTCCTGAACCGCTACCCGTTCGAGGTGAATGCCGAGCGGGTGCTGCCGGTGAACGGTGGCCTCGGGCATCCGGTCGGAAGCGACGGATCGGCCGAGGGCGACGTGCCGGCAGGCGGCGCGGCTCTCTCCGCGCTCAACAAGTCGGTGCAGAACAAGTCATCCCTCAACAAGAACAAGAACAAGAACAAGAATAAAAACAAGAACAAGAACAAGCGGTCTGCCGGGGCGGGCGGCGGCGCGGCCGCCCTGTCGAACCTCCTGCCCGCGCTGGAGTTGCGCCGGCTCCACCAGCTTCCCGAGGCCGATCCCTTCACCGTCGCGCGCCGCTTCGTCTGGGAATGTCTCGACATCTGCCTGCCGCCGGGGCCGGACTTCACGCGGCTCGAGACGGCCGTGATGCTGGCCATGCAGTCCCGCGATGCCGAGCGGATGCGGCGTCTGCCCGACATCGAGGCCCAGGCCGCCTTTTCGGTGGACGAGTTCCTGCGGCCGCTCGGGATCGAAGGGCTTGCGGGCTACGAGGCGACCGAGGGGCTGTTCCTCAACATCCTGCAGGCAACCGAGTATGTGGGGCTGCTCTACAAGGCGCGGATCGACCGCGACCGGCCGAATGTGGCCGAGCCGCGGCTCAGGCCGCTGCTCGCGGTGCCGGCGCACCAGAGCTTCCCGTCGAACCACTCTTTCCAGGCCCATTCCATCGTCTTCGCCTTCAACGCGATCCTGCCCGAGCATCCCGCGACCGAGGAGTTGCAGAGGATCGCGCAGAACGTGGCCGAGAACCGGGAGTGGGCAGGACTGCATTTCCCGTCCGACACGATCGCCGGGAAGGAACTGGCGCGGCGCTTCGCACCCTATCTGCGCGACGCCTTCGGCGCCGCCTTCCTTGCTGCGCAAGAGGAGTGGCACTGACATGGAAAGACAGGTCATGACCCGGCCGATCCCGCCCCGCTACTACTGGCTCTGGCATCTCGCGGCGCTGAACGTGCTCGACGGCGATTTCGGCCAGCCGATCGAGCCGATCCCGCCGCTCTCGGAAAGCGCGCTGCGAGAAGTGCCGGCACCGCAGATCCGCTCGACGGTCTGGGACCGGATCGACGGCGGGACCGCCACGGTCGCCCTGATCGACACCGGGGTGAGCCGGGTCCATCCCAACCTCCGGAGCAGGGTGGATGCGGATCGGTCGATCGATTTCACCAGCCACCGCTACGGCGCCCAGTCGGTGCCGGTGGGCGACGCCTCGCCCTCGACGCGTGAAGGGAGCCGGGCGTTCTTCCCGGACCTGGATCTCGACGGGCTTCAGCCCCTGCAGCTTTCGTCGCACGAGCAGGACTTTCTGGAGGCGCTGGTCGAGGACCTGCGCCAGTCAAAGGGCGTCACGCGGCACCTGCTGGACGGCGACGAGAGCTTCGCGGCCCACGGCACCGCCTGCGCCGGGCTGATCGTGGGCGAGCCCGCGGCCGTCGCAGAGGGCTCCACCGAGGCGCTTCCGCCCGAAAGTGCCTTCCCCGACGGCGTGCCCAACCCGGACGGGAACCTGCTGCCCTACTTCGGCGTCGATCCGTTCTCGCGGCTGATCTCGATCCGGACCTCCTTCGAGAGCGATCCCTACCAGTTCATCACGGCCTTCCTCTATGCCTGGCAGCACAAGGTCGACGTGATCGTGCTGCCGCGCGGTCTGCCCGACCCGGTGCGCGGCCCGCTTCAGCCCAAGGAGGACCTGAAGGCGGATCTCGAGACCTGGAAGAGCCGCCATGCCGCCGATCTTTTCCAGCGGCTGCAGGTGCTCGGCAACGGCGCCGGCGATCCCTATGCCGCGCAGACGGGTTTTCAGCCTGACCGTCCGTGGAAGATCCTCTGCCACCTGATCCAGGCAATCTCGCGGCATATTCCGGTGGTCTGCGCGGCCGGAAACGACGGCGAGAGCCAGCTGATCTACCCGGCCAATCTCGCCGATGACTCGAACGGAATCATCGCCGTCGGCGCGGTCACGGCCGAAGGGCTGCGGTCGGGCTACTCGAGCTACGGAGAGGGGCTGACGCTGGTCGCGCCCTCGGACGACTATCCCGTCTACAACCGCCACCAGCGCAGACAGAACACCTTCGATCCGCTGATGGCGCTTCACGATCATTCGGTCGGGGCCGGCAAGACGCATGTCTATTCGACGCTGGAGCTGGTCACCACCGACCTTCCCGGCGTGTTCGGCTACGACAGCGGCTCGCAGCCCTGGTCGACGGTCATGCCCTCGCAAGGCAACCCGGGGCTGGGCGGCGGATACTACACGGCCTTCGGCGGCACCTCCGGCGCCTCGGCGCTGATCGGCGGGCTCGTGGCCCTTGCCCAGCGCGCGCGCCGGGCTGCGGGCAAGGATCCGCTGGGCGGACTTGCGCTGAAACGGCTTCTCGTGGCGGCCTCGTCGACATCGTCGGTGGTGAAGCCGGGTTGCCGGCCGCTGACCCCCGACACGATGAACGCGGATGACGAACCGCTGCTCGGTCCGCAGGCCTTCTTCGGCGCCGGGCTGCCCGACGCATCCGCGCTGGTCGATGCGGCCGTCCGCCATGCGTAAGGCAGATGTCGCCCTGTTTGTCGCAGGAGGGGAACCGGACAGTCGCATTGCCGAGACATCTTGCGATTTGACGGATGTTTGACGGGTCCGTTACGGTGAGGTCACACCGTTGGAGGCAAGCTGACCGGAGAAAAGCAGGGAGCAAGCCATGTCTGCCACAGTGACATCATCGCGTCAGATGCGCGTGACCCTCCTTTCCGCGCCGCAGTGCTTCCGCGTGGCGGCCGGACTGATCTCGCGCCATCTCGGCCTGGAGCGGCCGCTGGTGAGCCGGCTCCTCGCCCAGGAAGGCGCCGTGCTGTCGGAAGGGATGCCGGCCGCAGCGGCCGAGCGCCTTTCACCCCTTCTCGCCGCGCTGGGCGTGATCGTCCGGCTCGATCCGACGGG
The DNA here is from genome assembly GCF_052244495.1 of Rhodobacter sp. NSM. Classification (NCBI taxonomy): domain Bacteria; kingdom Pseudomonadati; phylum Pseudomonadota; class Alphaproteobacteria; order Rhodobacterales; genus Rhodobacter; species Rhodobacter sp. NSM. The sequence goes on from NZ_JBQPXH010000002.1 coordinate 210,830, forward strand.
CGCTCCCGAGGAGCCGCTGGTCGTGGATGTGGCGGTGCAGCCGCTCCGCCCGACGTCCGAGGCTACGCTCGCGCGGCTCGCCACACATCTGCGGCAGGAGCCTGAGGCCATCCGCGCGGCGCTCGCCGGGCGGCAAGGCCTGTTGCTCAGCCTCTGCCAGAGCGATGCCGAGGCGCTGCGCCACGCCTTCCGGCGGGACGGCAGCCTCCGCATCGCGCTCTCCAGCCTCCATACGGCGCGATACGATCTGTTCCTCAAGCCGGGCTGCGCCATGAGCGCGGGGCTGCAGAAGCTGTTGCGGCAGCTTGGCCTCGCGCCTTGCCTGTTCAGCGGAGCGGTCGGCGCCGCCCTCGATGCCCGCACTGCGCGGCTGGTGCTGGCACGCCACGGAGACATCGTGGAGGCGCTGAACCGCGACTTCCAGCGCTTCGACCTGTTCCTCGCCGAGGGACACGACATCTCGCGTCCCGACATTGCCGACTTTCTTGCTACGCGGGTGCGTGTCGAGCCGAAGCGGCTCATGTCCCCGCACCGGGCGCAGGACATCCGGCTCGAGTCGGGGCTGAGCCGTGCTGCCGCCCGGCGCTTCCACGCGGATTATGCCGCGATCGGCCTTGAAACGCGGATCGAACTGGTGTCCGAACCCGTGTCCTGCGGAGCCTAAAATTCCACGGGTTAATGCCCCGTTCATTCGCCGCCGGTAGGGTCGCTGTCGGGTGTGTATGAACGGGGTGACCGGAATGGCAGGGCAGTCGAATGCCGCGCCAGTCGTCATCAAGCGGAAGAAGGTCGTGCAGGGGGGCGGGCATCATGGCGGTGCCTGGAAGGTCGCCTATGCCGATTTCGTGACGGCCATGATGGCCTTCTTCATGCTGATGTGGCTGCTGAACGCGACGACGGAGAAACAGCGCAAGGGTCTGGCAGACTACTTCAACCCGACGATCCCGATGAACCGGGTGTCAGGGGGTGGAGAGGGTGCGTTCGGCGGCGATTCCGTCTTCCACGATCAGACGATGCTGCAGACCGGCACCGGTGCCACGGATGACCGGGCGACCATAGAGGTCAAGGCGCGCGGCGAGGAAGGCGAGACCGGCGAGGCCGCCGAGGAACAGGCGCGCCTCGTCGAGGTCGAGAAGCTGCTGCGCGCCCGAACGGGCGAAAGCATGACGATGCAGCGTCTGCTGCGGCATGTGGTGACGCGGATCACGGACGAGGGACTGGTGATCGAGATCTTCGACCTTCCGGATGTCCCGCTCTTCTTCGGCGACACGGACGAGCCCGAGCCGGTCCTTCCGCAGATCGCGAGACTCCTGGCCGAGATCCTCCCGATCACCACCAACCGGATCGCCGTCAACGGCCATGTCCGCAGCTACCCCATCACCCTGATCCGCAATCCGGTCTGGGATGTCTCGGCGCAGAGGGCGCAACGGATGCGGGGCCTTCTCGAATCGTCCGGCCTGCCGGGCGAGCGCATGCAGAGGATCTCGGGTTTCGCCGACCGCAAGACCGTCACGCCGGACCCGATGGCGGTCCGAAACAACCGACTTGAAGTAATTCTCCTCCGCCGGGATCGTTGAGCGCCGCGATAAAGCCATGATGTTAGGCCGGTGTTAAGGCGCCGCGCGCAGTTTCGGGTCCACCAAGGCTTGAAGCAGCAGAAAGGCGCCTTCATCCATGACGATTTCTTCCTCGCTCAACGCGGGGGTGGCGGGGCTCAACGCCAACGCCACCAAGCTCGCCACCATTGCCGACAACATCGCGAACTCCGGCACCTACGGATACAAGCGCGCCGACGCCGACTTCGAAAGCATGGTGATCACGCAATCGGCCAATTCCGGTTCCTACTCGGCCGGTGGGGTGCGGGCGAACGCGCTCCGTCTCGTGGAAGAGCGGGGGGCTCTCGTGACCACCTCGAACGCCATGGACATCGCCATTTCCGGCCGAGGGATGCTGCCCGTCATCCGGGAGACGTCGATCAGTTCCATGGCTGGCAATGACGCGCTGCTGATGACGCGCACCGGCTCCTTTGCGACCGACCCGAACGGCGTGCTGAAGACGGATACCGGCCTTGTCCTTCTCGGCTGGCCTGCGACGGCCGACGGCACGATTCCGACGATGTCGCGCGACTCGATCGCCCAGCTCGAGCCGGTGGTGATCGCGGCGAACCAGACGGCCGCGGATCCGACCACCCGCATCAATCTCGGCGTCAACCTGCCGGCGGAAGAGACGAAACCCGGCGCCTCGGGCGATGCGCTGACAGTGTCGGTGGAATATTTCGGCAACCTCGGCACCTCGGAGACGCTGACCGTCAGCTACTACCCGACCGTACCGGCCAACCCCACGGATGCGCCGACCAACAACTGGACAATGGTGATCCAGGATTCCGCCAATGCCGACAAGGTGATCGGCATCTACACGCTGCAGTTCAGCGATGCCCGCAGCGGCGGCGGCACGATCCTCGACAACACGGCCATCACGGAACTCGACACCGTGACGCTCGACGGCACCACGTTCACCGTCGAGAATGCGGGATCAACCCCTGCCGACACCAGCCCGACCTACGATCCGCTGACGGGTGTCATCTCGCTCGCGGTGGCGGGCGATGCCGCGAATACGATCGACGTGACGCTCGGCAAGCCGGGAAGCGCGAACGCCATGACCCAGGTCTCGGGCGACTTCGCCCAGACCGGCATCACCAAGGACGGGTCTCCTGTCGGCAACCTCACCAGCGTCGAGATCGACGACGGCGGCTACATCCGCGCGACCTACGACACCGGCTTCACCCGCGTGATCTACCAGGTCCCGCTCGTGGACGTGCCGAACTACAACGGTCTTACCGCGCTGAACAACCAGACATTCGCGATCTCGCCCGACTCCGGCTCCTTCTATCTCTGGGATGCGGGCGACGGGCCGACAGGCGACGTCGTGGGCTATGCCCGCGAAGGGTCCACCACCGACGTGGCCAACGAACTCACCGCCCTCATCCAGACCCAGCGAGCCTACTCGTCCAACGCCAAGATCATCCAGACCGTGGACGAGATGCTGCAGGAAACGACCAACCTCAAGCGTTGAGGATCTGAGACATGAGCATCACCGGCGCCCTGTCGAACGCACTGTCCGGCCTGACCGTCACCTCGCGCAGTGTCGAGAACACCTCCAACAACGTGGCCAACGCCCTCACCGAGGGCTACGCGAGGCGCGAGATGGAAGTCGCGGCGCGTTCCTATGGCCAGGAGGGGCAGGGCGTTCGCGTGGTCGGCATCAACCGCATGGTCAATATGACCCTCGTCGGCGATCGCAGGATCGCCGATGCCGCGACGGGCGATCGCGACACGCGCGCCGCCTTCTACCAATCGCTCGCCGATGCAACCGGCGATACGGGCGAAGGTTCGCTTCTGGCGCGGATCTCGACCTTCTCCGCCTCGCTGGTCTCCGCATCCAGCCGCCCGGATTCTCAGGAACGCCTTCAGGACGTGGCGGATGCCGCCAGCGCCCTCGCCTCCGGCATCCGCGACGCATCGGATGCCGTCCTTGCCGCCCGGCGCGAGGCCGATGCCTCGATTGCCGATCAGGTCGAGACGCTCAACGACACGCTGTCGCGCGTCAGGGACATGAACGTCAGGATCACCGAGATGCGGGTCAGCGGCCGCGACAGTTCCGCCCTCGAGGACGAGAGGCAGCGACTGGTGGACGCAATCGCGACCGTCGTGCCGCTTCGCGAAGTCGAGCGCGAGAATGGTCAGATCGCCCTCTTCACGACAGGCGGCGCGGCCCTCCTCGACGGCCGACCGACCGCAATCGGGTTCACGCGGACCCCCGGCCTCGTGGCGAGCTCTTCCGTGGCCGCTGGCACGCTCGGCACCCTCACGATCAACGGCAAGCCCGTCATGGTTTCGGCGGAGAACGGGTTGTTCGCTGGCGGCTCGCTTGCGGCGAGTTTCGCCGTTCGGGACGACCTCGCCCCGACAGAGCAGGCGCGGCTCGATGCCTTGGCACAGGATCTCGTCACGCGCCTTGTTGGCGCTGATCCCACCCTGTCGGCGGGTGACGCGGGTCTGTTTACCGATGATGGAAATCCGTTCGATCCGGCAAACCTCACAGGCCTTGCCAGCCGGATCTCCGTGAACGCGATCGTCGATCCGGGTCAGGGGGGGGCACTCTGGCATCTGCGCGACGGTCTTCAGGCCGCCGCGGAAGGCGACGTCGGCAATGCGACCCTCATCAACGCCATGAGCCAGGCCCTGGATGCCCGAACCGCCTTTTCGGCCAACGGGCTGAGTGGCAGCTTCAGCTTCGCCGGCCTCGCGACCGAGACCGTCTCCGGCCTGTCCTCGGCCCTGGTCGAGGCGGATCAGGAGGCCAGCTTCGCCTCGGCGAGGCGCGACGAACTTCAGGCGCTGGTGCTTGGGGATGGCGTGGACACTGACCGCGAGATGGAACAACTGCTCCTGCTCGAGCGGGCCTATGCCGCCAATGCCAAGGTCGTCACCGCCTGCGACGACCTGATCCAATACCTGCTGGAGATGTAGATGAGCGCCGTGTCCCTGGGCGACCTCGCCCGAACCTTCATGCTCCGGCGTCAGAACGCCACGCTCAAATCCGAGGCGCAGCGGCTCTCGACCGAGGTCGTGACTGGCCTCGCCGCCGATGTGCGGAAGAAGGTCGGTGGCGATCTCTCCGCGCTGAACGGCATAGACGGCAGCCTCGCACTGATTTCGGCGCGTGCGGCGGTCACGGCCGAGACAGCCCTCATGGCCTCGACCATGCAGGTCGCACTCGCCAAGATCGACGACAGCGCGTCGGCCCTCTCTGCGACCCTGTTGAGCCTGAGCCAGAGCGCCACGCAGATGACGATGGACCAGCTGGGAGAAGAGGCTGAGGAGACATTCCGAAGTGCCATCGCGACACTGAATACCCACTTGGGCGACCGTTCGATCTTCGGCGGAACGCGCCAGCAGGAAAACGCGGTGATGGACGCGGAGGGCATTCTGAGCCTTCTGGACGCCGCGGTCATCGGCGCCACGACCGCGTCCGACGTGCAGGCAGCCATCAAGGGTTGGTTCGACGGACCCGGCGGCTATTCCGATCTCGCCTATGGCGGTGGCGGAACGCTCGCTCCTGTCTCCGTCGGCGCAGGCACGAGTGTCAGCATCGACGTCACCGCCGATGATCCGGCCATACGCGAAACCTTGAAGGGCCTTGCCATGGCCGCAATGATTGGTCGGGGGGTGCTCGCAGGCTCCGACGCGGAACGCGCCGATCTGGCGGGCATGGCAGGCAACGTCTTGCTGCAGGGCCAGTCGAACCGCGTCGATCTTGCCGCCAGGCTCGGCCGCACCGAGGCGCGCATCGAGAGCGCCGCGACCGAAAATTCGAACGAGTCGACCGCATTGAAGATCGCGCGGAAGGAGCTTCTGGGGATCGACGAATACGAAGCGGCGAGCCTTCTCGAGGCCACGCAGAGCCAGCTCGAAACCCTTTACAACCTGACGGCCAGGCTGAGCCGCATGAGCCTGACGGACTATCTGTGATGTTGCTTCGCCTCCTCGCGCTCCTCCTCCTGATCGCTCCTCCAGCACTGGCCGGACCAATTCGCATCAAGGATCTCGTCCGGTTCGATGGCGTTCGCGGCAATGACCTCGTGGGCTATGGTCTCGTCGTGGGTCTCAATGGCACGGGAGACGGCCTGCGAAACGCGCCCTTCACAGAGGACATCATGTCCAATCTGCTCGAGAGGCTCGGCGTCAACGTCACGGGCGAGGAATACAGGCCGAAGAACGTCGCCGCTGTCTTCGTGACCGCTACTCTCCCGCCCTTCGCCCGGGCGGGGGCGCAGATCGACGTCACCGTCTCGGCGATGGGCGATGCGAAGAGCCTTCTCGGCGGCACCCTGGTGATGACCCCGCTCAATGGAGCCGACGGGCAGATCTACGCGGTGGCGCAGGGCACGATCATCGCGGGCGGCATCTCCGCCGAGGGCCAGGCCGCGCGGGTTGTCCAGGGAGTGCCGACCGCCGGCACCATCCCGGAAGGCGCCAGGGTCGAGCGCGAAGTGGACTTCGAGTTTGCCAGCCTTGAAATCGTGCGTCTGGCGCTGCGCTCGCCCGACTTCACCACAGCCGGTCGGATCGAGGAGCGGATCAATCGCGAACTCGGCCGCGGGGTGGCGACGATGCTGGATGCAGGCACCGTCTCGCTCGACCTGGGGGGATCCCGCTCTCCGGCGAGGACACTGGGGAGGATCGAGAACCTGGAGGTCGAGCCCGAGACGGTGGCACGGGTGGTGGTGGATCAGCGGTCCGGCACCATCGTCATGGGCGAGGACGTGCGCATCAGTCGCGTCGCGGTCGCGCAGGGAGGCCTCACACTTCGCGTGGAAGAGCAGCCGATGGTGATTCAGCCGAATCCATTCAGCCGTGGCGAGACGATCGTCGTCCCGCGCACCTCCGCGTCCATCGAGGAAGAGCCAGGGACGGGGCTCGCGGAGATCCAGTCGGAAACCTCGCTCTCAAGGGTGGTTGCCGGATTGAACGCGCTGGGCGTCGCGCCCAACGACATGATCGACATCCTGAAGAGCATCCATGCCGCCGGCGCGCTTCATGCCGAGTTCATCGTGAGGTGAGGCATGCCGTGGACGAGCCTTGCCACGCAGTCGAGCAAGGCCTCATCGCCGAAGGGTTTCGTCAGAACCGCGACCCGAGGCTGGAATTCCTCCTCGGGCACGCCGGTGTCGCCGGTGGCAAAGAGAATGGGTATGTCGGGATGCATCGATCGCGCCATGCGGGCAAGGTCGACCCCGCTCATGTCCGGTAGACCCAGGTCTATCAGGAGCAGATCTGCGGCTTCGTTCTGAAGCTGCGCGATTGCCGCCGAGCCCACCCCTGCCTCCGATACACGGCAGCCGGCCTCCGCCAGCCCTTCGACGAGGTTCATGCGGATGATCACGTCGTCTTCGCAGACGAGGACATGGACGCCCCTGAGGTTCTGCTCGGGTGCTGCGGCGGGCGCCGCCGCGGCGAGGACGTCGCGAAGCTTCCGCGCCAGCGCCTCCTGCGTGTAGGGCTTGCTCAGAAGATGCACGCCGCTGTCGAGGCGTCCTCCGTGCACGATCGAGTTCTGTGTGTATCCGGACGTGAACAGCACGGGCAGGCCCGGACGCAGGCGCCGAGCCCTTTCCGCAAGCTGGCGGCTGTTCAGCTTGCCGGGCATGACCACATCCGTGAAGAGCAGGTCGATCTGCGCGCCGCTCTCCACGATGGTGAGCGCGCGATCGGCATCCTTGGCCTGCAGCACCGAGTATCCCAGATCGTGCAGCAGCCCGATCGCCGTCGAGCGGACCTGCTCGTCGTCTTCCACCACGAGGATCGTCTCCGTCCCTCCCGTCATTGCGCCCGTCGGTTGAGGTCGCGCAACATCTTCGGTCTCCAGAGACCGCGGCAGGTAGATCTTGATCGAGGTCCCGCTATCCACCTCGCTGTAGATCTTGATATGTCCACCGGACTGCTTGACGAAGCCGTAGACCATGGACATTCCGAGGCCAGTGCCGCGCCCTTCGGCCTTGGTGGTAAAGAACGGCTCGAAGACGCGGTCGATGACGGCCGGCGTCATGCCGCAGCCCGTGTCGGTGACGGCCAGCATCACGTATTGGCCCGGCTCGAGATCCGGATGGGTCCGGGTGTAGGTCTCGTCGAGGAACGAGTTGCCGATCTCGATCGTCAGCCGGCCGCGGCCCTCCATCGCATCGCGTGCATTGATGGCGAGGTTGAGGATTGCCGTCTCGACGTTCGCGGGATCGACGCAGGTGTTCCAGAGTCCGCCGGCGACGATGGTTTCCACCTCGACACCTTCGCCCACAGCACTGCGCACGATGTGATCGGCATCGCGCAGAAGTCGGCCGAGGTTGATGACTTGAGGGGCAAGGGGCTGCCGCCGGCCGAACGCGAGGAGCTGCGATGCCAGGGTCGCGCCCCGCTCCACCGCGCGCAGGGCTTGCTCCAACCGCGGCAGCACCGGGTTGTCCTCGTCGAGCGCGCGCATCGCAAGTTGCACGCTGCCCGTGATGGTCTGCAGCAGGTTGTTGAAATCATGGGCAATGCCACCGGCCAGGTTGCCGATGGCTTCCATCTTCTGGCTCTGCCGCAGCGTGGCGCTCAGTTCCTCGAGTTCGCGATTGCGCTGCTGCACCCTCTCTTCGAGTGTCGCGTTCAGGCCGGCGATGGCCTCTTCGGCCAGTTTGCGATCCTCGATGTCGGTGTTCGTTCCGATCCAGCGCAGGATCCTGCCGTCGTCGTCGCGGATCGGCAGCGCCCGGGAGAGATGCCACCGATCGGCCCCGTCGTGCCGCCGAAGTCGGATCTCCTGTTCGAACGGGATGCCGTGGGCCAAAGATGCGGACCAGGCTGCCTCGGCACGATCGCGATCCTCGGGATGCAGTATCGCCACCGGCGATGCGTCGAGCAGTTCGTCCGCCTGCCGGCCGAAGTAATCCCGGAGCCGATCGTTCAGCCAGTCGAGCCGGCCGTCGAGAGTGGCGGTCCAGACGTGATTTGGCATCGTCTGGGCCATGAGACGAAATCGCTCTCGCGTTTCCAGAAGCTCCGCCTCGGCCATCTTCTGCCGTGTCACGTCGTGACCCTCGACGAAGACGCCGCGAACCTGCCCATCAGGCCCCCGAAGCGGACACATGATGAAATCGACGAAGCTCCGCTCGACCTCTGCGCCCCTTTGAAGGAGAACGGGGGCCGCGCGCCGCGTGAAGGCGAGACCTGTCAGGAAGACCTCGTCGAGCAGTTCGAAGAAGCCTTGTCCTTCAAGCTCGGGCAGAGCGTCACGGACGGTGCGGTTCAGCAGGTCGCGACGTCCGACCAGTTGGAGATACGCCTGATTGACGATCCGGAAGACGTGGTCGCTGCCTTCGAGGACCACCATGAAGCTGGGCGCCTGGTCGATGGCACTGCGAAAGAAGTCCATCGCGCTGCCGAGTTCCAGGTTCTCGCGGGTCACCGCTTCCGCGCGCTGGGTCATCCGCGCCCGGACCAGCGGCTGCTCCGTTCCTCGATCCTCGCGGTAAAGCGCGGTGATGTCGTTCGTGTTCTGCAGGATGTACTCGACCCTGCCGTCCGCATCCTTGATCGGCGTGTTCGTGGCGCTCCAGAACCTCTCCTCCATGCGACCGTCGGTCCCGGCGATCGGATAGGGGATGAGAGGCAGGTGGTCGGGACGCCCGAGGTCGATGACGCGCCGGAACGAGGCGCGGAGCATCTGGTCCGAGACCGACTCGGGGTCCGCAGGGAACACGTCGGTCATGCGGTGGCCCAGGATCTCCTCGCGCGAGCGGCCGGTGGCGCGCAGGTAGGCGGTATTGGCCCAGATCATCGTCAGGTCGCGGTCGAGCAGAACGTAAGGGGAGGGATCGTCTGAAAAAATCTTGTCGAGGGCGACGAGCATCGGGCTCTCCGTTGAGCTCCGGATCGGAGGTGGGGCGCAGAATGACTGTGTTCCGCAAAAGGGTAAAGGGTAGACGTGCGGCAACAAGACGCAGCCTCCCCCGGCAAGCCGGTGGGTGCTATGATCGAGGGATGAGACGCCTGCTCGCTGACATCGACACCTCGCAGCCATCCCTCTACGACGGCGAAGTTCCCGAGGAAGACCTGTGGTTTGCCGGCCCGACGCCGGAGACCGAGGAGGCTTTTGTCCCGCCGCTGCCGCGGGCAGACCGTCGGGTTCCCCTCCGCGACGTCGAGTGGCGCCGGGCCGAGGCGGCTCTGGCGGCCAATCTTGCGCGGACGGCGCAGAGGTTCGGCGCCTTCGACGAACGCATGCGGCGTGCTCCGGCTGGCGTGCGAGAGCGGCTTGCCGTCCGCGAGGCCTGCGAATTCAGCTGGTGGGCGGGCGATCGCGTGACGCCTGACCGCCTGTCTCTCTGGATGTCGCTGCGGATGGCCGGCGCACAGCTGGACAGCCTTGCGTTGTCGCGTGCCGCCTGGGGTGCGCGACGGTTGATCGGAGGGCCCGGCCCCGCGGCAGGCCTCGCCGCTTTTCTCGGACGGAAAGATGAAACCGACCGCGTGCCTGATTGGGCGGAGGTCGAAGAAGCCTCGGCGGGATTGCACGCGATCACGAGGGCGGCAGTCGGATACCACTTCTGGATTGCGGTTGCGGGTGACAGGAGCAGCGGACGCATTGAGGCGGCCGTCGTCGCCTCTCGCGTTGGCGCCTCGGAGGGGAGATCGTCAGCCTTCCTGCCGCTTGCTTCGGGAGGCAGCGCGGCATTCCGCGGCGGCGGGACACCAGAGGAGCGTCTTGCGCGCTGGTACGAGGGTGCGGACCGGGCGACACTGGCGTTGCTCCGCCATCTGGACAGTCTGGAGGAGTGGCGCGAACGCGCGTCGATCGCCACGGCTGCGCTGTCGGGACGCACACCGAAGCGTCTGGTCGAGGCCTTGTGCCGCTGGCCTCTGCTTTCGGCCCCGGTGGCAGAATCCGAGACCGGCTCCTCCCGCGCCGCCGTTCAGCGCAATTTCGAACGTCTGTCCGCGCTCGGTCTCATTCGCGAGGTGACAGGGCAGGAGCGCTTCCGGCTCTGGACTGCCTCACTTCAAAGATAGCTGTGGACCAGCGCGCCCGAGATCAGGCTCCAACCATCGGCGACGACGAAGAAGGCGAGCTTGAAGGGCATAGAGACGACGGCGGGAGGGACCATCATCATCCCCATCGACATCAGAACCGCTGCGACCACGAGGTCGATGACGAGGAAGGGCAGGTAGATGAGGAAGCCGATCTCGAACGCGCGCTGGATCTCCGAAAGAAGAAAGGACGGAACGAGTACCGACAGCGGCGAGTCGACGGGCGGCGCGGTCTCTCCGGGACGGAGTGCCTGAAGGCTGGCAAACGTGTCCGGATCGAGACGCGCGGCCATGAAGTCGCGGAACGGGATCGCCGCGGCAGCGATGGCTTGTGGCAGGTCCAGCTCGTTGCGGGTCAGCGGCTCGATGCCACGGATCCAGGCGTCAGTGAAGACCGGGTCCATGATGTACCAGGTGAGGAACAACGCGAGGCTCACGATGAGCATGTTGGGCGGTGCCTGCTGAAGGCCGATGGCTTGGCGGAGGATCGAGAGCACCGTCACGATGAAAGGAAAGCAGGTGATCATCATCGCCAGCGCCGGCACGAGGCTGAGCAGCGTGATGGCCGCGATGAGCTGAATGCTGCGCGTGGTCAGGGAGCCACCGTCGCCCAGATCGACCGAGAGGCTCTGCGCGGTCGCGGGGGCCGCCCATGCGCAGAGCAGGATGGGAAGCAGGAAGCGCATCACAACCCGCCTCGCAGATTGGCGACCTCTGTGAGACGGACAGCCAGTTGACCCGCCTGGTCGCCTTCGAGCTCCGTCAGTTCGCCGCGGCCGATCAACCGGTCGCCGACGTAGAGGTCGACCGGGTCATCCACGCGCCGATCGAGCGGCAGGACCGAGTCGCGCTGAAGGCGCAGCAATTCGCGCACCGGCGGCCGGGCTCGACCGACCGAAATCGTGATCTCGATCGGGACCTGAGTGAAGGGATTCTGGTCGGGCTCATCCATGGCGGAGTTCCTGTTCCTTGAGATCGAAGAAGTCATGCACGGCGGCGGTGATCTCCTGCACCGCCCGATCCACGTCGATGCGCATTTCTGCGGCGCCGAGGCGCAACGAGACCTGCCCGTCACCGAGGCTCTGCTCTTCCACGAGGTCGAGAGGAAGACCCGTGGCCTGCGCAAGAAGGGCCTCGATTGCCGGACGTGACGCCGGATTGACCATCAGCGTCACCGGCGCCTCGGCGATCTGCTCGGCGAGGGGCATCAGGGTCTCGAGCACCAGCGGGGCGAGCGCATCTCGCGCCATCTCCGGCAGGATCCGCGAGATGAGCACGTCGATGAGCGGTTCGATGGCCCGCAGGACATGCATGCGGGCCTCGTGGAAGGTGAAGCCGAGGGCCTGCATGTTCCGGGCGAGATCGGCATGCATCCGCGCCTGATCCTCGTTCTGCGCCTTGACGGCATCTTCCCAGCCGGCGCTGTAGCCTTCCTCGTAGGAGGCGAGGCGACCGTCCTCGATGGTTGCCGTATCGGTAACGACGATTTCGCCCGTTTCCTCGGCCCGGTCTTCGAACACCTCGAGACGCAGTGCCATCACGGGGCCTCACGCTGCGGCTCCATCCAGCCGCGCAGGATTTCGACCGATTCCGTCTGCCGCTCCTCGATGAGGCGGCGAAGGCGCGCGACCGGATCGGCATCCTCCTCCGGCAGATCGAGGGACGCAGCAGTGACCATCGGGAAATCGGGAAGATCCGTCCCGTCGTCGATCTCTCCTGTCAGCGCCTCGCCGGCATCATATCCAGGCAGGGACAGTGGAGCCGCGTTCGGAGGTGACCGAACCTCCGGCCGGGAGGTGAGCACCGGGCGCACGACGAAGAGTCCCAGAACGAGCGCGACGAGTGCCAAGACGGCGATCTGGATGAGGCTCATCAGGTCGAAGCTTCCAAGGCCGCTCAGAAGGCCGGCTTCCGCCAGCGTTCCCAGTTCGGGCGGAACTTCGAACGCGAGAGACCGCAGCGTCAGCCGGTCCCCACGCGCCTCGTCCAGTCCGACGGCCGAGCTCACCAGTTCCCGCAAGACCTCCAACTCCTCCTCGGGTCGGGGCTGCCAGTTCACCGTGCCGTCTTCGGAGAGGGTCTTGATGCCGTCCACGAGCACCGCGACCGTCAGGCGACGGACGGTTCCCGGCTGGCGCAGCAGTTCGCGCTGAGTCTGCGAGACCTCGAAGTTCGTGGTCTCCCGCGTTTCGCTGCTGCTGGATTTTCCGCCCGCCCCCCCCGCGGCATCGCCATCGGGCAGGTTCGAGGCGACCGTCACATCGGGCGACGGCTGGGTGGAGGAGCTCGTCCTTTCCTGCGTTTCGGAGGAAATCGGGACGCGGCCCTTCGGATCGAAGCTCTTCTCGACGATCGATTCGCGCGCGGTCTCGACATCGACGCTCACCTCGACCACGGCGCGGCCGGGGCCGACCCTTGCCTCGAGCAGCCGCTCGACGTTGTTGCGCAGCTCTGCCGCCTTGCTGTCGCCCGCCGCCGTGGCTCCGTCCTTTTCGTCTCCGGAGCGGATCAGCCCGCCCACGCTGTCAATGACGGACACGTCCTCGGGCCGCATTCCGGCCACGGCCGAGGCGACGAGATGCTTGAAGGCGCGCGCCTGCACCGGCGTCAGCGTCCCGCCGGATGTCGTCACCGTCACGCTCGCGGTCGGAGGCTGGTTGCGTCGGAATGGCTGCGCATCGGGCTGGGCGATGTGGACACGTGCTGCCTTTACCTGTGGGCTCGCGAGGATCGTCCTCGCGAGTTCACCCTCCTTCGCGCGCATGTATGCGGCATCGAACATCTGGGAGGTGGTCCCGAAACCCGAAAGTCCGTCGAGGAGCTCGTAACCGGCACTTCCTGTCGCGGGCAGTCCCTCGCCCGCGAGCTTCATCCGGACCTCGTCCCGGCGCGCGGCGTCCACATGGATCGAATCGCCCCGCACCTCGTAGGCCACGCCCTGAGCCTCGAGCGCGGCAACGACCTCGCCTGCTGCGGGCCCCTCGAGCCCGGCATAGAGAAGCGCCATCTGAGCCTGCCCAGTGAGCCGCGACAAGCCGAGAACGGCAAGAAACATTGCAAGCGTCGCGACGACGATCACGGCACGTCGGCGACCGTCGAGATCGTTCCAGATTGAGATCAGATTCTGCACTTCGCACTCCGGCCTGGGGCTTCTGCCTTGCCGGATCAGCAATGACGGATGTGGCTTAACAATCGGTTAGGAGGATCAGGCCTATAGATCTGCCATCGAGAAAAGGAGTCGTTCATGGCGGATGCAACGATGGATCAGGGCGCAACGGCTCCCAGGCGTTCGGCACTTCCGCTGATCCTCGGCGTCGTGCTCGCCGTCGCGCTGGGCGGCGGCGGCTTCTATGCCACGTGGTCGGGCCTGATCCTGACGCCATCCGGGTCGGAAGACGCCCATGAGGGGGCAGGTCCGGAACCGCTCCCGGACATCGCCTTCGTGCCGATCGACCCGGTGGTGATCAGCCTCGGCCGCGGGTCGACCCTGTCACACCTGAGGTTCACGGCCCAGCTCGAGGTCGCAAGGCAGAGCGCGCAAGAGGTGGTGCAGCTGATGCCGCGCATCATCGACGTGATCAACGGGTATCTGCGGGCGGTGTCCGTGTCGCGGCTGGAGGATCCAACCGCGCTCGTTCAATTGCGGGCGCAGATGCTGCGCCGCATCCAGATAGTCACCGGAGAAGGCCGCGTGCGCGATCTTCTCGTGACGGAATTCGTGCTGAACTAGGAGGTGGGAGTGGACTTCATCGCCGATATCCTGATGGCCGGAGGCGCGTTCGGCGCAGCCTTGTATTGCTACGTCCTCTCGCAGCGGCTGAAGCGGTTCGCGACGCTTGAAGGAGGGATGGGCGGCGCCATCGCCGTACTGTCCGCGCAGGTGGATGACATGACGCGCGCGCTCGAGAAGGCGCGGGCTGCTGCCATGGTTTCGGCAAGCTCTCTCGAAGGCCTGACCGAGAGGGGCGAATCGGTCGCGTCGCGGCTCGAGCTCATGCTGGCCTCCATGCATGACCTGCCCGACAAGGCCGCGGATCCGAAATCCGAGCAAGACCCGGAGGCCGAGCGTCGTCTCCGCTTCGTCCGCCGCCGCAGCCTGCGAGAAGAAGCGGAGACCGGAGCATGACACCGCGCTTCCGCACGCGCGGCGCGCTCGTGCTTCTCGCGCTGCTCCTAGCCTCGTCGGGCGCGATGCGCCTTGGCTCAAACCTCGGCGCGGCCATGGCAAGAGCCCCGGACACCTCCTCCGATGCACCCCTCACCTGTCCCGAACCGCCGCTCGCCCTCGCCGAAGCCTTGCGCGAGCGAGAATCGGCGGTGCGCGGCCAGGAAGAGGCCATGCAGAAGCGTCAGGCAGCACTCGACGAGGCCGAAAAGGCGGTGCGCCTGCAGATAGACGAACTCGCGCGGGCGGAGGCCGAACTGAACGAGACGATTGCGCGGGCGGATGGCGCGGCAGAGGGCGACCTCTCGCGCCTGACCGCGGTCTACGAGTCGATGAAGCCAAAGGAAGCCGCAGCGCTCTTTCAGGCCATGGCGCCGGAATTCGCGGCAGGCTTCATCGGCCGCATGCAGCCGGAGGCGGCCGCAGCCGTCATGTCGGGCATGTCGGCCGAAGCCGCCTACAGCGTGAGCGTCCTTCTTGCCGGCCGGAATGCACTGGCTCCCACGGAGTGAAGCTTTGTTAACCTCGCCTTGCGAAGATCGCGGGCGGCAGAAGCAGGAGTCTGGGCATGATCGGGATCATCGGCATCGTTGTGATCTTCGTCATGGTCTTCGGTGGCTATATCCTTGCCGGTGGCAAGATCGGCGTGATCCTGAAGGCCCTTCCGTTCGAAATGATCATGATCGGCGGGGCCGCGGCCGGCTCGTTCCTGCTCTCGAATGACATGGCCTCCGTCAAGCATACGCTGAAAGACATCGGCAAGGTCTTCAAGGGCCCGAAGTGGAAGGTTGCGGATTACCGGGATCTCCTCTGCCTGTTGTTCGAACTTGTCCGGATCGCCAAGGTGAATCCCGTCGGGCTTGAGGAGCATATCGAGAATCCCGACGAATCGTCCGTCTTCGCGCGCTATCCGCGCATTCTGCATGACCATGATGCGATCGAGTTGATCTGCGACACGCTCCGCGCGGCATCAATGAACTACGACGACCCGAACCAGGTCGAGGAAGTGCTCGACAAGCGGGTCGAGAAGGCGCAGCACCACGCCCTCCATTCCAGTCATGCCCTGCAGTCGATGGCGGATGCCCTGCCGGCCCTCGGCATCGTGGCGGCCGTGCTGGGTGTGATCAAGACGATGGGCTCCATCGACCAGCCTCCGGAGATCCTGGGCAAGATGATCGGGGGAGCTCTGGTCGGGACCTTCCTCGGCGTCTTCCTCGCCTACGGTATCGTTGGCCCGTTTGCGGTCCGCGTGAAGGCGGTGGTCGAGGACGACGGTCACTTCTACAACCTCATCCGAGAGGTGCTGATTGCCAATCTCCACAATCATCCGGCCAACATGTGCATAGAGGTGGGGCGGCAAAACACGCCTCATCATGTTCGTCCCAGCTTCACGGATCTCGAGGAGGCCATCCGGGCCCTGAAGCAGGAGGCCGCATGATGAGACTGGCTGCCCGATGCCTCCTCGCGCTGGTGGCAGGCACGCAGGCGGCGACCGCCTCGGAAGTTGCGGTACGAACCGGCGAGCACCCCGGCTTCACACGCCTCGTAGTCGATGATCCGGACATCAGGTCATGGAGCCTGGGACGGTCCGGCCACGACTACGAGCTTCGCGTCCTGCCCGGGGGACGCAGTTTCGCCCTCTCCGGCGCGTTCCGGCAGATTTCACGACGGCGTCTTGCGACCTTGGCGGTCGCGCCGAATGGAGATCTGAAGCTGGGCCTTGGCTGTGATTGCCACGTTCAGCCTGTCGAGATCCGCCCGGGCGTGATCGTGCTCGACATATATGATGGTCCCGCTCCCGCAGGAGCCCGCTACGAGCATCCTCTGCCGGAGGAGGGTCAGCCCTCCCTGGCGCAGGTTCGCCCGCGCGGCCGGCCGGCCACCGCCGAAGCTCGGTACGACTGGCGCAAGATCGAGACACCGGCAGCGGCGCCGAAGCTCTCCATGGAGCCTGCTGTTGTCACCGCCATGCGCCAGTCGCTGGTGGAGCAGCTCAGCCGCGGCGCCGCTGCCGGAGCGGTTGATTTTGTCCGAGAGCCTCCCCCAGCCGATCCGGAAGCGCCGCCGGATCCCGTCGGAAACATCCAGATCCTTCCCGAGCCCGGCATCGACATTGCCGCGGAGGAGCGACCCGATGGAAGCCTGATGGCATCCGTCGCCGAATGCCCCTCCGACGAGAGATTCGACGTAGCGTCATGGCGGGCCGAGGGACCGGTGGCCGACCAGATGGGCCACGCACTCTCCGGCCTGACCGGCGAATTCGACGATCCGCAGCCGACGGCCCTGGAGAGGGCGGTACGCTTCTACCTGAGTGTGGGATTCGGCGCCGAGGCGCGGCAACTGCTTGCTGCCTTCCCGCTGGACATGCCCGACCGAGACCTTTGGGATGCGATGGCGCGAGTCCTTGATGGCGAGCGGCAACCGGCCGGTCCGCTCTCGTCCATGGCGAATTGTGATACCGCAGCCGCGCTCTGGTCTGCCCTGGCGGACCCGCCGCCTACCCGCCGCGAGGTCAACGCACCCGCCGTGCTGCGCGCCTTCTCGGCTCTTCCACCGGATCTTCGTCAGCTACTCGGACCGCGGCTTGTGGAAGATTTTCTCAACCGCAAGGATGACGCAAGTGCGCAAAGCGTCAACCAGGCGATGCTCCGCGGCGGCGACGCCCCGACTGCCGGCGCTACTCTTAGCTCCGCCCGTCTGTCCATCGCCCGTGGAGAAGCCCTGTCGGCTGCGGATCTGGCGAGAGTCGGGCGTCAGACGGGGCCCGACGGAGCCGACGCGCTCGCCCTGCTCGTGGAACAAAAGGTGATTGACCGCAAGGTGCCCACGACCGAGGATGTTCTGGCACTCGCTGCCCTTTATAACGAAAACGAGGGAACCGACCTTGGCCGGCGTCTTGGCCACGCCTATCGCCTCGCCCTGGCTGCAACCGGTGACTATGAGCAGGCTTTTTCGCGGCGCGACCTCGCTCCCGATGCGGACATCGAGGTTTGGAGCGTCCTCGCGGACATGGGTCCCGACAGCGCACTCCTCGAGTATGCCGTGCTGCCAGACCCCGGGTCGGCACCTGATCTTCCACAACCGCCGCGCCAGATCCTTGCCGACCGCCTGAGGACTCTGGGGCTTGAGGGTCCCGCCAATCTCTGGGTCCAGCGCGAGCCCGATGCTGGTTCCGACGCGCGGACCGAAAACGCACCGCAAGGGACCGACCAGAAAGTCGCTGCAGCTTCTGGCTCCGACCCCTCCGCGGTGGATCAGGTTTCGACGGCGCGGGATGCGTCAGGTTCGGCAGAGGCCGATGCACAGGCGGCCAAGGTGCCGGCAGTCGCGGGTCTGCCGCAAGAAGGTCTCTCCGATCCCGAGGGAACGCTGGCGAGAAGCAGGGCGCTTGTCGAAGAAAGCGCCAAGGCTCGGCAGAGGATCGAGGATCTGCTGCGCAGCGCAGGTCCCTGAGCTTCCTCCTGCGCTCGCGGCGGCGCATGAGACGGCGCTAATCATTTACCAAGCTTCATGTCCGATGCTCATCGCGCCTGGACATCATGGAGGCCAGCAAGATGAAGCGACGCAGCGTGACGTCGGCGACCCTGCTGGGCGCGCATGTGGCGTTAACCTGTTTTCTCGCATCGACCTTTCGAGCGCAGGCGAGTCCCTCCGACGCCGCGCTTTGCGAGGAGGCGGCGCACTACGCGGCACGCACCACGGGCGTTCCGCGCGAAGTGCTTACGGCGATCACCTTGACGGAAACGGGCCGCCGCTCTGAGGGTGGACCGATGCGTCCATGGCCGTGGGCGGTCAACCTGCAGGGCGAGGGACACTGGTTCCGAACGAGGCGCGACGCGGAGCAATTCGCGCAGGACGCGCTGAGGCAGGGTCTCGAGAACTTCGATGTCGGCTGCTTCCAGCTGAACCACAAGTGGCACGCGAGTGCATTTCGCGGGCTCGAAACCATGTTCGATCCGAGGGAGAACGCACTCTATGCGGCGCGCTATCTGATGGATCTGCGACATGGGTCGGAAGACTGGTCCAGTGCTGCCGGCGCCTATCATTCGGCCACACCGGAGTACGCGCAGAGATATCGCGCGCGCTTCGACATGCTGCTGGCCGACCTGTCCGCCGGCGACCTCGATGTCCCGTCCGTCGTGCGCGTCAACCTTAACCCGCTCTTCCGGATCGGATCGGCGAGAAGCACGGGATCGCTGGTGCCCCTCGACGGTTCGCCGCGGCCCATGTTCGGAAGCCAATGATGAAATTCCTTTCCAACCGAGATGTCTTTCAGCCCACGATCCTGCTCGCCCTTGCTCTCATGGCGGTCATCGTCATGATGGTGCTGCCTGTCCCGGCCTGGATGCTCGACCTCGGGCTGGCGCTGTCCTTCTCTCTCGCGATCCTCATGTTCACCGTCACGCTCTTCATCGAGCGGCCGCTGGACTTCTCCGCTTTCCCAACCATCCTGCTCGCCTCGCTGATGCTGAGGCTGTCGCTCAACATTTCGTCCACCAAGCTGATCATCGGCAACGGTCACGCCGGAACGGCCGCCGCTGGTCATGTCATCGAAGGGTTCGCGAGCTTCATCATGAACGGAAGCGTCATGATGGGCGTGGTGATCTTCTGCGTTCTCCTGATCGTGAACTTCGTCGTCATCACGAAGGGCGCTGGCCGCATGGCCGAGGTGGGCGCGCGCTTTGCCCTGGACGGGATGCCGGGCAAGCAGCTCGCGATCGACAGTGACATGTCGGCCGGCGCCATCGATCATGCGGAGGCCAAGCGGCGACGTGAGCAGGAACTCGCGGAGACCAATTTCTTCGGCTCGCTGGATGGCGCCTCGAAGTTCGTGAAGGGCGATGCCGTGGCGGGCCTGCTCATCACGGGCCTCAACATCGTCGTCGGCCTGCTGGTCGGCGTGCTGATGCACGGCATGCCGATCGGGCGTGCGTTCGAAACCTATGCCATCCTCACGATCGGCGACGGTCTCGTCAGCCAGATCCCGGCGGTCATCATCTCGATCGCCGCCGCTCTGCTGCTTGCGCGCGGCGGGGCGTCGGGTACGGCCGATGCATCCTTCTTCCTGCAACTCGGCCGCTATCCGGGCGCGCTGGGCACAGTCGCCCTCCTCATGGCGCTCTTCGCGCTGGTCCCGGGACTGCCTTTCGGCCCCTTCATGCTGGCCGCGCTTTCGCTTGCGGGCCTGACCTATCTCGGCCTGAAGAGGCGGAGCCAACCGCCCCCTTCGGAACCCGACGCAGCGGAAGCTCCGGGGGCGAGGCCACTGGGCGACATTCTTGATTTCGACGACATCCATATCGAGTTTGCGTCAAATCTCGTCGGAATGGTCCTCGATCCCGCAACCGGGCTTGATGCCAGAATTGTCAACATGCGCAATCACATCGCCGGCGCCTTCGGGCTTATCCTGCCCGAGATCCGGGTTACGGACGACACGACGCTGCCGCCCGGCTCCTACCGCATCCGGCTGCAGGGCGTGGAACGTGTGCGCGATCGTCTTCTGCCGGATCATGTGCTGGTGCTGCTGATGGACGGGCATGAAGCCCCCCGGGGGATCGACGTGCGCGAACCGGTCTACGGCGCACCCGCGCGCTGGATCCTTCCCGATCACCAGGAGGCTGCCGCGCTTGCAGGACTTACGGTTGTCACGCCGGCGGAAGTGCTCGCCACTCATCTTCTCGAGGTCATGAAGAGCAATCTCGCCCGCCTCCTGACGCTCAAGGGGCTGCGCCGGCTCCTCGACGAATTCACCAATCTCTCGGACCGCGTGCGCGCCGACGCCAACCGGAGACTGCTGGACGAACTCGTCCCGGATCGCGTGCCGGTCGACCTTCTGCTCGCCGTTCTGCGCCTGCTTCTGGAGGAGAGGGTGTCCATCCGGAACCTTCCGCTGATTCTCGAAGCGATCGCCGAGGCCCGGCAACTCAACTCTCCCGAGGAGATCTGCGAACATGTGCGTCAGCGCCTCGGGTTTCAGATCGTCGCCGAACTGAAGCGCGAGGACGGAACGATTCCGCTCATCCAGCTTGCACCCGAGTGGGAGAAGACCTTCGCCGCGCATCAGATCGAGAGCGGACGCGGGACCCGCGACGTTGCCCTCCCCCCCGAGGCGTTCAGCCGTCTCGCCAACGGTCTCGCCGAGAAACTCGCGCGTGCCGCCGATAACGGCGTTCAGCCGGCCCTCGTCACATCGACGCTGAGACGTCGCTTCCTGCGCGCAGTTGCAGCTGCGAAGGGGCTGATGGTTCCGGTCATCTCCTACGACGAGATCGGCACCGAGGCACGAGCAGCAATGGTGGGCACCGTCCAGGCATGACGCCCCTGTTCGAGCATCTGACGCAGCTGACGCTTCTGGCCCAGGACCTCTTCCGGTCAGGTTTCCTGGTCTTCATCCGCGTCGGGGCGGCCATGGCTCTGTTGCCGGCCTTCGGCGAGGCCAGCCTGCCCGCCCGCGTCCGCCTCGCCGCGGCGCTCGCCTTCACGGCCATCGTGTTCCCCGCCCTCAGCGACCGCATTCCCCCCTTCGACGGTTCTCTCGGGCCGTTGGCGATCGAGACTGCCATCGGTCTTCTGCTTGGGATCTCGCTGAGGCTTTTCGTTCTGGCGCTTCAGACGGCGGGCTCGATCGCCGCACAGGCCGCGTCCCTCTCGCAGCTCTTCGGATCGTCTTCCGGCGAGCCGCAGCCTGTCATTGGCAACGTGCTCACGCTCGGGGGCCTCGCAATCGCCGTCGCCGCCGGGCTCCACGTCCGGATCGCGGAATTCCTGATCATGTCCTACGAGTTCCTGCCCGTGGGACGGCTGCCTCCGCCCGCCGATGCGGCCGACTGGGGCCTTCGACTGATCTCCCACTCCTTTTCGCTCGGATTCATGCTGTCCATGCCGTTTCTGGCAGCTTCCTTCATCTTCAACGTGGCGCTTGGCATCATCAACCGCGCCATGCCGCAGCTGATGGTGTTCTTCGTCGGGGCTCCGGCATTGACGCTCGGCGGCCTCGTTCTTCTTGCGATGTCGGCTCCCGTCGCCGTGGCGTTCTGGGCGAGTGCGCTGCGCGATTTCCTGTCGTCACCTCTTGCCTCTACGGCATTGCCATGAGCGATGGCGAGGAAGACAAGCCGCACGAACCTTCGCAGCGCAAGCTGGATGAGGCGAGGCGCAAGGGGGAGCTGCCCCGCTCGCAGGATCTGGCGACGACGGCAGCCTACGCTGGGTTCCTTCTGGCGGCGGCCTTTCTGGGTGAGGGCGCACTGCGGCAGCTGGGGGAAGCCGGGGCGACGCTCCTCGGAAGGGCGGATCAGCTCTCCGTGCTTTTTGCCGATCATGCGGAGCCGCAGGTGGGCCGGCTGCTGGCCGAGGTGACGCTTGCCGTGCTTCCCTTCTTCCTGCTTCCCGCCATCGGGGCCCTGGGCTCGCTTGCGGCCCAGCGCGCCCTCGTGGTTGCGCCGGCAAGGCTGGCTCCGAAACTCGAGCGGATCTCGCCCGTATCTCAGTTCCGGAACCGTTTCGGCCGCAACGGCCTGTTCGAGTTCGGCAAGAGCCTGCTCAAGCTTCTCCTCGTCAGCCTGCTCTTCGCGCTGTTCGTTGCGCGGCACGCAGACGAAATCCTTGACATGCTGCTGGTCGAACCCGCCGTTGCGACGGGCATCATGTTCAGGATGCTCCTGAAGTTCCTGCTCGTCATTGTCATGCTGTCGGCGGCGATCGGCCTGGCCGACTTTCTCTGGCAGCGATCCGAGCATCTTCGCAAGCACCGCATGTCGCGCAAGGAGCTTTCCGACGAGTCGAAGGACTCGGAGGGGGATCCGCATGTGAAGGCGCAGCGTCGCCGTCGCGCGGTCGAGGTCGCGACCAACCGGATGCTCCAGGACGTCGCGACCTCGGATGTCGTAGTCGTCAACCCGACGCATTACGCGGTCGCGCTGCGCTGGAAACGCGGCGACCGCCGCGCGCCCGTCTGCGTCGCAAAGGGCGTGGACGAAGTGGCCGCCCGCATCCGGGAGCGAGCCATGGAGGCCGGCATCCCCATTCACAGGGATCCGCCGACCGCGCGCGCGCTGCATGCGGTGGTCCGGATCGGAGAGGAAATCCGGCCGGAACATTATCAGGCGGTGGCTGCCGCCATCCGCTTTGCAGAGGCCATCCGACGCAAGATGAAGGGGACGAGATGAGCAGCCGGAAGTCGGACATCGAGAAGATCGCTGCGCTCACGCGCATGGTGCTCGACCTGCGGCTCGCGGAACTGAGCCGGGTCGCCCGGCAGCGGCAGGAGTGTCTGGACAGGCTGCAGGCCCTGGAGGCGGCGCCGGTGGACGACATTGATCCGATCGTGGCAGCACGCGCGAACCTGCGCTACCAGGCCTGGGCTGACGGCAGGCGGGCGGAGATCAACCTGACGCTGGCGCGGCAATCCGCCGACTGGACGAAGAAGAGCGCTTCCGCCCGCACGGCCTTTGCCCGATCCGAGGCGCTGAGACTGCTGAAGGCCCGCCTGGACTAGGCGGGCCCCGGGTATCGTCAACGTTCCGGCTCAGCTGTCCTGACGCATGATGTCGGTGATCAGCACGTCGGAGACGCTCGGGCCAAGGACGGAGCGAGCGACTTCCATCAGGGCGCGCCTCAGCGCCACGAGGTTCTGCGACTCCGTGAAGGAGCCGCGAAAGCCGCCTGTGTTCGCGTGGTCGAAGAGCACGCTGAGCATGCCGTCCCGCAGCTTCGGCTCCACCGCATAGACTTGCTCGCTGCCGCCGTGCGGCACTTCCAGGCTGAGCGACAGGATCATCATCGAGGACACGCGGCCGTTCTCGACGATCGGCACGATGAACTGGTTGTTCAGCTTGACGTAGTCCGGCTGCTCTTCCGGATTGCCCTCGTGCGCGGCGGCGGCGTGTGGGCCCCCCTCCGGCGCGGGCTCTCCCTGCGGTGTCCCGTGTCCGTTTCCGGCGTCTTCGGCGGTGGCCTGCGGCTCCTCTTCGGGCCGCAACATGATGCCTGCGCCGACGCCTGCGCCGAGTCCCGCGATCGCCAGGAAAAGAGGAATGATCAGTTTGAGCATGTCAGAACGGGAGGATGATGTCGGCCACCTGCTGACCGTACCGAGGCTGCTGGACGTCGGTGATCTGGCCGCGTCCGCCATAGGAGATCCGGGCTTCGGCGATCTTGTCGTAAGTGATCTCGTTCTGCCTCGAGATGTCGCCTGGCCGGACATAGCCCGTGACAATCAACTCGCGAAGTTCGTAGTTCACGCGCACCTCCTGCTGTCCTTGGATCCGGATCACGCCGTTCGGCAGTTCCTCGACGACCGTCGCGGCAATGCGGAGGGTCATCTTCTCCTTGCGCTTGACCGAGCCGTCCCCGGCGTAGCTCGACGAAGAGGTGGTGGACACCGCATCGGCCATGGATGCCCCGTCCGGAAGATGCCTGTCGATGCGCTGGGGAATGCCGAAGAAGGAGGGCAGGCCGAGCGACTCGCCTCCCGCCCTGCTGCGTCCGCTCGAGTTCGAGATCTCGGCCCGGTCGTCGATCTCGATCACGACGGTCAGGATGTCGCCGCGTCGGCTGGCCCTCCGGTCGCCGAGCAGGGACGCCCGGTCGCCTGCCCAGAGCGAGGATCGCGCGGTCGGTCCCGGGTTGCCGAGGTTCTCGGGAATCGGGAGCGCGTACATGGCATGATACTGGAAGGTCTGATCCGCCGGGCTGAAGGAGGGTGCCTTCCCGACCTCCGCGAGACGTCCGCATGAGGGGAGAGCCAGGAGAAGCAGGACGAGACGTCGCATGGGATATCCTTCAGGAGCCGGGGCCGACATGTACAGAGCCGTCATCCGCGATGCGGCCGGTCACGGTGGAGCGGGACGAAAGGTTCATGACGCGGATGACATCGCCCACACCCCCGCGAGCGAGGGCACGTCCCTCCGCGCGGATGGCAAGGGCTCCCGCCTCGAAAGTGATCTGCACGATCTGGTTGCGGGCGATGATGGCGGGTGGTCCCACGTCACCGGGCCTGATCGGCCGGCCCGCGTACAGTGTCACCCGCGCCTCCTGCCCGAGCGCCTGGGAGATTTCGGTGAGCGCGCCCGGCACGGCTTCCGCCTGCAGCGCCACATCCCCGGGCTCCAGCACCTCGAGGGCGCGGATGTTGCGGGCGGCGACGATGGTCTCGGCCGAAACCGGCGTCACGAGGCACAACAAGAAGCAGAGAGCGCGCATCATTTGACCTGCGCCGTCGCCGCAAGCATCTGGTCGGCCGCGGTGATGACCTTCGCGTTCAGCTCGTAGCCACGCTGCGCCTTGATGAGCTCCGTGATTTCCTGAACGGAGTCGACCGAGCTTTCCTCAAGATATCCCTGCCGCAGGGTGCCGAAGCCATCCTCTCCTGCCGTGCCGGCGATCGGGGGCCCGGAGGCGGAGGTTTCGAGGAAGAGGTTCGAGCCGATCGCCTCAAGCCCCTTCTCGTTCGAGAAGGCGGTCAGCGTGATCTGTCCGAGAAGCTGTGGTTGCACCTGTCCGGTGAAATAGCCCCACACTTCGCCCGATGCGTTGATGGAGATGCTTGCCGCGTCGTCCGGGATCGTGATGCCCGGTGCGACCTCGTGCCCGTCGGAGGTGACGACGAGCCCTTCGCCCGACCGCTTCAGCGCGCCGTCCCGCGTATAGGCCGACTGGCCCGAAGGCAGCGTGACCTCGACATAGCCGCGCCCGTCTATCGCGAGGTCGAGATCGCCGCCGGTCTGCGCGAGCGCACCCTGCGAAAGCACGACCGAGACGGAAGACGGTCTGACACCCATTCCGAGCTGAACACCGGTGGGGAGCATGCGTCCGTCGTCGGCGCTGACGGTTCCGGGCCGAACCAGCTGCTGATAATGGAGATCCGCGAAATCCGCGCGCCGGGCGTTGTAGCCCGTCGTCGACATGTTCGCGAGGTTGTTCGAGATGACGTCGACACGCGTCTGCTGTGCGCTCATCCCGGTGGCTGCGATCTGAAGCGCCTTCATCAGCTTTCTCCAAGTGTCCTGACGGTGGTGCGGATCCTGTCATCCTCGCGGTCGAGGAAGCTCTGACCGAGCTCGTAGGCGCGCTGAACCTCGATCATCCGGGCGATCTCCGACACCGGCTCGACGTTCGACTCCTCGAGCGAGCCCTGGACGAGGGTTGCGCCGGATGCCGGCTCGACCCCGCTCCCGGTCGAGAAGCGCGTGCCGCCCTCGTGCTGCAGGCTCAGCGGATCCGTGGGTTGCCAGAGACCGATGCGCCCGACGGGCAGTCCATTCGACGAAAGGGTTCCGTCGCTCGCGAGCACCACGGCGGGAGAGTCCGGGGGCACGAAGATCGGCGCCCCGCCCTCATCGAGAAGCCGGTTGCCGTCGCTGTCGACGAGTTCGCCCTCCGCGCTGGAGGTGAAGCTGCCGGCGCGCGTGAGCTGCTCGCCCCGAGGGGTTTCGATCAGGAAGAACCCGTCTCCCATGATCGCGAAGTCGAAGGCGGCACCGGTGCGGGTGAGGCCGCCCTGCCCGAGATCGACCTGGCGGGCGCTGGCACTCGCCATCGAAAGGGACGGGTCGGCGCCGAGGCGCTTCACATGTTCGGTGAACACGACCCCCTCGCGCCGGAACCCCGTGGTCGAGACGTTGGCGATGTTGTTCGCGACGGTCTGCATCTCGCGCAGGAGACCGGACTGGCGGGTGAGCGTGGTGTAGCCTGCCGCGTCCATCTCAGTGCCCTTCGATCCTGGGGATGATGCCGTCGACGAAGAAGGCGGTAAGGGTCGTGGTCATGAAGCTCATGGAGACCCAGAAGGCGAGGAGCATCGCGCCGACCTTCGGAACGAAGGTCAGCGTCATCTCCTGCACGGAGGTGAGAGCCTGCAGGAGGCCGATGGTGACGCCGGCGATCAGAGCCACCACAAGGAGCGGCGAGGCCATCAGCACGGCCACCCAGAGCGCCTGCCGGAGAGCGTCGAAGAGCGCGGGCTCGGACATCAGACCGGCATCCTCAGGATCTCCTGATAGGCCTCGACCACCTTGTCCCGCAGGGTGACGGCCGTCTCGACCGCCATCTGCGACGCCGCCAACGCCTCGACGAGCGCATGGGGGTCTGCCTTTCCGGTCATGGCGGCGCGGGCCGTTTCCTCGCCCTGGGCCAGCGTGTCGGAAAAGCTCTCGGCGGCGCGCTCGAGCGCCGCCGCCATGCCCACGGACGGCTGATCGGGTGCCGCCGCCGTACGGGCCTTCGCATAGCTTTCTGCTGCGATGGAGGTTCTGATGTCCATTCTGGAATTCCTTTCAACGACGCAGGAGGTCGAACAGGCTCTGCGTCATCTGCCGCGCCTGGTCGAACATCCGGAGGTTTGCCTCGTAGCTGCGCTGCGCTTCGCGCGCGTCAGCGATCTCGACCACCAGATCGACGTTGGAACCGTCGTAGTAGCCGGTCTCGTCCGCCAGGGGATGACCGGGGTCGTAGATCTTCTGCACCTCGCTCCGGTCGAGGCGGACCGGACCTGTCGAGACGATACCGCTGTCCAGATCTTCCTGGAAACTGACGGTCTTGCGGTGATAGCCGGGCGTATCGGCGTTGGCGATGTTCTCGGACACGTGACGCAGGCGAAGCGCCTGCGAGCGCATGCCGGAGGCCGAGTGCGTGAGCGACTGGCTGAGGTCGGTCATGATCATGAACTCCGGCCGAGGCTCGTGCGGATCAGGCGCGAACTGCTCTGGTAGATCGAGAGTGCCATCTCGTGTTGCTGCCGGGCGGCAACTGCCCTCACCATCTCCTCCTCTAGGGAGACCGTGTTGCCATTGGGAGAGGCCGCACCCTTCGTCTCCACCGGCACGGGCTCGGCGGCCGTCGCCTCCGCCCCACGCAGGTGTCCGGCGCGGGTCGTGCGGAGACCCGTCATGCCGCTGGCGTAGCTTTCGAAGTCGGGCAGATCCCGGGCGCGGTAGCCGGGCGTGTCCGCGTTCGCGACATTCTGCGCCGCGACCTCGGTCCGGAGCCCGGCATGCCGCGCCATGGATTGCGCCATTCTGACGATTTCGAGCTTCTCGAACATCGGGGCTTCTCCCTCGATTGGTTTCATCAAGGCTTAAGGTAGATTCCTTTAGAAAGGGTAAGGCGCGAACAAAGAGGGATCGGATGTCTTGCGAATTTGAGGGATTGCTCGCCGAGATCGCGGCGGTGCCGCTCAGCCGCCGCTACGGACGGGTGACCGAGCTTGCCCGCGGAACCGTCTCTGCCGGCGGGCTGACGGCCGGTGCCGGGCTCGGAGACCGGGTCATCGTGCACGGTTCGGCCGGGCGCATCGGAGGAGAGGTGCTGCGGCTTGCCCGCGACTCCGTGACGATCCTCCCCGATGCTGCCATGGAGGGGCTGGCCATCGGCGATCCGGTCGAGCTCGTGGGTCCGGCCGAGATCGCGCCCGATGACAGCTGGATCGGCCGGATCGTCGATCCGCTCGGCCGCCCGCTCGACGGAAGACCCCTGTTCCGCGGTCGGCAGGCGCGTCCCCTGCGCGCGCCCGCACCTCCGGCCGCCTCGCGGAAGGGCCTCGGGCCGCGCCTCGCCACCGGGGTCGCGGTGTTCGACACGATGCTGCCGCTCGTCCAGGCGCAACGGATCGGCCTCTTCGCGGGGTCCGGGGTCGGGAAGTCCTCGCTGCTCGCCAAGTTCGCCCGCGGGATCTCGGCGGATGTGGTCGTGATCGGGCTGATCGGCGAGCGCGGACGTGAACTCCGGGACTTCACCGAGCGGGTTCTCGGGCCGAAGGGCATGGCACGCTCGGTGGTCGTGACGGCAACCTCTGACCAGTCGCCGCTGATCCGGCGCAGGTGCGGCTGGGCGGCGATGGCCGTGGCCGAGCATTTCCGGGACCAGGGGCTGCATGTGCTGCTCCTCGCCGATTCGATCACGCGCTTCGCCGAGGCCCACCGCGAAGTCGCCCTGGCCGCGGGAGAGGAGGCCAGCATGCGGGGTTTTCCTCCCTCGACCGCCCATACGATCATGTCTCTCGCCGAACGTGCGGGGCCGGGCGCAGAGGGCGTGGGCGACATCACCGCGGTCTTTTCGGTGCTCGTCGCCGGGTCGGACATGGAGGAGCCCGTCGCCGACATTCTGCGCGGGGTGCTCGACGGGCATGTCGTGATGGATCGCAGGATCGCGGAACGCGGACGGTTCCCGGCGATCGACCTCCTGCGCTCCGTCTCGCGGTCCCTGCCTGACGCGGCGACAGGGCCGGAAAACGAGATCATCACCGAGGCGCGGAGGCTGCTGGGTGCCTGGGACCGGGCCGAGATGATGATCCAGGCCGGGCTCTACGTGAAGGGATCCGATCCGCAGGTGGATGCCGCGATCCGGGTCTGGCCGGCGCTCGACGCCTTCCTTGCGGAGGATTCGCCGGAAGGCGTCGAAGCGAGCTTCCGCCGTCTGTCCGAATGCCTCGGGCGTTAGATGTGTCGCGCCGGCGGGACCATGGCCGGCGCGCGTCTCACAGCCTCTGGCGCGGAAGCGGCTCCGGCAGGGTCTCCGCGCGGCGGCCGCGACCGTCGTAGACCACGACGGCGCCCGATGTCGCCGTGCGGATCTCCTCGAGACGACGGCGCGCGGCGCGCACCCCGCGCGCGGCGGCCTCGATGCAGGCAAGGTTCCGCGCCGCCTTTGCGCGCACCTGCCGCGCCCGTTCTGCTGTTCCCAGCGGTTGCTCCATTGCGGCGGCGATCCTTCCCTCGAGGCTTCCGAGAGAGGCCAGATCGCCTGCGATCATGGACTGACGCATCTCGTCGAGCAGGACTTCGAGTGATCCCTCAGCCGCCATCGTGAAGACCTTTCGACAGCGAGCGGTAGAACTGCTCGGCCAATCCGATGCCGCCCGCGCGCACCATGCCGCTGGCTTGCTCGCCGCGAAGGAACGAGGCGAACTGCTCCTCTCCGAGCCCGCCCCCGAACGACCCGGAGAGGGCGCCGAGTCCGGTGTGGCCCAGCATCTCGGACAGGAAGGCGGCTTCCAGCTCCTCGGCCTTCTTGCGCAACTGCGCCCGAGGATCCGGCGGGCACGCCGGTGCAAGTCTGATCGGTTCGGTCATGGAGGTCTTCCTTTCGCACGGATTTTCGTGATCCTGAGGCAAAGGAGTAAATGTTCGGTAATCCCTTTGCCGCAGAAGCAGGACAGGCGACAGAAGGTCCGAACGATATGATTGGCGCACTTCCGCAGTTTGCATGCATGGCCGAGGCCGCCCCGAAAGAGCAGGTGGCGCAGGGCTCGGCCTCTGGTGACGCCTTTGCCTGCGCACTCGACGGCTGGCAGCGCCGTTCCGCACCAGACCCCCGCAAAGCGGCCGGCATGGTGGACGGCGACGCAGGCTCGTCCCGTGCGGATCCTTCCGGGCTGGCGGAGAGCGAAGCTGCAGCTTCGGAGGTCGAAGATGCCGAGGACCAGCCGTCTTCCGAGCCGGAGGAGACAGGGACAACCCTGACGACGGACGCAGCCTGCGAACTGCCGCTCGCGCATCGCCGGGAAGCGCTTCCCATGACTTCTGCAGCTCCGGTGCCGGAAGACGCGGTGCGCCTCGCAGACGCCGCCGAGACGGAGGTGGCGGGATATGTCGAGGAGCGGCCGTTGCCATCCACCGCAGCCCCGGTCCGAGGGGAATGGTCGCGGGAGGCTTCTGTGACGAACCCGGGGGACGTGGCAGCCGAAGCCGGGTCCCTCCAACCGGTGCTTGCCGAAGACGGCTTGGTTCCGGAACAACCGGGGCCGCGCACCTCCGCGCTGGTCGGGAAGTCACGGGAAGGCAACGCCTCTCCCATTGACGAGGCGCTCGGAGGGGATGCTGGTGAAGACCCTACCCGTCGTCGCGACGATGCGCGCTGGAACAGCACCCCTCAGCCGCGGGTGCCTTATGAGCCGCGACATGCTTCCGCCTCATCGAAGGCCGCATGTCCTGTGGCACCTGCAGAACAGGTCGAAGGACTTGGCAGCCCCGGCGCGTTCCGGAGCAGTGAGGCGCGATCCGACGCTGCGTCAGGACAGACGCGGCTTTCAGTGAGCGGACAGAATGACATGCGGCCGAAGCTTGCGCGGGCTGAAGGACCGGCGCAAGCGGTGCCGCTGTCGCGAGATGCGGCCGGGCTTCCGGCTCCGCTGTCCGCTACCGGAAAGGGTGCAGCTGTCGTCGATCAGGCGGCACCGACTGCGGACCACGCCGATGACGTCGGGCGACTGATCGAGCAGTCGAGCCTATCGGTTGTGACTGTTGCATCCCCGGCAGGAAGCACCCGGGGCCGTGTGGAGCGATCGGCCCATGTTGCCGGATATGCGGGGGTGCGGCAGATCACGGTGGCAGCCTCCGCGCCCGATGCCCAAGCCCAGCCCAGTGATGCGGAGCAGACGCCTGTGGCGGGGGGGGCGGCTCCGGTCAAGCAAGCAAGCGAAGCATCGCTCCCCGTGCTGACCAAGCCAGATCCAGAGGATCCCGACCGGCCCGTGGAGGAGCGACAGCCGGCCGCGGCTGCGAGCCAGCCACGCCGGATCCTCAGCGGGACGGATCTGCCGTCAGTTCCGGATCCTCGCCCGGCTGCCGTGCAGGACGGCATGCCTGCGGTCTGGCAGTCTCCCGTTGCTCGGGCCGAGGTCGATCCTGAGGCAGACCTCGTTCCGAGCGCGGCATACCGGAGCGATCCTTTGCCCGAACACGAACCGCGACACCTTGATCGCGAACCGCAAATGCGCCCCGACAGCCCGTCACCGCAGTCCTTCACCGGCCTGCCGGCCGGGGCTGCGCCGGATGCGTCGGCCGATCTGCAGCATCCCCATCCCCTGTCGTCACCGCCAGACGAGCCGCAGGTCTTCCAGACCTCCGAGCCTCGGACCGTGGCGGATTCGCCGCGCGGCACGGCACAGCCGGCACAACCTCCGGTTCCGGCGCGTGAAGAGGTATCCGCCACGGCCGGAGATGCGGTCGAGGTGGTGCTGGACCCCGACGATCTTGGCCGCGTGAAGATGACGATGGCGCAGGAGGGCGACCAGCTGCGCGTCCTCGTGCAGGCAGATCGGTCGGATACGCTCGACCTGATGCGGCGTCACTCGGACCAGCTTGGCGCGGAGCTTCGGCAAGCCGGCTTTTCCGGTGCCTCGCTCAGCTTCGGAGGGCGGGAGGAGCGCTCGCGACCCCGCGCCCATGCCTCGTTCGCGGGCGAAGTTGCCGACCTCCAGCCGTCCGCCACACCGTCCCGAGGCGCCACCACCGGCGGCCTCGACCTTCGAATCTAGGAGTTCACCATGGAAGTGACCAGCACCACAGCCTCGACGACCAGCCAGAGCTCCTCGAGCCCGAGCGCGATCAGTTCCGACTACGACACGTTCCTGAAGATGCTGACGACGCAGCTTCAGAATCAGGATCCGATGAATCCGATGGAATCGGACGATTTCGCAATGCAGCTCGCGACCTTCTCGGGCGTCGAGCAGCAGGTTCGCACCAACGAGATCCTCACCAGCATGAGCGGATCGCTCGGTGTCATGGGCCTGTCGGAACTGGCGGGCTGGATCGGGCGCGAAGCCCGCGTGGAGGCCTCGGCCTGGTTCGACGGCACACCGGTCACGATATCGCCGAACCCGGTCGTCGGTGCCGATCGGGCGAACCTCGTCGTGCGGAACTCGGAGGGCGTCATCGTCTCACAGGAGACGATCGAAGCGGAGGCAGGCCCGATCGAATGGGCCGGAACCGACAGCTCGGGCACCCCCCTGCCCGAGGGCGCCTACAGCTTTTCGCTCGAGAGCTTCACCAATGGCGAGTTGATCGGCACCACGGACGTCGAAGTCTATGCGGAGATCATCGAGGCCAAGGGCGGAAGCGACGGGACGATCCTTGTCCTGAAAGGCGGGATCGAGGTCCCGGCCTCTTCGGTCACGGCGCTCCGCGACGCCTCTCGATCATAGAAGGCTGCCGATCCAGACACCCGCTGCAGTCAGCGCGGCGCCGACGAGCATCCAGCGCACGGGATGGCTTTCGGGCGCCGGAACCTCCACCACCTCGGGTTGGCCCTGCCGGATCAGCTGCGCCTCGACGAGGCGGGGCAGTCGCGGCCCGAAGCGACCGAGAATGCGGGCGGTCCGCACGAGATCCCTTGCGATGGCACGCGGCCCGACGTTGTCGCGAATGTAATCCTCGACGATGGGCCGGGCGACCTGCCAGATGTTGATGTGCGGGTCGAGCGAGCGGGCAACGCCTTCGACGACTACCATCGTCCGCTGGAGAAGGATCAGTTCCGTTCGCGTCTCCATGCCGAAGCGCTCTGTCACTTCAAAGAGATAGGCGAGCAGGCGGGCCATGGAGATGTGAGAGGCATCCATGCCGAAGATCGGCTCGCCCACCACTCGGAGCGCGCGGGCGAACTCGTCGATGTCACGGTCGGCGGGGACGTAACCCGCTTCGAAATGGACCTCGGCCACCCGCCGGTAGTCGCGCTGGATGAAGCCGAACAGGATTTCGGCATAGACGCGGCGCGTGTATTCGTCGAGCCGGCCCATGATCCCGAAGTCATAGGCGATGATGTCGCCGTTCGCCGCGACCTTCAGGTTACCCTGGTGCATGTCGGCGTGAAAGAACCCGTCGCGCAGGGCATGGCTCAGGAAGAGCGAGAGGACACGTGTCCCGAGCACCGTGCGATCGTGGCCCGCAGCGTCCAGAGCGGCATTGTCGGCCAGCGAAAGGCCCTCGGCCCAGCCGATGGTCATGACCTGCCGCGCGGAGAGATTCCAGACCGGTTTCGGAACCTGGAAGCCCTGGTCGTTCTCGGTGTTGGCCGCGAATTCGCCGGCCGAGGCCGATTCCAGGCGCAGGTCGAGCTCTCCGTTCACCACGCCTTCGAAATGGCGGATGACCTCGGTCGGACGAAGCCGGCGCGAGAAGGGGGCCAGGATCTCGATGATCTGCGCAGCAAGGTAGAAGGCGTCGATGTCGGTGCGGAATGCCCGCTCGATGCCGGGACGCAGAACCTTCACCGCAACTTCGACCCCGGTGTCAGCCAGCCGCGCCCGGTGGACCTGAGCGATCGAGGCCGCCGCCACCGGCTCGGAGAATTCCGAGAAGACGCGGTCCACGGGGACGTGCAGTTCCTCTTCGATAAGGGCCTTGGCCACGCTTGTGGGAAAGGGCGGCAGCTTGTCCTGAAGGTATTGCAGTTGCACCGCCATCTCGGGTCCGACGACGTCGGGACGGGTCGAGAGGATCTGACCGAACTTGATGTAGGCGGGCCCCAGTGCGGTCAGCGCCCGCGTCGCGGGCGGCAGGGCCGGGTCGCCGGGCAGGCCGAGCCACTTGAACGGCCAGCCCAGCACCCGCGCCACGACGCGGAGGTTTGCCGGCGCATCCATGGCTTCCAGCACGGCGCCGATGGCGCCTGTGCGCTCCATGGTGGCGGCAGTGCGCACCAGCCGCCAGATATTGTGCGGACCCTTCAACTCAGAGCTTCCAGCCGGAGTGCAGTGCGGCGATGCCCATCGAGAGGTTGCGGTATTTCACAAGACCGAGGCCCGCCTTGCGGATCATCGTCGCGAAGGTCTCCTGATCCGGGAACTTGCGGATCGACTCCACCAGATATTGATAGCTGTCGCGGTCGTTCGCCACGATCTGGCCCATCACCGGGATCACGTTGAAGGAGTAGCGGTCATAGGCCCATTGCATCATCGGGTTCGGCAACTGGCTGAACTCCAACACCATGAGCCGCCCGCCGGGCTTCAGCACGCGGTAGGCCTCGTTCAGCGCATCCTGCACGCGGGTCACGTTCCGGATGCCGAAGCTGATCGTGTAGACGTCGAAGGTGTTCGAGGCGAAAGGCAGGGCCATCGCATCGCCTACTACCCAGTCGAGCCGGTCGGCCATCTGGGCCGCGTCGGCGCGCTGCCGTCCCTCGACCAGCATCGACTCGGTCATGTCGCAGACGGTCGCATGGGCGCCGGGCGCCCGCTTCAGGAACCGGAACGAGATGTCGCCCGTCCCGCCGGCCACGTCGAGCAGCTTCTGCCCCGGTCGCGGCGCGAGCCAGTCCATCATCGCGTCCTTCCAGAGCCGGTGGACGCCGCCCGACATCAGGTCGTTCATGATGTCGTATTTCGAGGCCACGCGGGTGAAGACCCCATGAACCATCCCGGCCTTCTCGCCTTCCGGCACGGTGCGGAAGCCGAAATGTGTCGTGTTGGAAGTTTCTTCGCTCATGGGCTCTTGCCGTCCTCTGCTGCGCCCTCTTTATAGGCCCCGGCGCGGGGGCTGCAATGCACCCCCTTGCTGCCATCTGTCGCGGAGTGGTGATGCCCGAACTTCCCGAGGTCGAGACCGTCCGTCGCGGACTGGAGCCGGTGATGACCGGGCGCCTCATTGCCGAGGCGCGCGTGAACCGCCCGGATCTGCGCTGGCCGCTGCCCCCGCGCATGGCCGAGCGGCTGACGGGGCAGCGGGTGACACGGCTCCGGCGGCGGTCGAAATACATCCTCGCGGACCTGGCGGGGGGCGAGTCTCTGCTCATCCACCTCGGCATGTCGGGGCGGATGCTGGTCTCGGGCGCGCAGGTGGGCGAATTCTTCCACGACCATCCGGCGCCCGCCCGGCACGACCATGTGGTGCTCGAGATGGAGGGTGGGGCGCGCGTCACCTTCAACGATGCGCGCCGCTTCGGCGCCATGGACCTTGTGGCGACGGAGGCCGCCGAAACGCATCCCCTGCTGGCGCTTCTCGGACCAGAACCGCTCGGAAACGGCTTCGACGGGCCGTATCTCGCGGCACGGCTCGCAGGTCGGCGGACACCGGTCAAGGCCGCACTCCTCGACCAGCGCATCGTCGCGGGTCTGGGCAACATCTACGTGTGCGAAGTGCTGTTCCGTGCAGGTCTGGCGCCGGGTCGCCTCGCCGGAAGCCTCAGCGCCGAGGATGCCGCGGGCCTCGTGCCGATCATCCGGGAGGTGCTTTCCGAGGCGATCGAGGCGGGCGGATCCTCGTTGCGCGACTACCGCCAGGCCGACGGCGAACTGGGCTATTTCCAGCACACCTTCCGGGTCTACGGCCGGGCGGGCTTACCCTGCGTCACTCCGGGCTGTCAGGGCGTCGTGGGGCGGATCATCCAGTCCGGACGCTCGTCCTTCCACTGTCCGCAATGCCAGAGATGACTTGATCCCTGCCGCCGGACTGCTAGACCTCAGCGGAATTGCCATGACGAGGGAACCCGAATGGCCTACGAGACCCTGATCGTCGAGATCGAGGATTATGTGGCGCTGATCCGGCTGAACCGCCCGGATGCGCTGAACGCGCTCAACAGCAAGATGATGTCGGAACTGGCCGAGGCCCTGGGCGCGGCGGACCGCAACGACAAGGTGCGCTGCATCGTCCTGACAGGGTCCGAGAAGGCCTTCGCCGCGGGAGCCGACATCAAGGAGATGGCGGGGCAGAGCTTCGTGGACGTCTTCGGCAGCGACTTCTTCACCTCGGATTCCGAGGCCATGTTGCGGGTGCGCAAGCCCATCGTGGCGGCTGTCGCTGGATATGCGCTGGGCGGCGGTTGCGAACTCGCCATGATGTGCGACTTCATCATTGCAGCCGATACGGCCAAGTTCGGCCAGCCCGAGATCAACCTCGGTGTCGTGGCCGGGCTGGGTGGGACGCAGCGGCTCACGCGCTTTGTCGGCAAGTCGAAGTCGATGGACATGCACCTGACCGGCCGCTTCATGGATGCGGCCGAGGCGGAGCGATGCGGCCTCGTGAGCCGCGTCGTGCCTGCCAAGAACCTCATGGAAGAGGCGATGAAGGTCGCGGCCAAGATCGCGGAGAAGTCGCTTCTGACGGCGATGGCGGTGAAGGAGGCGGTCAACCGCAGCTACGAGACCACGCTGCGCGAGGGCGTGCTGTTCGAGCGGCGGCTGTTCCACGCGCTCTTTGCCACCGAGGACCAGAAGGAAGGGATGGCCGCCTTCCTCGAGAAGCGGACGCCGCAGTTCCGCGACAAGTAATTCGGTGCGCCGCACCGGGAATTGCTGCCCTGCGGGTTGACTTGGCACCGAGTCGCCCGTAAAGACGCGGCTTCAACGAGACTTCGAACCCACACGGATAACCTGACACATGGCTAACTCGCCCCAGTCCAAGAAGCGTGCCCGCCAGGCCGAGGCCCGCGCCGCCGTCAACAAGGCCCGCCGGTCGCGGATCCGCACCTTCCTGCGCAAGGTCGAGGAAGCGATCGCTTCCGGTGACTCGACGGCTGCCGTTGCCGCCCTGAAGACCGCCCAGCCCGAGCTGGCCCGTGGCGTGACGAAGGGCGTGCTGCACAAGAACACCGTGGCGCGCAAGATGTCGCGCCTGGCGCATCGCGTGAAGGTGCTGTCGGAACCGGCCGCCGCCTGATCCAAGCTGCTCCCGGCAGACGTTCGAAGCGCGCCCCCCGGGGCGCGTTTTGCGTTTCCGGCGCCCCGAACGGCGCAATTCTGGCAGCATTATGGCAGGCCAAACGGGCCCTCGGGATTCGCTGCGACAAAGGATTAGTCAACAGCGAAGTTCGGTTGCAGATGCTCGTCACAGCTTGCTAGCGTCATCTGAGCGATTCACACGTCCTTGGGGGGACATGGCCGATCGCGGATCGTCATGCGTCTGCTGCCAGATGCCGCGCAAGCGGCGAGACGACTGATGTTCCGCGGTCTCGGGACTTAAATGGATGTGCCTTGACCGGCACTGACCGCAGGCGCGGGGAAGTGGGCTTCGGCCTGCTTCTGTGTCTGTGGATTCCCGTCAACCGCACTGCCTGCACCCGCAGGCGGTGGGGTGGCTTCATGCGCCTTGATTGGTGCCCCAATAGCGTTGCTTCGCAGAACCAGAACAAGGCACCCCGTGCAGAATGCGCGGGCGAGGCCGCAGGCGATGAACGGCGAACGGGCACAGGAAATGACAAATGACACTTGGGTTCAAGTGCGCGAAGGGCTCCTCAAGCGGGTGGGCCGGAACAATTTCGTGACCTGGATCGAGCCTCTTCGGCTGATGGGTCTCGATGAAGGAGTGGCGCGCTTCGAAGTGCCGACGCTTTTCTTCGGAGACTGGGTGCAGCGCAACTTCGCGGACCACATCCGCATGCGCCTGACAGAAGCGGGTTCGCCCGTCGAGCGTCTCGAATTTGCCGTCTCCAACTCGCCGCGCCCGCCGCTCAAGGAAGTCAAGGCTGCGGCCGCCGTCGCGCCGGTCAAGGCGCGCCCGGCCCCGCCCGAGGAGGATCTGCGCGGCGCTCCGCTCGATGCGCGTTTCACCTTCGACAGCTTCGTGGTCGGCAAGCCGAACGAGTTGGCCCATGCCGCTGCCCGCAGGGTGGCCGAGGGCGGACCCGTGACCTTCAATCCGCTCTTCCTCTATGGTGGTGTGGGCCTCGGCAAGACCCACCTCATGCACGCCATCGCCCACGAGTTGCAGAAGCGCCAGCCGCAGGCGCGCGTCCTCTACCTGTCGGCCGAACAGTTCATGTATCGCTTCGTTCAGGCCCTGCGCGAGCGCGAGATCCTCGGCTTCAAGGAGCTTTTCCGCTCGGTCGACGTGCTCATGGTCGATGACGTCCAGTTCATCGCCGGCAAGGACTCGACGCAGGAGGAGTTCTTCCACACGTTCAACGCCCTCGTCGACCAGAACAAGCAGATCGTCATTTCCGCCGACCGTGCGCCGGGCGAGATCAAGGACCTCGAGGAGCGGATCAAGAGCCGCCTGCAATGCGGCCTCGTGGTGGACCTGCACCCGACCGATTACGAGTTGCGCCTCGGCATCCTGCAGCAGAAGGCCGACTTCTATCGCGAGCAGTACAAGGGGCTCGTCATCGCTGACGGCGTGCTGGAGTTCCTCGCCCACCGCATCACGACGAACGTGCGCGTGCTCGAAGGGGCCCTCACCCGCCTCTTCGCCTTCGCAAGCCTCGTGGGCCGCGAGATCACCCTCGATCTGGCGCAGGACTGTCTGGCCGACATCCTCCGCGCTTCCGACCGCAAGGTCACGATCGAGGAGATCCAGCGCAAGGTGGCCGAGCATTACAACATCCGCCTTTCGGACATGATCGGCCCGAAGCGCCTGCGCACCATCGCCCGGCCTCGGCAGGTGGCGATGTATCTCGCCAAACAGCTCACGCCCCGCTCGCTGCCCGAGATCGGCCGTCGCTTCGGCGGCAGGGATCACACGACGATCATGCATGGCGTGCGCAAGATTGAAGAACTCATGGCCACCGACTCCCAGCTCGCCGACGACCTGCAGCTTCTGCGTCGCCTCCTCCAGGCCTGACCTGTGGCCCCGGGGGCGCTTGACGCCCCCCGCAAACCATCCATAGTCGCGAAAAATCTTGAGGTTCGGCGCGAAACCGGGCAGTTTCGGCGTCCGCGTCAAGAAGGGGTGAGGGGAATGAAGATCAGCATCGAGCGCGGCGCTCTGCTAAAGGCCGTGGGCCAGGCCCAGTCGGTCGTCGAGCGGCGGAATACCATCCCGATTCTTGCCAACGTGCTGATCGAAGCCGAAGGCGACACCGTCTCGTTCCGCGCAACCGATCTCGACATCGAGGTGGTGGACCGCACCCCGGCCGTGGTGGAGCGTCCGGGCGCCACGACCGTCTCGGCTGTCATGCTGCACGAGATCGTGCGCAAGCTGCCGGACGGTGCGCTTGTGGGCCTTGCCGAGGATGCGGCCTCGGGCCGGCTGACGGTGACAGCGGGCCGCTCGGTCTTCAGTCTCGCGACGCTGCCGCGCGAGGATTTCCCCGTGATGGCCAGTTCGGAATACAGCTCGAAATTCTCGGCGCCGGCCCCGGTGCTGCGGCGGCTCTTCGACAAGGCGAAATTCGCGATCTCGACCGAGGAGACCCGCTATTACCTGAACGGCGTGTTCATGCATGTGGCCACGGGCGAGGACGGGCCGGTGCTGCGCTGCGTGGCGACCGACGGCCACCGGCTGGCGCGCATCGACGCGCCCTTGCCTGAGGGCGCCGAGGGGATGCCGGGCGTGATCGTGCCCCGGAAGACGGTGAACGAGTTGCGCAAGCTGCTCGACGACGATGAGGTCAAGATCGCCGTCTCGGTCTCGGAGACGAA
This sequence comes from Rhodobacter sp. NSM, assembly GCF_052244495.1. Classification (NCBI taxonomy): domain Bacteria; kingdom Pseudomonadati; phylum Pseudomonadota; class Alphaproteobacteria; order Rhodobacterales; genus Rhodobacter; species Rhodobacter sp. NSM. Next base: position 250,686 of record NZ_JBQPXH010000002.1, read on the forward strand.
GGTTCGCTTTGCCACTCCGCAGATCACCATGACCTCGAAGGTCATCGACGGCACCTTCCCCGACTATTCGCGCGTGATCCCGGTCGGCAATACGCGCCGCCTCGAGGTGGATGCGCAGGACTTCGCGAAGGCGGTGGACCGGGTGGCGACGGTGTCGTCGGAACGGTCTCGGGCCGTGAAGCTCTCGCTGGACGAGGACCGGCTGGTGCTCTCGGTCAATGCGCCCGACTCCGGCGCGGCCGAGGAGGAGCTGGCGGTGGCCTACGGCGACGAGCGGCTGGAGATCGGCTTCAACGCGAAATACCTGCTCGAGATCGCGAGCCAGGTGGATCGCGAGAATGCCGTGTTCCTGTTCAACTCCTCGGGCGATCCGACGCTGATGCGCGAAGGGAACGACATGTCCGCGGTCTATGTCGTCATGCCGATGCGCGTGTGACGGAGGGCGGGCGGGGGCGCTGCCCCCGCACCCCCGGGATATTTTTCCGAGAATGAAAGGACAGGGGATGCGCGGTCTGGCCGTCACATCCCTCTCTCTCTCCCACTTCCGTTCGCATCGCGCGGCGCGGATGGAGTTTGACCGGCGGCCGGTGGCCTTCGTCGGCGCGAACGGCGCGGGCAAGACCAACCTTCTCGAGGCGATTTCGCTGCTGTCTCCGGGGCGAGGCCTCCGGCGGGCGGCGGCGGACGAGATCGCGCGGCGGCCCGAGGCGCTGGGTTGGAAAGTGACGGCCACCGCGCGGGGGCTGCATTCCGACCATGAGGTCGAGACCTGGGCCGAGGGGGGCGCCTCGCGGCAGGTGCGGATCGACGGCAAGGCTGCGACACAGGTGATGCTGGGCCGGCTGCTTCGCATCGTCTGGCTCGTGCCCGCGATGGACCGGCTCTGGACCGAGGCGGCCGAGGGGCGACGGCGATTTCTCGATCGCGTGACGATGAGCTTCTTTCCCGACCATGCAGAGGCGGTGCTCGACTACGAGAAGGCGATGCGCGAGAGGAATCGGCTGCTGAAGGAGCAGGTGGTGGACGCCCATTGGCATGCGGCGCTCGAGAAGCGGATGGCGGAAGCCGCGCGGCTGATCCGGGCTCATCGCGAGGGGGCCGTCGCGCGCCTGGCGGCGGCGCAGGCCGAAGCCGAGACTGCCTTTCCGCGCGCCGCCCTTTCGATCGCTTCGGAGGATCCCGAGGATCTGGCCGCGGCCTGGGCCGAAGGGCGGCGGCGGGACATGGCGGCGGGGCGGACGCTGGCCGGGCCGCATCGCGCCGACCTCACGGCAATCTATGACGCGAAGGGCATCGCGGCCGCGCAATGCTCAACGGGTGAGCAGAAGGCGCTTCTCATCTCGGTTGTCCTTGCCAATGCCCGGGCGCTGGCCGAGGATCTGGGGGCGGCGCCCATCCTGCTTCTCGACGAGGTGGCGGCTCATCTGGACGAGGGCCGGCGCGCGGCGCTTTTCGACGAGATCTGCGCGCTCGGCGCGCAGGCCTTCATGACCGGCACCGGGCCGGAGCTTTTCGCAGCCCTCGGGCACCGGGCGCAGCGGATCGAGGTGGCGGAGGCCGCAGGGCTTTCGGAGACGAGGGAGATCCGACCATGACACCGCAACGGGTCACGCTCATTACGTTGGGCGTCGCCGATCTGGAGGCGTCGGTTGCCTTCTACGAGCGGCTGGGCTGGCAGCAGCACCGGGCGCAGGAGGGCGTGGCCTTCTTCCAGTTGCACGGCTCGGCGCTGGCGCTCTTCGGGCGCAAGGAGCTCGCGGCCGATCAGGGGCGCCCCGGGGCGGAGCTCGGGACGGGCGCCATCACACTCGCGCAGAATTTCGGCACTGTGGCGGAGGTCGACGCGGCCTTCGAGGAGGCACTCGCGGCCGGCGCCACGGCCCTCAAGCGACCCGAGAAGGTGTTCTGGGGCGGCTACTCGGGCTACTGGGCCGATCCCGACGGCCATGTCTGGGAGGTGGCGATGAACCCGGTCTGGCCGCTGGCGGAAGACGGGACCCTGACCCTGCCCTGACGGCGGCGTGCGGCTAAATCTTGGGCCTCGGGCGTGACATTCGCGGGTGGGACCGCTATAACTCGCGCGCAAAGAAAAGGGTTTGTCCGAATGGCCGAAGCTGCCCGCGTGCCGGAAGAGTATGGCGCCGATTCCATCAAGGTTCTCAAGGGGCTGGAAGCTGTCCGGAAGCGTCCGGGCATGTATATCGGCGACACGGACGACGGCTCGGGCCTCCACCACATGGTCTATGAAGTGGTGGACAACGGGATCGACGAGGCTCTGGCCGGTCATGCGACGGCCGTGTCGGTGAAGATCCATGCCGACAGTTCGGTCTCTGTGCGGGACAACGGGCGCGGGATTCCGGTGGACATGCATGCCTCCGAGGGTGTCTCGGCGGCCGAAGTCATCATGACCCAGCTCCATGCCGGGGGAAAATTCGACCAGAACAGCTACAAGGTCTCGGGCGGCCTTCATGGCGTGGGCGTCTCGGTGGTGAACGCGCTGTCCGACTGGCTCGAATTGCGCATCTGGCGCAACGGCAAGGAGCATTTCGCCCGGTTCGAGAACGGCGAGACGGTAGAGCATCTGCGCGTCGTCCGCGACGCGCCGGGCGAAAAGGGCACCGAGGTACGATTTATGGCCTCCGCCAAGACCAACCGGCCCGACGGGACCTTCTCGAACCTCGACTACAGCTTCAAGACGCTCGAGGCGCGGCTGCGCGAACTCGCCTTCCTGAACTCGGGCGTCCGCATCCTGATTGAGGACGAGCGCCCGGCCGAGCCCTTGCACAGCGAACTGTTTTACGAGGGCGGCGTGCGCGAGTTCGTCCGCTATCTCGACCGGTCGAAGAGCCCGGTGATGCCCGAGCCCATCTTCATCACGGGCGAGCGCGGCGGGATCGGCGTCGAGGTCGCGATGTGGTGGAACGACAGCTACCACGAGACGGTGCTGCCCTTCACCAACAACATCCCGCAGCGCGACGGCGGCACCCACCTCGCGGGTTTCCGGGGTGCGCTGACGCGGACCATCACCAAGTATGCGCAGGACAGCGGGATCGCCCGGCGCGAGAAGGTGGACTTTACCGGCGACGACGCGCGCGAAGGACTGACCTGCGTTCTGTCGGTCAAGGTGCCGGATCCAAAATTCTCAAGCCAGACCAAGGACAAGCTTGTGTCCTCCGAGGTTCGGCCGGCCGTCGAGAACCTCGTGAACGAGAAGCTCGCCGAGTGGTTCGAGGAGAACCCGGCCATTGCGAGGTCCATCGTCGGAAAGATCGTCGAGGCGGCTCTGGCGCGCGAGGCTGCGCGCAAGGCGCGCGAGATGACCCGGCGCAAGACCGCGATGGACGTGGCTTCGCTGCCCGGCAAGCTCGCCGACTGTCAGGAGAAGGACCCGGCGCTGTCGGAACTCTTCATCGTCGAGGGTGACTCGGCCGGCGGTTCGGCCAAGCAGGGGCGCGCGCGGAAGAACCAGGCGGTGCTGCCGCTCCGGGGCAAGATCCTGAACGTGGAGCGTGCGCGCTTCGACCGGATGCTGTCCTCGGAAACCGTAGGGACGCTGATCACCGCCCTCGGGGCGGGCATCGGACGCGACGAGTTCGACATCGGCAAGCTGCGCTATCACAAGATCATCATCATGACGGACGCCGACGTGGATGGCGCCCACATCCGCACGCTCCTGCTGACGTTCTTCTTCCGGCAGATGCCCGCGATCATCGAAGGCGGCTTCCTCTACATCGCGCAGCCGCCGCTCTACAAGGTCGCGCGCGGCAAGTCCGAGGTCTATCTCAAGGATCAGGCGGCGCTCGAGGACTACCTGATTCATCAGGGGATCGAGGGCGCCATCCTGCGCCTCTCGACGGGCGAGGAGATCGCGGGGCAGGATCTCCTGCGCGTGATCGAGGGCGCCCGCCAGTTCCGCCGGGTGCTCGAGGGCTTCCCCACGCACTACCCGCGCAACATCCTCGAGCAGGCGGCGCTCTCAGGGGCCTTCGATCCGGGCCAGGCCGACGACGACCTGCAACTCGTGGCCGACCGGGTGGCCGAGCGGCTCGACCTGACTGCCGCCGAATACGAGCGCGGCTGGAAGGGCCGGATCACGCAGGACCACGGCATCCGTCTCTCGCGCGTCCTGCGCGGGGTCGAAGAGTTGCGCACGCTCGACGGCGCCGTGCTGCGCTCGGGCGAGGCACGGCGGCTGTCGCAGGTCTCGATCCAGACGCGCGATGTCTATGCGCCCGGCGCCCGGCTCGTCCGCAAGGATCGCGAGCAGCCGATCCACGGGCCCGTCGCGCTGCTGAAGGCCGTGCTGGCCGAGGGCGAGAAGGGGCTGTCGCTCCAGCGCTACAAGGGTCTTGGCGAGATGAACCCCGAGCAGCTCTGGGAGACGACGCTCGATCCCGAGGCGCGGACGCTCCTGCAGGTGAAGGTCGAGGATCTGGCCGAGGCCGACGACATCTTCACCAAGCTGATGGGAGACGTGGTCGAGCCCCGGCGTGAGTTCATCCAGCAGAATGCGCTGAACGTGGAGAATCTGGACACCTGAAGCCGAGCCGGGCCGATTCGGCCCGCAGCCGCTCCAGATCCTGATCGAGGCTCATCGCCTGCTCGGCCCGCAGCAGCGCCTCGTGCGAGAGCGCGCGGGCCGGTTCCTCGAACAACCGGGGCGCCGACGCGGCCAGCGTGGCGAGTGCCCGCTGAAGTCGGATCTGCACCTCGAGTTGTCCCGCCCCATCCCGCGCTATCCAGCGGAATGCATCCTCCATCACGTCCGCCGCCGACAGGCGCCCGACATGCAGCCGGCGATGGCGCACTTTCGGCTCGGCGCGGTCCAGCGCCAGCGCCCAGTCGACCAGAACCCTCGCAGAGGTGCCGATCACGTCGATCGCCGTCCCCGGATCGTTCACGCCGGGCGAGAGTGCACGCGAGGCTGTCTCGGACAGGACGATCATTCCAAAACGGGGGTCGGCCTCGAAGGTGCGTTGCCCGCCGATCACGAAGGCCGAGCGGACGGCAGCCACCTGTTCGTCATCGAGCCTGCGTGACGAGAGGAGCAGCGGCCGGTTGGGATCGGAATAGGCGCCCGGTCGCGCGGCGAGATGGAAGTCCATCTCCCACTCCTCAGCCATTCCCGCGAGCCCCGCGGCATTCACGGCCTGCACGAAGCCCATGCGATCGGGATGTACCGGAAACAGCTGGGGCGGAAGGCTTGTCATTGGGACGCCGCCCAGCCACGGCTGCGCCGCATCGGCCTCAAAGGCACTTGCGGCGGCGCGTTCGACGAGGTCGATCACCTCGGATACGTCGCCGAGGTTCGACAGTCGGGCGATCCAGCGGATGAGCGCGACGATCACCGCCACGATCACGGCGCAGGTCACGAGGAACAGCACGACCTTGGCTTCGTCGCCGTAGTAGTTGGTGGACAGCCCGACCAGGCCGACGATGCCGTAGATGAAACCGCCGAGGAAGGTCGAGATCGCGTTCTGCGCTGTCCGGTCCTCGGTCAGCAACGGGCGCGCGCGGGGCGTGGCCGCGCCCGCCGCCGCCTGCAGCGACGATGTCATGATGCCAAGCGAGAAGATCGACACCGCAAGCAGCGAGTTCGACAGCACGTCCATGAGGTCATAGACACCGTCGAGGCCGATCAGGCTGTTGACGCCCGAGGGCAGCATCCGGCCGACCACGGGCGCCGTGGACAGGACCAGCAGCGCCACCACCGCATAGAGCGCCGGAGTGAACCAGAGTTTCCGCCGGATGCGGGACCATAGAAGGCGCAGACGGTTGGGACTCATGACGAACTCCGAGGGGTTTTCGGGAACGCGATCCTTCCGCCAGAGGTTCCGTCTTTTCCGCTGCGCGGCATCGATCTATGAGGGCGCATGCGCCAGACCCTGACCGAGATCTACGAAGCCCGCGTCGATGCGGAGGAGTTGCGGGCCGACCCGGCTCAGCATGCCGTCCTGCCTGACCTCGAGGAGATTCGCCAGTGGCTCGAGGCCCATCCCGAACGCAAGCGGGGGCTCTTCGGCCTCTTTGCAGCGAAGGAAGAACTGCCGAAGGGCCTCTACCTCTGGGGTGGGGTCGGGCGCGGCAAGTCGATGCTGATGGATCTCTTCACCGACGCCGTGGCAATCCCGACTAAGCGCCGCGTGCATTTCCACGCCTTCATGCAGGAGGTTCAGCAGGGCATGCACGAGGCCCGGAAGAAGGGTGTTGACGACGCCCTCCAGCCGGTTGCCGACAAGGTGGCGGGGCAGGTGCGGCTCCTGGCCTTCGACGAGATGCAGATCACCGACATCACGGATGCGATGGTCGTCGGGCGGCTGTTCCAGAAGCTCTTCGAGCAGGGCGTGGTAATCGTCACCACCTCGAACCGCCCGCCCGAGGCGCTTTACGAGAACGGGCTGAACCGTGAGGTCTTCCTGCCGTTCATCGATCTCCTGCGCGCGCGGATGGCCGTGGTCGAACTGGAGAGTCCGACCGACTACCGCCAGCACCGGCTGCAGGGCGCACAGGTCTTCTTCCATCCTGCCAGCAGGGCACAGCAGGCGATCGCGCGGATCTGGACGGACCTGACCGGAGGCGACCGCGGCCATCCGCTGCGCCTGCCCGTGAACGGCCGGACGGTCGAGATTCCGTGCTTCGCGAACGGCGTGGGCCGCGCGACCTTCTGGGATCTCTGCGCGAGGCCGCTGGGTCCTGCCGATTTCCTCGCCATTGCCGAGGCCTGCCGGGTGCTGATCCTTGAGGACATCCCCCGGCTCTCGGCAGAAAACTACAACGAGGCCAAGCGGTTCGTGACGCTGATCGACGCGCTCTACGAGGCACGGGTCCGGCTGATCGCCTCGGCCGCGGACGAGCCGGAGCGGCTCTATATCGAAGGCGAAGGGTCGTTCGAGTTCGAGCGGACGGCGAGCCGGCTTCGCGAGATGCAATCGGCCGATTGGGCGAACGCCTGAGGGTCCGGCCAGTCCGCAACAGAGCGATCGCGCTCATGTTGTGGCGCGAGAGCGGCTTGGCTCAGGTGCGGAACTCGTCCTCGGCGTAACCCTGCACGAAGAGAAGCGACGTCAGGTCGCCATGGTTGATGCGGATGTCGCATTCCGCCGCAACCACCGGCTTTGCATGCAGCGCCACACCCGCGCCCGCGCGCTTGAGCATCCCGAGATCGTTCGCTCCGTCGCCGACGGCCATCGCCTCCGACACATCGATGCCCAGCTTCGCGCAGAGTTCCTCGAGCGCCGAGAGCTTCGCCTCGCGTCCGAGGATCGGCTCGGCCACCGTGCCGGTCAGTGCGCCCTCGGCGACATGAAGGATGTTCGCGCGATGCTCGTCGAAGCCGAGGCCCGCCGCCACCTTCTCGGTGAAGGCGGTGAAGCCGCCCGAGACGAGCGCCGCGCAGGCGCCATTGGCCTTCATCGTCTGCACCAGCGCCCGCCCGCCCGGCATGTACCGGATCCGAGTCTCGAACACCCGGTCGATGACCGAGGCGGGCAGGCCCTTCAGGAGGCCCACCCGCTCGCGCAGAGCGGATTCGAAGTTCAGCTCGCCGTTCATCGCGCGCTTCGTGATGCCTGCGACATATTCGCCGACGCCCGCCTCGTCGGCCAGTTCGTCGATGCACTCCTGCCGGATCATCGTCGAATCCATGTCCGCGAGAAGCAGCTTCTTCCGGCGGTCCTCCGCCGGCACCACCGCCAGGTCCACCTTCAGCGCCTGCAGATCGTCCCAGACCTGCCAGCGGTTGGAAGGCATTGCCGACAGGGCAAATTCCGCGGCTACCCCCGGTTGCAGCCAGCGCGCGTCGCCCCCACCCCAGGCATTGCGGAGCGCCTCGACGGTGGTCCGCTCGAGGCTCGGAGAGGCCGGGTCGGTCATGAGGACGGCAACGAACATCGCACTCTCCCAAGGTCGCTTTTTCGCGGTCGAGCGCCGCTCTAGGACAATTCTTTCGCTTGCGCCAGAGCCCACCGAGGCGTAATGGCGACGGCGGGACACCTCTCCCCAACGAGAGGCATCTATCTGGAAGGGTAACATGTCTGATCTGCAGACCCCGGCCGCGCGGCCGGCCAATCCGCGCTTCTCCTCTGGCCCCTGTGCCAAGATTCCCGCCTATTCGCTGGACCTTCTGTCGGACGCCCCGCTGGGCCGTTCGCACCGCGCTGCTGTCGGCAAGGCCAAGCTGAAAGAGGCGATCGACCTCACCCGCGAAATCCTCGGCGTGCCCGCCGATTATCGCATCGGCATCGTCCCCGGTTCGGACACCGGCGCGGTCGAGATGGCGATGTGGTCGCTGCTGGGCGCCCGCCCCGTCGAGATGCTGGCCTGGGAAAGCTTCGGCGAAGGCTGGGTCACGGACGTGGTGAAACAGCTCAAGCTCGACGCTACGGTGCGCAAGGCGCCCTACGGCGAGATCGTGGACTTCGCGCAGGTCGACTTCGCCCGTGACGTGGTCTTCACCTGGAACGGCACCACCAGCGGTGTCCGCCTGCCGAACGGTGATGCGATCCCGGCGGATCGCGCGGGCCTCACCATCTGCGACGCGACCTCGGCCGCCTTCGCGATGGAACTGCCGTGGGACAAGCTCGACGTCGTCACCTTCTCCTGGCAGAAGGTGCTGGGCGGCGAGGGCGGCCACGGGATGCTGATCCTTTCCCCCCGTGCGGTCGAGCGGCTGGAAAGCTACACCCCCGCATGGCCGATGCCGAAGATCTTCCGCATGACCAAGGGCGGCAAGCTGATCGAAGGCATCTTCCAGGGCGAAACGATCAACACGCCCTCCATGCTGGCGGTCGAGGATTACCTCGTGTCGCTCAAGTGGGCGAAAGAGATCGGCGGGCTCAAGGCGCTGGTCGCCCGGGCCGAGGCCAACTCGAAGGTGGTAGCCGATTTCGTGGCGGCGAACGACTGGATCGCGAACCTCGCGGTGGACCCGGCGACGGCCTCGACCACCTCGGTCTGCCTGAAGTTCACCGACCCGCGCATCACCGACGGCGCGGCCTTCGCCAAGGCGGTGGCCAAGCGGCTCGAGAAGGAAGGCGTGGCGCTGGACGTGGGCGCCTATCGCGACGCGCCGGCGGGCCTTCGGATCTGGTGCGGCTCGACCGTCGAGACGGCGGATGTCGCGGCGCTGATGCCCTGGCTGAAATGGGCCTTCGAGGCCGAGATCGCGGCGCTCGCCAAGGCCGCCTGAGCGGGCTTTCCCCTCACGCATGACATGGGGCGGGGGTTTCCCCGCCGCATTCCTCCCCATTCCACAGGATGCCCGACATGGCCCCCCGCGTTCTCGTTTCCGACGAACTCTCCGAAACCGCCGTCCAGATCTTCCGCGACCGTGGCGTCGAGGTCGACTACATGCCGAAGCTCGGCAAGGACAAGGAAAAGCTGGCCGAGATCATCGGCCAGTATGACGGCCTCGCGATCCGCTCGGCCACGAAGGTGACCGAGAAGCTGCTCGAGCAGGCTACCAACCTGAAGGTGATCGGCCGCGCGGGGATCGGCGTCGACAACGTCGACATCCCGGCCGCCTCGCGCAAGGGCGTGATCGTGATGAACACGCCCTTCGGCAACTCGATCACCACGGCAGAGCACGCCATCGCGATGATGTTCGCCGTCGCGCGCCAGCTGCCCGAAGCCAATGCCTCGACCCATGCCGGCAAGTGGGAGAAGTCCCGTTTCATGGGGGTCGAACTCTTCAACAAGACCCTTGGCGTGATTGGTGCCGGCAACATCGGCGGCATTGTCTGCGACCGCGCTCTCGGCCTGTCGATGAAGGTCGTGGCCTATGACCCGTTCCTGTCGGACGAACGCGCCAAGGCGCTCGGCGTGACCAAGGTCGAACTCGACGAACTGCTGGCCCGCGCCGATTTCATCACGCTGCACGTTCCGCTGACCGACAAGACGCGCAACATCCTCTCGGCCGAGAACATCGCCAAGACGAAGAAGGGCGTGCGGATCATCAACTGCGCCCGCGGCGGTCTGGTGGACGAGAAGGCGCTGGCCGAGGCGCTGACCTCGGGCCATGTCGCCGGCGCCGCCTTCGACGTGTTCGAAGTCGAGCCCGCGACCGAAAGCCCGCTCTTCGGTCTGCCGAACGTGGTCGTGACGCCGCACCTCGGCGCCTCGACCACGGAAGCGCAGGAGAACGTGGCCCTGCAGGTCGCCGAGCAGATGTCGGACTACCTGCTGACCGGTGCCGTGCAGAACGCGCTGAACATGCCCTCCGTCACCGCCGAGGAAGCCTCGGTCATGGGGCCCTGGGTCAAGCTCGCAGGCCATCTCGGTGCCTTCGTCGGCCAGATGACGGACGAGCCGATCAAGGCGATCAACGTGCTCTACGACGGCGCCGTGGGCGAGATGAACCTCGCCGCACTGAACTGCGCCACCATCGCGGGCATCATGAAGGCCACCAACCCGGACGTGAACCTTGTCTCGGCTCCGGTCGTCGCGAAAGAGCGCGGGATCCAGATCTCGACGACCACGCAGGCGAAGTCGGGCAGCTTCGATGCCTACATCAAGCTGACCGTCGTGACCGACAAGCGCGAGCGGTCGGTTGCGGGCACTTGCTTCTCGGACGGCAAGCCCCGCTTCATTCAGATCAAGGGCATCAACATCGACGCCGAGGTCGGGCGCCACATGCTCTACACCACCAACGAGGACGTGCCGGGCATCATCGGCCTTCTCGGCATGACCATGGGCAAGAACGGCGTGAACATCGCGAACTTCACCCTCGGCCGGACCTCGGTCGGGCAGGATGCGATCGCCATCCTCTACCTCGACCAGGCGATCGACCCCAAGGTGGTGGAGACCCTCGAGTCGACGGGCCTGTTCCAGCAGGTGAAGCCGCTCGAATTCGACGTGGCCTGACGGCGCCCGGCTGCCCTTCCGGTTTCGGGTCGGGAAGAATAAGGTGCAGAGGTCCGGCCCGGCCGGACCTCTTTGCCCATCTGGAAGGACCGAGATGCGAACCTACGCCATCGGCGACATCCACGGACATCTGTCGCTGTTGCAGGAAATCCATGACCGGATCGCCATGGACCGCCGCGCGACCGGGGATCACGAGGCGCCAGTCGTCCACATCGGCGACCTGGTGGACCGCGGACCCGACAGCCGCGGTGTCGTCGAGTATCTGCGTCAGGGGATCGAGCACGGCGAGAACTGGGTGGTGCTGAAGGGCAACCACGACCGGATGTTCACCGGCTTCATGCGCGATCCGGCGCGCTGCGATCCGGGCCTCCGGCGGGATCTCTCCTGGCTGCATCCGCGTCTCGGAGGTGGTCCGACGCTGGAATCATACGGCGTCCATCATGCGGCGGACCGTCCTGTCGGCGTCGTCCACCGCGAGGCCGCGGAACTGGTTCCTGAAGAGCATCTGGCCTTCATCGAGGCGTTGCCGATCCGGTATCAGCGCGACGGGACGATCTTCGTGCATGCCGGCATCCGCCCCGGCATTCCCTTCGCCGAGCAGGCCGAGGACGATCTGCTCTGGATCCGCGAGCCCTTCCTGTCGGATCCACGCGATCACGGGGCCCTCGTCGTCCATGGTCACACGGCGATCGACGCCGTGACCCACTACGGAAACCGGCTGAACCTCGACAGCGGCGCGGCCTACGGCGGGCCGCTGTCGGCCGTGGTGATCGAGGGTCAATCGGTCTGGCAGCTCGGGCAGGACGGGCGCGCACCCATCGCCTGAGGGTCTGAGGGCTTCCGAACGCGACGTCACGGCAGCGGCGCGCCGCGCACGCGATATGCTGTGGCCTGCACAGGAAGAAAGGCCGCGCCATGTCCGACATCCTCATCCTCTCCGGTGTCCGCACCGCCATCGGCACTTTCGGCGGCGCGCTCGCCGCCGTGCCGCCGGGCGATCTGGCCACCACCGTTGCCCGCGCCGCGCTGGATCGGGCGGGGATCGAGCCGGCTCGCGTTGGCCATGTCGTCTTCGGCCATGTCATCAACACCGAGCCGCGTGACATGTATCTCTCGCGCGTGGCGGCCATTCAGGCGGGCATCCCGGCCGAGGTGCCGGCCATGAACGTGAACCGGCTGTGCGGGTCGGGCGCGCAGGCCATCGTTTCGGCCATGCAGGCGCTGATGCTGGGCGATGCCGAGGTGGCGCTGGCGGGAGGGGCGGAGTCTATGAGCCGCGCACCCTATGCGCTGACGGCGGCCCGCTGGGGCCAGAAGATGGGTGACACGCGCGCGCTCGACATGATGACGGGGGCGCTGAACTGCCCCTTCGGCACCGGCCACATGGGGATCACCGCCGAGATCGTGGCCGAGCGCCACGGCATCAGCCGTGAGGATCAGGATGCCTTCGCGCTGGAAAGCCAGAACCGCGCCGCCCGGGCGCTGGACGAGGGCCGGTTTGACGGCCAGATCGTGCCGGTCGAGATTGCCTCGCGGAAGGGTCCGGTTTCCTTCGCCCGCGACGAGCATCCCAAGGCCACCACCGCCGAGGTGCTCGCGGGCCTTCGCCCCGCCTTCCGCAGGGAGGGGACCGTGACCGCCGGCAACGCCAGCGGGATCAACGACGGGGCGGGGGCGCTGGTGCTGGCGCGCGACGGGGCCGTGCCGGGCGCTGCGCCGATTGGCCGCCTCATCGGCTACGCCCATGCAGGCGTCGATCCCGAGGTGATGGGCCTTGGCCCCATTCCCGCCGTCCGCGCGCTCTGCGCCCGGACCGGTCTTTCGGTGTCGGATTTCGACGTGATCGAGTCGAACGAGGCCTTTGCGGCGCAGGCCCTCGCCGTGGCGCGCGACCTCGACTTCGACCCGGCGAGGGTGAATCCCAACGGCGGCGCCATCGCCCTCGGCCATCCCGTGGGCGCGACCGGCGCGATCATCACGGTGAAGGCGCTGCATGAACTGCATCGGACGGGCGGCCGCCGCGCCCTCGTCACCATGTGCATCGGTGGAGGGCAGGGGATCGCGCTGGCGCTCGAGCGGGTCTGACCTCCGGCACGACGCGGAAATGACAAGAGGCCCCACCCGCCCGCAAGGCAAGGCAGGCTTCCCGGTCATCGGACCACTGCGCGGCGCCGGCTAGTGCAGCCGAACGCGGGTCCGGGCCGAGCGGCCGTCCGCGTCGATCACCGAGAGCGTCAGGAAACCCGCCGGCAGGTCGAGCAGCGTCTCGCGCCCTCCGAGCGCGATCGCGACCGGCGCCCCGTTCGCGAGCCAGGTGAAGGGGGCGGTCCCGCCCTCGACCTTCACCTTCAATCCGCCGCGCAGCCGCTCGACCTCGGCCCCGTCCGGCGGGAAGGCCACCTGCGGACCACCACCCGGCTCGAAGGCCGCGAGCCGCGAGCGGAAGCGGCGAAGCGGTTGCGGCAGTTCCGCATTGCCGACCGTGAGCGCCGCGCCGGGCGGGGGCGGCAGCGGCTCGAGTGTGGGCTTCAGCCGGGCGAAGGCGCGGAAGAGGACCGGGGCGGCGAGATCGACCCCGAAAACCCCCGGCACCGGCGTGCCATCCGCTCGCCCGAGCCAGATCCCCACCACATGCTGCCCGTCGAAGCCCACTGCCCAAGCGTCGCGGTGGCCGTAGCTGGTGCCCGTCTTGTAGGCCAGCCGGTTGGCGGGCGCGCCGGGTGGCGGCGCCATGCCCGAGAGGATATCGGCCACCTGCCAGGCCGAAACCTCGGACAGAAGCCGCCGCCCCGGCGCGCCCTCGCCCTCGACACGGAGCGGCAGCACCACCCCACCGCGGGCGAGCGCCGCATAGAGCTGGACCATGTCGGCAAGGGTGACCCCAACGCCCCCCAGCGCCACGGCAAGGCCCGGCTGCCCCCCCGGCAGCACCGGCCTCACCCCCGCCTGCTCCAGCGCGGAGAGAAGCCGCGCCGGCCCCAGCGCATCGGTCAGGGCGACGGAGGGCAGGTTCAGCGACATCTGCAGCGCCTCGCGCGCGCGGATCTCGCCGCGGAAGATCCGGTCGAAGTTCTGCGGCCGGTAGCCCGCGAAATCCATCGGCCGGTCGTCGAGCAGCGTTTCGGGATGGGCAAGGCCCTCGTCGAAGGCGAGCCCGTAGATCAGCGGCTTGAGAAGCGAGCCCGGGCTGCGCAGCGCCACGGTCATGTCGAGAAAGCCCTGCCGCCTGTCGGCCCGGTAGGCCGCCGATCCGACCGAGGCCAGAATCTCGCCCGAGCGGTGATCGGCCACCAGCATCGCCACCTGAAGCCGCTCGCCCCGCGCCTCGACCGTCTCGGTGGCCAGCGCCTCCAATCGCTTCTGCAGGGCCGCGTCCAGCGTGAGCCGATGGGTCTGGCGCATCGGACCGGCCTTGATCACCCGGTCCGTGAGATGCGGCGCGACCGCTGGAAAAGGTCTTCTCACAAGGGGTATCGCCTCGCGCAGGGCGGCTTCGGCGCGGTCGGCCTCGATCACCCGCGCCCGGACGGCGCGGGCGAGGACGCGGGCCCGCGCGGCCTCGGCCCGCTCGGGGTGGCGGTCGGGCCGCCGCCCCTCGGGCGATTGCGGGATCGCGACCAGAAGCGCCGCCTCGGCCGCGGTCAGCCGGCCGGGCTCCTTGCCGAGATAGGAGATCGACGCCGCCCGGATCCCCTCGAGGTTGCCGCCATAGGGCGCGAGACGGAGGTAGAGCGACAGGATCTCCTGCTTCGAGAGCCGCCGCTCGAGCGCCAACGCCACGCGCATCTGCCGGAGCTTGCCCGCCACCCGGCCCGTGCCGCTTTCTTCGAGAAGCCGCGCGACCTGCATGGTGAGGGTCGAGCCGCCCGACACCACCTGCCCGTAGCGCAGCGCCTGCAGCACCGCCCGCGTCAGCGCCAGCGGATCGACGCCGCCGTGGTCGTAGAAGCGACCGTCCTCGTAGGCCACGAGCATCTTCAGGAACAGCGGATCGACCGGCCCCGGTTCCAGCCGCCAGCGGCCGTCGGCGACGGTATAGGCGCGCAGGAGCGTGCCGTCGCGCGCCTCGACCTCGACCGAGGTCTGCAGCGCCAGGGGCGGCATCTCGGTCGCAGAGATGAAGCCGTCGACCCCGTCGCGGGCAGCGGCGGCCAGGAACAGCCCCGCCGCCGCCGCGAACAGCCACCGTGCCCGGATCATGGGGTGACGGTGATGCGGCCGGCCTCGGTCCAGGCGCGGAACTCGGGCCGATACATGTCCTCGACCGAGGCCGCCGGGTGGTGGAACGTGCCCGGCGAGACGGCGCGCACGATATAGGCCAGCCGGAAGGCCTCGCCGTCATAGCGGTCGAGGGCGGCGAGGAAGCGGTCCTGCCGGAACTCGGCATGGGCCACGTTCTCGACCGGGGCGAGCCAGTCGAGCGCATCTACCTGCCCACCCCGCATCAGGTTCGGGTTGTCGATCTCGAAGCCCGCGGGCAGCGGGTCGTTGACCATGAGCCGCCCCTCGCCATTGCCGAAGGGCGTCACCTCAAGCACCGCCACGAGCCGGCTGCCCGCCGCAACCGAAGCCGGGTCGGCGGCCTCGCCCTCCATCGTGTAGTAGCTGCGCGTGATGGCATAGCCGTTGCCGCCCGCGGGCTCCGGATCGGAGGGCACGCCGGTGCTGGTGACCGTCAGCACCTGCGGCCCGCCCGAATTGGTGACCGCCAACGCCGGATCGCCATCGCGCAGCAGCCGGACGAGGGGCCCGGTCGCGGGGGTGCCGTCGATGGCGATCCCCTCCACGCCCGGCCGGTCGATCAGCGCGTTCGTGGCAAGAAGCGTCCAGACGGCCTCCTGCGTGGAGAGCGTGCCGGTGCGCGCGGCGAGCGAGGTCGTCACCGCCTCGCGGTCCACCGCCTGCGAGCCTGCCTCGGCCGCGAGCGTGAGCACAGTCGCCGCATCGCGGTAGGCGGTGCCGTAGTCGGCGCGGAACACCTGCTGCGACTGGGCCACGAGCGACCCGTTCAGCCGCGCGGCCGCCTTGCGGAACATTGCATCCGCCCGCACCTGATCGCCATAACTCGCTAGCGCCGCTCCGAGCTGGGCCTGCGCCGCGGGCGTGGCGAAGGCATCCGCCTTCACGTCCGCATAGTAGCGCAGGTCGCCGATGGCGGCTGCCCCCTCGCGCGCCAGAACCATCAGCGCATAGGCCAGCGCCTCGCCGCCCTCGTCGAAGTCGGCCGAGTAATTCACCTGGTTGCGGAGGTTGTCGAGCGCCCGGCGCAGCGCAAGCTCCGGCACCCGGTGCCCCTGCGCCTTCGCCCGCGACAGGAAGTCGGTGACATAGGCATCGAGCCAGAAGTCGCCCGACTGCGCCTGCCAGAGGCCGAAGGCCCCCTCGGCGGTCTGGTTGGTCAGCACCTCGTCGATCGCCTGCCCGATCCGCACCGACATATCCTCGGTGCCGGGCAGGTCGAGCGCCCGGGCCACGCTGCTCAGATAGAGGAGCGGCAGCGCCTTCGAGGTGATCTGCTCGGTGCAGCCGTAGGGATAGCGATCGAGGCTCGCCAGCAGCCCTGCCGTGTCGAGCCGCGCGATGGGGCCGATGGCCATGGTCGCGCGCCCGGTGCCCGGCACGAAGCCCGCGAAGAGGTTCTCGTCCAGCGTGAAGGTCTGGCCGCCCTCCAGCGTCAGCCGGTCGCGCCGCGCGATCTCGGGGTCGTTCACCTCTACCGGCACGACGAGCCGCTTGGTCAGCTGCTTGCCGTCCGGCGTGGTGAGCGAGACCGCGATCTCCTGCAGGCCCGTCCGGTCGGCCGAGACCGGCACCTCAACCCGCGCGCGGCCCTTTTCGGCCAGATCGAGGCCCGAGGGCACCGATCCGACCGTGAGGCCCGGCGAGGAGACATCAAGGCTCACCCGTCCGGCGGGGCCGGTCGCATGGGCGATCTCGAGCAGCAGGCGGCTCTCGTCGCCCGGTGCGAGGAAGCGCGGCAGGCTCGCCGTCACCACCACAGGATCGCGCACCAGCACGTCCTGCTCGGCATGGCCGACGCCGGTCTTCGACCAGACGACCGCCATCACCCGCACCGTGCCGTTGAAGGCGGGCAGATCGAAGGTCGCACGCGCGAGACCGTCGGGCCCCACCTCGACCGGGCCCGAGAAGAAGGCCACCAGCTCTTCCGTGGGAGGCGGGGCCTGCGTCTGCGCCCGCCCGCCGTCGCCGCCCGAGCGCACCGAGCCCTGCGCGCCGTTCATCCCGTCGATCAGCCGCCCGTAGAGGTCGCGGATGCCGACGCCGAGCTTCCTCTGCCCGAAGTAATGGTCCTCCGGGTCAGGCGTCTCGAAGCCGGTGAGGTTCAGGATCCCCACATCGACCGCGGCCAGCGTGGCATAGGCCGTCTCGCCCGGAGCCATGCCCTCGACCTTGACCGCGACCTCCATCGGGCCGCGGGGTGCGGCCTCGGAAGCGGTTTCGATGCGGGCCGCAAGCTTCTTCTCGCCCGGGTCGATGGCAGCGTGCGCCAGACCAAGCGCGCGCGTCGGGTTGCGCCCCGCTGCCACATCCATCGGCCGCAGGAGCGTGGCCGTCACATAGACGCCCGTCCCCCACTCGTCCGTCACCGGCAACTCGACCAGCGTCTCGCCCTCGCCGATCTCGAACGCCTTCATGGCGATCAGCCGGTTCGAGAGCACGGTGACCAGCGCCTTGCCGGGCGCGCGCGGCACGATGCGCAGCTGCGCAGTCTCGCCGGGCCGGTAGGCGGGCTTGTCGAGCGACAACTCCAGCGTATCGGGCGTGGCGGTCGCATCGGCGGGCGCATACCAGCCGGCGTAGAAGCTCGTCGAACTGGCGGCCGGGCGGCCGTCGGTGCGTTCGACCACAAGCTCATACTGGCCCCAGTCCACCGGAGCCCCGATCTCGGCCGGAGCCGTGCCGAGCTCGGCCTCGCCCTCGGCCACCCGCGTGCGCGTCTCGACCGGCTCCCAGGCCCAGTTGCCGTATTGCTGATACCACTGATAGTCCGTCTCGACCCGGTTCAGCGTCCAGCGCACCTGCATCGGGGCGGGCCTCTCTTCGGGGCCCACGCCCACCAGCGAGAAGCGCGCCTCGGTGTCCTGCGCCGCCACCCCGTCGAAGAGCGGGCGGATGCCGATCATCGGCTCGGCCGGGCGCAGGCGGCGGGTGATCGTCCGCTCCACGGGCCGCCCCGATCCTTCCGAGACGCGGGTCGCGACAAGGATCTCGAGCGGGCGCGCCGGATCCTCGACCTCGGGCAGGCTGATCGCGAATTGCGCCCGGCCGGCAGCGTCCGTGCGTTCACCGCCGAACGAGGCCACCTGCGGATCGAAGGACGCATCGGAACGGCCGAACACATAGCCCGGAAAGCCGGGCAGCCCGTCCGCCTCGCGCAGCAGCACTTCGCCCTCGATGGCGAGATCCGCGCCCGGCGCTCCGTAAAGAAAATTCGCCTCGACCGTCAGGTCCGGCGCGTCGCCAAGCGCGATGGGCGCCTCGGGCAGGCTCGCCGTCACGTCGATCCGCTCGGGCAGGAAATCCTCGACCAGCACGGTCTTCGCTGCGAGCGGCGCCGCCTCGAGATCGGCCAGCACCTCCAGCCGCCAGACCCCGCGCGGAGCCGATCCCGCGAGCGGCAGGTCGAACACATGGCCGCCCGCGCCGCTGCCCGAGGCCAGCGCGCGCGAATATTCCACGCCGTCCGGCCGCTTCAGGATCGCGGTGAGCGGCAGCCCCTCGATGGCCGCGGCCTCGCCATCCCGCGCGAGCGCGAGGGCGTGGATCGTCTCGCCCGCCCTGTAGGCGCCGCGCTCGGTCGCGAGGAACACGTCGACCGGCGGGGCGGGCTCGTGCCCCTCCACGCCCCGGTCCGACAGGTCGAACTCGGGATCGGTGAGCGAAAGGAAGGCGATGTCGGCCTCGCCCTCCTTCACGACCACCAGCGCGGGCTCGGCCGGGCCGGTGCCGCGGGTCAGGCCCGCGCCGAAGGCCGCATGGCCCTGATCGTCCGTCGTCGTCGTGCCGAGCACGGCATTCGCGCGCGACAGAAGCTCGACCGTGACGCCGGCCTTGGCCTCGGCCGAGCCGAGGCTGCGCACGAAGACATGCAGCCCGTCCGTCCCCGACAACGTCGTGACGCCCAGATCCGAGACCACGAACCATTGCCAGGCGGACGGATGCTCGTAGACATCCTGACCCGGGATCGCGGCCTTCAGTGCATAGATGCCGGCCGGCAGGCCCTTCAGCGGCTCTTCCATCGGCAGGCGGGTGGTCATGTCGCGGTTGACCTCCATCGCCACCTCGCCGGTGCCGGTCCAGATCTCCTCGCCCACCTCGGCGGTGAACTGGTCCGCCTGCCACTGGTCGAGCGGCCGGCCGAGGTAATCCTGCTGGATCGCCCGCAACAGGTTGCGGTCGGACACGCGGTAGAGCGCGAGGTCGAGCGTCCGGGCATTCACCGTCTCGACGGGGATCGCCGGCGCGCCCGCCCGAGGCAGCACATAGGCCCGACTCGGGAACCGCACCGAGGGCGAGCGGTCGCGGACATAGGCCGCGATCTGCACCGACTTGGCGAGCGTCTGGCCGTCGGCGGCCGGAAGCCCCTCGCGGAAGGTCAGCACATGGCGCGCGCCATGCGACACGCCGCCGACGCAGATCCGGCGGTCCTCGGCTTCGACTGTCAGGCCCGGTTCACCCAGCTGGACGTAGCTTGCGTAATCGACGCCGGTCTGGGCCAGCTGCTCCGAAAAGGTGACGCAGATCCGTGGCCTCGTCGTGTCGGCCTCGACCTGATCCTCCGTGATGCGGAAGCCGTATTTTCCCGCGGCGGACTCGAGAAGCCGGGCAGTGTCGTCGCGCGGCTGGGTCGACTGGGCGAGCCGAAGGGCCTGCACCATGTCGCGGCCCCTGTCGACCGCCTCGGCCGCAAGACCCAGCTCAACCAGCGCCGTATGGCGGAGAGCCGGCGTCGTTGCGCGCAGATAGCCGTTGATCGCCGCCCGGAACGCGCGATCGCGCAACTCGCCGCTTGCCGATGTCTCGGGTCCACCCGCAGCCCGCAGACGGCGGGCGTAGTCGATCCAGCTCTCGGCCCGGTCGGAGGCGCTGACGGCCGCGCCGGTAAAGTTGGCCGCAGCCACGGCCTCTCCCGATGCCTCCGCGCGTGCCGCGCTCTGCAGATGCTCCTCGGCGGTGAACCCGTTCACCGTATGCTCGTTCCCGAGCCCCTCCGCCTGCTCCTTCGCCCGCGTCAGGTCGTAGTCCGAGAGGAAGGCCAGCTCCGAGCGCCGGCTGCGCGCCGTCTCCTGCCGCGCCGGATCAGACGGTACCACGATGCCCGAGGTTGCCCCCTGATACGGCGACGTGTCACCCGAGGCAGATTTCGGGAAACACGACCCGTTGCGCCCGTTGAAGGTGAAGGCCGTGCAACCCGACCGGGACAGGCACGCTCGCTCGCAGGCCTCGAGCGTGGTGTCGAGCAGCGTGGCCATGTCGCTGCCGGGCAGGTCGGTGTCCGCGCTCAGCACGAAACGGCGGTCGGGCAGCCAGTCCTGAGCCGCCGCTGCGAGCGGCAGCAGGACGGCAAGCATAAGGACCGGCAGCAGATGACGGATGCGCATGGAAGCTCCTCCGGAAAGCTGCGGGGATGCTGTCACCGCCCTCCGGGGGAGGCAAGGATTCTCGGGGGCCATTTCTTCGGGCGTGTCGTTCGTCCTTAAGAGGAGATTCATCATGCCGCGGCAGATTGCCGGCATGGCGAGGCGGGACGGACGGATGGACATCGAGCAGAGGCTGGCGAAAGAGCGGCGGGGGCGGCTCGCGGCGGAACGCCTGCTGGAATACAAGCAGCGAGAGCTCTTCGCCGCGAACGAGAAGCTCGCGATCCATGCGCGCGCGCTTTCGGACCAGATCATCGAGCAACGCGCGGTCGTGAAGACGGCATTGTCCGAGGCCGAGAAGCTGAAGGGCCAGAACAGCCGCTTCCTGGCCGAGCTGGAGCGTGCCCATACCGCTGCCGTGATGGCCGAGCGGCGGCTCTGGGATTCGATCGACACGATCGAGGACGGGTTCGCGGTCTACGATTCGCACCAGAAGCTCGTGGCGGCGAACGAAGCCTATTGCGCCCATTTCGCAGGGCTCAAGGTGCAACCGGGGATGACGCTGATGGATCTCCTGCGGGCCACGGTCGATCTTGGTCTTCTCGATCTCGGCGACGAAGTGCCCGAGGAATGGTGCGAACGGATGGTCCGCCGCTGGGACGATGATCCGGTAGAGCCTGCGATCCTGCGTCGCACGAACGGCATCTGGCTGCGGCTCGTGAACCGGCGCGCGCGCGACGGCGACATGGTGAGCCTGCTGATCGACATTACCGAGCAGATGCGCCTCCGGGCGGCGATCGACGCCATACCCGACGGCTTCGTGCTCTTCGACCGGGCCGAGCGGCTCGTGCTGTGCAACGACCGCTACCGCGAGATCTACCCCCGTGCGGCCGAGGCCATCCGCCCCGGCGCCCGGTTCGAGGACATCCTTCGCCATGGTCTTGCCCATGGTCAGTTCCCCGAGGCCGCCGGGCACGAAGAGGATTGGCTGGCCGATCGCCTCGCGGCCTTCCGCAAGCTCGGCGGCGCGGCCGAGCAGCAACTCGACGACGGCCGCTGGCTGCGGGTGATCGAGCACGAGACGCCGGACGGCGGCCGCGTTGGCCTCGGCGTCGACATCACCGAACTGAAGGTCCAGCAGGCCGCGCTGGAAACGGCGCGTGCAGCCGCCGAGGCCGCGAGCCGCGCCAAGTCCGCCTTCCTGGCCAACATGAGCCACGAGATCCGCACGCCCATGAACGGGATCGTCGGCATGGCGGAACTGTTGTGCGAAACCGTCCTGACCGAGGATCAGCGGCTGTTCTCCGAGACGATCCGGTCCTCGGGCGAGGCGCTCCTCGTCATCATCAACGACATCCTCGACTACTCGAAGATCGAGGCCAACCGCCTGACCCTCTACCCCGAGCCCTTCGACCTCGAGCGGACGATCCACGAGGTCGCCATGCTCCTCCAGCCGAAGGCGCGGGCAAAGAAGATCGACCTGCTCATCGACTTCGACATGTTCCTTCCCACGCGCTTCATCGGCGATCCGTGCCGGCTCAGGCAGGTGCTCACGAACCTCATCGGGAACGCGGTGAAGTTCACCGAGACGGGCCATGTGCTGATCCGCGTCGTGGGGCTCGAGGTGGGCGAAGGGCGCCACGACCTTCATGTGACGGTCGAGGACACCGGCATCGGCATCGCCGCCGCGAACCTCGACGTGGTCTTCGGCGAGTTCAACCAGGTCGACACCGAAGCCACGCGGCGGTTCGAGGGCACCGGCCTCGGCCTCGCCATCACCCGCCGCCTGATCGAGCTCATGGACGGGTCCGTCTGGGTCGAGAGCGAGCTCGGCCGCGGATCCTGCTTCGGGTTCCGGCTGACGTTGCCCGCGGCGGACGACGTAGCCGCACCGCCCGAGCCGCTCCAGGTGCGTCGCGCCCTGGTCGTGGACGACCAGTTCATCAACCGCACCATCCTCGAGAGGCAGTTGGTGCCCTGCGGAATCGAGGTCAAGCTCTGCCGGTCTGGCGCAGAGGCCCTGTCCGAACTCGTCTCTGACCCCGATTACGATCTCCTGCTCACCGATCACGAGATGCCGGATCTCGACGGTCTCGCGCTGGCCGAACGCGTCCGGGCCTGTGGCTCGTTCATGCCGATCCTGCTGCTGACCTCGAATCCGTCAGGCTTGCGCGATCATCCGTCCGTGGCACTTCTGACGGGTGTGCTGCAGAAGCCGCTCCTGCGGTCGGATCTCTACCGGCGGCTTCAGACCCTCACGGCGGCCGGACCGGAACCCGCGCCGCCTCCTGCCCCGGGTGCCGAACTGCGTCGGATGCGGGTGCTGGCGGCCGAGGACAACCGCACGAACCAGCTCGTCTTCCGCAAGATGGTGCGCGATCTCGACATCGAGTTGAGCTTTGCGGGCAATGGGCGCGAGGCGGTCGAACTCTGCGACCGCGTTCGGCCCGACCTCGTCTTCATGGATATCTCAATGCCCGAAATGGACGGGCGCTCTGCCGCGCGCGCCATCCGGGCGCGCGAGCCGGAGGGGCGTCGCGTGCCCATCGTGGCCCTGACTGCCCATGCGCTGGAAAGCGATGCCGCGGCGAGCACTGCGGCAGGCATGGACCGGACGCTCACGAAACCGCTGCGCCGGGCGGCGATCCTGGAAACGCTGGCGGCCTTCTGCCCGCCCGAGGCCCGTGCCATCCTGCCGGCAGCCACCGAGGGGGGCGCTGCGCCCGCGCGTGGCGATGCGGCGGCGCGCGAGGCACAGCCTTCATGAGGCTCAGCCATGCCGATGCGGCTGCCCCACCCGGAGCCCTCCGCCACACCCGCAGTCCTTCGCCGGGTCAGGCCGCCCGCAGGAAGACAGGGCGGTCATCCGTCGACAGGTCCGGCTCATGAAGGTAGCCACCGGCGCGGAAGGCGCGGATGTCCGCCGGATCGTCGAGCCGGTTCTCGGCGATGAAGCGCGCCATGGCGCCGCGGGCGCGCTTGGCCCAGAAGCTCACGATCTTCCGCTCGCCATCGCGCTCTTCGAGGAAGACCGGCGATATGACTTGCAGCCGCAGGGATGAGGTATCGACGGCCGAGAAATACTCGACCGACGCACAGTTCACGAGCACCCGCGCCCCGGTTTCGGCGGCGCGCTTGTTCAGCGCCCGGGCGATGCGGTCGCCCCAGAAGTCGTAGAGCGTGGCCCCGCGGTCGGTCGCGAGCCGCGTCCCCATCTCGAGCCGGTGCGGCTGGATCAGGTCGAGCGGCCGGAGGAGGCCGTAGAGCCCGGAGAGGATGCAGACCCGATCCTGCGCCCAGCGAAGGGCGTCCTCGCCCAGCGTCCGGGCCTCGAAGCCGGCATAGGTATCGCCGTCGAAGAGGGCGAGCGCCGGAACGGCCGCATCCCGCGCTTCGTGAAATTGTGCGAAGCGCGCCACATTCAGCCGGGCCAACGGCTCCGAGATGTGCATGAGGCGCCGCAGGTCCGCGGCGGTCAATTCCCGCGCGATCCGGGCCAGCGCGTCCGCCTGATCCTGGAAGCGGGGCGTGGTGGGTGCGAGAGTCGCCGGCAGCTCCAGCGCGGGCCGCGCCGCGAGGCGCTTGGCGGGCGAGAGGACGGCGAGCATCAGGCCTGCCGCAGCACGTCGAGGAAGGCCTCGCCGAAGCGTTCCATCTTCTGCGCCCCGAGATCGCCCACCCGCTCGAGATCGGCGAGGGTCGAGGGCCGCGCCTCGGCGATCCGGCGCAGCGCGCTCTGCGGCAGGCTCAGTGGCTTGCCGGTCCCGTCCTCGCCCCGCATCAGCGCCACCTGCACCTCGGCCAGCCGGTCGAAAAGCTCGCCCGCGTCGCGCCCCGCAAGGCGGCGGCGCTGGGGATGCATCTCCTCGCTCCCGCCGGTGATCACCTCGAGGAAGGTCGCGCCGTAGCTGTCGAGCTTCTTCGCGCCCACGCCGGTGATGCCCGCCATCTCGTCCAGGTTTCGCGGACGCCGGTCGGCCATCTCGATCAGGGTCCGATCGGTGAAGATCACATAGGCCGGCACGCCCGCGGCCTCGGCCAGCGCACGGCGGCGGGCCTTGAGGGCGGACAGAAGCGGCGCGTCCTCGTCGGAGACGAGCGCCCGCGCCTGCGGGCGGGCCGAGGCCGAGCGCACCGTGTCACGCCGGAGCGTGATCGCCTCTTCGCCGCGGAGGATGGGGCGGGCGGCTTCTGTCATCTTCAGCGCACCGTGCCGCTCGGCGTCGGGGCGGACGAGGTCGCGCCCCATCATCTGCCGGAACACCGCCTCCCAGGCGGCGCGAGAGAGGTCGCGGCCGACCGAGAAGGTGGGAAGCTGGTCATGGCCCCGGTCGCGCACCTTCTGCGTCGCGTTCCCGGTGAGGATGTCGACGAGATGGCCGGTCCCGAACCACTCGCCGGTGCGCAGGATCGCCGAGAGCGCCTTTCGCACCGCCTCGGTCGCGTCGAAAAGCTCGGCCGGGCGCTCGCAGAGGTCGCAGGTGCCGCAGGGCCCGGAGCTTTCGCCGAAATATCCGAGCAGAACCTGCCGACGGCACCCCGTCGCCTCGGCAAGGCCGAGAAGGGCGTTCAGTCGGCCGTGATCGGCGGCCTTGCGGTCGGGCGGGGCCGCGCCCTCGTCGATCTGCGCGCGGCGCAGGCGGATGTCGTCGGGTCCGTAGAGCGTCAGCGTCTCGGCGGGCGCGCCGTCGCGGCCCGCGCGGCCGATTTCCTGATAATAGCCCTCGATGGATTTCGGCAGGTCTGCGTGGGCCACCCAGCGGATGTCGGGCTTGTCGATCCCCATGCCGAAGGCGACGGTCGCCACCACGATCAGGCCGTCCTCCTGCTGGAAGCGGATCTCGACCGCGCGCCGGTCGTCCGCCTCCATCCCGCCGTGGTAGTGGCAGGCGGAGTGCCCCGCCTCGCGCAGCGCCTGGGCAAGGGTCTCGGTCTTCGCCCGGGTCGCGCAGTAGACGATGCCGGAACGGCCCTTGCGCGCGGCGGCGAAGGTCAGGATCTGCTGGCGGGGGCTCGACTTCACCGCGAAGGCGAGGTGGATGTTCGGCCGGTCGAAGCCGCGCAGGAAGGTCGCGGGCGGCACGCCGTCGAAGAGACGCGCCACGATCTCGTCCCGCGTCTCGGCATCTGCGGTGGCGGTGAAGGCCGCGAGCGGCACGTCCAGCGCGCGGCGCAGCTCGCCGATGCGCAGGTAGTCGGGGCGGAAGTCATGGCCCCACTGGCTCACGCAATGCGCCTCGTCCACCGCGATCAGCCCGACGCCGATCCGCCGGAGGAGCGAGAACGTCCCGCCCGAGGCCAGCCGCTCGGGTGCCATGTAGAGCAGTCGGATGCGTCCCTCGTCTAGCGCGCGGAACACCTCTTCCGTCTCGGCCTCGGTATTGCCCGAGGTCAGCGCCCCGGCCTCCACCCCCGCCTCGCGCAGGGAGCGCACCTGGTCACGCATCAGCGCGATCAGCGGAGAAACAACGAGCGTCACCCCCTCGCGGCAGAGCGCGGGAAGCTGGTAGCAGAGCGACTTGCCCCCGCCGGTCGGCATGATGGCCAGCGTGTTGCGCCCCGCGCGCACCGCCTCGACGATCTCTTCCTGCCCCGGCCGGAAGCCGGGGAAGCCGAAGACGGACTGGAGAAGCTCGCGCGGGGCCGACATGGCGGAATCCGGTTGGGTCCGGCGCGGCAGGCCGGACCGTCAGCTGCGGGACGGGCGGATCAGTAGAAGGCGGCGACGTTGTTCCGGATCACGATCTGCAGCGCGTAGATCGCGACGAGCACGATCAGCGGAGCGAGATCGAGACCGCCCATCGAGGGCAGGATCCGCCGGACCTGCGAATAGATCGGCTCGAGCAGGCGGGTCAGCCCGTCCCAGATCTGGCCGACAAGCGGCTGACGCAGGTTGAGCACCTCGAAATTGATGAGCCAGCTCATGATGATGTGCACGAAGATGATGAACTTCGCGATGTCGAGGATCAGCATCAGGATCTGGAAGAGCGATATCATGGACGCATCCTTCACGGGAAATCTTCCGAACAGGTATAGACGGGCCCGCCAAAGGGCAACCTCGTTCCGCAGCGTCGCGGCTTGACGGCTGCCGGATGACGTAGCACCCAAGGCGTGAAGGAGTGGTAGATGTATCCTTACTTCCGCATTTTCATGGAGATGCGCCGGACGCGGCGTCTCGGGCCGTTGCCGGTTCTGGGCACTCACAGATCCTCGGTCCGATGCCTGCCCTGGGATCTGGATCCCTGGCGAGAGCTGAACAACGGCCGGACCCTGACGCTCTTCGACCTGGGCCGGCTGCCGCTGATCCACCGGACGGGGCTTGCGAGGATCTGCGCCGGAAAGGGCTGGGGCATGACGGTGGCCGGCAGTTCGGTGCGCTACCGGCGGCGGGTCGTGCTGATGGACCGGCTCGACATGGTGAGCCGCTGCATCGGCTGGGACAGCAGGTTCTTCTACATGGAGCAGAGCCTCTGGCGGAAAGGCGACTGCACGAGCCACATGCTGCTGCGCGCGGCTGTCGTCTCGCGCGAGGGCATCGTTCCGCCCGCCGAGGTCGCGGCGCTGCTCGAGGCCGGCGAAAGTCCGCCCTTGCCGGAATGGGCCGCGGCCTGGGTCGAGGCGGATGCTATGAGGCCCTGGCCGCCGTCGCATTGAGCGCCTGGCGGCGGATGTGCGGCGGATGTGGGGGCCGCGGGCTTCCTGCGCCTCCCCCCCCTCGCGCACAACCGGCCAGGAGGAGGCGACTGCTTGCGCGGCGGCACGGTTTCGGGCTTGATCCCCGCACGTCGTCGGAGGGGCCATGGCAAGCGCGAAACACCGCATCTGGGGCTGGTACTTCTTCGACTGGGCGAGCCAGCCCTACAGCACTCTGCTCCTGACCTTCGTCTTCGCGCCCTATTTCGCCGAGACGGCCCGCGCACGCTACGTCGCGGAAGGGCTGGATCCCGTGGCCGCAGGCGCCGCGGCGCAGTCGCTCTGGGCGACGGGGCTGGGCATGGCGAGCCTCGTCGTCGCGCTGCTTGCGCCGTTGCTGGGCGCCGTCGCGGATGCGGGCGGACGGCGGCTCGTCTGGATCTGGGGCTTCTCGGTCTTCTATATCCTCGGCTCGGCCGGTCTCTGGGCCCTGACGCCGGACGGCGACGCGCTGGTCTGGGCGCTCGCCTGCTTCGGGCTCGGCTTCGTCGGCATGGAGTTCGCGACCATCTTCACCAACGCGCTGCTGCCGACGCTGGGACCACGCGACCGGATCGGAGAGATCTCGGGCTCGGGCTTCGCCTTCGGCTATCTCGGGGGCGTGGCAGCCCTTGCGGTCATGCTCCTGTTCCTTGCCGAAGGCGCGGCGACCGGGCGAACGTTGATCGGCCTGCCGCCCGCCTTTGGTCTTGATCCGGCGCTGCGCGAGGGGACGCGGGTGGTCGGGCCCTTCACGGCGATCTGGTATGCCGTGTTCATGCTGCCGTTCTTCCTCTGGGTGAGGGAACCTCCGGTGCCGCGGAGCGCGCTCCGGATCCGGGCGGCGGTGCAGGAGTTGCGCGCCTTCATCTCGGGTCTTCCCCGGCGGCGCAGCCTTGCGGCCTACCTTGGCTCGTCGCTGCTCTACCGCGACGCGCTGAACGCCCTCTACGGCTTCGGCGGGGTCTATGCTTCGGGCGTGCTGGGCTGGAGCGTGATCCAGATCGGCACCTTCGGCGTGGTGGGCGCCGTCACGGCCACGGTGGCCTCATGGGCCGGGGGCCGTGCCGACCGGCGCTTCGGGCCGAAGCCGGTGATCGTCACCTGCATCCTGCTGCTCGCCGTCGTCTGCGTCCTGATCGTCGGCACCTCGCGCCAGAGCATCCTCGGCCAGCCGCTGCCGCAGGACTCCGGCCTGCCCGACCTCCTGTTCTTCGTCTGCGGCGCGCTGATCGGCGGGGCTGGCGGTGCGCTGCAGGCGGCCAGCCGCACGATGATGGCCCGGCACACGACGCCCGCGCGCGCAACCGAGGCCTTCGGCGTCTACGCTCTCTCGGGCAAGGTCACGAGCTTTCTGGCGCCGCTCCTGATCGCGATCGCCACCACCCTCAGCGGATCGCAGCGCGCGGGCATCGCCCCGTTGATCGTGCTCTTCCTTGCGGGGCTCGTTCTGCTAGTCTGGGTTGAACCGGAAGGCGAACAACGGGCAGTGACATGATCCGCATCCTCTCCCTCATCCTCGCGCTGGGGATGGTCACGGCCGCTCAGGCCGAACCGAAGGCCAACGCGCTCTTCGGCGCGCAGATGCGTCCGTCGCAGCAGGCGCCGATGCCGATCGGCAGCTACAACCGCGGCTGTGCGGCGGGCCTCGTCGAAATGCCCGAGAGCGGACCGACCTGGCAGGTCATGCGTCTGTCGCGCAACCGCAACTGGGGCCATCCGGAGATGGTCGAGTTCCTGAAGGCGCTGTCGGTCGCGGCGCGGCAGATCGGATGGGCCGGGCTCTACATCGGCGACATGAGCCAACCGCGCGGCGGGCCGATGACCTCGGGCCATGCGAGTCATCAGATCGGCCTTGACGCCGATGTCTGGATGCTGCCGCCGCGCCGGCTGAACCTCAGCGCGGGCGACCGCGAGCGGATCTCTTCGATCCCGGTCCGGTCGGCGGACCAGCGCAGCGTGACCGCCAACTGGACGCGGGCGCATCACACGCTGCTGCGCTCGGCGGCCTCGGACGACCGGGTGGACCGGATCTTCGTGGCGGCCGCCGTCAAGCTCGAGATGTGCAGGACAGCGACCCGTGCAGACCGGGCCTGGCTGCAGAAGATCCGCCCGGTGCCCGGGCATGACACCCATTTCCACATCCGGCTCAAGTGCCCGCCGGGTGCGGTGGCCTGCCAGACGCAGCGACCGTCGGTGGCCGAACTCTCGAAAGGGGGGAACGGCTGCGACGATACACTGATGTGGTGGGTGACGGATTATCTGAATCCGCCGAAGACACCGCCTCAGAAGCCTGCAGGGCCGCGGCCGAGGGGCGCGCGCGACTTCACCCTTTCCGACCTGCCATCGCAATGCCGCGAAGTCCTCGCCTCGCGCTGATCGCGGGGCTCGCGGTCAGCCTCGCAATCTGCGGAAGCGCCGGCACCCTCGACGATGGCCGCTTCTCGAGCTTCGTGTGGACGAAGGATGACCCGCTCTTCGGCGGGCTCTCCGGGATCGAGATGTCGGACGACGGGCGTCTCGTGACACTGCTGTCGGACCGCGGGGCATGGACCCGGGGACGGGTCATCAGGAACGGCAAGGGAAGGATCACCGACATCCTGACCGAGCCCATGCAGATCCTGCGCGGACAGCGTGGAGGACCGCTCGGCCGGGGCCGGACGGACAGCGAGGGCCTTGCCATCGGACGGGACGGGACCGCCTATGTCTCGTTCGAGGGGGCGGCACGGGTGCTGCGATACCGCGACCTCGCGGGAAAGGCCGAGAGTCTGCCCGTGCACCGGGACTTCCGTCTGATGTTGGGCAATGGAGCGCTCGAGGCGCTGGCCATCGACGACAAGGGCGTGCTCTACACGCTTCCGGAGCGGTCCGGCAGCGTCAACCGTCCCTTCCCGGTCTATCGCTACACGGACTGTGCGTGGGAACGGGCCTTCGACATACCGCGGCGCGGGTCGTTTCTTGCCGTGGGCGCGGATTTCGGGCCGGACGGGCGGCTTTATCTGCTCGAACGCATGTTCCGCGGCTTTCTGGGCTTTGCCAGTCGCGTGCGCCGCTTCGAGATCGGCCCGGACGGCGTGACCTCGGAAGAGACGCTCTTCGAGACGCCTTCGGGCCGCTACGACAATCTCGAGGGGATTTCCGTCTGGCGCGAGCCCGCAGGCGGGACCGTGGTCAGCATGGTCTCGGACGACAATTTCCTGTTCCTGCAGCGGACCGAGATCGTCGAGGTGCGACTCCCGGATTGACAGGGGGACCTGCGGGGCTGTAGGCCGCGCTGTCCCCGGACGGGGGCCAAGTCTCCGCGACCTTGCCAAAACGGAATGCCAATGACCCGCAGCCTGATCCCCGCCACCCTGGCGATGGCCACCATCGTGGTGGCCTCGAACATCCTCGTGCAGTTCCTGTTCGGCCAGTGGCTGACCTGGGGCGCCTTCACCTATCCGCTCGCTTTCCTCGTGACCGACCTCACCAACCGTCTCCACGGCGCGGCCGCGGCACGGCGCGTGGTGCTGGCGGGCTTTGCCACGGGGATCCTCTGCTCGCTCATCGGGACCCAGATCCATGGCGAGTTCGGACCGCTCGTGACCCTTCGCATCGCGTTGGGATCGGGCGCGGCCTTCCTCGTCGCGCAGATGCTCGACGTGACCGTTTTCGACCGGATGCGCCATTCCCTGCGCTGGTGGCGGGCGCCCCTGATCTCGACCCTCGTCGGATCGAGCCTCGACACGCTGATCTTCTTCGGCACCGCCTTTTCGGCGTCTCTGGTCTGGCTGGAACCTGCCAACGACGTCTCCTGGGCGAACGAGATCCTGCCGCTGCTGGGGGCAGGACCCGAGGCGCCATTGTGGATCTCGCTGGCCGTTGCGGACTGGTCCGTCAAACTGTTGCTCGCTTTGGTGGCACTCCTGCCATTTCGCATAATTGTGAGGCGGATGACCGCACACGTTGCGTAATCATCATTTGACAAACACCAGATCTGTGCCACCCTCCTCTCATCGGCAACCATTTGAAAGGAGGTGATCCAGTGTCTAGAGTGATATTGGAGAGAAGTGTCGGGACAGCTATCGGGGGTGTTTTCTGAGGGCAGCCCCTCTTAGGACACACCGGTGGTTGGGCTGGATCCTAACTGGCTCATCTCCTTGGATCTCGGAAAGGGTCGCCAGGCGTGGCGGCCCTTTCTCGTTATTCGAGACCCGCTGCGGCGGGCCGTTCCCGCGTCAGGCCCGCTTCATGTTGCGCATTACCGATCAGATCACGCTCGCCGACTGGGAGATGACCGAGAGCTTCTCGCGCTCGTCGGGGCCGGGCGGGCAGAACGTCAACAAGGTCGAGACGGCGGTCGAGCTGCGCTTCGAGGCCGAGCGGTCCCCGCATCTGGCGCCGGCCGTGAAGGCTCGGCTGAAGCGGCTCGCCGGGCGGCGCTGGACGACGGAGGGCGCCATCGTCATCCGCGCCGAGGAAACGCGCAGCCAGCAGCGCAACCGGGAACTTGCGCGCGAACGGCTGGCCGAACTGGTGCGCGCGGCGCTGGTGGCGCCGAAGCGGCGGATTGCCACCAAGCCAACGCTGGGCAGCCAGAGGCGCAGGCTGGTCGCGAAGGCGATCCGGGGCGAGGTGAAGGCGGGTCGGGGAAAGGTGACCGACGAGGAGGGCTGACCTGAGCGGGCGCGCAGCCGTCGTCCTGCACATCCGGAAGATCGGGCGCGGCTTGCGGGTCGGGCCGTCGCCCGCGCCCGGAAGACGGTGGCGCGACGCCGGGCTTCGCGCCCGCAGGCACCACTCGCGGATCACCTTGGCCGAAGTGTCGCTTGGCCGTCAGTCGGCGGAAGTCGCGGTCAGACCTTCACTTCGTAGGCGACCTGCTCGCCCACCCCGAAGACGCGCTTGTAGCGCTCGACCTCATCCGCCGGTCCCATTGCCTTCAGCGGATTGTCCGAGAGCTTGACCGTAGGCCTGCCATCCGCCGAGACCGCCTTGCAGACTAGGCTGAAGGGCGCCAGCGCATCGTCCTTCACCAGGCCACGGAAATCGTTGGTGAACATCGTGCCCCAGCCGAAGCTCACCTTGACCCTGCCGTTGAACTGGCGGTGCAGTTCCTCGATCTTCTCGACATCGAGCCCGTCCGAGAAGATCACGAGCTTGCGGCGCGGATCCTCGCCCCGGCTCTGCCACCAGCGGATTGCCGTTTCCGCTCCCTGTGCCGGATCGCCCGAGTCGATGCGGATGCCCGTCCAGCTCGCGAGCCAGTCGGGCGCGCGTTCGAGAAAGCCCTTGGTGCCGTAGGTGTCCGGCAGGATGATCCTGAGATTGCCGTCATGCTCCTCGTGCCAGTCGGCAAGCACCTGATAGGGCGCACGGGCGAGCTCGACCTCGGAGGTGGCCAGCGCGGAATAGACCATCGGCAGTTCATGCGCGTTGGTGCCGATCGCCTCGACCTCGCGCCGCATGGCGATCAGGCAGTTCGAGGTTCCGGTGAAGGCATCGCCCAGCCCCTCGATCATCGCCTGCACGCACCAGTCCTGCCAGAGGAACGAGTGCCGCCGCCGGGTGCCGAAATCGGCGATCTTGAGGCGCTCGATCGTCTTCAGCCGTTCGATCTTCTCCCAGAGCTTCGTCATGGCGCGGGCATAGAGCACCTGCAGCTCGAACCGCCCCATCGTAGCCAGCACCGCGCGCGAGCGCAGCTCCATAAGCACGGCGAGCGCCGGGATCTCCCACAGCATGACCTCGGGCCACTTGCCCTCGAAGGTCAACTCGTACTGGCCGTCGCGCTTCTCGAGGTGGTAGGGCGGCATCTGCAGCCCCTCGAGCCACTCCATGAAGTCATGGCGGAACATCTGGCGCTTGCCGTAGAAGGTGTTGCCGCGCAGGAAGGTGCTTTCTCCGCGGGAGAGGCGCAGGGTGCGGATGTGGTCGAGCTGTTCGCGCAGCTCGCCCTCGTCGATCAGCTCGGCCAGCCGCACCGACCTGGTCCGGTTGATCAGGCTGAACCGCACCACGGTGTCCGGCCTGTTTCGGAACACCGACTGGCACATCAGCAGCTTGTAGAAGTCTGTATCGATCAGGGAACGGATGATCGGGTCGATCTTCCATTTGTGATTGTAGACGCGGGTAGCGATATCGACCATGTCAGGGCTCCAGCACGACGCCGGCCTCGGCCATCTGCGCCTTGATCGCGGCGAGCGAGCCGTTGAGGTCGATGGCGGCCGAGGCGCCTTCCAGCACCGTCACGCGGAAGCCCAGCCGGGCGGCATCGAGCGCGGAATAGGCCACGCAGAAGTCCGTCGCGAGGCCCACCAGCGTCACCGCCTCGATCCCGCGGCTGCGCAGGTAGCCCTCGAGCCCTGTCGGCGTGGTGCGGTCGTTCTCGAAGAAGGCGGAATAGCTGTCGATGCCCGCGCGGAAGCCCTTGCGGATGATGAGGTCGGCGGGATCGGTGGCGAGATCGGGATGGAATTCGGCGCCCCTGGTGCCCTGCACGCAGTGTGTGGGCCAGAGCACCTGCGGCCCGTAGGGCATCTCGATGAGCGAGAACGGCTCGGCATCGTGATTGGCGGCGAAGGAGGAATGGTCGGCCGGGTGCCAGTCCTGCGTGAAGATGCGCGCGGCGAAGTCGGGCATCAGCGCGTTGATGCGAGGAATGATCGTATCGCCGCCGGCGACGGCGAGCGCACCGCCCGGGCAGAAATCGTTCTGCACGTCGATCACGATCAGGGCTTCGGTCTGGGGCCGCATCTCCGCCTCCTCGGACAGTCTTCCCGCAAGGGCTAAGGAGTGCGCGCCCCGAGGTCAATGGAGGCGGCGCCGCCCCGGCCTTGACGCCCCACGCCCCTCCGGGCGACAAATTGCAGCGCGGAGGGCCTTCTCCCGCCGCGTTCCGGCCGAAGCCCCGGCTTGCCGCGCCGGTATCCCTACCGGAGACAGCCCCATGACAGACGACCGCCCAGCCGCCCATCCCGTCTTCCCGGATCTGAAGGACGCCTCGGTCTTCATCAGTGGCGGCGGCTCCGGCATCGGGGCCGCGCTGACCGAAGGCTTCCTGCGTCAGGGCGCGCGGGTGGCCTTCGTGCAACGCTCGGATGCGACCGCCTTCTGCGACCGGATGGAGGCCGAGACCGGCGCGCGCCCGCTCTTCCTGCCCTGCGACGTGACCGACATCCCGGCGTTTCGCGAGGCACTGGCCCGGGCGGCCGACCTTCAGGGGCCGATCCGGGTGCTCGTGAACGCCGCGGCGAACGACAACCGGCACACCACCGCCGAAGTGACCGAGGAGTATTGGGATCAGGCGCAGGCGGTGAACCTCAGGCACTATTTCTTCGCCTCTCAGGCGGTGATCCCGGGGATGAAGGCGGCCGGCGGGGGGTCGATCATCAACTTCTCCTCGATCTCCTACATGATGGGGAACGCCGGCTACCCGGCCTATACGGCCGCCAATTCCGGGATCAACGGCCTGACACGCAGCCTCGCGCGCGAATTCGGGCCGGACCGGATCCGGGTCAATGCGCTGGCGCCGGGCTGGGTGCTGACCGAGCGGCAGAAGGATCTCTGGGTGACGCCCGAGGATCTCGAGGCGCATATCGACCGGCAGTGCCTGAAGGACGCGCTGGTGCCCGCCGACATGGTGGGCGGCGTGCTCTTCCTCGCCTCGGATGCGTCGCGGATGATGACGGGTCAGGCGCTGGTGATCGACGGCGGCGTGGTGGTGACGGGATGAAGCCCGACTGGATCGCCGTGGACTGGGGCACGAGCCGGCTTCGTGCCTGGGCGATGGGCCCCGAGGGCGTGGTGGCCGAGGCGCAGTCGGCTGAGGGCATGGGCCAGATCGCCGAGGGCGGCTTCGAACTTGCTCTGCTGCGGCTCGTCTGGTCGTGGCTGGGCGAGGGACCACCCGTGCCGGTGGTCGTCTGCGGCATGGCCGGGGCGCGGCAGGGCTGGCACGAGGCGCCCTACCGCAACCTGCCCTGCACGCCGGTCGACCCGCAGTCGCTGGTGCCGGTGCCTGCCGAGGATCCGCGGATTTCGGTCCGGATCGTGCCCGGCCTCGCACAGCCGCGGCCCGCCGATGTCATGCGGGGCGAGGAGACGCAGATCGCGGGTGCACTGGCGCTGCTCGGCCATTTCGACGGGGTGATCTGTCTGCCCGGCACCCATTCGAAATGGGCCCAGGTCTCGGCCGGCGAGGTCGTAAGCTTCCGCAGCTTCCTGACAGGAGAGCTCTTTGCCCTGCTCTCGGAGCGTTCGGTGCTGCGACACGGGCTTGCAGGCGAGGGTTGGGACGAGGAAGCCTTCCTCGCCGCCGTGTCGGACGGCA
Organism: Rhodobacter sp. NSM; assembly: GCF_052244495.1. Lineage (NCBI taxonomy): Bacteria > Pseudomonadati > Pseudomonadota > Alphaproteobacteria > Rhodobacterales > Rhodobacter > Rhodobacter sp. NSM. The sequence goes on from NZ_JBQPXH010000002.1 coordinate 286,131, forward strand.
TGTCGCACCCCCAGAAGCTGGGCTCGAAGCTGTTTGGCCTGCGGGCCGAGGGGTTGTTGCAGGACCTGCCGCCCGCCGTGGCGCGGGCGCGGCTTTCGGGCTTGCTGATCGGTCTCGAACTGGTGGGTGCGCGCAGCTACTGGCTTGGCCAATCCGTCGTGCTGGTGGGAGAGGAGGGTCTGGCCACCCGATATGCCACGGCGCTCGGCGCGCAGGGGGGGCAGGTCCGCCTGCTGCCGGGTCCGGCATGCACGGTCGGCGGCCTCGCGGCGGCGATGGGACTGATCGATCCCTCGCCGCCGGCCGGTGGCCGGGTCCCCTAGCCGGGCGAGGCGATGGCGGCATCCTCGGGCACCGGCAGGAAGGCATAGCCATTGGCCCCGAGGGTGAGGCTCTCTCCCTCCATCGCTGCCGCCTGCGAGGGGCCGACGATTCCCTCGTGACCGGGAACGGTGACGCTGACCGAGCCGGGTCCGAGATTGAAGAGGCAGGCAAGCGTCCGGCCCTCGAGCGTACGGGTGAAGCCCAGGATCGGCTCTGGAAGGTCGAAGAAGCGGCTCCGGCCCCGGATCAGCGCAGGTTCCGACCGGCGGAAATGCAGGAGCGCGCGGTAGGTCTCCAGAACCGAGCCGAAGACGCCCCTTTGCGCGGCGGCGTTGCGGGCAAGCTGCGGGTCCTTCACCGGAAGCCAGGGCTTGCCGGTGGTGAAGCCGCCGTGCGGCCCGCCATCCCAGACCATCGGCGTCCGGCAGCCGTCGCGGCCCTTTTCCTCGGGCCAGAAGCGCAGGCCCGGCGGGTCGGTCAGTTCCTCGTAGGCGAGCACGGTCTCGGTCTGGCCGAGTTCCTCGCCCTGATAGAGGCTCACCGACCCTTCGAAGGACAGGAGCATCGCGGCAGACAGGCGCGCCACATCGTCGGATGCGCCGTGGCCGGCCCAGCGGGTGACGTGGCGCACGACGTCATGGTTCGAGAAGGCCCAGCAGGGCCAGCCATGCGGGGCGGTCTCGAAGAAGGTCTCGATCCGGCTGCGGAAATGGGTGGCGGTGAAGATCCGCGACAGCATCTCGAAGGTGTAGGCCATGTGGAGCCGCTCGGATCCACTCGTGTATTCGGCCATGATGGCGAGCGCGCGGATGCCGTCGGCTACCTCGCCCACCATCGTCCGGTCGGGATATTCGTCGAGCAGGCTCCGCATCCGGAGCAGGAAGCCGATGTTCTCGGCCTGCGACTTCGAGAAGGCGTGGTCCTGCATGTCGTAGGGGTTGATTGCGGGGATCTCGCCATTCGACGGATTGGGTCGGTTCGGCCGCAGCTGCGCGTCGTGGAAGTAGAAGTTCACCGTGTCGAGCCGGAAGCCGTCCACGCCCTTGTCCAGCCAGAAGCGCATCTGGTCGAGCAGCCAGTCCTGCACGGCACGATTGTGGAAGTTGAAGTCCGGCTGCGTGGTCAGGAAATTGTGCAGGTAATACTGCCGTCGTTGCGGCTCCCACTCCCATGCGGGACCGCCGAAGATCGAGAGCCAGTTGTTGGGCGGGCTGCCGTCCGGCTGCGGATCGGCCCAGACATACCAGTCCGCCTTCGGGTTATTGCGGCTTCTCCGGCTTTCGCGGAAGAACGGATGCTGCGAGGACGAATGGCTCAGCACCTGGTCGATGATGACCTTGAGCCCGAGCTCGTGCGCCCGGGCGAGGAGCGCGTCGAAATCCTCCATCCGGCCGAAGAGCGGGTCGATGCCGGTGTAGTCCGAGACGTCGTAGCCCATGTCGTCCATCGGCGAGGGGAAGAAGGGCGAAAGCCAGATCGCGTCGGCGCCGAGCCAGGCGACATGGTCGAGCCGCTCGAGTATGCCGCGCAGGTCGCCCACCCCGTCGCCGTCCGAGTCCTGGAACGAGCGGGGATAGATCTGATAGGTCACCGAGCCGCGCCACCAATCCGACATGCTGTCTCCTCGTGTTCGTTCACCGGGGTCAAGCGCATGGGCCGCGGGCCGGTTCCCCGGTCGAGCCTCAGGGACCGTGCGCGCAGGGCCGGCCGGGGCGGGGGCTGTCTGCCCCCGGCTGCCCCCGGCTGCCCCTGCGGGGCAGCTCCCCCGAGGATATTTCCGCAAGAGTGAAACAGCAGCGCGGGCCGCAGTCCGCGGATGCAAGGCCAAGGGGCAGGTGGCCGTGGCCACACCCCTTGGGCAGCGGATGCAAGGACGGGGAGGGCCATCACGGAACGACAAAGATGACATCAACAATTACCGATTGACGATGCGGCGGCGGGCGGAGCACCCTTCGCGCCTTCTTCCTGCCCGACGGGACCTTCCATGACCAAAGCCCCGCTCTTCACGCCCGTCCTGATCTCGGGCTGCATCATCCTGATGCTCGGCTTTTCCATCCGCGCCAGCTTCGGGGTGTTCCAGATCCCCATCGCCGAGGAGTTCGGCTGGCTGCGTGCCGATTTCTCCATGGCCATCGCGATCCAGAACCTCGCCTGGGGCATCGGCCAGCCGATCTTCGGCATGCTGGCCGAGAAATTCGGCGACCGTCGCGCGATCGTCGTGGGCGCGCTGACCTATGCGGCGGGCCTCGTCCTCTCCAGCTTCGCGGTGACGCCGCTGCAGCACCAGCTGCTCGAGGTGCTGGTGGGCTTCGGCATCGCGGGCACGGGCTTCGGCGTGATCCTTGCCGTGGTGGGGCGCGCCACGGCGCCGGAGCATCGCTCGCTGGCGCTGGGGATCGCCACGGCGGCGGGCTCGGCGGGACAGGTCTTCGGCGCGCCGGCCGCCGAGATCCTTCTTGGCTTCTATTCCTGGCAGACCGTCTTCCTGATCTTCGCGGCGGTGATCCTTGCCGCGATCTTCGCGCTGCCCTTCATGCGGGCGCCCGTGACAGCGACGAAGGCGGAGCTGGAGGAGTCTCTGGGCACAGTCGTGCTGCGCGCCTTCCGCGATCCGTCCTACACGCTCATCTTCGTGGGCTTCTTCTCCTGCGGCTACCAGCTTGCCTTCATCACGGCGCATTTCCCGGCCTTCGTGACCGAGATGTGCGGAGCCATCGATCCGCGAGGGCCGCTCGCCGCACTGGGGATCACGACCACCTCGGCGCTGGGTGCGGTCGCGATCTCGCTGATCGGCCTGGCCAACATCGTCGGCACGGTCACCGCGGGCTGGCTCGGGAAGCGCTATTCGAAGAAGTATCTGCTGGCGGCGATCTACACCGGGCGGACCATCGCGGCCGCGCTCTTCATCATGCTGCCGATGACGCCCGCCTCGGTGCTGCTCTTCTCGCTGGCCATGGGGGCGCTGTGGCTGGCTACGGTGCCGCTGACGAGCGGGCTCGTCGCGCATCTCTACGGGCTGCGCTACATGGGCACGCTCTACGGCTTCGTCTTCCTCAGCCACCAGATCGGCAGCTTCATGGGCGTCTGGCTGGGCGGACGCATGTACGACATGACCGGCGACTACACGATGGTCTGGTGGATCGGCGTGGGCGTCGGCGCCTTCTCGGCCATCGTCCACCTGCCGATCCGCGAGAACAGGGGCCCCGCGCTGCAGCCGGCCTGATCGCTTCCGCCCCCGGGCGACGCGGTGCCGGATGGCACGGCGCGGACACGCCGGCCGACGGCGGTCGCCGCGATCCGGGTATCAGCGTTTCACGAAGCACGAACGGCACGGGTCGCGGCGCGGCGCCCCTTGCCCTGCCTGCGGCCGTGGATATACCTCGGGCGGCCTGGGGGAGGAGACGTGATGCGAGCCGGAATTGTCTGCCTGGTATTGGCCTATGTGCTGAGCCAGTTCTACCGCGCCTTCCTCGCGGTGCTGACCCCCGTCCTCAAGGACGAGCTTGGCCTGACGGCCGAGGATCTCGCGGCGGCCTCTGGCATCTGGTTCCTCGCCTTCGCGCTGATGCAGTTTCCGGTGGGATGGGCGCTCGATCGGGTGGGGCCGCGTCTGACCGCGATGGTGCTGCTCGCGGCAGGCGGTGCGGGCGGGGCCCTGGTCTTCGGGCTGGCCGAGGGTCCGGGCGCGATCAAGGTCGCCATGGCGCTGATCGGCATCGGCTGCTCGCCCGTGCTGATGGCGAGCTACTACATCTTCGCGCGCAGCTACTCGCCGGCGGTCTTCGGCACGCTTGCCGCGGCCGTGGTGGGGATCGGAAGCCTCGGCAACATCGCAGGCTCGGTGCCGCTCGCCTGGGCGGTCGAGGCCTTCGGCTGGCGCGAGACGCTGATGGCGCTGGCCGCCGTCACGCTCGCGGTGGCGGCGGCGATCGGGCTGATGGTCCGCGATCCCGGACGCGCCGAGGGCCACGCCGACGGCTCGCTCTTCCAGCTTCTGCGGATGCCCGCGCTCTGGCCCGTGCTGGCGATGATGGTGGTCTGCTACGCGCCCGCGGCCGGGCTGCGCGGGCTCTGGATAGGCCCTTACTCGGCCGATGTCTTCGGAGCTTCGGCAGCCGAGATCGGGCGCGCGACGCTGGTCATGGGGCTTGCCATGGTGGCGGGAAGCTTCGCCTATGGACCGCTCGACCGGCTGCTAGGCACGCGGAAGGGGCTGATCCTGGGCGGGAACCTCCTGACGGCTGTCTGCTTCCTCGCGCTCTGGGCCATGCCCGAGGCCGGGGGCTGGACCTCCGTGCTGCTCTTTGCAGGGATCGGGCTCTTCGGCGCCTCCTTTCCCATGGTCATCGCCCACGGGCGCGCCTTCGTGCCGCCGCATCTGATGGGGCGGGGGGTGACGCTGCTCAACTTCTTCGGGATCGCGGCCCCCGGCATCATGCAGTTCGCCACCGGCGCGGTCCATGCCTCGGTCGCGCCCGTCCCGCCCGCGGCGCCCTATGCCGCACTCTTTCTCTTCTTCGCGCTCTTCATCCTTGCAGGCTGCGCGATCTACGCCTTCAGCCGCGACCGGACGGACTGACTTTCCGTCCGCCGCTCCCTGCGCTAACGAGAGATCCGGAGGGAGACCATGCCAGTGCAGCCGGATCGGATCGAGGTCATTGCGCCCAACCTCAAGCGCCGCCTGTCGGGCGTGACCGCGACCATCGCGCGGCTGGTGCCGGTGCAGGCGCGCAGCATCGGCATCGTGGCGACCGGGCCGGGCTTGCCCGCCGACGTGCCGCACCTGCCACTCTGGCGCCTGCCGCTGCTGCCGCGCGACCGCTGGCGGGTCTGGCACGCGCGGCGCAACACCGAGATGCTGCTGGGCCTTGTGCTGCGCCACCTGCTGCGCCGGCGGCTGAAGCTTCTGTTCACCTCGGCCTCGCAGCGCAGGCACACGGGCTACACACGCTGGCTCATCGGCCGGATGGACGCGCTGGTCGCGACCTCGCGCCGGACGGCCTCCTATCTCGAGCGGCCCTGCGAGGTGATCCTGCACGGGATCGACACCGGAACCTTCCGGCCGGGCGACCGCGCCGCCGTGCGCGCACGCCTCGGCCTGCCCGAGGCGGTGCTGGTCGGCTGCTACGGACGCATCCGGGCGCAGAAGGGCACGGACGTGTTCGTTCACGCGATGATGCGGCTGCTGCCCGCGCGGCCGGGCGTCGCCGCGGTCGTGATGGGGCGCGCAGTGGGCGAGCACCAGTCCTTCCTCGACGGGCTCCGCCGCGAGGTCGCGGCGGCCGGCCTCGGCGACCGCATCCTCTTCCGCCCGGAGGTGACGGTCGACCGGATGCCCGACTGGTACCGCGCGCTGGATCTCTACGTCGCGCCGCAGCGGTGGGAGGGCTTCGGCCTGACGCCCCTCGAGGCGATGGCCTGCGGCGTGCCGGTGGTGGCGACCCGCGTCGGCGCCTTCGAGGAACTGGTGAACGACGAGACCGGCCGGCTCGTGCCTCCCGGCGATCTCGAGGCGATGGTGGCAGAGGTCGGCGCGCTGCTCGACGACAAGGAGGGACGGGCGCGCATGGCCGAAGCCGCCCGCGCCCGGACTCTTGCCGGGTTCCGCATCGAGGACGAAGCCGCGGCCCTCGTCGCGCTCTACCGGAGGCTTCTTGCATGAACCGTTTCGGCTTCCTTCTCGCCCGCACCCTCCGGCAGGAGGCGCCGCTGGCGTCGCTGTCGCTCTCGGAGGAGGCGCTGCTCGCCCGCTTCGCCACAGAACGCATCGCACTTGTGGGCAATGCCCGCAGCCTCGCCGACGCCGCCTTCGGCGAGGAGATCGACGCGGCCGATCTGGTGATCCGGCTGAACCGGGCGCCGATGCCCGCCGCGGCGAGCCACGGAACTCGGACGGATGCGCTGGCACTGGCGACCTCGCTGAAGGCCGAGGCGCTGGACCGGCTGGCGCCCCGTCTCACGCTCTGGATGTCGCACAAGCGCAAGCGCCTGCCCTGGCACGTCGCGAGTCGCCGGGGCTTCTACCTGCATCCCCGGGCAGAGTACGAGGATCTGCGACGTCGCCTGAACGCGCAGCCCTCGACCGGACTCATGATGATCGAACTCTTGTCCAGGAGCCGCGTCGCCTCGGTTTCGCTCTACGGGTTCGACTTCTTCGACAGCCTCTCGCTCACGGGCAGCCGGACCGCGGCGCAGGTGCCGCACGACTTCCCTGCCGAGGCGGCCTTCGTCAGCACGCTGCTCGAGCGCGACCCTCGCTTCAGGATGCGCCGTCAGCCGGCATCCTGAGCACGTCGCCGTCGCCGCAGGCGGATCCGTGGTGGGCGCGAGGGGGCTGGCCACTGCCTTGCGGTACCGGGCGTTGCAGTCCTGACCCGTCCTTCCGATCCCGAGGCCGGCACGGGCTGCCATCCCCGATTCCCCTTTCCCCCTAACCCCGCTTGCGCTATGGGGGCGCGTCATTCCGACATGAGAAGGGGTCCCCGATGGGCTACAGGGTCGTCGTCGCGGGTGCCACGGGCAACGTGGGCCGTGAAATGCTGAACATCCTCGCCGAGCGCGAGTTTCCGGTGGATGAGATTGCCGCTCTCGCGAGCCGCAAGTCGCTCGGCACCGAGGTGAGCTTTGGCGACAAGACCCTGACCACCAAGGACCTCGACACCTTCGACTTCACCGGCTGGGACATCGCGCTCTTCGCGGTGGGTTCCGACGCAACGAAGATCTATGCGCCGAAGGCTGCGGCCGCGGGCTGCGTCGTGATCGACAACTCGTCGCTCTACCGCTACGACCCGCAGGTGCCGCTGATCGTGCCGGAAGTGAACGCGGACGCGATCGAGGGCTACAAGGCCAAGAACATCATCGCCAACCCGAACTGCTCGACCGCGCAGATGGTGGTGGCGCTGAAGCCGCTGCACGACCGGGCCAGGATCAAGCGCGTGGTGGTGTCCACCTACCAGTCGGTTTCCGGCGCGGGCAAGGCGGGCATCGACGAGCTGTGGGACCAGACCAAGGGGATCTACGTTCCCGGTCAGGAAGTGGCGCCGTCGAAGTTCACCAAGCAGATCGCCTTCAACGTGATCCCTCACATCGACGTCTTCATGGAGGACGGCTCCACCAAGGAAGAGTGGAAGATGGTGGCCGAGACGAAGAAGATCCTCGACACCAAGGTGAAGGTCACCGCGACCTGCGTGCGGGTGCCGGTCTTCGTGGGTCACTCGGAATCGATCAACATCGAGTTCGAGGACTTCCTCGACGAGGAGGAGGCGCGTGACATCCTGCGCGAGGCGCCCGGCGTGCTCGTCGTCGACAAGCGCGAGCCGGGCGGCTACATCACGCCTGTCGAATGCGTGGGCGATTACGCCACCTACATCAGCCGCATCCGGCAGGATTCCACGATCGACAACGGCCTGAACCTCTGGTGCGTTTCGGACAACCTGCGCAAGGGCGCCGCCCTCAACGCAGTGCAGATCGCCGAGGTTCTGGGCAATCGCTGCCTCAAGAAGGGCTGAGGCACTCACGGCGGAGGGTGGCCGGCCACGCCGGCGCCTTCCGCCGCTTCGACCCATGAGCCGCCGCGTCAGGCAGCGTCAGCCGCGAGGGCTGCGGCTCCTCAGCGGGGCGGGGCGGGCCGGCGGCCTCAGACCGGAACGAATCCCTGCCCGGGCACGTACTGCTCGAGGGAGCCTTCGCCGATGTGCGTCCAGAGCCCGTGGAGGGTCAGGACCTCGTCGGCGACGGCTTCCTTCACGAACGGGAAGGTCATCAGGTTGCCGATGCTGACCAGCACGGCTTCCTTCTCCAACGCCGTGATCCGCGAGTCCTCGGGCAGATCCTTCACCCGCTCGTAGCCCGGACGCAGGATGTCCATCCAGCGGCCCACGAAGCTCGAGGTCTCCTCGAGCTGCGGCGCCCGACCCGAGCACATGTCGTGACATCCCTTGACGCCGCCGCAGTTGGAATGGCCGAGCACCACGATGTGCGCCACCTTCAGCGCGGTCACCGCGTATTCGACAGCGGCCGACGTGCCGTGCTGCTGGCCGTCGGGGCTGTAGGGCGGCACCAGATTGGCGATGTTGCGGTGAATGAAGAACTCGCCCTCGTCCGCGCCGAAGATCGACGTGACATGAACGCGCGAATCGCAGCACGAGATGACCATCGCCCGCGGATGCTGCCCGCTCTCGGCCAGTCGGCGGTACCAGGCCTTGTTGTCGGCGAAGGTGGTCGCGCGCCAGCCGTGGAAGCGCTGGGCTAGGTAGTTCGGAAGCGGCTTGGCGTCATGCATTCCATCGTCCTCGGTCGGTCCACGCGATTGAATAGGGGGCGGCCCCGAAAAATTCGAGGGATTTCTGCAAGCCTCGGCAACCTTTCGTTCAACAACAGGAGTGCACCCTCGTCTCGGGTGTGAACTGGGGGTAGGTGAGATGACCTGCATCATAACGGCCATGCGGCCGATGGACCGGATTCGGCAGGACGCGGAGCCGATTGCCGCCATGTATCGCGAGATGGGCACGAAGGCTGCCGAGCAGATCGTGAACCGGGCGCTGGGCGAGCTTGCGCTGACCATCGCGTCGGTGTCGCAACAGGTGAAGACGCGGGAACTGGCCGAGCTTTCGCGGCGACTCCGGCGTCTGCAGCGCATGTCCGAGAACCTCGGCATGGTGAGCCTCGGGCTGGTGGCCGCCGATGCGCGCGCGACCTTCGAGGCGGGTGACATGATCGCCTTCGCGGCGGTCTGGGCACGTCTTCTGCGCGTGGCCGAGAGATCGCTCGCCTCCGACAAGGATCTGCTCGACCGGAGCCTCTGACAGGCGGGACTTGCGGGTGCCAGAGGAAAGGCTAGGCTCGCCCGGACCTTCGTCTTCCGGAACCAGCCATGTCCCCTTCCTTCGCCGATCCCGCTGCCGATTCGCTGCCTGTCCATGTCGTTGCCTCCGACGCGCTGGCTGATTGGCTTGCCCGTCAGCCCGACGAGGTTCGGGCGTGGCTCTCGGCGACGGGGTTCGAGGCCGGTCTGGGCGAATTGCGCCTGCTGCCCGCGGCGGGCGGCGGCATCGCCGGGGCCGTCATCGGCTCGGGCACGGCCAAGGCGCGCGCCCGCAGCCGCTTCGGTCTCTCACGCGGCCTGTCGGGTCTTCCCGAGGGAGACTGGCACCTCAAGGGCGACCTCGCGCCGGAGGCCGCTGACGAGGCCGCGCTCGGCTGGCTTCTTTCCACCTACGCCTTCACGCGCTACCGCGGCGCGGCCAGACTGCCGAAGGCGCGGCTGAAGCTGCCCGAGGGGCGGGACGGGGCGCGGCTCCTCGCCATGGCCGAGGCCGAGGCGCTGACGCGCGACCTCATCAACACTCCGGCCTCGGACATGGGCCCGCAGGAGCTCGAGGCGGCCTTCCTCGCCCTCGCGGACGGCTTTGGGGCCGAGACCGCCGTGATCCGCGGCGAGAAGCTTCTCGACCGCAACTTCCCCATGATCCATGCCGTCGGCCGCGCTTCGACGCGCGAGCCGCGGCTGCTCGAGATGCGCTGGGGCGAGCGCGGGCCGCGCGTCACGCTGGTGGGCAAGGGGGTCTGCTTCGACACGGGTGGGCTCGACATCAAGCCCTCGACCGGCATGCTTCTGATGAAGAAGGACATGGGCGGGGCCGCCACCGTCATGGGCCTCGCGCAGATGATCATGGCGCTCGACCTGCCGGTGCGGCTGCGCGTGCTGGTGCCGGCGGTGGAGAATGCCATCGCGGGCAATGCGATGCGCCCGAAGGACATCCTGATCTCGCGCAAGGGGTTGACGGTCGAGGTGAACAACACCGACGCCGAGGGGCGCCTGATCCTTGCCGATGCGCTGGCGCTGGCCGACGAGGAGGAGGCCGATCTGATCGTCTCGATGGCGACCCTCACAGGGGCGGCGCGGGTTGCGGTGGGTCCCGATCTGGCGCCCTTCTACACGGATGACGAGGGCCTTGCCGTGGCCCTTCAGGCCGCCTCCGGCCCTGCCTGCGACCCGGTCTGGCGGCTGCCCTTCTGGGAACCCTACGAGGCGCTTATCGAGCCCGGCATAGCGGATCTCGACAACGCGCCCTCGGGCGGCTTCGCAGGATCGATCACGGCGGCGCTCTTCCTGCGGCGCTTCGTGGAGAACCCGCGCTACATGCATTTCGACATTTACGGTCACACCCCGTCGGATGCGCCGGCCCGGCCCAAGGGCGGGGTGGGGCAGGGGGCGCGGGCCCTCCTCACGGCGCTTCCGCAGATGCTCGGCCTGTGATGGACCGGCGGATGACGCCCTGCAGCGGGCAGGTGGCGCATGTCTCGCTGGCGGGGCAGGTCGCGGCCGAGCGGTTCACGGAAGGCGAGCCCGCTGAGGTGGGCGTTCCGCTCGTCGACCTGCTGGCCCGACCCGAAGGCCCACGTGACCGGCAATTGCTGATGGGCGAGGGCTTCCTCGTGATTGACCGGCGCGAGGGCCATGTCTTCGGCCGCGCCGCGAAGGACGGCTATTGCGGTTGGGTTCCGGAGGCGTCCCTCTCCGCGCCCGAGGTGGCGACCCACCGCGTGGCGGTTCCGGCCACCCATCTCTATCCCGAGCCGCGGGTGCAGGCGCAGGAGATCGCGGCGCTGAGCTTCGGCGCGCGGCTGACGGTCATTGGCGAAGCGCGAAGTTTCCTTGAAACGACGAGGGGTTGGGTGCCTGCGGGCCATCTGTGGCCGCTCGACCGCCGCCATTCCGATCCGGTCGAGGTTGCCCGCTTCTTCCACGGAACGCCCTATCTCTGGGGAGGGAACAGCCGCGCCGGCATTGATTGCTCGGGGCTTGTGCAGGCCGCGCTTCTGGCCTGCGGCATCGACTGCCCCGGCGACAGCGACCTGCAGCAGACGATCGGCAGCAACGTCGAGGGCGAGGTGCAGGCGGGCGATCTCCTGTTCTGGAAGGGCCATGTCGCCATGGCGATCGACGCGCTGCGGATGATCCATGCCACGGGCTACGTCATGGGCGTGATCGAGGAAGAGATCGAGGCGGCCATCGCGCGCATCGCCGCGGCCGGTGAGGGGCCGGTCCTGGCGCGGCGGCGGCCCTGAGCGCGCCTGACCGGGACCACACCGAAGGCGCGCGCCTGAGGATGGGGATCGGTCGCTGAGGTCCCGCAGCCCCGCACGGAAGGCGATACCCGAGGCATTCGGCCCCGGATGCGGCGCCGCAGGGACGCCGCCGCGCTAGCTCCCCGACGGACTCCCTTCCAGCAACGTCTCGCGCAGCCAGCCGGGCTCGAACACCACCTGATCGCAGCCCGAGAACTGCGCGAGCCGGTCGAGCTCGGCGCCGAGCCGGCCGAGCCGGCGCGATCCAAGCCGCACTCCCGCCTCGGGCCAGAGGGCGCGGATGCGCAGGCTGCCGCTCTCGCGGTGGGCGCGCATGTCGATCCGGCCGATCAGCCGGTCGCCCTCGAGGATCGGGAAGACGTAGTAGCCATAGGTCCGCTTCGCCTCGGGGACGAAGACCTCGATCCGGTAGCGGAACCCGAACAACCGTTCGGCACGAGCCCTGTCGCGGAGCGCGGGATCGAAGGGAGAGAGGATGCGGAGGCGTGGCGGCGGGTCGGGCGCCGCCTCGGCCAGCGCCAGAAGGCCCGGCCGCGCGTAGCTGCGGCGCAGGCTGCCATCCGCGCCCTCGACGCGCACTTCGACGATCTCGTCGCGGGCAAGCGCGTCATGGCACCAGGCCTGAGCTTCGGCAGGTGTCGCCGCGGCCCAGAAGGCCGCCAGCTCGCCGGAGGTGGCGAAGCCCAGACGATCCAGCGCTTCGGAACAGGCCCAGTGGATGGTGGCGGCATCGCCGGGATCGGTGGCCAGGAACTCCGCCGGGATCACGCGCTCGGTCAGGTCGTAGAGCTTGCGGAAGGAGTCGCGCCGGGCGATCGACAGCTCGCCCACCCGCCAGAGATATTCGAGCGCGGCCTTCGACGGGTGCCAGTCCCACCAGCCTCCGGCGCTGCGGGTCTCCTCCTCGCCGACCTCCGCGGCCGAGACCGGCCCGGCCTCGGCGATCCGGGCGAGGACGGTGTCGAACTGCTCCTCGAAGCCCTCGCGCTGCCATCCCTTCCAGCGGGCCAGCAGGCGGGGGCGGTCGCGCCGGAAGCGGTGGTGCCAGAAGGGAAAGAGACGGGTCGGGATCACGGCCGCATCGTGGGTCCAGTGCTCGAACAGCCGCCGCTGCGCGAGCAACCGGTCCAGCGCCTCGGGCCGGTAGCTCTGCCGCCGCGCGAAGAGGATCATGTGATGGGCGCGGGCGACGGTGGAGATGCTGTCGATCTGCACGAAGCCCAGCCGGTCGATCAGCGCCAGCAGCGCCTCGCCCTTGGCCGGACCGGTGGGCGGCTCGGCGAGCGCGTGGAGATGCAGGAACAGCCGGCGGGCGAGCGGGTTGGGGAGGATCACGGCCGCCGGCCCGGTCAGAGGCCGGATTCGGCGGCGATCTGGGCCCGGCTCTTGCGGGCGCGCTCGGTCGCGGACTTGAGCTGGCCGCAGGCCGCCATGATGTCCTCGCCACGCGGGGTGCGGATCGGCGAGGCATAGCCTGCCTTGTAGATGATGTCGGCGAAGGCCGCGATCCGCTCGGGCGTCGAGCGGCGGTAGGGCGCGCCCGGCCATTCGTTGAAGGGGATCAGGTTGATCTTGGAGGGGATCCCCGAAATCAGCTTCACCAGCCGCCGGGCGTCCGCGTCGCTGTCGTTCACCCCGTCGAGCATGACGTATTCGAAGGTGATCCGCTCGGAGTTCGACAGGCGCGGATAGTCGCGCAGGCTGTCCAGAAGCGTGCGGATGTTCCACCGCTTGTTGATCGGCACGAGAATGTCGCGCACCTCGTCGGTCGTGGCGTGGAACGAAATCGCAAGCTGGCAGCCGATCTCTTCGGCCGTGCGGGCGATCTCGGGCACGACGCCCGAGGTCGAGAGCGTGATCCGGCGGCGCGAGAGCGAGAGGCCCTCGCCGTCCATCACGACCTTCATCGCGTTGCGCACGTTCTCGAAATTGTAGAGCGGCTCGCCCATGCCCATCAGCACGAGGTTCGACACCAGTCGCGTCTCGTCCTTCGGCGCGCCACGCTCGGGCCACTCGTCGAGGTCGTCGCGCACGAGCATCAGCTGGCCCACGATCTCGCCCGCCGTCAGGTTGCGCACCAGCTTCTGCGTGCCGGTGTGGCAGAACGAGCAGGTCAGCGTGCAGCCGACCTGAGAGGAGACGCAGAGCGTGCCGCGGCCTTCCTCGGGGATGTAGACCGTCTCGACCTCGTGCCCGCCCGCGATCCGGATGAGATATTTCCGGGTGCCGTCAGACGAGATCTGCCGGGTGACGACCTCGGGCAGACCGATGGCGAAATGCTCGGCGAGGAGCGCACGATAGTCCTTGGCAAGGTTGGTCATCTGCGCGAAGTCGCGCACGCCCCAGTGATAGACCCATTGCCAGACCTGGCCCATCCGCATCCTGGCCTGCCGCTCGGGCGTTCCGGCGGCGACGAGGGCGTCCAGCAGTTCTTCCCGCGTGAGGCCGACGATGTTGACCGGCCCGCCCTCCGGCAACTTGCGCGGCAGGGTCATCACGTCCTGGGTGATCGGAGCGTTGGCGGTCATGGCGGCCTCGGAAGCGGGGAAGCGCCTCATATAGGGGATTCGTCGGCAAAACGGAACCCGGCAACCGAAGCCGGACATGAAAAGGCCCCGGCAGGGCCGGGGCACATCGCAGGCGGGGAACCCGTCAGGAGCCGAAGCCTATTTGCACCGCGTCTCGGCGTCGGACATGGCCGCGGTGAAGCCGGAAAGCGAGAAGCTGTCCTTGGTCTGGGTGCCGCGCGCCGAGCGCGCCGTGAGGACGGCCGTGCTTCCACGCTTCATCGCCGCCAGCAGCGCGGCATCGTCCTGCGGATTGGCCGGCCAGGCCCATTCGCCGTCGGTGAACAGCTCGAAGGTCGTGCCGCCGATGTTCACGTTCACCGTCGAGCCGGGCGCGAAGGGGTAGCCGCCGGTGTAGGAGATCTCGCCCTTGGCGCCGGAGCCGGGCCGGTAGGTCACGAAGAGCAGGATGTCGCCGCGCCGCACCGAGACCGCCTTGCCGTCCCGCGTCGCCTCGGTCTGCTTCGGCGTGGATACGCCCCAGCATTCCTTCGGAGAGCTTTCGGCAAAAACGCTCCAGTCGGTCTTGGTCGCGACCAGATTGTCCGAGGTCTGCGCGGTCGCGCCCGTCGCGAGACCGGCGATCACAATCGCCGCGGCCGGAAGCAGGCGCCCCATCGTGCTTCTCATGTCGTTCACAGCCTCCAGCTGCCAGTGCCTCTGCCCGCTCCACGCCGTCTTGTGACGAGCTTTTCCAGTAGCGCAGGCCGTTTCAACCCGATAACGCTTCTTAGCGCAAGCTTTGCCCCGGTAAAAAGCCCCCTTGGGCACAAAATCGCGCAGCTGTGAGGGGATGTCATGACTGGCCCTGCAAGGATGGTGGAGCTCTGGCGCGGCGGCCTGCTGGAGAGCTGGCACGTCGGACATGCCGCTGTCTGGAGTGCGGACGCCGGCCTGCTGGAGGCCTGGGGCGAGCCGGAGACCGTGATCTTCCCGCGGTCGTCCTGCAAGATGATCCAGGCCCTGCCGCTGCTCGAGAGCGGTGCGGGCGAGAGCCTCTCGACCGAGCGGCTCGCCCTTTCCTGCGCCAGCCACCAGGGGGCGGCGCTGCATACCGGGCTGGTGAGCCGCTGGCTGTCCGACCTCGGCTTCGCGGACTCCGACCTGCGGTGCGGCGCGCACATGCCGGCGGATGCGGATGAACGCGAGCGGCTGATCCGCGCGCACGAGGCGCCCTGTCAGATCCACAACAACTGTTCCGGAAAGCACGCGGGCTTCCTCATGCTCTCGAGGCACCTGAAGGCGGGTTCGGAATATGTCGATCCGGCCCATCCCGCGCAGCGTGCCATTCGTGCGGCCTTCGAGGAGGTGACGGGCGAAGAAAGCCCCGGGTTCGGGATCGACGGCTGCTCTGCGCCGAACTTCGCCACCACCGTCTCGGGGCTGGCGCGCGCGATGGCCTTCTTTGCGGCGGCTTCGTCCGGCGGCGGACCGCGCGAGCGGGCGGCGAGCCGGCTGGTCGAGGCGATGCTCACCCATCCGGATCTCGTTGCCGGCGAAGGCCGCGCCTGCACCGAACTCATGCGCGCCATGCGCGGTCGGGCCGCGATCAAGACGGGTGCCGAGGCGGTCTTCGTGGCGATCGTGCCCGAGAAGCGGATCGGAATGGCGCTGAAGATCGTCGACGGATCGACCCGCGCCTCCGAGGCGGCGATCGCGGCGCTTCTCGTGCGGCACGGGCTGCTCGATCCCGATCATCCGGCGACGATGAAGCGGCTGGGGGCTGTCCAGACCAACTGGCGCGGAATCGAGACAGGGGTGCTGTGCAAGGCGCCGGGGTTCGCCTGACGCGCCCCCGGCCTCTGCCGGAGGCGCTGCGTGCACGTCGCTGTGGAACTTGACCGGAAGCCCCGGCAGGCCGGAGCTTCCGTGAGCACTGGTGCCGGTCCGGCGGCAGGCAGGGGACAGTTTTCACCATACCGCCGGGAAGATCGGTCACTTGCTACATGATCGGATCATCTCGGTCGATTGCGGCTTGGCAACGGTCGATCCGTGGCGTTTTCCGGGCGGGCGGCCAAACGGCGCAGGCCGGCGCAAGCGATCAGTTCGAGCAGATGATCCGCGGAGTCGTGCTGGCGGCAGGCGGGATGGCCGGGTTCCGCCGCAGGAGCAGCGGGATGACCGGAACGCAGACCGGTCGGCGCCTCGGCCGCGACGGGAAGTGCACCGAGGACCGGCTGCTTTGCAGCCTGACGAAGCTTCGGTAAGGGCAGCTTCACGGGCGCTTGCCGCGCCGCGGCGGCCAAGCGGACTTGCCATGCCACGTCGATTGCGTCAGCTTCGTGACATGACCGTGCAGCCGCCGATCCCGTTCACCTCACACACCTTCGATCAGGTGAGTTTCGACCGGCAGGAGCTCGGTCAGATCCTCACCCTCTACGGGCGCATGGTCGCCATGGGCGAGTGGCGAGACTACGGCATATCGCATCTGCGCGACGTGGCGGTGTTCTCGATCTTCCGCCGGACGGCAGAGAACGCCCTTTATCGGATCGAGAAGCGCCCGAAGCTGCGGGGACGGCAGGGAATGTATGCCGTGCTCGGCATGGACGGACAGATCCTGCGGCGCGGACAGGATCTGGCTCAGGTCCTGCGCGTGCTGGAACGCAAGTTGATCCGCCCGATCGACTGATCCCGGCGCCCGGCTTGTCCAGGTGCGGACCCTGACGGCAGGACGCGAAAAGGCCTCAATCCCACTCGTCGAGGGCGTCGAGCGCCTCGTCGGCGGTTTCGACGAAGCGGAAGAGCTGCAGATCCTCGGGCGAGATTGTCCCGATCTCGGCCAGAGCCTGCCAGTTGATGATCTTTTCCCAGAAGTCGCGCCCGAAGAGCAGGAAGGGGATGGGCTTCATCCGCTTGGTCTGGATCAGCGTCAGGCTCTCGAACATCTCGTCGAGCGTGCCGAACCCGCCGGGGAAGACCACCACGGCGCGGGCGCGCATCAGGAAGTGCATCTTCCGCACCGCGAAGTAGTGGAAGTTGAACGACAGGTCCGGCGTCACATAGGCGTTGGGGGCCTGCTCGTGCGGCAGCACGATGTTGAGGCCGATCGACTGGCCGCCCGCCTCGTGGGCGCCGAGGTTGCCGGCCTCCATCACCCCCGGCCCGCCGCCGGTCACGATCACCAGTTCGCGCCCGTAGGTCTCCATGCTGCGTTCGGTCACCGCACGGGCGAACTTGCGCGCCTCCTCGTAGTAATGAGCAAGTGAGGCCAGACCCTCCGGCGCGGTTTCCTTCCGCTCGGGCGCCGGAATGCGGGCGCCGCCGAACATGACCACGGTCGAGACGATCCCGCGCTCGTCCATGACGATCTGCGGCTTCATCAGTTCGAGCTGAAGGCGCACGGGACGCAGTTCGTCCCGCATGAGGAATTCGGCATCCGCGAAGGCGAGCCGGTAGGCAGGCGCGCGGCTTTGCGGCGTGTCCGGCACGCGGTGGGCGGATTCCATGTCCTGCGAGCTGTCGCGGAACGGGTGACGGCGGTCGTCCTTCATCATGATCCTTCGGCGCATTGCGGCGAATGGGCCCAGCCTTTATAGGCTTCACGGGTCAAGGACCATGAAAAAGGGTGATCCCCATGTCGTATTCCGCGCTCGAAGCCGCCATCGAAACCGCCTGGGAGGCGCGCGAGACGATCACCCCGGCCACCAAGGGCGAGACCCGCGACGCAGTCGAGGCGACGCTCGAGGCGCTCGACAAGGGCAGCCTGCGCGTGGCCGAGAAGCGCGGCGCGGACTGGCATGTGAACCAGTGGGCCAAGAAGGCGGTGCTGCTCGGCTTCCGGCTGACGGACATGGAGGTGCAGGTCGGCGGGCCGCAGGGCGGGACCTGGTGGGACAAGGTCGACAGCAAGTTTGCCCATTGGGGCGAGGCGCAGTGGAAGGCTGCGGGCTTCCGCGCAGTGCCGAACTGCATCGTCCGCCGCTCGGCCTATATCGCCAGGGGCGTCGTTCTGATGCCCTCGTTCGTGAACCTCGGCGCCTATGTCGACGAGGGCACGATGGTGGACACCTGGGCCACCGTCGGCTCCTGCGCGCAGATCGGCAAGAATGTGCACCTGTCGGGCGGCGTCGGCATCGGCGGCGTGCTTGAGCCGATGCAGGCCGGCCCCACCATCATCGAGGACAACTGCTTCATCGGTGCGCGCTCCGAGGTGGTCGAGGGCTGCATCGTCCGCGAGGGCTCGGTGCTGGGCATGGGCGTCTTCATCGGCAAGTCGACGAAGATCGTCGACCGCGAGACGGGCGAGGTCATGTATGGCGAAGTGCCTGCAGGCTCCGTCGTCGTGGCCGGTTCGATGCCCTCGAAGGGCGGCGTGAACCTCTACTGCGCGGTGATCGTGAAGCGCGTGGATGCGCAGACCCGCTCGAAGACCTCGATCAACGAGCTGCTGCGCGACTGACGGCCGAGAGACGCAATCCGGTGCCTGCCTTGGGGCTGCTGGCTGGGGCCGGCTCCCCGGTTTCGCCCGGACGAGACAGATCGGACGACCGAGCTTGAAGCCCGGCTCGTTTCCTGCCAACCGTTCCCCAAGCCTTCAGGAGGGCGCCAATGGCGGAAGAGAAGAAGAAGCGGCCGCAGCAGGTCTATACGCTGGTGATCGAGGTCGGGCGCAAGGCGGGCGACGGCCTGCCGAAGGATGCCACGGGAGCCGCGCTCATGTGCTACGCCAGCGGCGTCGACGAGGCCGAGGCGGTGCGCGAGACGGTCGCGCTGCTGAAGACGGCCGACATGGCCCCGCTGGACGTCTCGGGCTACGGCACGCTCGAGGAGCGACTGGCGAATGGCGACGAGATCGACGACGAGGAGCGTGCGCTCATGGATCGGGCGCTGGCCGAGAATTCCGTCGTCGTGGCGCAGGTGACGCCCTTCTACGACTGACCTGTCCCCGCCGGTCCGCGCCGGAAAAGATTGTCGCGCGGGGCTCCGTCCGGTCGCTGCCGGAGCCCCGGCCCCTGTCTGGAGATACCCATGTCCCTCGATCCCGTCGCGCTGACCGCCGACCTCGTCCGCTGCCCCTCGGTCACGCCCGAGGAGGGCGGCGCGCTCCGCCTGCTCGAGGGGATCCTGACAGACGCGGGTTTCGCCTGCACCCGCGTCGATCGCAACGGCGTCCCGAACCTCTTTGCGCGATGGGGCCGCCAGGGCGCGAACCGGACCTTCGGCTTCAACGGCCATATCGACGTGGTGCCCGTGGGCGATGCCGCCGCATGGACGCATGACCCGTTCGGCGGCGAAATTTCCGACGGTTGGCTCTGGGGCCGCGGGGCGACCGACATGAAGTCGGGCGTGGCGGCCTTTGTCGCGGCAGCGGTGGATTTCGTGCGCGAGACGCCGCCTGACGGGGCGGTGATCCTGACGATCACCGGCGACGAGGAAGGAGACTCGGTCGACGGCACGGTGGCGCTGCTCGACTGGATGGCCGCCGAGGGCGAGGCCATGTCGGTCTGCCTCGTGGGCGAGCCAACCTGCCCCGAGCATCTGGGCGAGATGATGAAGATCGGCCGTCGCGGGTCGATGACGGCGTTTTTCACCGCGCGTGGCGTTCAGGGCCATTCGGCCTATCCGCATCGGGCGAGGAACCCGGTCTCCGCGGTGGCGCGGCTGATCGACCGGCTGGCCTCGCACGAACTGGACCAGGGGACCGAGCATTTCGATCCCTCCACGCTGGCCGTAACGACGATCGACACCGGCAATCCGGCGACCAATGTGATCCCCGCGCTCTGCCGCGCGACGGTGAACATCCGGTTCAACGACCTCCATACGGGGACGAGCCTGACCGACTGGCTGGCTGCCGAGGCCGAGCGGGTTCAGGGGGAAACCGGCGTCGCGATCGACATGACCGTGAAGATCTCGGGCGAGAGCTTCCTGACGCCACCGGGAAGCCTGTCGCAGCTCGTGGCGGACGCGGTGGAGGCGGAGACCGGCATCCGGCCGGAAGGTTCCACCAGCGGCGGCACCTCGGATGCGCGCTTCGTCAGGGCCCACTGCCCGGTCGTGGAATTCGGCCTCGTCGGCAAGACCATGCACCAGGTCGACGAGCGGGTGGAGGTCGCGCAGATCCCGGCGCTCAAGGCGATCTACAAGCGGGTCCTGAAAGAGTATTTCGCATGAATGTCTCCCGCACGTCCGACCTCGCTGTCTGCCGCGCGTTGAGGCGCGTCGTGTTCATCGAGGAACAGGGCGTGCCGGAGGCGGACGAGATCGACGATCTCGACGACGAGGCCATTCACCTGCTGGCGATGGATGAAGGGCGGGCGGTCGGCACTGCGCGGCTGCTGCTTCGCGGAGAGACCGGCAAGATCGGCCGTGTCTGCGTGCTGGCGGAGTGCCGTGGCACGGGCGTGGGCGTCGCCCTGATCCGTGCGGCCGTGTCCGAACTGCGGGCCGTTCCCGGCATCCGCCGCGCGAAGCTCGGCTCGCAGAGCCATGCGACCGGGTTCTACGAGAAGCTCGGTTTCCGACGCATCGGCGAAGAGTATCTGGACGCGGGCATTCCGCATCAGGACATGGTGCTGGAGTTCTGAAGTCTCCCTGCCGGTTTCCGGGCGCCGGTGACGGGGGCCGGGACAGTGTCGTGTCCGACCGGCCGGATGAAGCGCGCGCCGGGCTGCTCCTGATTGCGGATGACGGGGCGCGGGGGGCGTGCTACCTCCTCGGCATGGACCAGATCCCCTCCAAGAGCCAGATCCTCGACTGGATTTCCGAGAACCCGTCACTGACGGCCAAGCGTGACATCGCCCGCGCCTTCGGCGTCAAGGGCAGTGCCGCGCGCATCGAGCTGAAGCGGCTCCTGCGCGAGATGGAGGCGGAGGGCGCGCTGGAAAAGCGCAAGCGCAGCTTCCTGCCGCAGGGTGCGCTGCCGCCGGTTTCGGTGCTCGAGATCATGGGGCCGGATGCGCAGGGCGACCTCTTCGCGCGGCCGTTGGAATGGGGCGGCGAGGGGGAGCCGCCACGCATCCTCTTCGTGGCCAAGAAGGGCGATCCGGCGCTGGCGCAGGGCGAGCGCATCCTTGCGCGCGTGACCGAGGTCGAGGGCGAGGACCACAGCCACGAGGCCCGGCTGATCCGCAGGCTCGGTGGGGCGAAGCCGAAGGTTCTCGGTATCTTCCGCGGCGGGTCGGAGGGCGGGCGGATCCTGCCCATCGACAAGGGCGAGGAGAAGGAGTGGAGCGTCACGCAGGACGGCACTGGCGGTGCCCGCGACGGCGAGCTTGTCGAGGCCGAACAGGTCGGGCCGCGCCGCCTCGGCCTGCCGCAGGCGCGCATCACTGCCCGGCTCGGCGACCCGGCGGGCCCGCGCGCCGTCTCGCTGATCGCGATCCACCAGCACGGCATCCCCGACAGCTTCCCCGAGGCGGTTCTGGCCGAGGCCGGGGCGGCGGGCCCCGCGCCAATGGGCGCGCGCGAGGATCTGCGCCACCTGCCTTTCGTCACCATCGACCCGATCGACGCGCGCGACCGCGACGATGCGGTTCTGGCCGAGCCTGACCCGGATCCGCAGAATCCCGGCGGTCACATCCTCTGGGTGGCCATCGCCGATGTGGCCCACTACGTCCGGCCCGGCTCGGCGCTCGACCGCGAGGCACGGCGGAGGGGCAACTCGACCTACTTCCCCGACCGCGTCGTGCCGATGCTGCCGGACGCGCTCTCGGGCGACCTCTGTTCGTTGCACGAGGCGGTGGATCGGCCCTGCATGGCGGTTCGGATGCGGCTCTCGGCGCAAGGAGAAAAACTTTCCCATCGGTTCACGCGCGGCATGATGCGGTCGCGCGCGAGCCTGAACTACGCTCAGGTGCAGCGGGCGCAGGACGGCCAGCCGGACGAGGTGACGGCGCCTTTGCTGGATCATGTTATCCGGCCGATCTACGACGCCTATGCGGCGCTGAAGCAGGCCCGCGCCCTGCGCCAGCCGCTCGAACTGGACCTGCCCGAGCGGAAGATCGAGCTGTCCGAGGAGGGCCGCGTGCTGTCGGTGGCCTTCCGAGAGCGGCTCGATGCGCACCGGCTGATCGAGGAGTTCATGGTGCTCGCCAACGTGGCCGCCGCCGAGGAGCTGGTGCGCCTGCGCCGGCCGCTGCTCTTCCGCGTCCACGAGGAGCCGTCGGTCGACAAGCTCGAGTCTCTGCGCGAGGTGGCCGAGGCTTCGGGCTTTACCCTGGCCAAGGGGCAGGTGCTGAAGACCGCGCATCTGAACCGGCTGCTCGCGCAGGCCGAGGGGACCGAGTTCGACGAGCTGATGAACATCACCACGCTGCGCTCGATGACGCAGGCCTATTACCACCCGGAGAACTTCGGCCATTTCGGCCTGGCGCTGCGGAGCTACGCGCATTTCACCTCGCCGATCCGGCGCTATTCCGACCTGATCGTGCACCGGGCGCTGATCCTCGGCCACGGCTGGGGCGACGACGGGCTCTCGGCGCAGGACATCGAGATGCTCGAGGAGACGGCGAAGCAGATCTCGGACACCGAGCGGCGCAGCATGGCGGCCGAGCGGGACACGACCGACCGCTATCTCGCCTCCTGGCTCTCGGACCGGGTGGGCGCGGAGTTCACCGGCCGGATCTCGGGTGTGCAGCGCTTCGGGCTGTTCGTGAAGCTGGACGAGAGCGGGGCGGACGGCCTGATCCCGATCCGTTCGGTGGGGCGCGAATTCTTCCATTTCGATCCCGAGAGCCAGACGCTGATGGGATCGAATACGGGAACGGTGCTGGGCATCGGGCAGCGGGTGACGGTGCGGCTCGCCGAGGCGGTTCCGCTGACCGGGGGGCTCATGCTCGAGCTGCTGACGGTCGAGGACCGCGGCCTGCCGGGGCCGAAAGGCCGCCGCGGCCGGTCGGCACCGCGCAAGCCCGGCCGCGAGGCGGCGAAGGCCGGGAAGGCGAAGCGGCGGGTGCTGCGCACACGTCGCTGACCGCAGCGCCACGGCCAGGGCGGGGGGCTGTCTGCCCCCCGCGCCCCCCGAGGATATTTTTCAAGAGTGAAGGATACCCGTCGGTGCAGGTAGCGGGCCCTGGTGCACTTGATGTGCCTTGCTGGCGGATGTCTCGCGCGGATGGCCGGTCGTGGCTGCGTTCTCCGCTTCCGGCTTTGCGGATGGGCCTGCTCGCGCTAAAGTTGCCGGAACGAGAAGAGCAAGAGCAGGTGGGGACAGGATGCGGATTTTCCTTCTGGGGCTGTGCCTGGCGGCAGTCGGGCCGGCGGCCGCCGAACCGGTGGCGGTGTCGCAGCGACCGGTGGAGCGGGGGGTGGTTCCGGTGACCATGACCGAGGCGGAGCGGGCGGCGCAGGCCGGGCTCGAGGCTTGGGTGGAGGGGTTCCGGCCGCGGGCGCTGGCCGCGGGCATCCGGCCCCAAACCTTCGCCGCGGCCTTCCGGGGCGTTCGCTACGATGCGGAGGCCGTGGCGCGCGACCGCAACCAGGCCGAGTTCAATAGAACGCTCTGGGATTATCTTGATGCCGCCGTGTCCGAGACGCGGATCGCGAATGGCCGCGAGGCTCTCGCGCGGCACGCGGCGCCGCTTGGGCGGATCGAGGCGCGCTACGGGGTGCCGAAGGAGATCGTCGTGGCGGTCTGGGGGATGGAGACCTCCTACGGGACGCGGCGCGGCGACCATCCGCTCGTGGGGGCGCTGGCGACGCTGGCGCATGACGGACGGCGCGCTGCCTTCTTCGAGGAGCAGCTGATCGCGGCGCTGAAGATCCTCGACAGTGGCGACGTGCGGCCCGAGGCGATGACCGGAAGCTGGGCGGGGGCGATGGGGCATACGCAGTTCATGCCGACCTCCTACCTTGCCCATGCGGTGGATTTCACGGGCGACGGGCGGCGCGATATCTGGTCGGAGGATCCCTCGGATGCCCTGGCTTCGACGGCCGCCTATCTGGCCGCATCGGGCTGGCGGAGGGGCGAGCCCTGGGGCGTCGAGGTGCGGCTGCCCCCGGGCTTCGACTTCGCGCGGAGCGGCAAGGCCTTGCGCCAGCCTGTCGGGCAGTGGCAGGCACTCGGCCTCCGCCGGCCCGATGGCGCACCGCTGCCGGCGGGCGAGGCCGCGCTTCTCCTGCCGGCCGGGGCGCAGGGGGCGGCCTTCCTGATCTATCCGAACTTCCGCGCGATCTCGCGCTACAATCCGGCCGATGCCTATGTGATCGGCGTGGGCCATCTTGCCGACCGGCTGAAGGGCGGGCCTGCCTTCACGGGCGGCTGGCCGCGGGGCGACCGGGCGCTGGCCGCGGCCGAGCGGACCGAGCTGCAGCGGCTGCTGACGGCGGCAGGCTTCGACACGGGCGGTGCGGACGGGATGATCGGGCCGAACACGCTCGCAGCCCTTCGGGCCTGGCAGGCGGCGCGGGGTCTCGTCGCCGACGGCTATGCCAACGAGGCGATCCTGAACCGGCTGCGCGAGGGGGCCTGAGCCGGAGCGCCGGCACGGAGGGACTCCCCTTCCGTTCCCATGCGAGGTATGTTCCCTTTTCGTTCAAGCGACTCGGGCACTGCCATGCCGTTCGTGGAACTGTCGGCCACGTCGAATTTCACCTTTCTCACCGGCGCCTCGCATCCCGAGGAGCTGATGCGGCGCGCCGCCTCTCTGGGGCTGCCTGCGCTGGCGATTGCCGACGAGAACTCGGTCGCCGGGATCGTGCGCGCCTTCTGCGAGGCAAAGGAGATTCTGCGCGAGACGGGATCGGCCCCGCGCCTCGTCCCGGCGGCGCGGGTGGTGGTGCGCGAGGGTGTCACCGTGACCGTCCTGCCGCGCGACCGCGCCGCCTGGGGCCGGCTCTGCCGGCTGCTGACCGTCGGGCGGCGGGCGGCGCCCAAGGGCGGCTGCAACCTGGGCCTCGCCGATCTGCTCGCCCATGCCGAGGGGCAGGAGCTGCTGCTCCACCCGCCCGCCCGTCCCTCGGCGGAGTGGCGGGCGCTGGCGGGGCAGCTGGCCACGTGCTGTCCCGGGCGGGTCTCGCTGATCCTCGCGCCGCAGTATGCGGGGCAGGACCGGCAGCGGTTCGAGCGGCTGGCGCTGCTGGCCGCGCGGCTGGGGGTGCCCACCGTCGCCTCCGGCCTGCCGATCCTGCACCACGGGGCGCGGCGGCGGCTGGCCGACGTGCTGACCGCGATCCGGCTCGGCTGCCGGGTGGATGAGCTCGGCCGCCGGGCGCTGGCCAATGGCGAGCAGCGCATCCGCTCGGAGGCCGAGATGCTGCGCCTCTATCCGGGCCACGAGGAAGCCGTGTTCCGCAGCGCCGAGATCGCCGGCCGGCTCGGCTTCTGCCTGAGCGAGTTGCGCTACGAATACCCTTCGGAGATCGCCGATGGCGAGGGTCCTTCGGACCGGCTCGCCCGGCTGACGCGCGAGGGGCTCGACTGGCGCTATCCGTCAGGCGCGCCGGCGAAGGTCGAGGCCCAGGCGCGGCACGAGCTGGAGCTGATCGGCAAGCTCGGCTACGAGCCCTATTTCCTCACCGTCCACGACATCGTCCGCTTCGCGCGCGATCGGGGCATCCTCTGCCAGGGCCGCGGCTCGGCGGCGAATTCCATCGTCTGCTATGCGTTGGGGGTGACCTCGGTCAGCCCCGAGATCGGCACCATGGTCTTCGAGCGGTTCGTGTCCGAGGCCCGGAACGAGCCCCCCGACATCGACGTGGATTTCGAGCACGAGCGGCGCGAGGAGGTGATCCAGCACATCTACGAGCGTTACGGGCGGCATCGCGCCGGCCTTTGCGCCACGGTGATCCACTATCGCGGCAAGCGGGCGGTGCGCGAGGTCGGCCGCGCGATGGGGCTTTCCGAGGATACGCTGGCCGCGATGTCGAGCCAGATCTGGGGCTGGGGCGGGCCGGGATCCCTCACCGAGCAGCGCCTGCGCGAGATCGGCCTCGACCCGGCCGACCGGCGGCTCTGGCTGACGCTGCAACTCATCGACGAGATCCAGGGCTTTCCGCGCCATATCTCGCAGCATGTCGGCGGCTTCGTGATCACCGAGGGGCGGCTCGACGAACTCGTGCCCATCGAGAACGCGGCGATGGAGGATCGGACGGTCATCTGCTGGGACAAGGACGACATCGACGCGCTGGGGATCCTCAAGGTCGACGTGCTGGCGCTGGGGATGCTGACCTGCATCCGCAAGGCCTTCGACCTGATCGAGCGGCACCACCACACGCGCTACTCTCTCGCCACCCTGCCCGAGGAGGACGGGCCCACCTACGACATGCTGTGCCGGTCGGACTCGCTGGGCGTGTTCCAGGTGGAGTCGCGGGCCCAGATGAACTTCCTGCCCAGGATGCGTCCCCGGCGCTTCTACGACCTCGTGATCCAGGTGGCGATCATCCGCCCCGGCCCGATCCAGGGCGACATGGTGCATCCCTACATCCGGCGGCGGAACGGCGAGGAGACGGTAAGCTTTCCCTCGGATGAACTCGGCGAGGTGCTGGGCAAGACGCTGGGCGTGCCGCTCTTCCAGGAACAGGCGATGCAGATCGCCATCATCGGCGCGGGCTTCACCCCCGACGAGGCCGACCGCCTTCGCCGGGCGCTCGCCACCTTCAAGAAGCACGGCAACGTGACGGCGCTGAAGGACCGCTTCATGGAGGGGATGCGCGCCAACGGCTACGACGAGGACTTCGCCGCCCGCTGCTTCTCGCAGATCGAGGGCTTCGGATCCTACGGCTTCCCCGAGAGCCACGCGGCAAGCTTTGCCTTCCTCGTCTATGCCTCGGCCTGGCTGAAGTGCCATCACCCGGGCATCTTCGCCTGCGCGCTGCTGAATTCGCAGCCGATGGGCTTCTATGCGCCGGCGCAGATCGTGCGGGACGCGCGCGCCCATGGGGTGGTGGTTCTGCCGCCCTGCATCAACGCCAGCCGCTGGGACAACGTGATGGAGCCGGACGGGCGCGGCCGCCTCGCGCTCCGGCTCGGGTTCCGCCAGATCAAGGGCGTGCCGGAAGAGGAGGCGCTCTGGATCGTCGCGGCCCGAGGCAACGGCTACCGGGCCGTCGGGGATGTCTGGCGGCGGGCGGGGGCCTCGCCCGCAACGGTGACGCGGCTGGCCGAGGCGGATTGTTTCGCCGCCCTCGGCCTCTCGCGGCGCGAGGCGATGTGGCAGGCCCGCGCCCTCACGGGAGAGCGGCCGCTTCCGCTCTTCGCGGGCGACATGGACGGCGAGGGCATCGTCGAGCCCGCTGTGGCCCTGCGCGAGATGACGCTGGGCGAGGAGGTGGTCGAGGATTACGTCGCCTTCCGCCTGACCCTGCGGGCGCATCCGATGGCGCTGCTGCGGCCGCTGCTCTGAGGCGGCCGGGCCTCGACGCTGCCCGCTCAGGCCATCTCGCCCTCGACCCACCAGCCGCCCGAGAGCAGCCCCCCCATCGCCTCGAAGATCCAGATCCGTTCGCCGTCCTCCAGCTCCACCGCCCAGTAGTCGCGCGGGCCGCTGCGCCAGTCGGGATCGTCGAGCCACCATTCCGGCAGGATGCGCTCCGGTCCCTCGGCCCGGACGATGCGGCGCAGGCGGCGGCGCCAGCGGATGCGGCAGGGGGGCGAGCCCTCCGCCTCGGCGGGCTCGGGCGGAAAGAGGACCAGCGGCCGCGGTGTATGGGGGGCGGGCCAGGCGCCGGCAGGCTCGGACCAGGCGGCGGCGAGGATGAGGGCGGATTTCGCCGGGATGTGGCTTTCTGCCGGGTGGAACCGCGTCACCGCCTCCATCCCCAGCCGGGCGCCGAGCCGGCCCACCAGATCGGCCAGCGCATCGGCCTGCTGCGCTCCGGAGGAGGGGCCGCGGTGCGGGCGGGCAACCATCGGCTCGGTTTCGACGGCCGAGAGCCGCAACATGTCGATGCCGAAGCCCGCATCGATCGTCTCGAGCTTCAGGGCAAGCAGGGGACGGATCCGGTCGGGGGTATCGGCAGGCCGCGCAAGGCCGACCTCGACCATGGGCACCTGCCCGTCGCTGCGGAAGGCCTGCAGCCGCACCCGCCGCGCCCCGCGCCCCTTCTCCTTCAGCCGCTCGCAGAGCGGCGGCAACAGCCGGTCGAGACCCGCCTCCACATCCTCGCGCAGACCGATCGGATCGGGAAGCGTCAGCCGCACGGCGAAATGCAGCGGCGCGCGGGCGGGCGAGACCGGCTCGGGTTCGAGTCCCAGCGCCTGGTCGATCCGGCGCAGCACCTCGGTGCCGAAGCGCCGGGCGAGAGAGGCGCGCGGCAGGTCGAGCAGGTCGCCCACACGGCGCAGGCCGAGCCGGGCCAGGGCCTCGGCCGAGCCCTCCGGCAGCCGCAGGGCCGCGACCGGCAGCGGCGCGAGCGCCTGCCGCATCTGCCCGGGTGCGGCGATCACGCCGAGCGTCCCGCCGCTGGGCGGGGCCAGCGCCCGGCGCCTCATCGCCCGCGCGCGGGTGGCGTGGGCCTCCTGCTCGATCGCGTCGCCGCTGCGGCTGGCCGCCGCCCTGCGCCCGGCATGGCGCGCCAGCGCCCAGGCTGCGCCGGGGGTGTCCGCGATGGCCGCCCGCACCGTGAGACCCAGCGCCGCACAATCGGCCTCGACCACGCCGAGAAGCGCCTCTTCGCCACCGAAGAGATGGGCGCAGCCGGTCAGATCGACCGTCAGCCCCGCAGGGGGCTCCTCGGCGACCCAAGGCGAGAACTTTCCCGACCAGCGGCGCAGGACGGTGAGGAAGGCGGCCTCTGCCGGCTGATCCTCCGTGGCGGTGACAAGCTGAGGGCAGATCGCGGTGGCATCACGCAGGCCCTGGCCGGGGCCGAGGCCCAGTGCCTCCGCCTCGGCCGAGACGGCCGTCAGGACCTGCGCCCCCCGCCGCTCTCCCACCACCGCGAGAGGCGGCGGCAGGGCCTCGTTGCGCCGCCGCAACAGCCGCTCGGCCGCCAGCCGGGGGAACCACAGGCAGAGAATCCGTCGCCGCGCCATTGTCACGTTCCTGTTTCGTTCAGGATACCGCGGAGGGGAAAGAAGAGTCGAGTCGGCGAAGCTTCAGCATCCCGGGGCAAGTGTTCCGGGCCGCTCCAGCGACCCCGCCAGATCCTGCGTCCCCGTCCGAAGGTCAGCCTTCGCCCGCGCCACGCCAGGATTGCCGCGCACATCCGCACTTCCTTGCAACGCGGCGAAATCCCGGGATGCGCTTCAATTCCTCGACTGCGCCGAAGGGCCTTCCGCGGCAGCGCCGGCGAGAGGGGGCTCGATGCCCCCCGAGCCGGCACCTCCGGGAAGGCAGAATGCCGGAAGCCCCCCGAGCCGGCACGTCAAGAAAGACAGAATGCCGGAGACCCCCGAGCCGGCACCTCCAGAAAGGCAGAATGCCGGAGGCCCCCGCGCCGTCACGCCCGGGAAGGCAGAGTGCTGGAAGCCTCCCGAGCCGTCACTCACGGGAGGCGAAAGGCTCGAAGCCCGAACCGTCCTCCCGCGTCGAGGAACCGGTTCCGCGACAGCGGCCCGGTATCCGGCCCTGCGCGTCGGAGCGGCGGATCAGCCGCAGGCGATCCGGACGATCCGCCCCGCTTCGTTCGTCTCGATCGTGAGCCGGTTCGGGCTGAAGTCCATGGTGACCGCCTGACCCGGCTGCACCACGCGGACGGGCTGGGTGAAACGGATCGTCTCCAGCACCTCGGCAGGCTGGCCGACGAGGCCCTGCAGACGGATCGCGCCACAGCTGTCGGTGGGCAGGATGATCTCGGGCTCCTTCTTGCCGCAGGCGGCGAGGCCGGCGAGGACGGTCAGAAGAAGAAGGGTGCGGCGCATGTCGTGACGTCTCCGGTCGAACGGCGCGCAACCTAGCCTTCCGCCTCATCGGGCACAAGGCGACCTCCGCGCCGCAGGAACGGTGATGACGGATCCGTGAGCGACAGGCTGCAGCCAGCAGTTCCGGTGCACAAGAGCCTCGGTGCAGGGCCATTTCCGGTCATGCAGCACGCGGCTTGCGACGCCGTGCCGTCCCGTTCCTGCCGCGGCACGCTTCGGACCGCCTCTGCCTGCGGCACAACCGCTTCGAACTGCCCGTCCGGCTTCCGGCCAAAGGGCCTTCCGGCGAGAGCCTGCGCTTCGGAAACGCCTCCCGCTCGGAGCCCACCCGGGCATTGCGTCGGCCAAGCTTCGCGGTGTCCCATCGTTTCCGGACTTTCCCGTGCGCGGACAATGGTGCAGGAAAGGAAAAACAGGAGCGATCATGACCGAACCTCGCGCCCCGCGTCTCTGCGTGCTGATCGACGCCGACAACGTGCCTGCCAACTACGCCGAGGCGATCTTCGAGGAGATCGCGGCCCTGGGCGAGGCCTCCGTGCGGCGGATCTATGGCGACTGGTCGGCCATGCGGCTGAACGCCTGGGCCAAGAAGGTCGCGGCGCTCGGTCTTGTCGCCGATCAGCAGTTCTCGAACACCAAGGGCAAGAACGCCTCCGACATCGGCCTCGTGATCTCGGCGATGGACTTCCTCCACTCGGGCCTCTTCGACGGCTTCGTGCTGGTCTCTTCGGACAGCGACTTCACCCGCCTCGCCGCCCGGATCCGCGAGCAGGGGCTGGACGTCTACGGCATCGGCGAGAAGAAGACGCCCGAGGCGTTCCGCATGGCCTGCAAGCGCTTCATCTACGTCGAGAACCTCGGCTCGGACGAGGTTCCCGTGCGCGAGCCGCGGCCGGCCGACGAGCCGCAGCCGCAGCCGGTGCAGCGCGGAAAGGAAGAACCGATGAAGGCGATTCCCCTGATCGTCGCTGCCATGCGCGCCATAGATCCGGAGGGCGAGTGGTATACGCTGGGCCAGATCGGCCAGTTCATCACCCAGGCCAATCCGGACTTCGACACCCGAACCTACGGCTCGGCCAAGCTTTCGGACCTCATCAAGAAGATCAGCCGCTTCGAGGTCACGGCCGGGCCTGGCGGCCAGCTTCTCGCGCGCGACCTATCCTGATTGCTTACCGCCTTCGCGGCGTCGGGAAGCGCCCGGCAGGCCCGGCCGCTGCCGTGCCGCGCGCTGAACGGCGCCGCTCGCCGCGGCGGGGCATCGGGCTGCGCGCCAGCCCCCGCCGTCTGCCGTCCTTGACCCCCGCCGCGCATCGTCTAGGGTGCGCGACATTCCGCCACTCAAAGGAGCATCGCCATGGCCCAGCGTCTTCATCTCGTCTTCGGTGGCGAACTCGTCAGCCCGACGAAGAACGTCTTCAAGGACGTGAAGGCCATTCACATCGTCGGCATGTTCCCCGACTACGCCTCGGCCTATTCGGCCTGGAAGGCCGAGGCGCAGCGGACGGTGGACGATGCCCATGTGCGTTATTTCATTGCGCATATCCACCGGCTGCGGGACGAGGAGCAGCCGGCCTCGGCCACCGAGGAACTCGGGATCTGATACGAGCCACCCATGGCGAACGCCTTCGGCCTCTCGCTCGGGACTGCCTTGCGGCGTGACCCCGCCGAGGGGCCGGTCCGGCCCCAGCGCCCGCTCGGCAAGCTGGTCTGGCTGCATGCGCCCTCGCGCGAGTCGGCCCGGCCGATGGCCGAACTGGGGCGCCGGATCATCCTGGACGAGGGATTTCCGGTGCTGCTCACCACCCATGCGCAGGTTGGCTCGGGCGGGATCCTGATGGTGCAGCCGCCTCCGCCCGACACGCAGGCGGCCGTGGCCGACTTCCTCGATCACTGGAAGCCGGATGCGGCCTTCATGGCCGAAGGCGAACTGAGGCCCCGGCTGATCCACGCGGCCTTCGACCGCGACATTCCGCTTGCGCTGGTGGACGGGATCGCGCCGCGCATCCTGCCTGGGCGCGAGACCTGGTGGCCCGGGCAGATGCGGAACCTGCTGTCGCGGTTCCGCCACGTCTTCACCGTGAACGAGACGGCTGCCCGCGCCTTCCGCAAGGCGGGAAGTTCCACCCAGGTGACGCAGGTCGCCGGCCGCCTGGAAGAGGGCACGCTCGCGCTGCCCTGCACCGAGGCCGAGCGCGCCGCCCTCGCCCGCCTCCTGGCCACGCGGCAGGTGTGGCTCGCGGCGGGCCTGCCCGAGGAAGAAGAGGCCGCGATCATCGCAGCCCACCACGCTGCTCTGAAGCTCGCCCACCGGATGCTTCTGATCGCGGTGCCGCAGGAGGCCGAGCGCGCGGGGCCGCTTGCCGACCGCTTCGAGGCGGAGGGATGGAAGGTGGCCCGCCGGTCGGCCGACGAGGAACCCGATGCCGAGACCGAGGTCTTCGTGGCGGACGGCATGGCCGAGCTCGGGCTCTGGTATCGGCTGGCGCCGGTGACATGGCTCGGCGGAAGTCTCGGCGCAGGCTGCATCCTTGATCCTCTCGAGGCCGCGTCGCTGGGGTCCGCGCTGATCCACGGCCCGCGGCCGGGGATCCACGGAGTGACCTTCGCCCGGATCGCCGCCGCGCGGGCGTCGATGCCGGTCTCATCCTCGCGGGAACTGGCCGAGGCGCTGGCGGACCTGCTCGCTCCGGATCGGGTGGCGCGCCTCGCGCATGCGGGATGGGCCGTCGTGTCCGAGGGAACGGAGGTGACCGACCGCATGGTGGCGCTCGCCGGCCGTCTGGTGGAGAAGGAGCCCTGATGCGCCCGCCGGGCTTCTGGTTCACGCCGCCCGACCAGCCGGCCGCCGCCGCGCGGCTGCTGGCACCGCTGGGTCGGCTCTACGCCGCGGCCACTGAGCGGAGGCTGCGCAGGCCAGGTCATCGCGCAGGTGTTCCGGTGATCTGCATCGGCAACCTCAACGCAGGCGGAGCCGGCAAGACCCCCATGGCCATCGCTCTCATCCAGCGGCTGGAGGGACGGGGTATTGCCGCGCATGTCGTCTCGCGAGGTTATGGCGGCGATCTTGAGGGCCCGGTGCAGGTCGATCCGCGGCGTCACAAGGCGTCGGATGTGGGGGATGAGCCGCTTTTGCTGGCGGCCTTCGGGTCCGCCTGGGTCGCGCGCGACCGGGCCGAGGGCGTCCGCGCCGCCGAGGCTGCGGGCGCCCGCGCGATCCTGCTGGATGACGGGTTTCAGAACCCTTCGGTGGTCAAGGACCTGTCGCTCGTGGTGGTGGATGCGGGCGTAGGATTCGGCAACGGCCGCTGCCTGCCCGCCGGTCCGCTGCGCGAGCCGGTGGCGGAAGGCCTCGCGCGGGCCGATCTGCTCGTCTCGATCGGACCCCCGGACGCACAACGGCGCTTCGCCGCGGACTGGCCGGCGCTGCCCGTGCCGCGGCTGACGGGGCGGCTCGCGACGCTGCAGATGGGGATGGACTGGCAGGGTGCGCGTGTTCTGGCCTTTGCCGGGATCGGGCGGCCCGAGAAGTTCTTCGCCTCGCTGCGTGCCGAAGGGGCGGAGCTTCTGCGGGCCGAGGCGCTGGACGATCACCAGCCTCTGGGCGAGGCGCTGATGCGGAGGCTCGAGATCGAGGCGATGGCGCTCGGCGCGCAGCTCGTGACCACCGAGAAGGACGCGGTGCGACTGCCGCCCTCCTTCCGGCAGAAGGTCCTGACCCTGCCGGTGCGGCTCGAACTGGATGACTGGGCCGAGATCGACGCGGCCTTCGACCGGTTGGGCCTGACGCGGCGCGGCTGAGAGGGCGTCCGGCCTCTCACTCCTGCTCCACGGGATCCCCCAGCACTTCCGCCTGATGCTCGCCGAGGCGCGGAGCGGGACGGCCGAGCGAGAGCTCGGCCCCCGAGAAGCGGAAGGGCGAGCGCACGCCGGGTACGCCGCCCGGCTCGATCCGCATGCCCCGGTGCCGGATCTGCGGATCGGCGAAGACCTCGCCCATGTCGTTGATCGGACCTGCCGGAACGCCCTGTGCCTCGCAAGCGGCGAGGAGGTTGGCCTTCTTCCAGCCCCGTGTGACGGAGGTCAGGGCCTGTGCCAGCTCCGTCCGGTTCGCCACCCGGTCGGCATTGGTGAGGAACGACGGCGCCTCGGCCAGCCCCGGCAGGCCCAGAAGCCCGCAGAGCCGGCGATACTGCGCATCGTTCCCGGTCGCGATGATGATCCAGCCGTCGGCGCAGTCGAAAACCGCATAGGGCGCGAGGTTCGGATGCTCGTTGCCCATCTTGCGAGGGGCCGTTCCCGTGGCGAGGTAGTTCATCGCCTGATTGGCCATGATTCCCGTGGCCACGTCCATCAGCGCCATGTCCACATGCTGGCCGAGCCCTGTGCTCTCGCGCTGGTGCAGCGCCGCGAGGATGGCGGTCGCGGCATAGATGCCGGTGAAGACGTCGGTGACGGCCACCCCCACCTTCTGCGGCTGGCCCTCGGCCGCGCCGGTCACGCTCATCAGCCCCGCCATGCCCTGGATGATGAAGTCGTAGCCCGCGCGGTGGGCGTAGGGTCCGTCCTGCCCGAAGCCCGTGATCGAGCAATAGACGAGCCGCGGGTTCACCTCGCGCAGCGACGGCCAGTCGAGCCCGTATTTCGCGAGCCCGCCCACCTTGAAGTTCTCGATCACCACATCGGCATCGGCCACGAGGCGCCGCACCAGCGCCTGCCCCTCCGGCGTGCGGAAATCGGCCGTGACAGAGCGCTTGCCGCGATTGGCCGCGTGGAAGTACGCGGCCGAGCGGTCGCCCTCGCGCTCGATGAAGGGGGGGCCCCAGCGGCGGGTGTCGTCACCCTCGGGCGCCTCGACCTTGACGACATCCGCGCCAAGGTCCGCCAGCACCTGCCCCGCCCAGGGACCGGCCAGGATCCGGGCCAGTTCCACGACCCGGACACCGGCGAGAGGCGCGCTCATTCCTTGGCGAGCTCCGCCTCGATGATCTCCTTCAGCTCGCCGTAGCTCATGTTCGAGTGCTTGGTGCCGTTGATGATCAGCGAGGGCGTGGCCGTGATGTCGTCCGCCTGGCTGTTCTTCTGGAAGGCCGCGACCATCGCCTCGGCCTTTGCCTGATCGTTCATGCAGGCATCGAGCGCCGCATCGTCGAGACCGGCCGTCTTGCCGATCTTGCGCAGGTTGGCGGCGACCTGCCCCGGATCATTGGCGACCCATTCCTTCTGCTGGTCGAAGATCAGGTCGGCGATGCCGAAATAGCGCATCTCGCCGCCGCAACGCGCGACCATCGCGGCCCAGAGGCCGTAGCGGTCGAAGTAGACCTCGCGGAAGGTGAAGCGCACCTTGCCCGTATCGATGTAGTCGCGCTTGAGCGGCGTCAGCACGTCCTGCTCGAAGGTCGCGCAATGCGGGCAGGTGAAGGACGCATATTCGACGATGCTCACAGGCGCATCCTCGGCGCCCATCACCATGTCCTCGACCGTCGCAGCCGTCTCGGATCCGGCCCCTTCCTGTGCCGAGGCCGCCATCGGCGGCAGCAGCGTCTGCCCCGCGTCGCGGCTGCCGTTCCAGAGGGCGAAGCCCGCGACCGTCGTGAGTGCCAGCGCCGCCAGCCCGAGTTTCTTGACCATTCCGTGCCTCTTCATGCTTTGGAGCGTGATAGGAAATTCTCGGCGAGCCGTTCGAGCGCCGCCCTGAGCCCCTCGTCGCGCACGCCGTCGGCGGTCTGCACCGCGCGGGCCTTCACGGCGGGGTCCACGGGACGCGGCGCGGACGGCGCCGGATCAAACAGCGCCTGCCCCTCGGCAAAGCCCGAAGGTGCCGTCTGCGTGAGCACGATCCGGTGGATCGCCGCATAGCCGTAGCAGGCGTTCACCCGCTCCTTCAGGGAAGGAAGCTGCATCTGCACCAGCGGCGCATGGGCGGAGGAGACGAGGATCGTCAGCGTGGCGCCGAAGCCCTCCCTCGCGCCATAGCCCACCTTCACCGGCCGCGTGATACGGGCGAGATCCTCGCCCGCGACTTCGGGCCAATGCGTAAGTAGTCTCGTGACCGCAAAGCCCCGCTTCTCGCCCGCCTTCCGGATCCGCTCCTGCAGCAGGCCCGATGCAGCCTCGAACCCGCGCATCCGGCGGTTCGGCTTGGCAGGCGGAGGGGAGGGAGCTCGGGCCATCTGTTCAATCCTGATCGTGCGCCTATCTTAGGCGCCGCGCCCGGAGGCGCCAGAGCCGCGCTGCGCGAGGGAGCATAAAGATTGCGTGACACCGAGGAAAGCCCGGAGGCCGCGGCCGCCGACATGTCGGCGCGGCTCCTGGTATGGTATGACCGGCACGCGCGCGTGATGCCCTGGCGGGTGGGGCCGGCCGAGCGGCGCTCCGGCGTGCGGCCCGATCCCTACCGCGTCTGGCTGTCCGAGATCATGCTGCAGCAGACGACGGTCGCCGCCGTGCGCGACTACTTCCGCCGCTTCACCGAGCGCTGGCCCGACGTCGCAGCCCTTGCCGCTGCCGAGGATGCCGAGGTCATGGCCAAATGGGCGGGCCTCGGCTACTACGCGCGTGCGCGCAACCTGCTGAAGGGCGCGCGCGCGGTGGTGGCCGATCACGGCGGAGTCTTTCCCGGCACGCGCGATGGCCTGATGACCCTGCCGGGGGTCGGCCCCTACACGGCGGCGGCGGTTGCGGCCATCGCCTTCGACGAGCCGGCGACGGTGGTGGACGGCAACGTCGAGCGCGTGGTCTCGCGCCTCTTCCGGGTCGAGGTGCCGCTTCCGGCGGCGAAGCCCGTGCTGACCCGGCTTGCCGCGACCCTCACCCCGCTGGATCGGCCGGGAGACCATGCGCAGGCGATGATGGACCTCGGCGCCACGATCTGCACGCCGCGGAAGCCGGTGTGCAGCCTCTGCCCGCTGAACCCCGACTGCCAGGGCTTCCGCGAGGGGGTCGCGGCGGAGCTGCCCCGCAAGGCGCCGAAAGCCGAAAAGCCCCTGCGCGAGGGCACGCTCTGGATCGCGCGGCGTGCGGATGGCGCTGTCCTCCTCGAGACGCGGCCCGAGACGGGGATGCTGGGCGGCATGCTCGGCTGGCCCGGCACGGACTGGGATCGCAGCGGCAGACCCTCCGGCCCGCCGCTCGAGGCGGAGTGGCAAGACGCGGGCGCCGAGGTCCGCCACACCTTCACCCACTTCCACCTGCGGCTCACGGTGCTGCTTGCCGAGGTTCCGCAGGACGCAGCGCCCGACCGCGGCGCCTTCGTGCCGCAGGCCCTGTTCCAGCCCGCCGCCCTTCCGACGCTGATGCGCAAGGCATGGAACGTTGCCGCAGCGGCGATCGGTCACCGGAAAGGAGAGGGCCGACTCGCATAGTCTCCGCGGACCGACTGTAGTAAGTGGAGTAGTGAAATGGTTTCTCCTCCTGACGTCGTGAAGTCGAACCCGCCACCCATCGCGCACATCAAGAGCGCGCTGCCCTTCGCGATCTCTCTCGCGATGGTGCCCCTTGCCCTGATCGGCGCCGCCTATGGCGGCTGGACGGTCCTGCTGCTGCCCCTCTTCGCCTGGGGGCTCTTCGACCTGCTGGATCTCGTCGTCGGCCTGAACACGAGGAACGAGGATCCCGCGACGGACGAGAAGAACCTGTTCTGGTTCCGTCTTCTCACCATGATCTGGGTGCCGATCCAGTTCCTGCTGGTCTTCGGCCTGATCGGATACGTCAGCAACGCGACCCATCTGGGCCTGATCGAGAAGATCGGCCTCTTCATCGGGGTCGGCGTCATGACCGGCATCGTGGGCATCGTCTATGCGCACGAGCTCATCCACCGCAACAACCGGCTTGAGCGCTGGCTGGGCGACGTCCTGCTCGCCATGGTGCTCTACAGCCATTTCCGGACCGAGCACCTGAAGGTTCACCATGTCCATGTCGGCACGGCCGAGGACCCGGTGACCGCCCGCTACGGCGAGGACTTCCACACCTACTTCCAGCGCGTTCTGACCGAGGGTCACAAGCACGCCTGGGAGACCGAGGTCGACCTGCTCAAGCGCACCGGCCGGCCTCCGCAGTCGCTGAAGAACCCGTTCTGGGTCTATGGCGCTCTGCAACTCGTGATGGTGGGGCTGGCCCTCGCCCTCGGCGGGGCACAGGGGCTCCTGCTGTTCCTCGTGCAGGCCTTCGTGGCCATCTGGCAGCTCGAGCTGACCAATTACGTCGAGCATTACGGCCTGACGCGGCGCATCCTGCCGGACGGCAAGCCCGAGCCGGTCATGCCGCACCACAGCTGGAATTCGGCCCACAAGGCGTCGAACTGGCTGCTTATCAACCTGCAGCGCCATTCGGACCACCACTTCAAGCCCGACCGGCGCTTCCCGCTGCTCCAGACCTATTCCGAGCAGCAGGCCCCGCAACTGCCGCATGGCTACCCGCTGATGGCGGCCATGGCGCTCTTCCCCAGATACTGGCGCAGCCGGATGAACCCGCGCGTGCGCGACTGGCGGAAGAAATACTACCCCGACATCGAGGACTGGACGCCCTACAACCTCGGCGGCGCAGCCGTGGCCGACGAGGCGGCGGCCCCGGTCGCAGCCCCTGCCGCGCCGGCAGCTGCCTCTGCGGCAGCCGCGCCGGCCGTGAGGGCGGACGAACCCGTGTCGGTAACGGAAGTGCCGGCCACCCAGGCCGCGGCGCCTGCCGCCCCGACGGAAGCGCCCGAGGCGCCCGTGACTTCGCCGAAGAGCGAGCCGGCCGTCTGATCAACCGTGCCCCGACCCGCTCGTGGCCGGGGCACCGCCCGATCCGCACCGGCCGGCGGCCGTTCCCGGAGCGCAGGAGCCCGATCGGGCAAGGCAAAAAACCTCGCCGTGACGACACGGCGAGGGAAGTGGTGCCGTGGCGCAGGACCTACGGCACGGGCGGAACCTGATTTCGGGAGATGTCAGTTCGGGCGGGGGTCTTCCATCTCCGCCCGGATCTGCTGGCGCAGGATGTCGATCGGGATCATCTTGCCCTCGCGCTTGTAGCACCAGTAGGTCCAGCCGTTGCACGAGGGCGCGCCTTCCAGCGCGGCGCCGACCTGATGGATCGAGCCCTTCACGTCGTTGCCGATCAGCGTGCCGTCGGCCCGCACCTTGGCCTTGTGCCGGTTGTTCATCGAGTAGAGTTCTTCGCCCGGGCGCAGCATCCCGCGCTCGACCAGCTGGCCGAAGGGCACCCGCGGTTCGGCCCGCTTGGAGCCCGAGACCTCGAGCGCCGAGGCGTCAAAGCGGCGCACGCGCGACAGCCGCTCGGCGGCGACCTTGCGGTAGGCTTCCTCGCGTTCGATGCCGATGAAGTCGCGGCCGAGCATCTTGGCCACCGCGCCGGTCGTGCCGGTGCCGAAGAACGGGTCGAGCACCACGTCGCCCGGATTTGTCGTGGCGACCATCACGCGGTGCAGCAGCGCCTCGGGCTTCTGGGTCGGGTGGGCCTTGTCGCCCGCCTCGTCCTTCAGCCGCTCGTGGCCGGTGCAGATCGGGATCACCCAGTCCGAGCGCATCTGCACGCCTTCGTTCAGCGCCTTCAGCGCCTCGTAGTTGAAGGTGTACTTGCTGGCCTCCTGCTTCGAGGCCCAGATCAGCGTCTCGTGCGCGTTGGTCAGCCGCTTGCCCTTGAAGTTCGGCATCGGGTTCGACTTGCGCCAGACCACATCGTTCAGGATCCAGAATCCCTGGTCCTGAAGGGCTGCCCCCACGCGGAAGATGTTGTGATAGCTGCCGATGACCCAGATCGCGCCGTTGGGCTTCAGCAGCCGCCGGGCGGCCGCGAGCCATTCGCGGGTGAACTGGTCATAGACCGAGAAGCTCGAGAACTGGTCCCAGTGGTCGTCCACCGCGTCCACCCGGCTGTTGTCAGGCCGGTGCAGGTCGCCGCGGAGCTGCAGGTTGTAGGGCGGATCGGCGAAGATCAGGTCGACCGAACATTCAGGCAGCGACCGCATCACCTCGATGCAATCACCCGCAAGGATCTGGTTCAGCGGAAGCGCCGGGGCCTCCGTCGTCTTCGTCTTGGTCGCCATTCTCTGCCTCTGCCGCCGGCATTCTTTCGCCGTTCTGTGGTCTGAGAGGATGAGTCATCGGCGAATCGCCGTCAAATTCTTTTTTGAATCAAAGACTTACGGAAGCCTCTTGATACAAGATATTGTGGACCGGCTTGAACGAACGCCTATGGTGAGGGGTCGGGCCAAGATTTAGAAGAGCCTGAAGATGATCCCGCGTGCCGTATCCGGCATTGGTGCGCCAGCCGTAGCCGGGGTGCTGTTGCTCCAAATCCACCATGATCCGGTCGCGCTCCACCTTCGCCACGATGGAGGCTGCTGCGATCGACAGGCAGAGCGCATCGCCCTTCACGATCGCGCGGCACGGATGCCCGAGGCCCTTGGGGATCAGGTGACCGTCGATCAGCGCGATGTCGGGCGGGCAGGGCAGCCCCGCGAGCGCCCGCGCCATCGCGAGATGGCTGGCCTGCAGGATGTTCAGCCGGTCGATCTCCTCGACCGAGGCATGGGCGACGCAGACCTCGGCCACGGCGACGATCTCGGCCGCGAGCGCCTCGCGTCGGGCGGCGGTCAGCTTCTTGCTGTCGTTCAGGCCCGTTGGAATGCGACCCGCGAAGAGACGGACCGCTGCGGCCGTGACGGGCCCGGCAAGAGGGCCGCGGCCCACCTCGTCCACGCCGACGACGCAGGTGAAGCCCTCGGCGAAGGCGGCGGTTTCGTGACTCCAGTCGGGGCAGGCGATGTCCATGGCCGAGCTTTAGCGCGCCGGCGACCTGTGGGGAAGCTCTGCAGGGGAGCCGGATGAAGGTGCGCGGCAAGGGGGCCTCGGTGCCTTGCCGGCCGCCCGGGGCCGTGACGGAGGCGGAAGCTGCTCGTCCTTCCGCCTCCGCCGGCGGGCGCGCCTCTTGGGGGGATCGCGCGCCCGGGGGGATCAGTAGCTGATGCCGTAGCGGGCGAGGCAGCCTCCGTCATAGACCGTGCTGCCCGCGCGCGAGATGATCAGGCACTCGCCGGGCAGGTCGTCCAGTGCCGGCCGCGGGGGTCCGGCCCATGGAGGTGCCCGCCGCTGGTCCCGCCAGCGGGAACTGTCCGACCAGCGACGCCAGTCCTCCCGTGCGCGGCGCTGGTCCCAGTGATGGTCGCCGGCATGGGGGCCAATCCATTGGCGATTCTCCCATTGGTCGTGGTCGCCGCCGTGCCATCCGCCCTTGTCGTCGCGCCGGAGGTCGCGCTGACGCTCTGCCGGTCGGACCTCCTGCGGCGGCGGATATATCCGCCCCCAGGCTGCGGGCCTGCCGTGGCCCTCGCCGGGCAGGACGGGACGCGTCCAGGGCAGGATGACGGTCTGGTCCGCGCCTTGCGGCATCGGACGGGAAACGACGGTCTGTGCATGCGCCTGATCGGGCGGAAGTGGAGCGGCGGCAAGAAGCGCCGCGGCGAGCGAAAGGGAAAGACGTGCAAGAGGGATCATGCTGTCCTCGCTGTCAGGGCCCGCGGTGCAGGCAGGAAGGAATCTCCGGATCCACGCGATCGGCCCGGGCGATCCGGATTGATTATGGCGCAACCATGACTGCGGCATGTCCGGAGGGGCAATATCAGTGCGCTGCGAGGCCATGACCGGCCACTGCTATCGGAT
The DNA here is from genome assembly GCF_052244495.1 of Rhodobacter sp. NSM. NCBI lineage: Bacteria > Pseudomonadati > Pseudomonadota > Alphaproteobacteria > Rhodobacterales > Rhodobacter > Rhodobacter sp. NSM. The sequence continues at coordinate 327,509 of NZ_JBQPXH010000002.1, forward strand.
AACCGCGCCGCCGGATCGGCTCGGACATTGATTATCGTCCCATGGCTCCCCATGATCGGCGCAAGAGAAACCGGAGCAGTTCCATGAGACTTGTCGCCCTGCTGGCCGTGCTCGCGCTTGGATGCGCGATGGCCGCGCCGGCCGAGGCCGCCTGCTTTGCCGATTACAAGGCCAAGCAGGACCGCCCTCTCCGCCTGCATTACGGCGTGGCGCAGGTGCCGGACGGCGCCTGCAACCGCAAGGGCGCCACGCGCGTTCTGAAGCCGCGCCTCGCGCAGGCGGGCTGGACGCTCCTGAATGTCCTGTCGACATTCGGGCCGGAGGGACTGGACGAAAGGAAAGCGAGTGCAGGACGCTTCTTCCTCCGCTACTGACGCCCTCAGGGCCGGCAACCGCGTCGTTGCCGGCGGCATCGCGGCCATCGTGCTCATCCTCTCTGCCGCGGCGGTGTTCCTCTTCCTCAACCTGCCGGATGCGGATGCCTTCAACGCGCGCGTCGAGCGGCTCTTCGTCGAGGTCGACGCCTTGCGATCCGGCCCCGAGATCCGGCTTCTGGAGATCCTCGCGCAGTCCGGCACGACCTTCTCGGAGGTGCTGGCGAGCTACCGCATGGTGATCTTCGTCCTGCTGGTCTTCTCGACCTCGCTTCTGGTCGCCGCGCTGGTGCTTCTGGTCACGATCGTCGCGCTGAACCGGCGGATGTCGGCGATCCAGCGGTCAGGCATTCAGGTTGCCTCGCTGATGATCAGCCGCGAGAGCCGGTCGGTCTACATCAACGACATGGAGTTCAGCCTGACCGAGGCTGCCATCGAGACGCTTTCGGTGCTGGCGGAGGCGCGGATGGACGATGACGTCCTGACCGGGGCGCAGATCGAGTCGATGATCTCGGGCAAGAACGTCACGGACTGCGACGAAGCGGCCGGGGCGACGCGGGTCAAGCGGCTGCGCGACGCTCTCGGCAACCAGCTGGTGAGCGAGCTTCTGGTGAAAACCATCGCCCGACGCGGCTATGTGCTCGCGGTCGGCAAGGACGTGATCCGGATGGTCTGATCCGCGCGCTTGGATATCGCGCTCCGCATGTCGAGTGGCGCAGGGCGCCGGAGACTGGCTGCCCGCCCGGTCCGACTGGGGACGCCGTGCGCATGGCTGAGGCTATTCGCGGCCAGACGCTTTATACGACTGGCTCCCGGCTCGGTCCCAGAAAGTTGACCGTCTCAGAGGAAGCCGATCCAGCGGCCCGCCAACAGGACCGCGATCCAGAGCCCGGCGGAGGTGAGCGCCCCGACCCGTATCCGGGCCGGGATCGGTCCCCCGCGGCGCACGGCGCGCCAAGCGCGGCTCCGGTGGAGGAGTGCGAGGTTCAGGACCGCGGCGCCGATCAGCGGCAGCTTCCACAGGAACGCCGGATTGCCGAGATACTCCCAAGGATCCACGCTGAAGAGCCACAGGCCGGTCACGACCGCAAGCGCAAGGCCCGCACCGGCGCTCGGGACGAGAACGGGCGCCACCGTCGCCACCGGACGCCCCGCGAGCAGCCGCACGTCCAACGGAAGAATTGCCCCGAGCAGAAGGCCGATCCCGAGGATGTGGGCCGCGTTCACGAACAGGTAGCCGGTGCCCGAGGCCCGGATCCAGGCCGCTCCCGGCCAGGCCTCCAGAAGCTCGAGCATCAGTTCTGCGGCTCGATCATCTCCGGGTAGAAGTCATAAGCCGTGCCGTCGATCGTGATCCGGACGGCCTTCATCCGGTTCGAGCCGTCCTTGGCGCGGTGGCCAAGAACATGGACCGCCACGCCCGGCTCGGCTGAGTCGGCGGTGAAGCCCGCGCGTTCAGTGCGGCTCGGATTGCCGAGCTCGATGGTCCAGCGCGCGTCGTCCGGGGCGAGAAGTTCGAGTTCGGGATGCGGCGGGTTCATCGACACCGCCTGAAGTTCCCCCGTCACCTGGGACTGCTGGTCCTCGGCCCAGTTCCAGCCGTGGTGGGCGAAGGCGGCGGTGGCGGCGAGGGTAGCGGCTAAGGCGAGTCCGATGCGGAAAGAGGTCATGGCGGTTCTCCGTGCTGTTCCTAATGCGAACGCACGGAGCGGGCTTCCGGGTCAGTGAGGGCAGGTCACGGCTGCTTGAACGGATCATGGGACCTGCCCGGTATTCCCGATGCGCCAGCGGGACCGTCATGCCACTGCCGCAAAACTCTTGCATCAGGGGGGGGGCGGCCCTATACGCCCCCGTTCTTCCTTCTCGCGCGGGGGGTCTCATGATCCAGACACCTTACTACCTGATCGACGCGGCCAGCCTTCAGCGGAACATGGCCATCATCGACCGGCTCCGCGCGGCCTCGGGCGCCAGGGCGCTCCTGGCGCTCAAGTGCTTCGCGACCTGGCCCGCCTTCGATCACATGCGCGATCACATGGACGGGACGACCTCGTCGTCGCTCTACGAACTGCGGCTCGGGCGCGAGAAGTTCGGCAAGGAGACCCACGCCTATTCCGTCGCCTGGCCCGATCACGAGATCGACGAGGCCGTGGGCTACGCCGACAAGATCATCTTCAACTCGGTGGGCCAGCTTCAGAGGTTCAGCGACCGCACCGGCGGCATCGCGCGCGGCCTGCGCCTGAACCCGGGCCTCTCGACCTCGGGCTTCGATCTGGCGGACCCCGCGCGCCCCTTTTCGCGGCTGGGCGAATGGAGCGCGGAGAAGATCGAGGCGGTTCTGCCGCTGATTTCCGGCGTGATGATCCATTACAACTGCGAGAATGCCGACTTCGACCTGTTCGACCGGCAGCTCTCGGAGATCGAGGCCCGCTTCGGCAGCATCCTCGACCGGCTGGACTGGGTGAGCCTCGGCGGCGGCATCCATTTCACGGGCGAGGGTTATCCGGTGGACCGGCTGGCGGCGCGGCTGAAGGCCTTCGCGCAGGCCCATGGCGTTCAGGTCTATCTCGAGCCGGGTGAGGCCGCGATCACGCGCTCGGCCACGCTCGAGGTGACGGTGCTGGACCTGCTCGACAACGGCAAGCAACTTGCCATCGTCGACAGCTCGGTCGAGGCCCACATGCTGGACCTGCTGATCTACCGCCAGTCCGCGCGGATGGAGGGTGAGACCGGCGATCATACCTACATGATCTGCGGCAAGTCCTGCCTCGCGGGCGACATCTTCGGCGAGTTCCGCTTTCCGGCGCCCCTCAAGGTGGGCGACCGCCTCTCCATCGCCGATGCAGCGGGCTACACGATGGTGAAGAAGAACTGGTTCAACGGGGTCAAGATGCCCTCGATCGTCCTCCGCGAGACCGACGGAACGCTGCGCCTCGCGCGCGAGTTCGGCTATGGCGACTATGCCTCCAGCCTTGGCTGAGGCGCTTCCCTCTCTCCCTCAAGGATCGAAAGGAGACGGTTCGAAGTGAAGAAGAACGTGTTGATCATCGGTGCCGGCGGCGTCGCGCAGGTCGTGGCGCACAAATGCGCGCAGGCGAACGACGTGCTGGGCGACCTGCACATCGCGTCGCGCACGGTCTCGAAATGCCGGGCGATCATCGATTCCGTTCACGCGAAGAACGCGATGAAGGTGCCGGGCAGCTTCGAGGCCCATTCGGTGGACGCGATGGACACCGCAGCCGTCGCCGCGCTCATCCGCGAGACGGGCGCCGGAATCGTGATCAACGTGGGCTCCGCCTTCGTCAACATGCCCGTGCTCGAGGCCTGCCTTGAGACCGGCGCCGCCTACATGGACACGGCAATTCACGAGGATCCGTCGAAGATCTGCGAGACGCCGCCCTGGTATGGCAACTACGAGTGGAAGCGGCGCGCCCGTTGCGCCGAGGCCGGCGTGACGGCGATCCTCGGCGTGGGCTTCGATCCGGGCGTGGTGAACGCCTATGCGCGGCTGGCGGCGGACGATTATCTCGACGAGGTTGCCTCGATCGACATCGTGGACATCAACGCAGGCAGCCACGGGCGCTGGTTTTCGACCAACTTCGACCCGGAGATCAATTTTCGCGAATTCACCGGCACGGTCTATTCCTGGCAGGGCGGCGCCTGGCAGGCCAACCGGATGTTCGAGGTGGGCCAGGAATTCGACCTGCCCGTCGTGGGCAGGCAGAAGGCCTACATGACCGGCCACGACGAGGTGCATTCGCTGTCGGCGAACTATCCGCAGGCCGATGTGCGCTTCTGGATGGGCTTCTCGGATCATTACATCAACGTCTTCACGGTACTGAAGAACCTGGGCCTCTTGTCCGAGCAGCCGGTGACGACGGCCGAGGGGCTCGAGGTCGTGCCGCTGAAGGTGGTGAAGGCCGTGCTGCCCGATCCCTCGTCGCTCGCCCCCGACTACACCGGCAAGACCTGCATCGGCGATATCGTGAAGGGGACGAAGGACGGCCAGCCCGCCGAGGTCTTCATCTACAACGTGGCCGACCATGCCGAGGCCTATGCCGAGGTCGGCGCACAGGGGATCTCCTACACGGCGGGCGTGCCGCCGGTGGCGGCCGCGATCCTCGTGGCCGAAGGAACCTGGGACGTGAAGAAGATGGTGAACGTCGAGGAACTGGATCCCAGGCCCTTCCTCGCGCTGCTGAACCGGATGGGCCTGCCCACGCGGATCAAGGATGCGGCCGGGGACCGGGCGCTGGAGTTCTGATCGGCCTCAGATGGATCGATTGCGCCCGGTCGCTTGCTGCGGCCGGGCCTTTTCCTGCGGAGCCCGCCGGGGCTCTGCCCCGGACCCCGGGATATTTAAGCAGAGTGAAAGGCGAAAGGGCGCGGAGGCGGTGCAGGGGACCGTTCCGCACACGAAGCTTGCGCCGGAGAGTTCGGGTGTCCCGGCGGTCCTGCGGTCAGGCGCTCTTCCGGCGACGGATCGGATCAGCGAGGAGCCGCAGGCCGTTCAGCACCACGAGCACCGTGCCGCCCTCGTGGCCGATGACCGCGAGCGGCAGCGGCAGCTCGAGGAAGAGGCCGGAGAGAACCAGGATCACCATCGCACCCATCGCGAAGACCAGGTTCTGACGGATGATCCGCGCTGTCCGCCGCGAGAGGCGGTGCGCGGCCGCGAGGCGGCCGATGTCCTCGGAGAGCAGCGCCACGTCGGCGGCCTGCAGCGCCACTTCGGATCCGGCGGCGCCCATGGCGATGCCGACATCGGCGCGGGCGAGGGCGGCCGCATCGTTCACGCCGTCACCCACGAAGGCCACCTGGCTGCGTCCCGCGAGATCGGCCACGACGCGGACCTTGTCCTCGGGCAGCAGGTCGGCGTGGATTTCGTCCGGGTCCATCCCGAGGCCCGTGCCGATCCGTTCAGCCACGGCGCGGCGGTCTCCGGTCAGCATCTCGATCCGGGCCACCCCGGCCCGGCGCAGCGCCTCGATCCCGGCGCGTGCGCTGTCCCGCGGGCGGTCGGCCACGGTGAGGGCGCCGAGGATGCGGGTGCCGCGGCCCAGCAGCACCAGCGTTTCCGCTCCCTGATGAAGGGCGGCGACGGAGGGCGAGGGGTCCGCCGGTGCGCCGCGGGCGCCCATCCGGGCCGCAAGCCGGGCGTTGCCGGCCCAGATCATCCCCCCGTCGTCCACGCCCACCATCCCCTCGCCCGGCACGGCGCGCGCCTCGCGCACGGGGAAGGGCTGCAGTCCCCGCGCTTCGGCCGCGCGGCGGATCGCGTCGGCGATGGGGTGCTCGGAATGGGCTTCGAGGCCGGCAAGCCGGGTGAGGAAGGCATCCTGATCGCCGTCGCAGGCGATCTCGACCACCTCCTGCCGGCCGGTTGTGAGGGTGCCGGTCTTGTCGAAGGCGAAGGTGCTCACGCGGGCCAGCGTCTCGAGCGCGGCCCCGCCCTTGAAGAGCACGCCACCTCGCGCCGCGGCGGAGAGCGCCGAGAGGATGGCCGCAGGGACGGAGATCACGATGGCGCAGGGGCTCGCCGCGACGAGGAGCGTGGCCGCCCGGTAGAGCGCGTCGTCCCAGGCGCGGCCGGCCCAGAGGAAGCCGAAAAGCGCGAGGATCGAGCCGACGAGGACCGCCACCGTGTAGCGCTGGCCGAACCATTCGGAGAACCGCTCGGAGGGCGCGCGCGCCGCCTGCGCCTCGGTCACGAGCTGGATCATCCGCGCAACGGTGCTTTCCGACAGCGGCCGCCGCACCTCGACCTCGAGCACGCCGTGGAGGTTCACCGTGGCCTCGAAGACCGACGCGCCGCGGCTCTTGGCGACCGGCATCGACTCGCCAGTGATGGTGGATTCGTCGATGGATCCCTCGCCCTCGACCACGATGCCGTCCACGGGAACCCGAGCGCCGGGGCGCAGCACCACCACGTCGCCGGGGCGCAGATCCTCGACGGCCACCTCCTCGGTGCCTCCGGGCGTGCGCCGCAACGTCCGGTCGGGGCGGAGTTCCATCAGCGCCTCGATGGCCCTGCGGGCGCGGCCCATGGCGCGTTGCTCGAGTGTGGTGGAGAAGCTGAAGAGGGTGAGAAGGACCGCGCCCTCCATGGCGGCACCCACAGCCGCCGCGGCGAGGGCCGCGATGACCATCAGAAGGTCGATGTCGAGTTCGTGTTCCTGCCAGAGGGCGGTGAGCGCGCGAACAGCCGCCGGCACCCCCCCCGCGAGGAAGACGAGGAGCAACGCCCCGCCCTCGACCACGGGCCACGGGGCCTCGGCGGTGCCGATCCCCCAGCGCACCGCTGCGGCCGCAAGCATTCCGACGAGGGTAAGGCCTGTCAGGATCAGGGGTGCGCGCTCGTCGGTCATCATGCTCATCCGTGGCTCTCTGGCTGCCACGGACATCGCGCATCGTCCCGTCCCTGTCGCGCGCGAACGACTCGCAGGGGGCGAGACGCGTCAAGTTGCCTCGCCCCCCTGCGGCTCAGCGTCTGTCCTGAGGGTCTTCCGGTGCCTGTCCCGGCTGCTTCTGCGACCGGTGAGGGCCGGCCTCGCCCGGATCCTCACGGTCCTTCCCGGCCGGGTCTGTCTGCTGATGGCGCTGGTCCACCACGTTGTCCTCGCGCCTGCGGTCGTCCGGCGCTGACTTGTCCTTGTCGGTCATGGCATCCTCCTCGGCGGGGAAACCGCTCAGGCGCCGGTCCGTTCCGCCTCTTCGCGGAAGCGCCGCGTCTCGAGCGCGGCAGCCATGAGGGTGCGGGTGTAGCCCTCCTGTGGACGGTCGAAGATGTCGGCGGTCTGGCCCTCCTCGACGATGCGGCCCTCCTTCATCACCACGATGTAATCCGACAGCGCCCGGACCACGGCGAGGTCGTGGCTGATGAAGAGGTAGGAGAGCCCGTGGCGCGCCTGCAGGTCGCGCAGCAGGTCCACGATCTGCTTCTGCACCGAGCGGTCGAGCGCCGAGGTCGGCTCGTCGAGGACGATCGCCTTCGGCTTCAGGATCATCGACCGGGCGATGGCGATGCGCTGGCGCTGGCCGCCCGAGAATTCGTGCGGGTAGCGGTTGCGCATCGCGGGACTGAGGCCCACCTCGGCCAGCGCCTCGCCCGCGCGGCGGTCGCGCTCGCGGGTGGAGAGGCCCGGCTCGTGGATCTTGAGGCCCTCGGTGATGATCCGGCCCACGGTCATCCGCGGCGAGAGCGAGCCGAACGGGTCCTGGAAGACGAGCTGCATCCGGCGTCGCAGCGGGCGCATCTCGGCCGCGTCGCGGGCGAGTTCGCGACCCTCGAAGGTCACGAGGCCCGCCGAAGGCAGGAGCCGCAGCAGCGCCCGCCCGAGGGTGGACTTGCCCGAACCGGACTCGCCCACCACCCCGATCGTCTGGCCCTGCCGGAGCCGGACCGACACGCCGTCCACGGCGCGCAGCTTGTTCGGCGCCTCGAAGAGGCCGCCGCCGCTCGAGAAGACCACCTCGACGTTGCGCCCCTCCATCAACACCGGCGCCGTCTCGGGCGGCGGCGCCTTCGTCCCCTCGGGCTCTGCATCGAGCAGCATCCGCGTGTAGGGATGCGACGGCGCCTCGAACAGCGCCGCCGTCTCGCCGGTCTCGACCACCTCGCCCGCCTGCATCACATAGACCCGGTCGGCGAAGCGCTGCACGATGCCGAGGTCGTGGGTGATGAAGAGGATCGCCATGCCGAGCCGCTTCTGCAGTTCGGCCAGCAGCGTCAGGATCTGCGCCTGGATCGTCACGTCGAGCGCGGTCGTGGGCTCGTCGGCGATCAGGATGTCGGGGCCGCAGGCGAGCGCCATGGCGATCATCACCCGCTGGCGCTGTCCGCCCGACAGCTCATGCGGGTAGCTGTCGATCCGCCGCTCGGGCTCGGGGATGCCCACGAGGCCCAGAAGCTCGACGATCCGGGGACGCGCCGCGCGCTTCGAGAGGCCGCGGTGGAAGCGGAGCGGCTCGGCCAGCTGGTCGCCGATCCGGTAGAGCGGGTCGAGCGAGGTCATCGGCTCCTGGAAGATCATGGTGATCTTGTCGCCACGCACCTTGTTCAGCTCGCGCTCGGACAGGCCGATCAGTTCGCGCCCGCGATAGCGGGCCGAGCCGGTGGCGCGGCCGTTCTGCGCCAGAAGCCCCATGAGCGCCATGGTGGTCTGGCTCTTGCCCGAGCCGGATTCGCCCACGATGGCCACGGTCTCGCCGGGCATCACCGAGAGGTCGATGCCGCGCACGGCCTCCACCTCGCCGTCGTTGGTCTGGAAGGTGACCCGGAGGCCCTTCACGTCGAGAACGGGCTCCATCTCAGCGGTCCTTCGGATCGAGGCTGTCGCGCAATCCGTCGCCGAGGAAGTTCAGCGCGAACAGGATCGCGGTCAGCGTGAGGGCGGGCCAGATCAGAAGCCACGGCGCGCCGCGCATGTTGGCGGCCCCTTCCGAGATCAGCAGGCCCAGCGAGGTCAGCGGCTCCTGCACGCCGAGGCCGAGGAACGAGAGCAGGCTTTCCAGCAGGATGGCCTTGGGCACGAGAAGCGTCACGAAGACGATCACCGGCCCGAGCGTGTTCGGCACCACATGGCGCATGAGGATGCCCGCGCGCGTGGCGCCGAGCGCCTCGGCCGCCTGCACGAACTCCTGCCGCTTGAGGCTGAGCGTCTGGCCGCGCACGATCCGCGCCATGTCGAGCCATTCGGTCGCGCCGATGGCGATGAAGATGATGACGAGGTTTCGCCCGAAGAAGACCACGAGCAGGATGACGAAGAAGATGAACGGGAGCGAATAGAGCACGTCCACGATCCGCATCATCACGTTGTCGACCCGCCCGCCGAGATAGCCCGAGATCGCCCCGTAGGTGACGCCCAGCAGGAGCGCCATGGCCGAGGCCAGAAGCCCGATGGCGAGCGAGATCCGGACGCCGATGAAGATGCGGGACATGAGGTCCCGCCCCACGGCATCGGTGCCGAAGAGGAAGTAGAGCTGCTCCACATCGGCCGAGAGTGTGCCGCTCAGCCCGTCCGGCGCAAGGTCGAGCCGCGGATTGATGAAGAGGTCGGACCGCTGGAAGTAGCGCAGGATGCGCTCGTCGATGGGCTCCTCGTCCTGGATCTGGACGGAGACGGTGCCGTTCTCCAGCACCGGCGTGCCCTCGATCCGGGCGCGGGCCATGGTGCGCTCGAAGTTGGGGATCACCACGTCGGCCCGCGGATAGGGCTCGAGGCTGGCCGGTGCCCGGACGAACTGCGGATAGACGCGCGTGTAGTCGTGCGGCGAGAGCATCGGGCCGAAGATGCCGACGAGGCCGAGGAAGGCCAGCACCAGCGCCGAGGCGACCGCGGCGCGGTTCCTGCGCAGCCGGATCCAGGCATCCTGCCAGAGCGAGCGGCCAACGATGGCTTCGGGCTGGGGCGAGGGCGTGCCGGGGGTGGGAACGGGCATCTCAGTCATAGCGCACCCGCGGGTCGAGGAGCGTGTAGAGCAGGTCCACGATCAGGTTGAAGAGCAGGATGAAGAGGGCGATCACCACCACGGTCCCCATCACGAGCGTGTAGTCGCGCCCAAGCGCGCCCTGCACGAAATAGCGCCCGATCCCGGGCAGGCCGAAGATGGTTTCCACCACGACCGATCCGGTCAGGAGACCCGCGGCGGTGGGGCCGAGGTAGCTGACGGCGGGCAGCATGGCCGCGCGCAGCGCGTGCTTCACCACCACCGTCCGGGCGGGCAGGCCATAGGCGCGGGCTGTGCGGACGTGGTTCGAGCGCAACGCCTCGATGGTCGCGCCGCGAACGAGGCGCGCGATCACCGCCACCTGCGGCAGGGCGAGCGTCACCACCGGCAGCACCCAGTAGGCGGGATCGGAGGATGACCAGCCGCCCGCCGGCAGCCAGTGCAGGATCACGCCGAAGAAGAGGCTCAGGAGCGGCGCCACCACGAAATTCGGCGTCGTGATGCCGAAGGTCGCGAGGCCCACGATCGTGTAGTCGAGCCAGGAGTTCTGCCTCAACGCGGCGATGGCGCCCAGAAGCGTTCCGATCAGCACGGCGAGCGATATGGCGAGGCCGCCCAGAAGCATCGAGATCGGCAGGCCCGAGGCGAAGAGGTCGTTCACTGTGAAATCGCGCTTCGTGAACGACGGGCCGAGGTCACCCCTCAGCAGGTTGCCCATGTAGGTCAGGTATTGCGACCAGAGCGAGCCGTCGAGATTGTAGGCCCGCTTGAGGTTCTCCATGATCAGCGGATCGACCTGCCGCTCGAGGTCGAACGGACCGCCGGGCGCGATGCGGATCATGAAGAAGGTCAGCGTGACGATGATGAAGACGGTTGGCACGGCCGAGGCAAGCCGCCGGAGCGTGTAGCGAAGCATCGGGATGGCCCTCGCAAGAGGGGCCGCGGCAATGGCTGCCGCGCCCCGGAACGGATTACTGCGCGAGCGAGAGCCAGCGGGTCAGGTGAACATCGGGCAGGTTGTCCGCATAGCCCTGCACCCTGTCCGAGACGAGGGCGCGCGAGGAATAGGTCAGCAGCGGAATCGCCGGAACCTCGTCGAGGAAGATCTTCTCTGCCTCCGCCATGATCTGCGCGCGTTCGTCCAGATCGATCGTCTGCGCGGCCTTGTCCATCAGCGCGTCGTAATCGGCGTTCTTCCAGCGAGGATAGTTGAAGGGAACGTCGGACTCGAACAGGAACAGGAAGTTCTGCGGGTCGGAGTAGTCGCCGATCCAGCCCGCGCGGACGATGTCATAGGCGCCGCCCTCCTTCAGGTAGTTGAAGTAGTTGGTCCCTTCCATCTCGTTCAGCGTCGCGTTGATGCCGACGTTCTTCAGCATGTCGGCGATGGCGGTCATCGTGTTCCGGTGGTTCTCGGACGAATTGTACGAGAGCTGCACCGTCAGGCTGCCCTCGGCGACCCCCGCCTCCTCGAGCAGCGCCTTGGCCTTGTCCTCCCGGTCGAGCAGATCCTCGTCGGCATAGTCGAGAGACGGCGGGTCCTGCACGTAGTTCGAGATGCCGGGCGGGACCATCGTGTAGCCGGGCAGCATGGTCTCCTGCCAGACTTCCTCGGCGATGAAGGTCCGGTCCAGCACCATCGAGATGGCCTGCCGCACCCGCTTGTCCTTGAGCGGGCTGCCGTCGGCGCCCTTCACCGGCAGATAGTAGGTCCCGAGATAGGGAGCGACGTGCAGCTCGTCCTTCAGGTTCTCGCGCATGTAGGTCATCTGTTCGGCCGGAACGTCGGTGCACATCTGCACCTCGCCCGCCTCGAAGCGGCGCAGGCAGGCCGAGCGATCCTCGAAGGGCACCCATTCCACGCGATCGACGGCCACATTGGCGGCGTCGTGGAAGTTCTCGTTCTTCTCCAGCACGATACGGTCGTTGGGCACGAAGCTGACCAGCTTGTAGGCGCCGTTCGTGACCATCACCCCGGGCTTGGTGAAGTTCGACCCTTCCGCCTCGACCGTCGCCCGGTGCATCGGCAGCGAGGACTGGTGCGTCAGCAGTTCGAGGAAATAGGGGGTAGGCGCGTTCAGGGTGAACTTCAGTGTGCGCTCGTCCACCGCCTCGACGCCCAGTTCCTCGGGCTGCATCTCGCCGGTTGCGACGGCTTCGGCATTCGCGATCGGATAGAGGATGTTCGCATAGACCGCCGCGGTCGCGGGCGTCATGATGCGCCGCAGGGCAAAGACGAAGTCCTCGGCCACGACGGGATCGCCGTTCGACCACTTCGCGTCGTCGCGGAGCTTGAAGGTGTAGGTGAGGCCGTCCTCCGAGATCTCCCAGCTTTCGGCCACGCCGGGCACGACCTTGGCTTCGGCATCCTGCACCACGAGCCCCTCGTAGAGGTCGTTCATGATGCGGCTCTCGGCCACCGTCGAGGTCAGGTGATGGTCGAGCGTCGCGGGGTCGGTGTCGTTCCCGCGCACCAGCGTCACCTGTGCGGCGGCAATGCCGGCGCTTCCCGCAAGAAGCGCGAGCACGCAGGCGCCCGTGCGAAGCGAAAGGGTCGTCATGGGATTGTCCTCCTTGTTGTCCTTCTGGTTGAGTGGATCCTTCCGCATCTTTCGCAGCCGCAGGAAGCCCGTTTGCCGCAACGGCACATGCGGATGAGCAAGATCTTGCCGGTCGCTTGCCGAACATCCGGCCGGGGATGCGGTTCCGTTCCCCTTGCCGCGGGCCGCGCGCAATGCCGCCGCCTCAGCCCCAGGTCTCCGGCTGCTGCGCAATGCTCAGGCCTTCGCGGCACCTCAGGCGGTTGTGGATGTCGGTGGCGGCAATCTCGGCCTGTGCCATCGCCACGGCGATCTGGTTGAGGCCGGTCACCACGTCGCCCGCGGCCCAGACGCCGGGGAGAGCCGTGCGCTGATGCGTGTCTGTCCCGATGCGGCCGTCCGGCAGAAGCGGCAGACCCATCGACCGGGCGAGGTCGGTCTGGGGCTCGTTCCCCAGCCCCGCATAGGCGGCGTCGAACCGGCGTGACGTGCCGTCCGGCAGATGAACCGTCACCCCGCTCTCCGGACGGGCCTCGATGTGCCTGACGGTCCGGTCGTCGACCTCCACGCCCGCGGCGGCGAGCTTCTGGCGCCAGGTCTCCGGCAGCTCCTGCCCGAGGGTCATCAGCGTGATGTCGGCGGTATAGCCTCTCAGGAAGAGCGCTTCGCTCACCGCGCAGTCCTCGCTGCCGAGGACCGCGATCCGGCGGTCCGTGACCTCGAACGCGTCGCAGACCGGGCATTGCCTGATCAGCCCCTCGCGGACATGGGTCCGCGCATCCGGCAGGTCGGGCAACCGGTCGCGCACCCCTGTGGCGAGGATGACGTGGCGGGCGGTCAGCGGTCCTTGCGTCGTGTCGATCTGCCAGAGGCCTTCCGGCAGGCGGTGCGCGGTCCCTGCCGCAAGCGGCGCAGGCTCGATCCCCAGCCGGCCGAGCTGGCTTCGCATCCGCGAGAGAAGCTCCGGCCCCCGAATGCCTTCGGGAAAGGCCGGGTGGTTGTGAGACCGGGGAATCAACGACGCGCGGCTTTCACCGCCATCGAGCAGCACCACGCTCCGCCTGAAGCGTGCGAGGAAAATGGCGGCAGTCAGGCCGGCCGGGCCTGCGCCTACCACGATGCAATCGGTCATGCGTTCACTCGCTGGTTGAACTTGCGCAACATACAGGGCGGTTGCACGTTCCAGAGTGAAAATTTCATCTTGCATGAACCAAAACGGCTTCTAGAGGTTGAACCGGCGACGCAGCAGGAGAGAGCCGAATGATCGCGACCGAAGATCCGTTGCGGAACCGCCCCCCTGCAGCGGCGGTGGTTCAGGCGGATTGCAGGCTCGCGGGAGCCGTGAGGGTTCTTGCCTGCGATGCGGCACCCGTCCTCGTGGCGCACCCTCCCGCCGAAGGCGAGGTGCTGCGCCTGATCCGGGACCCGCGGAAGCCTTTCGCCTCGGGGATCGTGCTTCTCATCGACGAAGCCGGCCGGGCGGTCGCCGAGCTTTCGAGCCTGCCGGTCCGGATGATTGCGGCACTGCTGGACAACGGCTGCCACAGCTTCGCGCTCGTGGAGGCTTCGGGGTCGCGACTCTCCGTCGCAATTCACCTCGCCGCGCCGGTCTGAGCAAGCTATCAATGTGATATCACGCCAGATCTTTTTCGCTGACCGATCCGCGCAAGCATGTATGCGTGCGCCGGCTGACCTTGCGACAAGATTCTCCACCGGATAATCCAGCCAAGAAATTGACATAATTTCTGCGGATTTCGCCCGTGTTCGCGTGGCATGCCGCACTTCGGGCAGGCGGAGTGAAGAGCGATGGCGACGAGGAACGGCGGGAGCGGCGACGACAGCCTCACCGGCACCTATAACCGCGACACCATGACCGGATATGGTGGCAACGACACGCTCAGGGGCCTCTCCGGCAACGACACGATCTACGGCAACGACGGCAATGACCTGCTCGATGGCGGCAACGATGCCGATTACCTCGACGGCGGCTCCGGCGACGACCAGTTGCTGGGAGGCTCGGGCAACGACAGTCTCATCGGTTCGACGGGCAACGACACCCTCTCGGGCGACGACGGTGCCGACGGCCTGTCCGGCGGCGACGGCAACGACGTGCTCGACGGCGGGACTGGCAACGACACGCTCCTGGGTGGCGACGGCAGCGACGACCTCGATGGCGGGATAGGCAACGACAGCCTCGACGGCGGTGCCGGTAACGACACGCTCGAGGGCGGGGTGGGGACCGATACCCTGTCCGGCGATGCGGGAGACGACAGCCTGTCCGGGGGAGAGGGCAACGACAACCTCTCGGGCGGCGACGGCAATGACAGCCTCGCAGGCGGGGCCGGTGCCGACACGCTGAACGGCGGCACCGGGCTCGACATTGCCGACTACAGCGGCTCCGCGAGCGCGGTCAACGTCAACCTGACGACTTGGACCGCCTCGGGCGGCGACGCACAGGGCGACGTCCTGAGCGGGGTCGACGGCCTGATCGGTTCGACGCATGACGACACCCTGGTCGGCTTCGACGGCGAGTCGACGACCGGCAGCGACATCTACACGAACGTCATCCATGGCGGAGGCGGCAACGACGTCATCGACGGCCGCGCCGGCGACGACAGCCTGTTCGGCGACGACGGCAACGATACGGTTCTCGCCGGGGCCGGCAGCGATGTGGTCGAGGGCGGGGCGGGCGACGATTCCCTCGACGGCGGGTCGGGAGATGACACGCTGCTCGGTGGCGACGGCAACGACCGGATCGATGGGGGCGACGGCAGTGACGTCCTGACCGGCGGAGCGGGAAACGATACCGTCGTCGCAGGTCTGGGTGACACGATCGTCGGCGGCGAAGACTCCGACGATGGCGATCGCGACGTGCTGATCCTCAATGTCGGCGGAGATTATCCCTATACGGTCGTCCGGGACGAGGATGACCCGGAATCGGGGTGGATCTACTTCGAGACGCCAAGCGGCACGCAGTCGATCCGCTTCGAGAACATCGAGAAGATCCGCTACGTTCCCTGCTTCACTCCGGGCAGCCTCCTGCTGACGCTGCGGGGAGAGGTGGCGGTCGAGGACCTCCGGGTCGGCGACCGGGTCCTGACCCGCGACAGCGGCTATCGTCCGGTCCGCTGGATCGGCCGGCGGCACCTGCCGTCCTCGATGCTGTCCTTCCAGCCCGAGCTGCGGCCGATCCTGATCCGGCGAGGTGCCCTGGGCCCTGACCGGCCATCGCGCGACATGATGGTGTCGCGCCAGCACCGCATGCTTATCTGGGGCGCGCGAGCGGAGCTTCTCTTCGGCGAAGGCGAGTTGCTGGTGCGGGCCGCACATCTGCTCGGACAGCCGGGCGTCGAGGAGGCCGCCGCGAACGACGTGACCTATCTTCACGTGCTCTTCGATCGGCACGAGATCGTCATGGCCGACGGCACATGGACCGAGAGCTTCCAGCCCGGCGACCGCACGATCGAGGGGCTGGATGCCGACCAGCGGGCCGAACTCTTCGCCATCTTCCCCGAGCTTGCCACCCGAGAGGGTGCGGCAAGCTTCCCGGCCGCGCGTCCGACCCTGCGCGCCCACGAGGCGCGCGCGCTGCTGGCGTCGCAGGCGCCGTCCGACGTGCAGGCGCCGGATGAAGGCCAAGGCGCGCTCGACCCGGCGGCCTGACCGTCATCCCGTCTGCAGCACGGCTCGCCGCCGCCCGTCAGGCAGCGGCGCTTGCGGCAAGATCGCCGGCTTCAGCCGCGCGGCTTCTTCGGCGGCGTGAAGCGACGGCTCGTGTCGGATGCATCGGCGCGCGGCTTGCGCGGAGCGTCCTTCTTGCCGAACTCCTTCTTGAAGCCTCCGGCGCGCGGCGGCCTGTCGGTGCCGCCCTCACTGCGGGGCTTCGCGGGGCGTTCGTCGCGGGCCCCCTTGAAACCGGCAGACCGGGCCGGGCGCTCGTCTCCGCTACGGGCGCGCACGCCCTCGGCATCGCCCCGAGCCACCTTGGAAGGGGTCCTTGAGCCCGTCGAGCGCGGAGCGTCCTCTGCGCGCGGCTTGAACGGGCGGGTCGTCTCGTCGCCGCGCGTCTTGCCTCGGGCTGGCGCTTCCGCATCGTGCGACTTGTAGCCTGCCGACCGAGACGCCGTGCCCCCGTGCGACTTGTAGCCGGCGGACCGGCCGGTGGCCTCTGCCCTGGCGGCCTGCACCTTGGCGCCGGGACGGGCCGGCCGATCGTCCTGAGCCCGGCGCGGCTTGCGCCCCTCGTCGTCGCCGACGCCCTCTCGGCGCGGCCGGAACTCATCGCTCGTTTCACGCTTCGCGAACGGCGGGCGCTCGTCCCGCCGCGGACGCGGCGCGCGTTCGGGGTTGTCGTCGGGGGTCCAGCCGCTGCGCGGCGCTTCATTGGCTTCGTCTACGAAGCGCGACGGCTTGCGCTGGTAGGGGGTCTTTTCGCGCCGCGGTGCTTCGTCATTCCGCTCCGGCCGATGGCGCTCGCCTTGCTCGGGCCGCGGCTTGCGGGAGACGGGTCTCTCCGGGCGCTCCAGCATCGGCTCGCCTTCGATCCGCACCATGCCGACGCCGGCCTCGATCTCGAGCGCCTCGCCGAAGCGTCCTGCCGCTGCCTTCGCGATCTGGACGAAGGTCTGCTCCTGCTGGACGCGGATCGCCCCGATCTCGTTCTTGGTCACGCCGCCCGCTTCGCAGATCTTCGGCAGCAGCCAGCGCGCCTCGGCCCGGCCGGTGTGGCCCACGGCAACGGCATACCAGACGGCTTCGCCGAACTCTCCCCGCTCGCGCGGGGCGCGCTGCGCCGGCTCTGGCGGGGCGAGATCCTGCAGCACCTCGGGGGCCGAGCGCCCTTCACGCCAGAGGCGCACGAAGGCCGCGGCCATCTGCTCGGGGCCGAAGCGCTCGAGGAGTTTCTCGGCCAGCGGCATCTCTTCGGAGAGATCCACACCAAGCACCGGATGCTCGAGCAGCCGCGCATCGTCACGTTCCTGCACCTCGTCGGCCGAGGGCGGCTTGCCCCAGTCGGCCACGAGCTTCGCTCCGGTCAGCAGTCGCTGGGCCTTGCGCACCTCGGAGGGGGCGGCGATCAGCACCGACACGCCCTTGGCGCCTGCGCGACCCGTCCGGCCCGAGCGGTGGAGCAGCGTTTCCGAGTTCGTGGGCAGGTCCGCGTGGATCACGAGTTCCAGTCCGGGCAGGTCGATGCCCCGTGCGGCCACGTCGGTCGCGATGCAGACGCGGGCACGGCCGTCGCGCAGGGCCTGCAGCGCATGGGTCCGCTCCTGCTGCGAAAGCTCGCCCGACAGAGCCACCACCTGGAAGCCTCGGTTGCCCATCCGCGCGAGCAGGTGGTTCACCGCCATCCGCGTCTTGCAGAAGACGATGGCCGAGGGCGCCTCGTAGAAGCGGAGCACGTTGAAGATCGCATGCTCCCTGTCGCGTGCACTGACGGTCAGGGCGCGATACTCGATGTCGGCATGCTGCTTCCGCTCGCCCGCGGTCTGGATGCGGACGGCATCGCGCTGGAATTCCTTCGCCAGCGCCTCGATTTCCTTCGGCACGGTGGCCGAGAACATCAGCGTGCGACGTTCTTCCGGCGCGGAGCCGAGAATGAATTCCAGATCCTCGCGGAAGCCCAGGTCGAGCATCTCGTCGGCCTCGTCGAGCACGACGGCGCGCAGGCCCGAAAGATCCAGCGAACCGCGCTCGATATGGTCGCGCAGGCGGCCGGGGGTGCCGACGACGATATGCGCGCCACGATCGAGCGCACGACGTTCGGTCCTGTAATCCATTCCGCCGACGCAGGTGGCGATATGCGCACCCGCCTCGCCATAGAGCCAGCCGAGTTCGCGCGCGACCTGCAGGGCAAGCTCCCGCGTGGGAGCAATGGCGAGCGCAATGGGCGCATCGGAATAGAGCAGCCGCTCGGCTCCCTGCAGGATCTCGGGGGCCACGGCAAGGCCGAAGGCCACGGTCTTGCCGGACCCGGTCTGGGCGGAAACGAGGACATCGCGCCCGGCCACGCCTTCGGCGAGCACCGCCTCCTGGACCTGGGTGAGGGTTTCGTAGCCCTTGGCGGCGAGGGCCGCAGCCAGAGGCGCGGCAATATCGGTATGGGTCATGTATCTGCCAAATGGGGGGCGCGCTCGGGCGCCCGGGTTGACGGCCAACCTGCTCCCATCGCGGCCGGGCCTCCTCGCCCGCCGTCCAGAGTGTCTGGGCCGTCCGGGCGCTCTACAGGATTCGACCCGGCATGTATAGCGGCTTGACTCCGACATACCGTTCGGTATGTTCAGGCGGAGAGGATCGTTGATGAGTGCGGGCGGCAGGGGCGACGGGCGCAGACGGCTGCTGGCGGCGGCAACGCGGCTGGTGCGCGAGCAGGGCTTCGCGGCGACATCCGTCGAGGCCATCTGCCGCGAAGCCTGCGTGACGAAGGGCGCCTTCTTCCACCACTTTCCCAGCAAGGAGGCGCTGGGGGTGGCGGCGGCCGAAAACTGGTCAGACATGACGGGGCGCCTCTTCGCCGAGGCGCCGTATCACGAGCCTGCGGATCCGCTGGATCGCGTGCTCGCCTACATCGACTTTCGACGTTCGCTCGTTGCAGGCGAAGTCGCGGACTACACCTGTCTCGTCGGCACGATCGTGCAGGAGGCCCACGGCTGCGATGCGGTGCGGGCGGCCTGCGCCGCAAGCATCTACGGGCATGCGAGAACGCTGGAGGCCGACCTGGCCGAGGCGATGCAGGCGCGTGGCGTCACCGGGGTGGATCCGGCAGGTCTTGCGCGGCACATGCAGGCGGTGCTGCAGGGCAGCTTCATCCTCGCCAAGGCCGGAGGAGGGCAGGCTGCGGTATCCGAGGCGCTGGATCACTTGAGACGGTATGTCTGCCTGATGTTCTCGATCCCCGGTCGATCCGGGGCCTGATCCCGGCGGCGGGAGGTGGCCGGGACGAACAGTGCCCTTCGGGGCCTTCCAGAAAAGGAGACTTGCGATGCCTTACGTCGACGGATTCGTCTGTGCCGTTCCGGTGGACAACCGGCAGAAGTACATCGACCACGCCGCGCAGGCGGCAGCGAAGTTCAAGGAGCTCGGCGCGCTCAAGGTGGTGGAATGCTGGGGTGACGACGTGCCCGAGGGCAAGGTGACCTCATTCCGCATGGCGGTAAAGCAGGAGGAGTCCGAGGCCGCCGTCTTTTCCTGGATCGTCTGGCCGTCGAAGGAGGCGCGGGACGTCGCCTGGAAGCAGATGATGGAGGATCCAGAGATGGCCGAGATGGGCAAGGACATGCCCTTCGACGGCAAGCGCATGATCTATGGCGGGTTCCAGACCATCGTGGATGTCTGACATGGGCGGGTTCATCTGGCACGAGTTGACCACCGAGGATCCGGACGCGGAGGCGGCCTTCTACGGCCGCCTTCTCGGCTGGGAGGCGGAGCCCTTTCCGGGCATCGAGCCTCCGTATCTCGTCATGCGGGCCGGCGGTGCCGCGGTCGCGGGAATACAGGTGGAGAAGGCGCCGCAGCCGTCGGGATGGATCGGCTACGTGCACGTCCCGGATGTCGACGAGGCCACCCGGACGGCCGCGGCTTCGGGCGGAGTGGCGGTCGGCGAACCCGAAGAGATGGAAGAGGTCGGGCGGATGCAGATCATGTGCGACCCCGACGGCGCGCATTTCGTGCTGATGACGCCCGCCCGGCCGGAGCCTCCTCCGGCGGCCGGTCCGGGCACGCCGGGCCTGCCGGTCTGGGACGAACTCTACGGTGCGGATACCGAACGATCCTTCGCCTTCTACGCCGACTTCGCCGGCTGGACGAAGGACACTGCGATGGATATGGGCGAGATGGGGCCCTACCAGATGTTTGCCGCCGGAGGCACCACCATCGGGGGCATGATGCGCGCGCCCGAAGGGGTGCCCCGGCGCTGGCTGACCTACTTCACGACCGGATCGATCGCATCCTCGATCGATCTGGCGAAGGAACTCGGGGCGCAGCACATCTTCGGCCCGCAGGAGGTGCCGGGCGCCATGTGGATCGCGCAGTTTCTGGATCCGAAGGGGCATATGTTCGGCCTCGTCGGCCCGAAGGGCTGAGAGCACGATCCCGGGCGCCTTCGGCCGCCCGGCCTCGCCTCCTGCCTCCGAAGCCTCGGCCGGAAGCCCATTGCCGGATGACGTCGGATCGGCACGCCCATGCGCCGACCGTTTGCCTCTTGGACTTTGACGGACCCGCGCGCATATAGGGGCACCACGTCAGACGGAGGATGAACCATGCTCGGATTCGGTGAAAATCCCGCGAACGGCGCCGCTCCGCAGGGCGACCTCGTGAAGGACGCCTCGGAAGCGACCTTCATGAAGGATGTGATCGACGCCAGCCGCGAAGTTCCTGTGATCGTCGATTTCTGGGCGCCCTGGTGCGGGCCCTGCAAGACGCTCGGGCCGGCGCTCGAAGCCGCGGTGACGGCTGCCAAGGGCAAGGTTCGCATGGTCAAGGTCAACGTGGACGAGAACCAGATGATCGCGGCGCAGCTGCGCATCCAGTCGATCCCGACGGTCTATGCCTTCTTCGAGGGGCAGCCCGTGGACGGCTTCCAGGGCGCGCTGCCGGCCTCCGAGATCAAGAAGTTCGTGGAGAAGATCGCGGCCATGGGCGGCGACGGCGGCCTCGCCGACGCACTCGCCGCCGCCGAGGAGATGCTGTCCGAAGGCGCGATCGTGGACGCACTCGAGACCTTCGCCGCGATCCTCGGCGAGGAGCCGGAGAATGCCGCGGCCTATTCGGGGCTGATCCGCTGCCACCTCGCGGCCGGCGATCTCGACCAGGCCGAGGCCTATGCCGCCGCCGCTCCCGCCGCCATCGCGAAGACCAAGGAGATCGAGGGCGCCCGTGCCCAGATCGAGCTGGCACGGCAGGCCGCCAAGGCCGGACCCGTCACCGAACTCAGCCGTGCCGTCGAGGCCGATCCGGCCAACCATCAGGCGCGCTTCGACCTCGCCCTCGCGCTTCACGCCGCGGGGCGGGTGGACGAGGCGGTGGACCAGCTGCTCGAGCTTTTCCGGCGCGACCGCGAATGGAACGAGGGGGCGGCGCGGACGCAGCTTTTCATCATCTTCGACGCGCTGAAGCCGACCGATCCGATTGTTCTGAAAGGGCGCCGGCGGCTCTCCTCGATGATATTTGCCTGACGGATGGGGCGGGCTAGTTGAGAGCCCATGATCAAGCAGGCCGACCTTCCCGACGTGATCCCGGTGTTCCCGCTGCCTGGCGCCCTGCTCCTTCCGCGGGCGCGCCTTCCGCTGCACATTTTCGAACCGCGCTACCTGCAGATGCTCGACGACACGCTGAAGACGCAGCAGCGCCTGATCGGGATGGTACAGCCGCGCGACGTGCCTGGCGGGGCCGAGAAGCGCCTCCACGCCATCGGCTGCGCAGGCAGGCTGACCGGCTTTTCCGAGACCGAGGACGGGCGTTACATGATCACGCTGTCGGGGATCTCGCGCTTCCGGGTGATCTCGGAGGTCCAGGGCTTCACCCCCTATCGCCGCTGCACCGTGGACTGGACGAACTTCTCGCGCGATCTCGGCCCGACGGAGTCGGACTGCGGATTTCAGCGCGATGCCTTTCTCGAGTTGCTCGGCCGCTACTTCACTGCGATGGAGCTCTCGACCGACTGGGGAAGCCTGCGCGAGGCCGAGGAGGAGTTGCTGATCAACTCGCTCTCGATGCTCTGCCCCTTCGATCCCGAGGACAAGCAGGCGCTGCTCGAGGCGCCCTCGCTCGAGACGCGGCGGGAAACGCTGGTGACGCTGATAGAATTCGCCCTGAGGGGCGGCAATGGTGAAGAGGTGATGCAATGACCGAGTCCCCCCTGTTCGACCGCCGGATGCTCGAGGCGCTCGTCTGCCCCGTCACGCAGGCGGTGCTGAGCTATGACGCGGGGCGCCAGGAACTGGTGTCGAAGCAGGCGCGGCTGGCTTTTCCGATCCGCGACGGGATTCCGATCATGCTGGTGTCGGAGGCGCGGGCTCTCTGACCCGGGCGCTTGGGCCGGCGCCGGGGGCTGTCTGCCCCCGGACCCCCGAGGATATTTCCGCGAGAATGAAGGCCGGAGGCCCGGATCTGTCAGATCGCGCGGCCCTGCAGGAGCCTCGGCAGGTCTCCGGAGAGGCCGGCCGCCTGCCGGATGAAGCCGCGGCGGAGGCCGGGGAGGGCGTTGACGATCCCCATTCCGAGGTCGCGACCGGCCCGGAGCACGGGGTTGTCGTTCGAGAACAGGCGGTTCACCATGTCCATGCCGAGGGCAAGGGCCGTCGCGTCGAACCGCCGCCACTGCTGATAGCGATCGAGGACCAGCGCCGAACCCGGATCCTCGCCGCGCCGCGCGGCAAGCGTCAGCACCTCGGCCAGCGCCGCCACGTCGCGGAGGCCGAGGTTCAGCCCCTGACCGGCAATCGGATGCACCCCATGGGCCGCATCGCCCACGAGGGCCACCCGAGGGGCCACGAAGCTGTGGGCAAGCGACAGCGACAGCGGATAGGTGAAGCGGTCGCCCGCGAGGCGGATCTCGCCGAGGAAGTCGCCGAAGCGCGGCCGCAGGGCATCGAGATACTGGGCATCGGGCAGGCGCTGGATCTCGGTCGCTGCGGCCTCGCCTTCGCTCCAGACGATCGAGGAGCGGTGGCCACCCGGCAGCGGCAGGATCGCGAGCGGTCCCGAAGGCAGGAAATACTGCCAGGCCGTGCCCTCGTGCGGGCGCTCGTGCTCGACCGCGGTGACGAGGGCGGTCTGGCCATAGCCCCAGCCGGTGCGGCGGATGCCGGCGCGGCGCGCGGTGCCGCTCTGGCGCCCGTCGCAGCCGACGAGGAGCCGGCCCGAGAGCCGGTCGCCGGTGGAGAGGGTGACGGTGACGCCGGCCGCGTCGGTCTCTTGCGCCTCGACCGTCGCGCCCGAGATCAGGCGGATGCGCGGCTCGGCCTGCATCGCGGCCAGGAAGGCTGCGTAGAGGAAGCGGTCCTCGAGCAGGAAGCCCATCGGCCCCTCCTCGATCTCGGAATGATCGAAAGTCAGCACGAAGGGCGAGGGACCGGTGGCGGTGGCGCCATCCGACGTCACGACGCGCAGGATCGGCTGCGCCCGGGGCGCGAGCCCCTCCCAGAGCCCGAGCGCCGACAGGAGCCGCTTCGAGGCCAGCGCCAGCGCATAGGCGCGCCCGTCAAAGCCCGGTTCGGCGCGCTGCGGCGCGGGCCGTCCATCCACGACCGTCACGGAGAATCCGTTTCGCGCCAGCGCGAGGGCCAGCGCGGGGCCGTTCAGCCCGCCTCCGGCGATGAGAATGTCGGCAACCTGGGTCATGCGGCCAATATGGCCGGGCCTGCGGGATTGTCCAGTGACGCCCGCGCGGTTACCGTCCGCGGTCGAGACAGGGAGAACGCGATGGACTGGCTGTGGATGACGGCGGCGGAACTGGGGCGGCGCATCGATGCCGGGAAGATCCATCCCGTCGAACTGACCGAGGCTTTCCTCGATGCGGCAGCCGATCATCCCGAGAACGACCGGATCTATGCGCGGATGACGCCGGAGCGGGCGCGGAACGAAGCGATGGCCGCGGCGGAGCGGGCGAAGCTCGGCCTGCGCCGGGGGCCGCTCGACGGGGTGCCGGTGTCGTGGAAGGACCTGTTCGACACCGCCGGCACCGCGACCGAGGCGGGCTCGGCCCTTCTGCGGGGGCGGGTGCCGGACCAGGATGCGGAGGTGGTCGAGACGGCGACGCTTCATGGTCTCGTCTGTCTCGGCAAGACGCACATGTCCGAACTGGCCTTTTCGGGGCTCGGGCTCAATCCGGTGACGGCCACGCCTCCCTGCGTCAACGATCCGGTGGCTGTGCCGGGCGGCTCCTCCTCGGGGGCCGCGGCCTCGGTGGCCTTCGGTCTCGCCCCGGCGGCCATCGGCTCGGACACGGGTGGATCGGTCCGGATCCCGTCGGCCTGGAACGATCTCGTGGGCCTGAAGACGACCTCGGGCCGCCTCTCGCTGAAGGGGGTCGTGCCTCTGGCCGCCCGTTTCGACACGGTGGGGCCGCTCGCGCGCAGCACCGAGGATTGCGCCCTGCTGATGGCTGCCCTCGAAGGGGCACGGGCGCCGGACCTGCGCGGGGCGTCGCTGACGGATGCGCGGTTCCTCGTCCTCGAGACCGTGGCGTTGGACGACCTGCGCGAGGCGCCGGCGCGCGGCTTCGAGGAGGCGCTCGACCGGCTGGGCCGGGCCGGGGCGAGGATCGAGCGCGGATCCGCGCCCGAAGTGTCCGAGGCCATGGCTCTGGCCGGACCGCTTTTCACGGGCGAGGCCTATGCCACCTGGGCGGAGGTGATCGAGGCTGCACCCCATTTGATGTTCCCCCGCATCCTCGAACGGTTCCGGTCGGGCTCTTCGGTCTCGGCTGCGGATTTCATCGGCTGCTGGCAGCGGCTCGAGGAGTTGCGGGCTGTCTGGAGCCTGCGGACGGCTGCCTATGACGCCGTGCTCGTGCCGACCTCGCCGATCCTGCCGCCGGTTGCGAACCGCCTGATGACTGACGAGGATTATTACGTCACCGAGAATCTCCTCGCGCTCCGGAACACGCGGATCGGCAACCTGATGGGCCTGCCGGTCCTTACGCTGCCGACCGGTCAGCCCTCCTGCGGGATCTCGCTCATGGGGCGCCCGTTCCGCGAGGAGCATCTGCTGCGGCTGGGGGCGGCCGCCGAACGGGCATTGGGCTGAGGGGAGCGAGAGCCCCGGTCCGGAGCGTCCCCGACGTCGGCGGAGCCGCGCCTGCCGGATGTTCGGGTCCGGGGTCATGCCAGGCGACATTCTTGCCTCGACGGCGAAAAAGCCACAGCGCCGGGCACGCCTGACGCCGTTGGGCGTTTTTCTGGACCCTCCGGCAAGTTGCCGCTATCCTGCGACAAAACGGGGCGACACGACCCCGACCACGAGGCAGTCAATGGCATTCCCCGAGCGGTTTTCGAACCTGCCAGATTACGCATTTCCGCGTCTGCGGAAGCTTCTCGACTCGCATGCTGCGGGGGGCGAGCCCATCGCCATGACCATTGGCGAGCCGAAGCACGCGATGCCGGATTTCGTGGGACCCGTGCTGGCCGAGAGCCTGCAGGGCTTCAACGTCTATCCGCCAAACGACGGCACTCCGGAACTTCTGGCGGCCATTGCCGCTTGGCTGAAGCGCCGCTACCGGGTCGAGGTGGCGCCGGAGCGGCTCATGGTGCTGAACGGCACGCGCGAGGGGCTGTTCAACGCGGCGCTCGCGCTCGTGCCAGAGGAGAAGCGCGGCAAGCGGCCCGTCGTGCTGATGCCGAACCCGTTCTACCAGGTCTACGCGATGGCGGCGCTCGCGCTCGGGGCGGAACCCGTCTACGTGCCCGCGCTGGCGTCGAACGGTTTCCTGCCGGACTATGCGGGTCTCCCCGTCGAGATCCTCGAGCGGACGGCCCTTGCCTATCTCTGCTCGCCGGCCAATCCCCAGGGCTCCGTCGCCTCGCGCGACTACTGGGCGAGCCTCATGGATCTGGCGGAGACGCACGATTTCCGCATCTTCGCAGACGAATGCTATTCCGAGATCTGGCGCACGGCGCCGCCTTCCGGCGCGCTCGAGGTGGCGGAGGCCACCGGCACGGATCCCGAGAGGGTCTTCGCCTTCCACTCGCTCTCGAAGCGGTCGAACCTGCCGGGCCTGCGCTCGGGCTTCGTCGCGGGCGGGGCCGAGGGAATCCTGCGCATCCGCCAGCTTCGCGCCTTCGCGGGCGCGCCGCTGCCGCTTCCTGTGCAGCGGGTGTCCGAACGTGCCTGGTCCGACGAATCTCACGTCGAGGTCAATCGCGCGCTGTACCAGGAGAAATTCCGCATTGCCGACGAGGTCTTCTCGGGCCTTCAAGGCTACATGGGGCCGGAGGGTGGCTTCTTCCTCTGGCTGCCGGTGCCCGATGGCGAAGAGGCGGCGCTGAAGCTCTGGACCGAGACGGGGGTGCGGGTGCTGCCCGGAGCCTATCTCGCCCGCGAGGTCGGCGGAGAGAATCCCGGCAAGGGCTACATCAGGGTCGCGATGGTGGCCCCCAAGGACGAAATGCAGCGCGGGCTGGTGCGGCTCCGCGACTGCCTTTACGGGTAAGGACGGTAGCATGGCATCCTATCACGCACGGCAGCGCGACCCGCTTCTGGACCAGAACATGCAGGCGATGCTGGAACGCCGCGGGCGCGAACTGCTGGGAATCGGCCTGCTGGTCGTGGCCTTCCTGTTCATGCTGATGCTGGCCACCTACTCGCCCGAGGATCCGGGCTGGATGGTGGCGACCGACGAGCCCGCAAGGAATGCGCTCGGCCGGATCGGGGCGGCCATCGCTTCGACGCTGATGATCATCGCGGGCAAGGGCTCCTGGGGGCTGCCCATTATCTCGGCCGCCTGGGGCGCGCGCTTCCTCCTCCACCGGGGTGAGGAGCGGGCGCTGGGCCGCATCGTCTTTGCCGTCATCGCCATCGCGCTCGGTTCGATCTACGCGGCCACCCACGTGCCGGGCCCGGAGTGGACGCATTCCTTTGGCCTTGGAGGGCTTTTCGGGGACACCGTGCTGGGCGCGCTCCTCGAGATCGTGCCGCTGCCCGCCGCCTACGGATTGAAGCTGCTGTCGCTGCTTGTGGGCGGTGGCCTTGTCGCGATGGGCCTCTTCGTCTGCGGCTTCGACCTGCGCGAACTGCGGCAGGTGGGGCAGTTCCTGCTGGTGGGCCTCGTCGTGACGTACAACGCGGCGCTGCAGCTTGCGGGGCGCGGGTCCGCTCAGGCGGCGCAGCTGGTGCAGGAGAAGATCCGCGCGCATCTTGAAGGCCGTTCGGCGGTGGATGCCGCCGTCCGCTCGGATGCACGGGCCGAGGCCATGCCGCGCCCGCGCAGCCGCTTCCGGGATCCGGAGCCCGAGCCGGAACCGGCACCTGCCCCGCGCATGGGCTTTCTGAACCGGCTCCGCGCCAGCCAGGCTGCGGAGGAGGATCCCGAAGCCGTTGTCGAGCAGGCCGCGTGGGGCCGCCCGGCCACGCTGCGCTCCGACAGCCTGCGCGCAGAACCGCGCTACGCCGAGCCCGCGCAGCCGCCTGCTCCGCGCGAGCGCGCAGGTCTTCTGTCCCGCATGCCGCAGATCATCCGCCGCGTGGCCGATCCCGAAGCCGAACTGGTCGAGCCGGTGCTTTCGGACGCTGCTGCCAGCGCCGAAGGTCCGTCCGAGGACCGGATCAAGGCCCGCATCAACGACGTGATCCGGTCGCGCGTGCGCCAGTCGACGGGTCCGCTCTCGCCCATCGCTGCGGCCATCGCTCGCCGCGAGCCGCCGGTAGCCCGCCGGCGCTCCGGTCCGGCGCCCATGGTGGCGAGCCGTCGCGCCCCGATGGATCTGCCGCCCGAGCCTCCGGTCGTCGCAGGGATCGGCGAGAAGATCCGCTTCGCCTCGGGCATGGTCGCCTCGCGCATTCCCGGCGGCGCCACGGTCCGTCTTGCCATGAGCGCGCTCGAGGCCGCCGCCACGCCGGCACATGCGCCGCGGCTGATGCACGACGCCTATCCGGATGCCTACGACGAGCCGCTCGACGGCGAGGAACCGCTGCTCACGGCGCGCGAACAGCTCGCCTATGCCGAACATGCCGACGACGACGCGCCCGAGCCGGCCGTCCACCGCGACCGGCATGAGGCGTACCCCGATATGGCAGCCTATGCAGAAGACGAGGCCGAGTGGCTTCCGCACGAGGATTTCGACGACCGAACCGACTGGTCGCTGGACCTTGCGCAGCCGCAGGCAAGGGCCGCCGTTCCGCGTCCGCCAGAGAAGTCAGTTGCCGTGCAGATGCCGCAGGTCAAGGTGCAGCCCTCGCGGCAGGCGGTCGCCGAGGCGCAGCCGAAGCTCCGCTTCGAGGAGCAGGAGGTGCAGTACGAGCTGCCCCCGCTTTCGCTGCTGACCTGTCCCTCGACGGTCGTGCGCAACACGCTTTCGGTCGATGCGCTGAAGGAGAACGCGCGGATGCTCGAATCCGTGCTCGACGACTACGGCGTGAAGGGCGAGATCGTGGACGCGCAGGCAGGCCCCGTCGTCACGCTCTATGAACTCGAACCGGCTCCGGGCCTGAAGGCCAGCCGGGTGATCGGGCTTGCGGACGATATCGCGCGGTCGATGTCGGCGCTGTCGGCCCGCGTCTCGACGGTTCCGGGCCGGACCGTGATCGGGATCGAACTGCCGAATGCCAGCCGCGAAAAGGTGATCCTGCGCGAGATCCTCGCCGCGCGAGACTTCGGCGACAGCGCCATGCGGCTGCCGCTGGCGCTGGGCAAGGACATCGCGGGGCGGCCGGTGGTCGCGAACCTCGCCAAGATGCCCCACCTGCTGATCGCGGGCACCACCGGCTCGGGCAAGTCGGTGGCGATCAACACCATGATCCTCAGCCTCCTCTACAAGCTGACGCCCGAGGAATGCCGGCTGATCATGATCGACCCGAAGATGCTGGAGCTTTCCGTCTACGACGGCATCCCGCACCTGCTCTCGCCCGTCGTCACCGATCCGAAGAAGGCGGTCGTCGCCCTCAAGTGGGTCGTGGGCGAGATGGAGGAGCGCTACCGCAAGATGTCGAAGCTCGGCGTCCGCAACATCGAGGGCTACAACGGCCGTGTGGCCGAGGCGCTCGAAAAGGGCGAGATGTTCAAGCGGACGATCCAGACCGGCTTCGACGAGGATACGGGCGAGCCCGTGTTCGAGACCGAGGACCTCCAGCCGGTCAAGCTGCCCTTCATCGTCGTCGTGGTGGACGAGATGGCCGACCTGATGATGGTGGCGGGCAAGGAGATCGAGGCCTGCATCCAGCGCCTCGCGCAGATGGCACGGGCCTCCGGCATCCACCTCATCATGGCGACGCAGCGCCCGTCCGTCGACGTCATCACCGGCACGATCAAGGCGAACTTCCCCACCCGGATCAGCTTCCAGGTCACCTCGAAGATCGACAGCCGCACCATCCTCGGCGAGCAGGGGGCCGAGCAGCTCCTCGGCATGGGCGACATGCTCTACATGGCGGGCGGCGCCAAGATCACCCGCATCCACGGCCCCTTCGTCAGCGACGAGGAAGTCGAGGAGATCGTGAACCACCTCAAGAGCTTCGGCCCGCCGAGCTACATGTCCGGCGTGGTGGAAGGCCCCGTGGATGACCGCGCGGACGATATCGACGCGGTTCTCGGGCTCGGCGGCAACACGGATTCCGAGGATGCGCTTTACGATCAGGCAGTGGCCATTGTTGCAAAGGACCGGAAGTGCTCCACCTCCTACATCCAGCGCAAGCTGGGCATCGGCTACAACAAGGCCGCGCGGCTTGTCGAGCAGATGGAAGAGCAGGGCGTGGTGACCGCAGCCAACCACGTCGGCAAGCGCGAGATCCTGCTCCCCGAGCAGTGACGCTGAACGGGGAGGGGCCGCGATCTCCCACCGGCCGCTGCGGTCGGGGCGGATCCGGGTGGGGCGATGCGAGTGAAACCTTTCTCGCCGCAACGTGATGGCGGCGGGGATGCGCAGCCAAGGGGGAGCGACTAGCTTCATCACCATGAAAACACTGCGTCTGATCCTTGCGTCCCTGGCGCTTCTCGCCCTCGCGCTGCCGGCAGCGGCCGAGAAGATCCCGCTGTCCGCCATCTCCGCCTATCTGAACCGGTTGGGCAGCGCCGAGGCCGATTTCACTCAGGTGAATGCCGACGGATCGATCTCGACCGGCCGCATCTTCATCAAGCGGCCCGGCCGGGTCCGCTTCGAATATGCCCCACCGGACAAGAGCCTGGTGATGGCGGGCGGCGGACAGGTCGCGATCTTCGACGCCAAGTCGAACCAGCCGCCGGAGCAGTATCCGCTCAGCCGGACGCCGCTGAGCCTCATCCTCGCTTCGCACATCGACCTCGGACGGGCGCGGATGGTCGTCGGTCACCGCGAGGACAAGAACACGACCCGCGTGGTGGCGCAGGATCCGGCGCATCCCGAATACGGCACCATCGAGATGGTCTTCACGGGCAACCCGGTGGCCTTGCGCCAGTGGGTCATTACCGACGATGCGGGAAGCCAGACGACGGTCATCCTGGGCGAGATGAAGCAGGGCGGCAACCTGCCGGCCTCGCTGTTCAGCATCCAGTCCGAGGCCGCCAAGCGCGCGCGCTAGCGCGGGGAGCCGACTGATCGCATCGTGGGGGGAGGATCGGCCCTTCTGCCGCCGTGGACCGCCGCGAGCGGTGACATCCGGTGCAGGCCGGCCGGGGTCAGGCCGCCCCGCCGGATGGCGGAGGGGCCATATTCGCGTCAGCGGCGGCAGTAGGCCAGCTGCGCCCGGTAGCGCTGTTCGCGATCCCCGACGCGCTGCGCCACCGCCAGAAGCCAGGGCTTCGTGTTGTGGCTGCCACGGGCGAAGCCGGTCCGGCCCTCGTGATAGGCGAGATACTGGTTGGTCGCATCCCACTTGGGGATGCCGAGACGGCGCGTGGTGCCGTCCATGTACCAGCCCATGAAGTCGGTCGCGTCCTCGATGCGGTCGCGGCGGGCACGGCGCTTCTTGCGCTCGGACATGTAGTCCTCCCAGGTGCCGTCGAGCGCCTGGCTGTAGCCATAGGCAGAGCTTTGCCGCCCCATCGGGATGATCCCGAGGAGAAACTGATGCGGCGTCCGGGCGTTGCCGACGAACTTCGATTCCTGGTGGATGGTCGCCATCTGGACCGAGACCGGCACGCCCCAGCGGCGCTCGGTCGTCTTCATGGCGCGATAATATTGTGGCCGTTCGGCGACGATGCTGCAGGCATTTTCCAGATCGCGGGGCGGGGAGTAGCGTCCGCCGCCGCAGGAAGCCAGGAAGACCAGCAGTATGGCCGCGCGGAGAAGTCTGCTCATCTGCCCCTCGCGTGTTCTCTTTTGCCTGCAGGATAAGCCAAATCGGACAAGGGGGGAATGGCCGCGGCGGCACGCCTCATCAGAAAAATGCGAGCGCCCGGAACTGTCCCCGCCGCAGGCCATTGACGTGGTGGAACAGGCTGCGGCCGAGACGTGCCTTTCGTCGCGAACGGCTATCGCAAGGATGGACGCCACATACTGTTTCCTGGCCTGCAAAGGGTCGCTGTGGACAAATGGATGGCAGGGGGAATAATGGAATCGTCGGGGGTGCGTGACATGCTCAAGACAGAGGCGAAATATCATCTGGGACAGGTGCTCCGTCATCGGAAGCATCCGTTCCGTGGCGTCGTCTTTGACGTGGACGCGATGTTCTCGAACACCGAGGAATGGTATGACGCGATCCCCGAGGACAGCCGGCCATCCCGCGATCAGCCCTTCTACCACCTGCTGGCCGAGAACGAGCAGAGCTATTACGTGGCCTATGTCTCCGAGCAGAACCTCGTGCCCGACGACACGGGCGAGCCGGTCGAGCATCCCGACCTGGCCGAACTCTTCGGAGAATTCGAGGATGGCCGCTATCCGTTGCAGTTTCAGCTGAACTGACGGCTTTCCGCGTCGTCGGGCAGGCGCCCTCTTGAGGTGCGCCTTGCGGCCTCAGTAGCCTAGGGCGCAACCGTCCTTGCGCGGATCGGAGGCACCGACGAGCACGCCATCCTCTCCGATAAGGATCGCCTGCGCTCCGCCGATGGGCTCGTGCGGAATGCTGACCGCGTGGCCCATGGCTGAAAGCTCCGCGCGCACCTCGTCGGAATAGCCGCGTTCGACCAGCATGCCCTCAGGCCCGGAGAAGCAGCGCGGCGCGTCGATGGCTTCCTGCGCGTCGAGGCCGAAATCCACGAGGTTCGAGACGAATCGGGCGTGCCCTGCAGGCTGGTAGGCCCCGCCCATCACCCCGAAGGGCATGATCACCCGTCCGTCCCGACGGATCATGCCGGGGATGATCGTGTGCATCGGGCGCTTGCCGCCCATCGCCTCGTTGGTGTGGCCTTCGGTCAGGCAGAAGCCGGCGCCCCGGTTCTGGAAGTTTATCCCGAACCGAGAGGAGGCGAGGCCCGAGCCGAAGCTGTGATACACCGAGTAGATCAGCGAGACGGCCATCCGGTCGCGGTCCACGACCGTCAGATAGACGGTCTCGCGGTGGACGGCCTCGGAAAGCGGGGCGGCGGCCGGCATCGCCTTCGCGGGATCGATCAGCGCCGCCAGCCGCTCGGCCGTCTGCGGCGAGAGCATGTGGGCAAGGCGCCGGACGTGCGACGGATCAGCGAGGAAACGATTGCGGGCGTCATAGGCGAGCTTGGCGGCCTCGGCTTCCAGGTGGGCGCGGGCTGTCCCGAACGGATCCAGGGCGGCCACATCGAACTGCGCGAGGATGTTCAGCATCAGGATCGCCGTAGCGCCCTGGCCGTTCGGCGGGTGCTCGACCAGCTCGATCCCGCGGTAGTGGCCAGAGATCGGCTCGCCATAGGTGCAGGCGGTGGAGGCGAAATCCTCCAGCATGTGCGAGCCGCCCGCCGAGCGGAGCGAGGTCACCATGTCCTCGGCAATCTCACCCTCGTAGAAGCCGGCGCGACCCTGCGCCGCGATCCGCCGCAGGACCTCGGCCTGGCCGGGCGCCCGGAAGATTTGTCCGGGGCGGGGCGGGGCGCCATCCAGCAGGTAGTACTGCCGCGCCGCCCCCTGCAGCAGCGGTGCCGCCTCGGCCCAGTCGAAGGCGGTGCGCGGCGCAACCGGAACGCCCTCCTCTGCATAGCGGATGGCCGGAGCCAGCACCTGCGCCATCTCGAGGTTGCCCCAATCGGCGGATAGGCGGCAGAAGGCGTCGACGGCCCCGGGCACCGTGACCGCCTCGGGCCCGCAGACCGGCACGACCTTGTGTCCCCGTTCGCGCATCAGGGCCGCCGAGAGGCCCGCAGGCGCTCGCCCCGAGCCGTTGAGGGCCACGATCCTGTCCTCGCCCGGCGGCTTCAGCAGAACGAAGCAATCGCCGCCGATCCCCGTCATCTGGGGCTCGCAGATCCCGAGCAGCACGGCCGCCGCGATGGCGGCATCCGCCGCGTTGCCGCCAGCCTGCAGGATGTCCACGGCAACCTTGGAGGCCAACGGATGCGAGGTGGCGCAGAGGCCGTTGCTGGCATAGACGGCCGAGCGGCCCGGTTGGTGGAAATCGCGCATGTCATCCTCCTCGGTCCGGAGGAAGCCTAGAAGCGCAAGCGGCAATTTCCAAGTCGGGAACCTCGGCGCCGGAGCAGGTGGGGGAGGAAGCCCGGGCGCCGAGGGAAGCTTGGAGTCGCTACAGGATCACCATGAACCCGCGTTGCGGCAGATTCGCAGCCGAAATCCGGCCGGAATGCGGTAATGAGCGAAGCAGGCGCAATGCCGGTATCAGTCGAAAGGATGAGGCTGAGCAGGCCTCGCCGCTCCACGTTGGCTCTGACACATCCTCGTCCGATCATGGCGGGCCTGGCATTCCCGGCCTGCTCCGGGCAAGGCGCACACGGCATCCGAGGCGGCCGTGCATCACGGCAAGGCAGAGGGATAGGCCTGCAGCGTTTCGAGAAAGCCACCTTCAGCGCAGCCATGACGCTGATCGAGACGCATCCGGAACATCAGCCGGTTCCTCCCGCCTTCCCGTCTGTAGGAAAAGTCCTGCGCAAGCGCACGGATCATCGACCAACCGAAGCCCCCCTCGGGCAGGGCTACCCCCGCGTGAGAGCGCACGTCCCCATGAACCACGAGACACCGGCCCGGCATCGGCCGCCCAAGATCGCTGACCTCGAAGAAGAGCCACCTTCGAACCAGTTCGAGCGAAACCTCGATCTCGCCCCGCGCCCCGGCATAGGCGTGTTCCACACAGTTGTTCAGCACTTCCGCCAGCACCACCTCGGCCGCGTCGGCGTCCTCGTCCGGAAGCAGGCAGACCGGAGCCGAGCGACGAATGCTCGCCAGCGCCTCGCGGACCGCAAGCGGATTGCTCGCCAGAAGAAATCTGGCGACGGCCCGACCGGTGGAGATGCCTGCGTCAGTAGGCATCGCTCACCTGTTCGTGGATCGTGAAGACACGGTCCATCCGGGTCAGTCGAAAGACCTTCTGCACGACCGGCGCCAGCGCGGCCAGTTCCAGCCGACGCTCGGGCCCCAGAAGCTTCATCACGGAAACGACTGCCCCGAGCCCGCTGCTGTCGAGGAAGGTTACCTTCGACAGGTCGAGCAGCACGCGCGGAGCCGGCGTCACCACGACCTCACGCATCCTGTCCTTGAACTGGATCGCCGCCGCCGCGTCGATCCTCTCTTCCTGCACGTGCACCACCAGAAGGTCCCCGCGCTCTTCCGCTTCAAGTCTCATGCCCCGCTCCTTTATCTGCGGAGCAACACTAGGGCCGGAGGGTTGACATAGGGTAACCGACGCCTTCCGTTCACACTGCCGGCGGCCTATCCTGTCCCTCCCCGCAGCCTTCTTCGGACGGACCATGGACTACGACCAGCTTGAACAGTCGATCGACGCGCTCTGCCACGGCGAGCGGGACGCGGTGGCCCTGATGGCCACCGTCGCCTGCGAGATCCACCACGCCCACCCGCTCTCGGACTGGACAGGCTTCTACCGGGTCACCGAGCCGGGCATGCTGAAGATCGGACCCTATCAGGGCTCGCACGGCTGCCTCGTGATCCCTTTCGACCGTGGCGTCTGCGGAGCGGCGGCACGGACCGGCGCGGTGCAGCTCGTGCTCGACGTCGATGCCTTCCCCGGCCACATCGCCTGCTCCTCGACCACGCGGTCAGAGATCGTCCTGCCGGTCCGCAATGGCGAGGGGCAGCTTCTGGGCGTGCTCGACCTCGACAGCAACACGCCGGCGGCCTTCACCGAAGAGGATGCGCAGCGGCTTCAGGCGCTGCTGGACCGCACCTTCCGCGACGCCCGGTGACGCGCTGTCGCCAGAAGGGAGGCCATGCGACGGCGGGGCCTTCCGAGCCTGAACCGGCTGTCGCCGGATGCGTCATTCCGAGACGAACTTGTTGAACCGGCTCTGTCCGCCGTCCTTCGTCTTCTCCTGATAGAGAAACGAAAGCCCGTTCTCGTCGAAGATGCGGAAGAACTCGTCCCAGTCGATCTGGGTGAGGCTGTCTTCCGGTTCGCCGAAGTCGATGCGCAGGATGCCGCCCTTTCCGCCGGTGTCGACCTTGGCGGGATGGCCGTCGCGCGCCTCGGCCCATTTGCGGATCTCGTCGTGGTCGCGGGTGGTCGTGGCGTCGCTCATGTCTCTCTCCCGATTGGGTTGCGCGGTCCAATCGCGTGCGGACGCCGATTGTTCCCGCCCGCAGCCTCGGCTATGGGGCGAGGATGACCGATCTCTATGCCCCGCCGGACGTTCCGCTGACGCTGATCCATCACGATGCGCAGATCGTGGTGGTGGACAAGCCTGCGGGCCTCCTGTCGGTGCCGGGCAAGGGCGAGGACAAGGCCGACTGCCTGATCGAGCGCCTGCGCGGCGTCTTCCCCGAGATCCTGCTGGTGCACAGGCTCGACCGCGACACGTCGGGCGTCATGGTCTTCGCGCTGACGAAGGCCGCGCAGGGGGCCCTTGGCCAGCAGTTCGAGAAGCGTCAGACGAAGAAGGTCTATGTGGCGCGCGTCGCGGGCCGGCTCGAGCCGCGCGAGGGGCGGGTTGACCTGCCGCTCTGCGTCGACTGGCCGAACAGGCCGAAGCAGCATGTGGATCACGAGAACGGCCGCCCGGCGCAGACCGATTGGCGCGTCGTGAAATACCTGCCGAAGGAGACCCGGGTGCGGCTGATGCCGGTCACCGGCCGCAGCCACCAGCTCCGGGTGCACATGGCCGAGACGGGGCACCCGATTCTCGGCGATGCGCTCTATGCCGAGGGGGCGGCGCGCGACTTCCCGCGGCTCATGCTCCATGCCGAGAGCCTGCGCGTGCGCCATCCCGACACCGGCAAGAGCCTCACCTACAGCGCGCCCTGTCCGTTCTGATCAGGCAGCCAGCCGGTCGCGAGCACGCTTTCCCAGTCGGGCCGACCGTAGCGACTAGCGAGGCGGGCCGCCCGGTCGTGGTCGTAGGGGATCTGGCGGAAGGTCACGCGCCAGTCCTCGCCCGTCCGGTCGAGGATCGCGTAACAGGCGGCCGGCGTGCCAGCCTCGACCCGGTGCGGCACGGGCTTGTCGTCCTCGTAGCCCGGGCAGCCGACCGAACCCGGATTGACCACGAGCCGCCCGTCAGGCAGACGCACTGCCCGCGCAAGATGGGTGTGACCGCAGAGGATCAGCCGCTCGGCTATGCCGCCCGCGAAGCGCGAAATGCGCTCGAGCGGGCTCGGCGCCACATGGCCGTCGGGCGTGACGTGATGCAGCCAGTAGATCAGGTCCGAGCCCGGCGTCGCATGGCAGAGGAAGGCCCCGGCTTCCACGCGCGTCGCGGGCAGGGCCGCAAGCCAGTCCCGGTGCGCTGCCGAGAGGCGCGGCCGCGCGTCGGCCTCCCAGACGGTGCCGCCCTCGGGTTCGACCAGCCAGCGGTCATGGTTGCCCCGAACCGTCGGCCAGCCAGCCTCCATCAGCAGGTCGGCCGTCCGCTCGGCCTCGAGCGGGCCGGACAGGCAGTCGCCCAGATTGACCACCAGGTCGGGCGACTGAAGGGCGAGGTCCGCCCTCACCGCCTGCAGCGCATCGGCATTGCCGTGGATGTCGGCGAGGACGGCGAGCCTCATTCGGCGGCCAGCGCCTCGGCCTCGGGATCCCAGCCCGAGATCGCCTTGACCTCGAGGAATTCCTCGATCCCCCAGACGCCGCCTTCCCGCGCGCGGCCCGAGGCCTTGACCCCGCCGAAGGGGGCGCCGGCCCCGCGCGACTTGCCGTTCATCTCGACCATGCCCGAGCGCAGGCGGCGGGCGAGGCGGTTGCGCCGCGCGCCGTCCTGGCTCTGGACGTAGTTGGTCAGGCCGTAAGCCGTGTCGTTGGCGATGCGCACCGCCTCGTCCTCGGTCTCGAACGGCAGGATCGACAGGACCGGCCCGAAGATCTCCTCGCGCTCGATGGTCATGCCGGGGGTCACGTCGGCAAAGACGGTGGGGCGCACGAAGAAGCCGCGGTTCAGCCCGTCGGGCCGGCCGAGGCCGCCCGCCACCAGCCGCGCGCCCTCGTCGATGCCTTTCTGGATATAGGCCTGGATCTGCTCGAACTGGCGCTTGTTCACCACCGGCCCGATATGCGGCCCCTCCTCGTGGGCCGAGGCCACGCGCGTCTTGGCCGCCACCTCGGCCGCGATCTCGACCGCGCGATCGTAGAGCGGACGCTCGACCAGCATCCGGGTCGGGGCATTGCAGCTCTGGCCCGAGTTGTTGAAACAGTGCTTCACGCCCCGCTCGACGGCGCGGTCGTCGGCATCGGCAAAGATCAGGTTCGCGCCCTTGCCGCCGAGCTCGAGCGTCACGCGCTTGAGCGATTCGGCCGCAGCCTTCGAGATCGCCCGACCCGCGCGCGTCGAACCGGTGAAGGAGATCATCTCGACATCCGGATGCGAGGAAAGCTGTGTGCCCACACCCGCGCCATCGCCGTTCACGAGGTTGAACACGCCCGCCGGAATGCCCGCGTCATGGACGAACTCGGCGAAGAGGAGCGAGGAGAGCGGCGCCTCCTCGGACGGTTTCAGCACGCAGGTGCAGCCCGCCAGCAGCGCCGGGATGACCTTCAGCGTCACCTGGTTCATCGGCCAGTTCCAGGGCGTGATGAGGCCCACGACGCCGATGGGCTCGAGCGCGATCCGGTCGTTCGGCGCGTGGGGGCCGAGGGGGCGCACCCATTCGATCTCCTCGAAGGCCTTGAGGAAGTTCGTGAGGTGCCACGGCAGGCAGGGCGCCTGGCTGTTCCGCGCAAGGTCGATGGGTGCGCCCATCTCGAGACTGATTGCCTGCGCCATCTCTTCCTTGCGGGTCTCGTATTGCGCGAGGATGCCCTTCACGAGGCGCAGCCGCTCGGCGGGGGGCGTGGCGGCCCAGCCCTCGAAGGCGGCCTTTGCCGCGGCCACCGCCGCATCCGTATCCGCCTGATCGCCGAGCGAGATCACCGCGCAGGCCTCTTCGGTCGAAGGGTCGATGACTTCGCAATCACGCGGAGTCGCCGGCGCCACCCAGCCGCCTCCGATGTAGAAGTCGCGTTTCTCGATCATGGCATCCTCCTTGGCTTGCCGGGGAAGGTGGCACCCTGCGCCGGTGCCGTCCAGCGCTGACGCAGCGATCAGGTGCCCGGCCGCGCGATTCCGTGTCAGGGCCTGGGGAAGCCGTAGTGCCGGATCAGCGCCGCAATGGCCCGGTCGTTCCCGCCGGCGGCGAGGTTCTCCGTCCGGAGGTTGGTCTCCTGGCTCCGCGGCCATTCCAGCACCCGTTGCACCCGCCCCACCTGCATCGCGCGGTGACCGGCGAGCCGGTGCATCCAGTAGAGCCAGGCATCATCGGCCGAGGGCGCGAGTCGCGTGAACAGATCCTCGCGGAGCACGTCTTCGTGGAAGGCATCGGGTGCATAGAGCACACCCAGAACCCCGGTGGGAAAGAGCAGTCCCGAAGGCTCGGGCCGGTCGAGCCGCCGCTCCCAGGCGTCATAGGGCAGCGGAGATCCCTCCGGCCCGAGTGTCACCCGATGTGCCCGGTGGCAGACGACCGCGCGGCCGGTTGCCCGCCGCGCCTCGACCAGACCCTCGAGCCAGTCGGGCCAGTAGTAGGCATCATCATCGGCCGTCGCGATGGCATGGCCGGGAAGTGCTTGAAGGGCGGGGATGATCTTCTTGTAGGAGCGCAGGTCGGGGCAGATCCCGATCTCGAGACCCTGCTCCTCAAGCGCCCTGATATCCGCAGGCAGGGCTGTGGCATCCGCCTCCGTCAGCCACAGGATCAGCCGGTCGGGCCGCACGGTCTGGCGCAGCAGTGCCCTCAGCGTCGGCCCGAGCGTGGGGAACCGCGCAGCATAGCTCGTGAGCGAGACGGCGAGCGGCTCCGCCAGCCCATGCGCACGCGGCTCGATCCGCCGCGCCTCGATCTCGGCCCGGGCGCGGGCCGCGCGCCAGCGTGCCTTGGCGGCGCGGATCGCGTCCGCAAGGCCCATCTCATTCCTCCCAGGCGCGGCGGAGCCAGCCGGTCTCGCCGATCCGGCGATACCATTTCTGCCCTCGGCCCTCGAGGACGTCGGTCATCTTCGGATTGCCCGCAAAGACCACGATCCGTGCGCCCGGCGGCAGGCTCGGATCCTCGCGGAAACTCGACAGGCCGCGCGGCACGCAGTCATTCTTGAAGCTCACGCACCAGCCCTTGGGCCAGTAGTCGAGATGATCGTGCCGGGCGAGCTGCGCGCTCTGGAACTGCTGCGAGATTTCGTAGTCGCGGGTGGCTGCGGCCGGGTCGGCAAGGTAGGCGTCGAGGATGTAGCTGTGCGCGCCGATCTCGAAACGGAAGACCGAGCTGTTGCCGACCGAATGCAGGAAACGGTCGCGCGCCGGGTTGATCCGGCGCAGCGGCTTGGGCCGGAAGAGGTCGTCGTCGCGGATGATGCGAAAATCCCCGGGCAGATCGAAGAAGGGGTCGAGCGCGTCCACCACAACGAGGTCGAGATCGAGGAACAGGGTGGTGCCCTTCAGATCCGCAAGGTCGGGGCGGAAGACCGAGAGCTTCTGCCAGCGCCGGTCGCCGTGTCCGGGCGGAAGGCCCAGATCGGGGATCGGGAAGACCTCGACTTCGGGATCGAGCCCCTCGGCCCGATCGGTGAAGCAGACGAACCGGTGCGGCCGCGCGAGATGTCGCGCAACGCCGCGGCGCAGGTTGTTCACGTATTCGGGGCCGTAGAGGCTGCCCCATTTCATGCAGATCACATTGACCGAAGCGGTCATGGCGGGTGTCCTTCATCGAAAGCCCGGGCATGGGCACGCCGGCCAGTCGCGCGCAGAGTTGCACTGCACGCGCCCGGGGGCAAGACGGCCGGCATACGGTCGCCGAAGCGCCTTGCCTCGGCTGCGGGCTTCGGGCTAGCCAAGCAGGGCTGTTCGAAAGGGTGGAGAGAGCGCGGATGAGGCTTCTGGTGGTCAACGACACCGACGGGAGGCGCAACCCCGGCTGCCGACTGACGAGCCGCACCCTGAAGCGCTCGGTCGAAGACACCTTCCCGGAGGCCGAGATCATTCCTGTTCCATGGGGCTTTGGCCGTCGCCTGCGCCTTGGGACATGGCGCAACTGGCTGTCGGCGCTGCGTCCTTCCGACCTGATGGGCGCGCGGTTCCTCCGCGCTCTGGCCGCCGCCGAATATGGCCACGAGGCGGTGGCCCATGTCGACGAGGGCGCTTGCGTGATCTTCCAGCCGGAAGGCACGATTTCCGACAACCACAGGGCGCTGCGCATCCTGCGCAACCTGTCGCTTCCGCTCTATGCGATGTTCCATGCGCGGGTCCCGGTGGCCGTGACGAACGGAACCTTCCCGCTGTTCCGCGACGAGCGGTCGGAGCCGATCCGCTGGCTGCTCGAAGGGGCGGCTCATGCGTCCCTGCGCGACCGCCCCTCCGCCGAATTCTGGAAGGTCGGTTTCGCTCCCGACACGGCTGTGCTCTGGGATGGCGAGCCGCAGGCACCGGACGCGGATGGTCTTCTCATGACCACCGGTGCCGAGGTCACGCCGGAGCGCGATCTGGCCGCGGCGCGGGCCGCGCTCGATCTGTGCCGGGAGACCGGCCTCAGGCCGATGGTGGTGACGAAGGGCTGGGAACGGTTCCTGCCCGTTCAGGAGGAAGTCGAGGCGCTCGGCGGCACCTTCTGTCAGGATGTGCGCCTCGCCGATGCGGACCTGCTGCTGGCACGCTGCCGCGCCCATGTCGGCGGGCGTTACCACATGGCGCTGATGTGCGCGACGAAGGGCATCCCGAGCGCCCTCGTTCGCACGAACACCCACAAGAATCGCTGGCTTGCGGAGGAGTTTCACGGCCTCTCTCTTGCAGATGGCGAAGCAGGCCTCACGGACGCCGGCCGCAGGATCCTTCAGGAAGCGCGGCCGTCGCAGCCGCTGCTGGCCGACGTGCAGCGCTGCCGTGCCCTGCAGGCCGAGCGGATGGCGCATCTGCGGGATGCGCTGCTTGGCCCTGCGCAGGGGCCACTGACCGTTCCGCAGCCGAGCGTTGGTCTCGCGGCTGCCGTCGCCGCGGAAGCCCGCCGCGACCTCTGGCGCGGGACGGTTCGTCGACTGCTGCGCAAGCGGGTGTGATTGCAGGAAGCTCCGGCTTGCCGGCGTCGTTCGGCTGACCGCTTTGCAGGCGCGGCCGGTCCGACTGGCGACCACCGCCCCGCAAGAAAGCACTCATGTCGGAGTTCTGCCGAAGGCGATCCCGGGTCGGCATGCCCGACTGAGCGACGCACGCCCTGCGAACGAGGCGTATGGCGGGGCCGATGAACAGATCCTGGACGAGAAGTGGTGCCGGTGAAGGGACTCGAACCCCCGACCCCATCATTACGAATGACGTGCTCTACCAGCTGAGCTACACCGGCACTTCTCTGGGCGGACCGTTGG
Source organism: Rhodobacter sp. NSM (assembly GCF_052244495.1). NCBI lineage: Bacteria > Pseudomonadati > Pseudomonadota > Alphaproteobacteria > Rhodobacterales > Rhodobacter > Rhodobacter sp. NSM. Next base: position 369,396 of record NZ_JBQPXH010000002.1, read on the forward strand.
ATGGTCCTCCGGGTCGCGGCTCCGGCCAAGGGGCTCTCACGCCTGCCTTTTCCGGGGATCCGGGCGCACGACGGCTGGTCCGCCTGCGCCCGATCCGGCGATGTTGCGGGCTTCTAGCAAAGTCCCGCGGCGGTGGGTAGCCCTATTTTGGGGCCGGCTCAACCGCTTTTTCGTCGATCACGTCATCGTCTTCGGCTTCCTTGCGCGGGGCCGCGGGCGCGCCCACGATCAGCGGCAGAAGCTCGGTTCCGGTGGCGCTCGGCGTGGACTGCTGCGTCGGCTTGCGCCAGCTGAGCGTGTCGAAGCCGCCGCAGTTGTCGCAGATCGGCGCCCAGTTCGCATGAACCGTCTGGCAGTTGTCGCAGCACCATTGCGGTCCGCGCGGCGCCGACAGCGCGCGCGCCAGCCAGCCGCGCACCACGGCCTCGTCCGCGCCCTCGCCACGTTCGACCGCGGCCATGATCGTCAGCGCCCGCTGCGTCGGATGGCGCGAGACGATGTCGCCGAGCGCCCGCCGGGCGCCGGGGAAGTCCTCGGCGGCAAGGGACAGTTCGGCCACCAGCATCCGCGTCTCTTCGTGGTCAGGGTTGATCGCGGTGAGGGTGCGGAAGCGCTTGAGCCGCTCGGTCGGGGTCTCGTCCGGCTCGATCTCGGCGAAGGCTGCGGCGAGATCGGGGTGCGGCTCGGCCTCCCAGGCCTTCTTGAGCACCCGCGTCGCGTATTTCTTGTTGCCCTGCGCGAGGTAGCTGCGCGCGGCCATCGCGGCGGCCGGGATGAGGTCCGGCGACTGCTTGTTTGCAAGGATCGCCGCCTCGCGCGCCTCGATCGAGGCATTCTCGTCGAAGACGTCCTTGGCCGTCTGCAGCGCCAGCACGGCGTCGCGCCGCTTGTAGACGGACTTCGGCAGCGCCCCCGACTTCATCTTGGCCGTCAGCGTGCTGCGCGCGCCCGTCCAGTCGTGACGGTCGGCCTGCAGCTTCAGCAGGATGTCCTGCGTCTCCGAGTGCTTCGGATTGATCTCGAAGGCCTTCTGGGCGAGCGCCATGGCGGTCTCGGTGTCACCCTCGTCGAGCTTCTGCTTGAGAAGGCCGCGCACGCCGACGAATTTCGTCCGCTCATCCTCGAGCAGCAGCTTGTAGGATTCCTGCGCACGGCGCGAATCGCCCGCCTGCTGCGCGGCCTGGGCGTTCAGAAGCGTGGTCATCGCATTCTGGCCGAGGAATTTCCGCGCCCGTGCCGCGCGCGACATGGCGACGCGAGGCTCGCCCGCGGCCAGCGCCATCATCCCCTCGGACAGCGCCCGCAGACCCTTCTGCTCGCGCGAGCGGTCGAAGTAGCGGGACACGGCGGTCTCGTCGCCGTTGAGGAAGCGAAGGAGGGCGAAAAGGAAGCCCACGATCTTCAGGAACAGCCAGACCGCGAAGATCAGCAGCAGCGCCGCGATCACCGCCTGCAGCGGGCCGAGGTTCAGCTCGAGGTCGCCGACGGCGAGGCGCAGCCCGCCGCCGGTGTCCATGAGCATTCCGGCGCCGAAGGTCAGGCCGCCCACGAGGGCGACGAAAATCAGGATCTTGATCAAGGACCAGAGCATGGAACGCGCCTCACTTCCCTTCCGCGGCTGCGGCGAGAGCCGCGACGGCGTCGATTGCTTCAATGCGTTTGCGCGCGGCGGCCGTCCAGCCGCTCATGGCCTCCTGGCCCTCGGGCGGGAGCGCCGCGATCTCGTCGAGCGCCGCCTGCAGTTCGCCCGACCGGACGGCCTCCTCGGCCCGCGACAGCACCGCATCGGGGTCAGTGCCCTCGCGCGGCGAGAGCGAGCGGACACCGGCTTCGGACAGCAGGAAGGCCTGCGCGCGCGAGGTCCAGCTGTCGCCCATCGTGGCGCGCCGCGATACTTCGAGCGCCTCGCGGGCGGCGGCGGGGAAATCGTCCTCGAGCGTGTCAAGGGTCGGCACGCCGCCCTCGGCGTTGGCGCTCAGCGATTCGGGTACCTCGACGCCAGCCGCGGAAAGCTCCTGCAGCGGTTCTCCGTAGCTCGAGCCCGAGTTGAGTGCCGCATGCACCTGCGCCACCGCGGCCGTCGTGGTGGCCTCGCGCGCCTGTGCTTCGGCTTCGGCCTTGAGTTGGTCCGCTGCCTGCTGGGCCTCGGCAATCCGAGCCTGGGCTTCGGCCTGCGCATCGCTCACCGCCGAACCGGAGGCCTCCGCGATCTGGGCGCGCAACGCCTCGATCTCGGCTTCGAGAGAGCCGGTATCCGCGGTCGGCGCGGACTGGCTGCCGGCCTGTGCGAGTTGTTGCTCGAGTTCGGCCACCCGCGCCTCGGCGGCGGCGGCACGATCCTGCGCGGCGGCAAGATCCTCGGCGGAGGGGCCGGCGGCGGGGGCGGGCGCCGGCTCGGGAACGGCAGCAAGCTGGGCACGCAGATCCGATATCTCGCGCTGCTGGGCCGCTGACTGCTCGGTCTGGCCATAGTCGGCGAGCGGCCAGTCGGGCTGGGCATGGCGGGAATAGGCGAAACCGCCGGCGGCGCCTGCAATGGCCCCCACGAGAAGGAGCACGAAGCCCGCCGGGCCGCTGCTGCCCCGCTGTGGCTCGGGCTTGCGCGGGGGCGGCGGGGCGGGAGCGGGCTCCGGTCCGAGTTCCTCACGACGATCGTCATCGGTCGCGGGTGGCATCTCGGCCATGATCTCCGCCTCGTCCGGGAGGGTCCGGTCGCGGTCCGCGGGCTCGGCCGGGGAAACGTCGCCGGTCATGGGCGACATGGCCGAATCGAGCGGCGGACGCTCTCCGGCTTCCGTCGGCTCGACAGGCTCCGGCGTGGAAAGGGTCTGGGAAGCGGGCGCGTCATCGACCCGTTTCTTCTCACCAGGTTCGCGGGACTCCGGTTCTGACATCGCCGTGCCTTCCAGTTTTTCAGGAGTTTTTGTGACCGGAGTCACCCTAGCCGCTGCGGCGGGATGCCTCAAGCTTCTGCCTCTGCGTCAAACAGCGCTTTGACAACTTCCAGAAGCGCCTCGGCGTCGGGCCGCTCCGCGATACGCAGCCGGTGGGGCGGAAGCGCAGCCGCCGCTTCGGCCACGGCGGCGCTCATCGCGGCCACGCGCAGCGGCGGCGCGAGGCCCGCGCGCGCCAGTTCCGCGCCGAGAAGCCGCGCGGTGCGCGGCGAGAAGAGCGGCGCAATGACCGGCGTCCCTTCGGACAGCAGGGTCACGGCCTCGGGCGAGAGCGGCTGCGGGCGCTGGTCGTAGACCACCGCCTCGGCCGACATCAGCCCCGATGCCGACAGACGTGCGGCCACCGCGCCGCGGGATTCCTCTCCCCGAAGATGCAGGAGCGGTCCGGTTTCCCCCGCGGCGAGGATCGCCTCGATCAGCGCCTCGGCATCGCCATCGGCCGAGCGCGCGTCGAGACCCGCGGCCCGCGCCGCCCGTGCCGTCCGGTTGCCCACGCACCAGGCCCGGACCACGCCCTCGAGCGCCGGCGCGCGCAAGCGGCGGAAGCCCTCGACCCCGGTCTCGGAGGTGAAGACCAGCGCCGCCGGTCGCAGCGGGATCGCCGGCGAGAGATAGTGCGGCACCATCAGCGGCGCGGTCACGATGCGCACCGGCCCGAGCGCGGCCGCAAGCGCCGCGGCGAAACGCGCACCCTGCGCCTCGGGGCGGGTCAGAAGGACAGCGGGAAGGGGGGCTCGGGATTGTGGGGCCATGAGCAAGGTGTTACCTGCGGTCAGATCCAACGGCAACGGCGCCCCCAGTCGCATCCAGCAAGTCGCATCCAGATGTCCCGTCCCCTGACCTTCCTCGGCATCGAGAGCAGCTGTGACGACACGGCGGCGGCGGTCGTGCGTGCGGAGGGGCTGCAGGCCCGGATCCTGTCCTCGGTCGTAGACGGGCAGACGGCGCTTCACGCGCCCTTCGGCGGCGTCGTGCCCGAGATCGCGGCCCGCGCCCATGCCGAGCGGCTCGACCTCTGCGTCGAGCGCGCGCTTGACGAAGCGGGCCTCGGGCTGCGCGACCTTGACGGAATCGCGGTAACGGCGGGACCGGGGCTGATCGGCGGCGTGCTCTCGGGCGTGATGCTGGCGAAGGGGCTCGCGGCGGGAAGCGGGCTGCCGCTGGTGGGGGTCAACCATCTTGCGGGTCACGCTCTGACCCCGCGTCTGACGGACGGCCTGTCCTTTCCCTATCTCCTGCTTCTTGTATCCGGCGGCCACTGTCAGTTCCTCATCGCACGCGGAGCGGAAGACTTCTCGCGCCTCGGCGGTTCCATCGACGACGCGCCCGGCGAAGCCTTCGACAAGACCGCGAAGCTTCTGGGCCTGCCCCAGCCGGGCGGGCCGTCGGTCGAAGCCGAGGCTGCGGCGGGCGATCCTCGACGCTTCGGCTTCCCGCGCCCGATGCTGGACCGCCCCGGATGCGACCTGTCCTTCTCGGGCCTGAAGACCGCTCTTCTTCGCGCGCGCGACGCGATCGTGGCCGAGAAGGGCGGGATCACGCGGCAGGATCGGTCAGACCTCTGCGCAGGGTTCCAGTCGGCCGTGGTGGAGGTGCTGGCCGAGAAGACGCGCCGGGCGCTCGCGCTCTACGCCACCGAAGGGCCGGCCGAGCCCGCGCTCGCCGTGGCAGGCGGCGTTGCCGCCAACGGGCCGATCCGTGCCGCGCTGACCCGCGTCGCCGAAGAGGCGGGCGTGCGTTTCCTCGCGCCCCCGCTCCGGCTCTGCACGGACAATGCGGCAATGATCGCCTGGGCCGGGATCGAGCGCTTCCGTGCCGGCGGGCGGGACGGGATGGACCTCTCCGCCCGCCCGCGCTGGCCGCTCGACCGAAGCGCGCCGGCCTTGATCGGCTCGGGCAGGAAGGGGGCCAAGGCATGATCGGCATCCTCGGTGCAGGCGCCTTCGGCACGGCTCTTGCGGTCACGCTCGGCCGCGAGCAGCCGGTAACGCTCTGGTCGCGGCGCGGCACGACCGGGTTCGACGTGGAGCTTCCCCCGCAGCTTCGCCTCACGGCGGAGTTCAATGAGGCTCTGGGCGGGACGATGCTGCTCGCCGTGCCGATGCAGGCGCTGGGCGGTCTGCTGCGCGAGAACGCCGCGCGGCTGGATGGCCGGGCGCTCGTCGCCTGCTGCAAGGGCGTCGATCTGGCGACGGGACTGGGGCCGACCGCGCTGATCGCGGACGCGTGCCCCGGCGCTGTCGCGGCCGTCCTCACCGGGCCGAGCTTTGCGACCGACATCGCCCGCGGCCTGCCAACGGCCCTGACCCTCGCCACTGCCGACGAGGCGGCGGGCGAGGCGCTGCAGCGCGAGCTTTCGACGGCGAGCCTTCGGCTCTATCGCACCACCGACACCACGGGCGCGGAACTCGGCGGGGCGCTGAAGAACGTGATTGCCATTGCCGCCGGCGTGGTGATCGGGGCGGGCCTCGGCCAGTCGGCGCGTGCCGCCCTGATGACGCGGGGCTATGCCGAGATGCAGCGCCTCGCCCTCGCCCTCGGCGCGCGGGCCGAGACGCTTGCCGGCCTCTCGGGGCTGGGAGATCTCGTCCTGACCTGCACCTCGGAGCAGTCGCGGAACTTCCGCTACGGCCAGGCGCTCGGTGCCGGATCAGGTTTCGACGCCCAGGTCACCGTCGAGGGCCGGGCAACCGCTGCCGCCGTCGTCGCGCTCGCGGCCCGCCACGGCATCGACATGCCGATCACCACCATGGTCGATGCCCTCGTCGCCGGGCGCGTGACCCTGCCGCAGGCCGTCCAGTCCCTTCTCTCCCGCCCCCTGAAACAGGAGTAACCCATGCGCGTGGCTCTCATCTGCACCGACAAGGCAGGCGCCCTTCAGACCCGGCTCGACAACCGCGCCGCGCACCTTGGCTATATCGAGGAGACCGGCGTGGTCGAGATGGCCGGCCCGTTCCTCAACCCGGAGGGACAGATGACTGGTTCGCTCGTGGTGCTGAACGTGGAGACGCTGGCCGAGGCGCAGGAATGGGCTGCCGGCGATCCTTATGCCAGGGCGGGCCTCTTCGAGAACGTCACCCTCTCGGAATGGAAGAAGGTGGTCGGCTGATGGCCTTCTGGCTGTTCAAGTCCGAGCCCGACGCCTGGTCCTGGGACCAGCAGGTCGCGAAGGGAGACGCGGGCGAGGAATGGACCGGAGTTCGCAACTACCAGGCGCGCAACAACATGCGGGCGATGAAGATCGGCGAACGCGGCTTCTTCTACCATTCCAACATCGGCAAGGAGGTCGTGGGAATCGTCGAGGTCTGCGGGCTCTCGGCACAGGATTCCACCACCGAGGATCCGCGCTGGGACTGCGTCACGATCCGCGCGGTCGAGCCTCTACCGAAGCCGGTCACGCTGGATGAGATCAAGGCCGAGCCGAGGCTGTCGGGCATGGTGCTCGTGAACAACTCGCGCCTGTCGGTGCAGCCGGTAACCGAGGACGAGTGGCGCATCATTCGGGAGATGGGCGGTCTCTGAAGCGACCCGAGGCCCGGATCGTTCGCTCGGTCGGGTGCTTCCCCTCAGGAGCCGGCACGATCTGACGTCTTAAAGAAGATCTGACGTTTGAAAGAAATGGAGGGCCCCACCCCAGAAGGGACCCTCCATCCACCCCACGTGCCCCCGTTCGGCACCACACGTGTTCCTGAAAGGTCCCGGGCATCCTGCCCCGTCGAGTTGACACTAGCGCGACTCGGGCGCTCCGCGCAAAGCCGAAGCGCCCGGCATTCTAGTAGAATTCAGGCGAGCACGGCCTCGCGATGGAAATGCACCGTCAGCAGGTAGTAGAGCACCACGCGATACTTGTTCCGGTCCGACTTTCCGTAGCGCTCAATGACCGCCGTCAGCGCCTCGTCGAGTTCCGGCCCGTCCGGCAGCCCCAGCTTGCCCATCAGGAAGTTCTTCCGGACCGTCGCCAGCTCCGTGGCAGAGCTTGCCGCGACCGTCTCGGCATCTGCATCGTAGATCGACGGTCCGCAGGCGATCGTCACGCGCTTCAGCAGGTCCATGTCGGGCTCCAGCCCGCAGCGGTCGCGCAGCACTGCGGCGTATTTGGCGATCAACTCGTCACGTCTGCTCATCCCATCCTCCCGACTTCAGCGGGCGGGATTGCCCGCGGCGGCAGGGTAGGTCCCGAGCGCGTCACCGCAAAGAAAATTCGGCCTCCCTGCGACCACGACCCGGCTGGAAGCCGCGCGCCGGGCGGTCGATAGTGCGCCGAACCGATCCAGAGGAGGAGGGGCGGAATGAGCGCCTATCTGAAATCCCATCCCGACCGCGAGGGCTTCTTCGGCCCCTATGGCGGCGCCATGCTGCCGCCCCCGCTCGAGCCGCATTTCGCGGCGATCCGCGAGGCCTATGGCCGGATCTCGAAATCCGCCGACTTCATCGCCGAGCTGCGCTACATCCGGAAGCACTTCCAGGGCCGTCCGACGCCGGTCTCGCATCTGAAGAACCTCTCGGCGCTCTGCGGTGGCGCCCAGATCTATGCCAAGCGCGAGGATCTGAACCATACCGGCGCGCACAAGCTCAACCACTGCATGGCCGAGGGGCTGCTCGCGCGCTTCATGGGCAAACGCAAGCTGATGGCCGAGACGGGCGCCGGGCAGCATGGCGTGGCGCTGGCCACGGCCGCGGCCTATTTCGGCATGGAATGCGAGATCCACATGGGCGAGATCGACATCGCCAAGGAAGCGCCGAACGTCACCCGGATGAAGCTTCTGGGTGCCACGGTGGTGCCGGTGGGCTTCGGCGGCCGCTCGCTGAAGGAGGCGGTCGACAGCTGCTTCCAGAGCTACCTCGCCCAGGCCGACACGGCGCTTTTCGCCATCGGCTCGGTGGTGGGTCCACATCCGTTCCCGATGATGGTGCGCGACTTCCAGCATGTGGTGGGCGTCGAGGCGCGAGAGCAGTTCCTCGAGATGACCGGCGAGTTGCCCGACATGGTGGCGGCCTGCGTCGGCGGCGGATCGAACGCGATGGGGATCTTCTCGGGCTTCATCGACGACGACGTGGCCCTCTACGGGGTCGAGCCCTGCGGCACCTCCTCGAAGCTCGGCGACCATGCGGCGACGATCACCTTCGGCGAGGATGGCGACATCCATGGCTTCCGCACCATGGTGCTGAAGGATGCCGAGGGCAATCCGGCGCCGGTCCACACCGTGGCGTCCGGCCTCGACTATCCCGGCGTCGGCCCCGAGCACGCCTTCCTGCACCGCTCGGGCCGCGTGACCTACACCGGCGCCGACGACCGCGAGGCGCTGGCGGCCTTCTTCTCCCTGTCGCGCCATGAGGGGATCATTCCCGCCCTCGAAAGCGCGCATGCCGTGGCCTTCGCCATGCGCGAGGCGAAGGCCCATGCGGGCAAGTCGATCCTCGTCAACCTCTCGGGACGCGGCGACAAGGACATCGACTACGTCACCGAGACTTTCGGCTTCGGCGAGACCGCCTGACCCCCGGCACGCCCCCTAGAAAATCCCCCGGGGGGTCCGGCCCTCCGGGGCCGGACGAGGGGCCCGCAGCCCCCACCTGCAGCTTGCCGCCGGTCGGCCGGGCGCCGGTCTGCCCCTTCCGCCGGAACGCGAGCCGTTTCCTCCTGGAACGGAAAAGGGGCCGCCCGGTCTTCCGGACGGCCCCCTCGGCACCCTGTGGGCGCGGTCAGTAGCGGTAGTGCTCGGCCTTGAACGGCCCTTCGACCTTCACGCCGATATAGTCGGCCTGTTCAGGGCGCAGTTCGGTCAGTTTCACGCCGATCTTCTTCAGATGCAGCCGGGCGACTTTCTCGTCGAGCGCCTTGGGCAGGATGTAGACGCCGGGCTGATACTCGTCGCCCTTGGTCCAGAGCTCGATCTGCGCCAGCACCTGGTTGGTGAACGAGGCCGACATCACGAAGGACGGATGGCCGGTGGCGTTGCCGAGGTTCAGGAGCCGCCCCTCGGAGAGGAGGATGATCCGGCTGCCCGAGGGCATCTCGATCATGTCCACCTGTTCCTTGATGTTGGTCCATTTGTGGTTCTTCAGCGCGGCGACCTGGATCTCGTTGTCGAAGTGGCCGATGTTGCCGACGATGGCCATGTCCTTCATCTCGCGCATGTGCTCGATGCGGATCACGTCGCGGTTGCCGGTGGTGGTGATGAAGATGTCGGCATCCTTCACCACATCCTCGAGCACCACGACCTCGAACCCGTCCATCGCCGCCTGAAGCGCGCAGATCGGGTCGACCTCGGTCACTTTCACGCGGGCGCCCGCGCCACGCAAGCTGGCCGCCGAGCCCTTGCCCACATCGCCATAACCGCAGACCACGGCGACCTTGCCCGCCATCATCACGTCGGTCGCGCGGCGGATGCCGTCCACGAGCGATTCCTTGCAGCCATATTTGTTGTCGAACTTCGACTTGGTGACGCTGTCGTTCACGTTGATCGCCGGGAAGGGCAGCAGGCCCTTCTTGTGCAGGTCATAGAGACGGTGGACGCCGGTCGTCGTCTCTTCCGAGACGCCCTTGATCGCGTCGCGCTGCTTCGTGAACCAGCCGGGGGTCTCGGCCATGCGCTTCCTGATCTGGTTGAAGAGGCACACCTCCTCATCCGATTGCGGCACGGCGATGAGGTCGGTCTCACCCGCCTCGACCCGCGCGCCGAGCAGCACATAGAGCGTGGCATCGCCCCCGTCGTCGAGGATCATGTTGCAGGTGCCGTCGGCGAACTGGAAGATCTTGTCGGTATAGGCCCAGTAGTCCTCGAGCGTCTCGCCCTTGATCGCGAAGACCGGCACGCCGGAGGCGGCGATGGCGGCCGCCGCGTGGTCCTGGGTCGAGAAGATGTTGCACGAAGCCCAGCGGACGTCGGCACCGAGCGCCACGAGCGTCTCGATCAGCACGGCAGTCTGCACCGTCATGTGCAGCGAACCGGCGATCCGCGCGCCCGCGAGGGGTTTCGAAGTGCCAAATTCCTCGCGCAGGGCCATCAGGCCCGGCATCTCGGTTTCGGCGATGTCCAGTTCCTTGCGCCCGAAGTCGGCGAGCGATAGATCCTTTACGATGAAATCGGCCATGGGCTTTCGGCTCCTGATCACTAAGTCGGCCCTGCCTTAGCATCGACGCAGGATCGGAGCAATCCGCGCCTCCTGCGGCTTTCGAGGTATTGCGGGCCGCAGGCGCGAAGGGGGGCGATCATGGCCATGACGGTGGAGGCTTCGCGGGCGGCGCGCTCGCGACAGGCGGTGATCTTCTGCTGCAATTCGGGATACCTGCCCTTCGCGCTGCACGCCGCCGACCAGATCGACCGCCTCACTCCCGCCCGCGCCTTCGATATCTGCATCTGTCATGGCGAAGAGCCGATCACTATTCCGGACAGCCTGTCGTCCCTCGATGTGCGCCTGATCCGGATCGAAACCAGTGGCGTATTCACCGGCTTGCGGCTGGATCCGGGGCGGACGCATGACGTCTATTTGCGTCTTGCGCTGCCGCAGGCGCTGGCTGCCGATTACGACCGAATCCTATATCTCGACTCCGACATCTTCATTCAGGGTGGAGATTTCACGGCGCTGCTCGGGCTCGACCTTGGGAACCATCCGCTGGGCGCCGTCCGGGACAACATCCAGTGGCGCACGCCCGATCGCCGGGCCGAGCAGTTCCGGCGTCTCAATATAGACGCGGCACCCTATTTCAATGCAGGGCTCCTGCTGATGGATGTGCGACGCTACAACGAAATGAGCCTCCTCGACCGATGCGTCGAGCTTGGCCGTCGCGAGTCCCACCGGATGATCCGTCACGACCAGAATCTCTACAACGCGGTCCTGCGTGGAGATTGGGCCGAACTCAGCCCGATGTGGAACTGGCAGTATTCCTGGTCCGCACGCCTGTTCGAGGCGATGCGCTTTCCGCACATCGTCCACTTCATCGGAACGCTGAAACCCTGGACCGATCGGAAAGGCCAATACTCGCCCCGTTTCGCGCAAAGCTACGACCGGTTCATCGCGACGCATTTTCCCGGACGGACCCGCAATCCGGTGAGCAGCGGACTGTCTCCTGCCGATCACATGATGCGAAAGATGCTTGTAAAACACTTCGTTTCATCCGCAAAGCTTGCGCGTTATCTGGATCGCTTTCCTTCGGACATGACGGTGATCCTTTGAAACGCGCCTGGCAGCGGATGCTCTCGGGGCGCAGGCTGGATCTTCTCGACCCGACGCCCTTCGACATCGAGATCGAGGATATCGCGCATGGCCTCGCCTTCGTGGCGCGCTGGAACGGTCAGACGCGAGGGGATTTCGCCTATTCCGTCGCCGAACATTCGCTGCTGGTCGAGGAGATCCTCGGGCGCTGCCATCCGAAGGTTCCGACGCGCTGGCGGCTTGCGGCGCTTCTGCATGACGCGCCGGAATACGTGATCGGCGACATGATCAGCCCCGTGAAGGATGCGATCGGCGCGCAATACGGCGACCTGGATGCGAGGCTATCGGCGGCCATTCACATCCGCTTCGGATTGCCCGCGCAATTGCCGCAGCAGGTGAAGCGGGACATCAAGAAGGCGGACCGGGTGTCCGCCTGGCTGGAAGCGGTCCAGATTGCGGGGTTCACCGAAGCCGAGGCGGATCGCTTTTTCGGGCGTCCCTCGGGCTCGGTTCTGGACGGGCTGGAAATCCGCCTGCGTCCACCCGTTGAAGTGCGGGCGGCTTATACCGCCCGCCACCAGGAGCTTCTATCGGCGCTGGATCGCCCAGAACTCATATAGCCATGCTTTCGGCCGGCTTGCCGGCCTTGATTGCCGCGTCGAACCAGCGGGGCTTGCGGCCCCGTCCGGACCACGTATCCGAAGGGTTCTCGGGATTGGCATATTTGGGCTGTGCAGCCGCCCGGCGTTTGGTGGCCGCCGCACCCGTCAGTTCCGACAGAGAGAAACCGAGTTCACGGGCCTTTTCCTCCAGTTCGGCCAGTGCATCCCGCTTCCGCCGGTCCTCGTAGCTGGAGATCGCCTTGGCAACTTGCGCCTGCAGCGACTTGAGTTCCTTGAGGCTCATGGAGTCGAGATCGATGTCCATTCATTCTTCCCGTTTACAGTAACTGCTCCAATTCATTTTACGGATCTGTCGCCGCGTCAATCGCGCTCTTTGCAAATTCCGGGTTCTTTCACCCAATTCGCTGAATATTTTTGACCGAGCCTTGCACTTTCGGGCAGTCGGGTGGAGAAATGCGCCTCTGGACGGGCAACGGGATGGCAGCACAAACAAAAAGGGCGGCGGGCCATCGTGGCCGCCGCCCCTCGTTTCATTCGGATGGCTTCAGCGCGGGCTGCGCTTGGCAAGGATGCGTTGCAGCGTCCGCCGGTGCATGTTCAACCGGCGCGCCGTTTCCGAAACGTTGCGGTCGCACATTTCGTAGATCCGCTGGATATGTTCCCACCGAACGCGGTCGGCCGACATCGGGTTTTCAGGCGGCGGAGGAAGGCTCTCGCCCTTGGCGAGAAGCGCATGGGTCACCTCGTTCGCGTCGGCGGGCTTCGACAGGTAGTCTGTCGCGCCGATCTTCACCGCGGCGACCGCGGTCGCGATGGCGCCATAGCCGGTGAGAACGACGATCCGGCAATCCGGCCGCCGTTCGCGCAGCACCTCGACCACGTCGAGGCCGTTCCCGTCCTCGAGCCGAAGATCGACCACGGCATAGGCCGGCGGCCGCGCCTGCGCGATGGCCTTCCCCTCGGCGACGCTTTGTGCCGTTTCGAGCACGAAGCCCCGCTTCTCCATCGCCTTCGCAAGCCGCTTCAGGAAGGGCTCGTCGTCGTCCACGAGAAGCAGGGACCGGTCGGCCCCGAGTTCGAATACCAGATCCTCAGCCATGATTGTCGCCCATCTGCTTTCCCCTTGATGCTTGATAGGACTTCTGCGCCCGAGCGTCAAAGGAAGTTGACACATGGCTGTCATTCACGAAGCACGAAATTCTCTCTGCGATCTGTTCCGGTGTGTCGTCGCGCTTGAAGAAGTCGACGAAGCCGACCTCGGGCAGCATGAAGTAGGTGAAGGTGGAATGATCGATCAGATAGTATTCGTCCTCGGAGTCCTGGACGCGGTAGAAGGTCTTGTAGGCCTGTGAAGCCGCCTTCACCTGCTCTTCGGTTCCCGACAGCGCCACCGTGTCGGGATGGATCGCCTCGGCGAAGAACTTGAGTTGCTCGGGCGTGTCTCGGGCAGGGTCTATCGAGATGAAGACCGGCGTGACCTCGACGCCCCATTCGGCAAGTATGTCCACCGCCTGCGCATTGCGCGCCATGTCGAAGGGGCAGACGTCGGGGCAGAACGTGTATCCGAAGTAGACGAGCGCCGGCTTGGCCAGCACCTCGCGGTCCGTTACCGTCCGGCCCTCCTGGTCGACCAGCGTGAAAGGTCCCCCGATGGCGCCGCCCGCGACCTGGTTCGCGCCGCATTGCGCGAAGCGTTCCTGGGGCCTGGTCATCAGCACCCATGCCGCCGATCCTGCCAGAAGCGCGACGATGGCCGCCGCCGCGGCCCCGGCGTAGAGCTTCGTCATGGAATGGTTCCTCCGGTCCTGCGGTTGCCGATTGATCCCGGGGTCAGGGCAACCTAACAAGGTCCCGATACAGGCAAAGTGGCATGGGCTGCAATGATACTCGGTCCCGACGGTATTCTGAACCGTGACACGCGCGGCGACTGGGTGCGGCTGCGCACCCTGATCCTGCTGCGGTGGATGGCGGTCGCGGGCCAGCTGGCCGCCATCGTGGTGACCGACTGGTACCTCGGCTTGCGGCTTCCGATGGGGCTCTGCTTCATGGCAGTTGGCGCCTCCGTGATCGCCAACGTCATCGCGACCTTCGTCTTCCCGCAGAACCGCCGCCTGACCGAGTTCCAGGCGCTGATGATCCTGCTCTTCGACCTGACGCAGCTTTCGTTCCTGCTGTTCCTGACGGGGGGCCTCACCAACCCCTTCGCGCTTCTGATCCTCGCGCCCGTCACGATCTCGGCCCTTGCGCTCGAACTCAGGACGACCGTCATCCTCGGGGCGATCGCCATCGGCCTGCTGACCTTCACCGCCTATTTCCACCTGCCGCTGATCCTTGCGAACGGGTCGAGCCTCATGGTTCCGATGATGTTCGAATTCGGCTTCTGGCTCGCCATCGTGATCGGGATCCTCTTCCTCGGCCTCTATTCGCGCCGGGTCGCCATCGAGATCCGGTCCATGTCTGACGCCCTCTTGGCCACGCAGATGGCGCTCGATCGCGAGCAGAAGCTGACCGACCTCGGGGGGGTGGTGGCTGCGGCGGCGCATGAACTCGGCACGCCGCTTGCCACGATCAAGCTGGTCAGTTCCGAACTTGCGGAGGAGCTTTCCGACCAGCCGTCGCTGCGCGACGATGCCGAACTGATCCGCGAGCAGGCGGACCGCTGCCGCGACATCCTCCGTTCGATGGGGCGTGCGGGGAAGGACGATCTTCAGATGCGGCAGGCCCCTCTGGGCGAGGTGCTGCGCGAGGCGGCCGAGCCCCATGTCGGGCGCGGCAAGCGGGTCGAGTTCGACCTCTATCCCAGCCGTGACGGAGAGGAGCGCCAGCCAGTCGTCCTGCGCCGCCCCGAGGTGATCCACGGGCTCCGCAACCTGATACAGAACGCTGTGGATTTTGCCCGCTCGACGGTCTGGATCGACGGCGAATGGACGGGCGATCGGATCGCCGTCCGCATCGTCGACGACGGCGAGGGCTACCCGCCTGCGATCATCGGCCGCATCGGCGATCCCTTCGTCCGCCAGCGCCGCAGCGAGGAGAGCCAGTCGCGCCGCCCGGGCTACGAGGGGATGGGCCTCGGGCTCTTCATCGCCAAGACCCTGCTCGAGAGATCGGGGGCCGAGCTCAGCTTCGCCAATGCGGCCGACCCCTTCCTGCGCAGCCATGAGCGCCCCGAGCGCTGCGGCGCCATCGTCGAGGTGATCTGGCCGGTCGATCGCCTCGTGGTGCTGCACAATGCGCCGCTCGGCGAGAACGTCCTGATTCAGGGCTGAAGCGCGCGCTTCTCGCCGCGCGGCCGTGCCGAGCGTCGCCGGAGGGTGCACCTTTTAATCCATGTTAACGGGCTGTTAACCTTCTGGGCGAATGGTGTCCACGTTTGGCTATGCGGTCTGAGGTGACGGCAGATGGAATTCGACTGGGCACTCGCGCTCGGGCTGATCCTGACGGCGATGCTGGCCGCCTCCGCCGCCGTCGTGCTGGCAGGCGTCCTGCAGGCCAGATCGGTTGGCAGGACGGGTGGCATCTTCTCGGACCCGCAGGGCGGCACCGTCTTCCTCTTTGATGGAGAGACCCTGCTCGATGCGACACCCGGGGCCCGCGCCATCCTCGCGCTGTCCCCGGCGCGCGGGGGGGCATGGGTGCGCCTGCTGGCCTACCTCGTTCCGCGCTTCCCGGATCTGGAGACGCGGATTTCGACGCTGGCGGGTGACGGGCGGCTAACGCTGGCCTCGACGGGCGAGGGCGAGCCGCTGCTCCTCACGGCCGAGATGCGGGGAGGGGTCACGCGCCTGACGCTCGACGACCCGACGAGTTCGACCCGCCCGCGCCCGGATCATCTGGCACAGCGCGCGCTCGCCGAGGAACTGGATCAACTCCGGACGACCGTCTCTCAGGCGCCCCTGATGATGTGGCGCGAAAGCGGTGCGGGCGAGGTGACATGGGCCAATGCCGCCTATCTGCTCGAAGCGGCCAAGCGCCTCGAGCCCGGCGAGGACCTGAGCTGGCCCCTGCCGCGCCTCTTCGACCGCGCGGCGACGACCCAGGGCGTGCCGGGCCAGCGGCAGAAGATCGAGATCCAGGGCGCGGTGCACTGGTTCGAACTGATCGGCTTTTCCGAAGGCGAGGGGCGGCTTCTCTTCGCGCTGCCCGCGGATGCCGCCGTGCTGGCCGAGGCCTCGCTGCGCGACTTCATGCAGACCCTCGCCAAGACCTTCGCCCATCTGCCCATCGGACTGGCGATCTTCGACCAGCACCGAAAGCTCGCGCTCTTCAACCCGGCGCTGCTCGATCTCACCAGCCTGCCGCCCGACATGCTGGCGCTCAAGCCCTCGCTCTTCTCCTTCCTCGAGGCACTGCGCGACAGGCAGATGATCCCCGAGCCCAAGGACTACCCGAGCTGGAGACGCCAGATCCTCGAACTCGAGAAGGCGGCGTCGAGCGGTCTCTACACCGAGACATGGAGCCTTCCTTCGGGCCAGACCTATCGGGTCATCGGCCGGCCACATCCGAACGGCGCGCTGGCGCTGATGTTCGAGGACATCTCGACCGAAATGTCCCGCACCCGCCGCTACCGCGCCGATCTGGAACTCGGGCAGGCGGTGGTCGATGCGATGGACGAGGCCATTGCCGTTTTCTCATCGGCAGGCGATCTCGTGATGACCAACGCCGCCTATGGGGCGCTCTGGGGACACGATCCGGTCGAAACGGTGGGCGCCGGGGCGGTCGCGCATCTCTGCGAGCAGTGGCGGGCACGCAGTGCCCCGTCGCCGATCTGGGCCGAAGCCGAACGCTTCGTGGCCGATCTGGGCGAGCGCACGGCCTGGGGCGGGCAGGTGCGGCTCGACGATGGACGGCTCGTCTCCTGCCGCTTCACGCCGTTGACCGGGGGCGCGACGCTGGTTCTGTTCCGTCCGTCCCTTGCCGAAGATCCGGTGCGCGCCGAATCCGCCGCCTAGCGGACCGCCGGACCGGCCTGCCGCGGCGCGCCGGGTGGTTCGGTATGACCTGCCGTTGGCACCGCACCGGCTCGGCATCAGAGGCCCGAAGGCGGCTGCGGGTTGCGTCCCGCCAACCCTTGCGCTGCGCTTCGCCTCTGGGCATGGTCGCGGCCATGCCGCCTTCAGCCATCCTCACCCTGACGCTCGCCGCGGAAGTGCAGACCGACCGCCTCGGTTCCGTGCTCGCAGGCCTGCTGCGGCCGGGGGACGTGCTGCTGCTGGAAGGCCCCATCGGTGCCGGCAAGACCCATCTGGCGCGCGCCTTCATCCGCGCCGCCCTCGGCTTTGCGGAAGAGGTGCCCTCGCCCACCTTCACCCTGGTCCAGACCTACGAGGCAGCGGGGCACGAGATCTGGCACGCCGATCTCTACCGCCTGACCCATCCGGACGAGGTGCTGGAACTGGGGCTCGAGGCCGCCTTCGCGACCGCTGTCTGCCTCGTGGAATGGCCCGATCGCCTCGGCGATCTCGTGCCGCCCGAGGCGCTGCACCTGAGGCTCGAGGCCGAGGGTCACGGCCGCCGCGCCGTCCTGTCGGGCGGTCGCCCTCGCCTGCTCGCCGATCTCGAGCGTGTCTGGCATGGCTGATCTCGCCCCCTCCGACCGCGAGGCGCTGGCGCGGGCCTTTCTCGCGCAGGCCGGCTGGGGCGATGTCCGACGGCGTCATCTGGCGGGTGACGCCTCGGACCGCAGCTACCAGCGGCTGCAACGCGGCACCGAGACCGCCGTGCTGATGGACGCGCCGCCGGGGCGGGGCGACGATCCGGCGGATTTCGTCGCCATCGCGGCCCACCTTCGCGGCCTCGGCCTCTCGCCCCCAGCGGTGCTGGCCGAGGATCTGGGCCACGGCTTCCTTCTTCTCGAGGATCTGGGGGATGCGCTCTTCGCCCGGCTTCTCATGGCCTCCGAACCGGTGCCTGCCGAGGCAGAGCTCTACGCCGCGGCGACGAATGTCCTGGTTCATCTCCAGCGGTCTCCCGCGCCAGCCGGGTTGCCGGACCTTGCGGCGCAGGACTGGGCGGAAGCGGCTGCTTTCGCGCCCGACTGGTATGCCCTCGCCGCCACCGGAGAGCGCCCAGACACCATGCGCTTCAAGGCGCTGCTGGCCGAGGCGCTTGCGCGGCATGCCGATGGACCGCGGGTTCTGATCCTCCGCGACTATCACGCCGAGAACCTCCTCTGGCTGCCGGGCCGCCGGGGCGTTGCCCGGGTAGGGCTTCTCGACTTCCAGCTCGCCCAGATGGGACAGCCGGGCTACGATCTCGTCTCGCTTCTGCAGGATGCCCGGCGCGACGTGCCCGAGGAAATGGAGCGCGCGATGATGGCCCGCTTCGTCGCCGCGACCGCCGCGGATCCCGAGGCCTTCGCGGCATCCTATGCCGTGCTCGGCGCGCAGCGGGCGCTGCGCATCCTCGGCATCTTCGCCCGGCTCTGCCTTGTGGCCGGCAAGCCGGGCTATGTCGCGCTGATCCCGCGGGTCTGGGGTCAGCTCTGGCGCAATCTTCGACACCCGGCGCTCGCGCCGCTGGCGGAAGAGTGCCGCGCCCTCCTGCCGGAGCCCGCTCTGGCCGTTCTGGAAAGGATCCGCGCGCAATGCGGCCGGATGCGGTGATGATCTTTGCAGCTGGCTTCGGGACGCGCATGGGCGCCCTGACCGCCTCCCGGCCGAAGCCGATGATCGAGGTCGCGGGCCGGCCGCTGATCGATCACGCGCTGGCGCTGGCCGAGGCGGCCGGCATTTCGCGCATCGTGGCCAACACCCATTACCTGCCCGAGAGCCTGACGGGGCATCTCGCAGGCCGCGCCCTCGTTTCACACGAGGAGGAGATCCTCGAGACCGGCGGCGGGCTGCGCCGTGCCCTGCCGCTGCTGGGAGAGGGGCCGGTCTATACGTTGAACAGCGATGCGGTCTGGACCGGAGAGAACCCGCTGGACGAGCTGGCGGCGGGCTGGCGCGAGGGGATGGAGGCGCTTCTCCTGCTGGCACCGTCGGGCACCGCGCCGGGCGATTTCACGATGGACGCGGCGGGCCGTCTCGCCCGGGCGCGGGGCGCGCCGGGTTACACCTATCTCGGCGCACAGATCCTGCGGACCGGCCGGCTCGCCGGGGTCGCCGAGGCCAAATTCTCGCTCAATCTGATCTGGGACGCGATGATTGCCGCGGGCACGGCCCATGGCCTCGTCCACCGCGGCGGCTGGTGCGACGTGGGGCGGCCCGAAGGGATCGCCGCGGCCGAGGCGATGCTTGCCGATGTTTGACACACCAGGCCCCCGCCTCTTCGGCCTGCCGCCGGGCGTCGACTTTCCCGCGGCACTGGTGCGTGGCCTGCGCGCGCGCATGGCGGGTGCCGTGCCCGAGGCCATGGCGCGGGTCGAGCTTTACGTCAACACGCAGCGGATGCGGCGGCGGGTCACCGAGCTGATGACGGCCGAGGGCGAGGGCTTCCTGCCGCGCATCCGCCTCGTGACCGAGCTGCCGCCGGTGCCGGGCCTGCCGGCCCCGGTCCCGCCGCTGCGCCGCAGGCTCGAGCTTGCGCAGCTCGTGGCCCGGCTGATCGAGGCGCAGCCCGACATCGCGCCGCGCTCGGCGCTTTTCGATCTGTCGGACAGTCTGGCCGAGCTCATCGACGAGATGCAGGGCGAGGGCGTGCCGCCCGAGGCCATCGCGCGGCTCGATGTGGCCGACCATTCGGCGCACTGGCAGCGGACGCAGGCCTTCATGGCGATCGTGGCGCCGATGTTCGGTGCGGACGCGCCTGATGCGCAGGCGCTGGCGCGGATGGCGGTCGAACGGATCGCGGCGCGCTGGGCCGAGGCGCCGCCCGATCATCCGGTGATCGTCGCGGGCTCGACCGGCTCGCGCGGCACGACCAGCCTCTTCATGCAGGCGGTGGCGCGGCTGCCGCAGGGCGCGCTCGTGCTGCCCGGCTTCGACTTCGACCTGCCCGCCGCGGTCTGGGAGGGGATGGACGACGCGCTGACGGCCGAGGATCATCCGCAGTTCCGCTTTCACCGGCTGATGGGCCTCGTGGGCGTGGGCCCGGCCGAGGTCGGCCGCTGGACCGACGAGATCCCGCCCAGCCCGGCGCGCAATCGGCTGATCTCGCTCTCGCTCCGACCCGCGCCCGTCACTGACCAGTGGCTGACCGAGGGCCGGCACCTCACCGGGCTTGCCGAGGCCGCGCGCGGCGTGACGCTCATTGAAGCGCCGGGGCCGCGGGCCGAGGCGCTGGCGGTGGCGATGATCCTGAGGAAGGCCGCCGAGGAGGGTCGCCGCGCGGCGCTCATCACCTCGGACCGGGGGCTCACGCGGCAGGTGGCGGCGGCGCTCGACCGCTGGGGGATCGTGCCGGACGATTCCGCGGGCAAGCCGCTCGCGCTCTCGGCGCCGGGGCGTTTCCTGCGCCATGTGGCCCGACTCTTCGGCCGGCGACTGACGGGCGAGACGCTGCTCACCCTGCTGAAGCACCCGCTGACCGCGACCGGCGCGGACCGTGGCAACCACCTGCGCTGGACGCGGGATCTGGAGCTGCACCTGCGCCGGAAAGGGCCGCCCTTCCCGGCGGCGGCCGATCTCGTGCTCTGGGCCGGGACGCGGCCCGCGGACGGGGTGGCGGACTGGGCGCGCTGGCTGGGCGGGCTGATCGAGGGGCTCGACGCGGCAGGCCCGCGCCCGCTCGCCGATCATGTGACTTCGCATCTCGCGCTGGCCGAGGCGCTGGCCACGGGGCCCGCGGGCGCCACGACGGGCGAGCTCTGGCTGAAGGAGGCGGGCGAGGCCGCGCGCGCCGCCGTCGAGGAGCTCCGCCGCGAGGCGCCGCATGGGGGCGAGCTGACCCCGGCCGACTACACCGACCTCTTCGACGCGATCCTCGCGCGTGGCGAGGTGCGCGAGGCGGTGCAGGCCCGGCCCGACCTGATGATCTGGGGCACGCTCGAGGCGCGCGTGCAGGGCGCGGATCTCGTGATCCTCGGTGGGCTGAACGACGGGACATGGCCGCAGTTGCCGCCGCCCGATCCGTGGCTCAACCGGCAGATGCGGCTGAAGGCCGGGCTTCTTCTGCCCGAACGGCGGATCGGCCTGTCGGCGCATGACTACAGCCAGGCGGTCGCCGCGCCCGAGGTGGTGCTGACCCGTGCCACCCGCGATGCCGAGGCCGAGACGGTGCCCTCGCGCTGGCTGAACCGCCTGATGAACCTGATGAGCGGGCTGAAGGCGGGAGGAGGGCCGGAGGCGCTGGCCGGGATGCGCGCGCGCGGGCGCGACTGGCTGGACCTCGCCGCGGCGCTGGAGCAGCCCGCGACGCCGGTGCCGCTCGCCGCGCGACCCGCGCCGCAGCCCCCGGTCTCGGCCCGGCCAGAGCGGCTGGCCGTGACGGGCATCCGCACGCTGATCCGCGATCCTTACGCGGTCTATGCCCGCCATATCCTGCGGCTCTATCCGCTGGACCCGCTGCACCGGGCGCCGGATGCGCGGCTGCGCGGCTCGATCTTGCACCGCATCCTCGAGGCCTTCGTGAAGGACCGCGCGCCGGGGGGCGACCGCCCCGGCGAGCGCGCGCGCCTGATGCGGATCGCGGAGGCGGTGCTGGCCGAGGACGTGCCCTGGCCCGCGGCCCGGGCGCTCTGGCTCGCGCGGCTCGACCGGGCCGCCGACTTCTTCCTCGAGACGGAGGCGGCCCATGCCGGCACCCCGGTCGTGCTCGAGGAGGAGGGGCGGGTGGATCTGACGCCCCTGCGCTTCACGCTGACGGCGAAGCCCGACCGGATCGACGTGCTGCCGGACGGCCGGCTCCATATCCTCGACTACAAGACCGGAACGCCACCCACCAAGAAGCAGCAGGAGCAGTTCGACAAGCAGCTCCTCCTCGAGGCGGCGATGGCCGAACGCGGCGGCTTCCGTGGCCTCGGGCCCGCCGAGGTGGCGCGGATCAGCTACATCGGCCTTGGCGCCAGCCCCAAGGTCGAGAGTGTCGAGACCGATGCGGCGCTCCTCGGGCAGGTCTGGGAGGGGCTTCACGCCCTCGTCGGCCGCTACATGCGGCGCGAGCAGGGCTATGTCTCGCGCCGCGCCATGTTCGGCGAACGCTTCCCGGGCGATTACGACCATCTTGCGCGGTTCGGCGAATGGGAGATGAGCGACGCGCCCGTGCCCGTGCCGGTAGGGGCCGAGGCGCCGGACGAGGGCGCAGGCTCCACCGAGGCGGGGACGGATCGCGACAAGGGAAGCTGCCCGGAGGATGCCGCATGAGACGCCCTGCCACCTTTGAGGCCGGCCGATGAGCGGCCTGAGAGACGAGGCCTCCGAGCGTCAGGTGCAGGCCGCCGATCCGCGCGCCTCGACCTGGCTCTCGGCCAATGCGGGCTCGGGCAAGACCCGGGTGCTGACCGACCGGGTGGCGCGGCTGCTGCTCGACGGGGTCGAGCCGCAGCGCATCCTCTGCCTGACCTATACCAAGGCCGCCGCCTCCGAGATGCAGAACCGGCTGTTTCGGCGGCTGGGCGAATGGGCGATGCTCGACGATGCCGAGCTGCGCCACGCGCTCGATGCCCTGGGCGTAGCCGCCGTGGGCCACGAGGTGCTGGCGCAGGCGCGCAGGCTCTTTGCCCGCGCCATCGAGACGCCGGGCGGGCTGCGGATCCAGACGATCCACTCCTTCTGCGCGACGCTGCTGCGCCGCTTCCCGCTGGAAGCCGGGGTCTCGCCGCAGTTCACCGAGCTCGACGACCGCGCCGCGCGCCTCCTGCGCGAGGAGATCGTCGAGGAGATGGCCGATCGCATCGCCCCCGACGTGGTGGCCGATCTGGCGCGCGCCTATACGGGCGAGGATTTCGGCGCGTTGGCCGAGGAGGTGGCGCGCAATGCCGCGGGCCTCCTGCCGCCGCTCGACGCCCCTGCCTGCCGGGCGCTCTACGGGGTGGAGGGCGGCGAGGCCGCGCTGCTGGCGCAGGTCTTCCTCGGCGGCGAGGAGGAGTGGATGCCCGCGCTGATCGCAGCGCTCGAGGCGGGCTCGGCGAACGACCAGAAGGCTGCGGCGAAGCTGCGGCTTCTGTCCTTCGCGGCGCCGACGACCGCCACGCTGGCCGGGCTCGAGGGGGTGCTCCTGACCGGCGCCTCGGCCAAGGAGCCCCATACCGCCAAGCTCGGCAGCTTCCCGACCAAGGCCACGCGCGGGGCACTCGGTCCGCTCGCCGACCGGCTCGATGCTCTGATGCGCCGGGTCGAGGCCGCGCGCCCCGTGCGCTGCTGCCTGCTGGCCGCCGAGCGGGCGCGATTGATCCATGCCTTCGCGGGCGTGTTCCTGCCGCTCTATCAGGCGCGCAAGGCCGCCCGCGGCTGGCTCGATTTCGACGATCTGATCCAGCGCGCCAAGGGCCTGCTGACCGACCCGTCGGTCGCGCAATGGGTGCTCTTCCGGCTCGATGGCGGGATCGACCATATCCTCGTCGACGAAGCGCAGGACACGAGCCCCGACCAGTGGAAGGTGATCGAGCTGCTGGCGCAGGAATTCACCTCGGGGCGCGGCGCGCGCGAGGTGGAGCGGACGATCTTCGTCGTGGGCGACAAGAAACAGTCGATCTACTCGTTCCAGGGGGCCGATGTGGCGGCCTTCGACCGGATGCGGGCCGAGTTCGGCGAGCGTCTCGCGGGCGCGCGGCGGCGGCTCGAGGAGCTGGACCTGCTGCATTCCTTCCGCTCCTCGCCTGCGATCCTGCGGCTGGTGGACCTCACCTTCGACGAGCCCCGACGGCAGGCGCTGGGCGGCGAGGTCCGCCACATCGCCTTCCGCAGCGACATGCCGGGGCGGGCCGAGCTCTGGCCGCTGGTCGAGGCCGCCGAGGAGCCCGAGCCCGAGAACTGGTTCGATCCGGTGGATCTCGTCTCGGACGAGCATCACGCGGCGCGGCTCGCGCGGCAGGTGGCCACCCGCATCCGCGCCATGATCGAGGCGGGGGTTCAGATCCCGCAGCCGGGAGGCTTCCGCCCCGTTGCGGCGGGCGATTTCCTGATCCTCGTCCAGCGGCGGTCGGACATCTTCGGAGAGATCATCCGGGCCTGCAAGGAAGCCCGCCTGCCCATCGCCGGGGCCGACCGGCTGAAGCTCGGGGCCGAGCTTGCGGTGCGGGATCTCTCGGCGCTGCTGGCCTTCCTTGCCACGCCCGAGGACGATCTGTCGCTCGCCGCCGTCCTGCGCTCGCCGCTCTTCGGCTGGACCGAGGGCGAGCTCTTCGATCTGGCGCACGGGCGCGAGGGCTATCTCTGGCGCAGGCTCTACGACCGCGAGGCGGCCCATCCCCGGACGGTGGCCATCCTGCGCGACCTGCGCGATCAGGCGGACTTCCTGCGCCCCTTCGACCTGATCGAGCGCGCGCTGACGCGTCACGACGGCCGCCGCCGGCTGCTTGCCCGGCTGGGCGAGGAGGCCGAGGACGGGATCGATGAACTGCTGAGCCAGGCGCTCGCCTACGAGCGGACCGACGTGCCGAGCCTCACGGGCTTCCTGACGTGGCTCCAGACCGACGAGGTCGAGGTGAAGCGGCAGATGGAGACCGCGGGCGGGCGAATCCGGGTGATGACGGTTCACGGCTCGAAGGGGCTCGAGGCGCCCATCGTGATCCTCCCGGACACGGCCGATCGCAAGCCGCGCGAGCATGACGAGCTCTTCACGCTGGAGGGGGGCGCGCGGGTCTGGAAGACGCCCGCCGCGGACAGCCCGCCGCAGATCGCCGCCGCTCGCGAGGCGCGGCGGTCGCGCGACGCGGCCGAGAACCTGCGGCTGCTCTATGTGGCCATGACGCGGGCCCAGTGCTGGCTGATTGCGGCGGCGGCCGGCAAGCTCGAGTCGGGCGGCGCCTGGCATGACCTGATCCGGCAGGGGATGCAGGCGGCAGGCGCCGAGGAGCGCCCGGATGGCAGCCTGCTGCTCGAGGAGGGGGCCTGGCCCGCGCCCGCGCCCTCTGCTGCCCCGGCCGCGGTTGAGCGGCCTGCGCTGCCCGACTGGGCGCTGCTTCCCGCCGTCGTGCCACCGCCATTGCCGAAGCTGCTCTCGCCGTCGGATCTGGGCGGGGCCAAGGCGCTGCCCGGAGACGCGCAGCCGACCGAGGTTGCGCTCGTCCGTGGATCCGCGGTCCATCTGCTGCTCGAGCATCTGCCGCTCCATCCGCCGGAGGAGTGGGAGGTGGCGGCGCGGGGCCTCCTGCCCGATCTCGTCGACCTGCCTGAGGTGCTGGAGGAGGCGCGAACCGTTCTTGCTGCCGAGGAAATGGCCGAGGCTCTGGTGCCCCATGCGCTTCTCGAAGTGCCCGTGACGGCCGAGGTGGCGGGGCGGCGGCTCCATGGCACGATCGACCGGCTGGTGGTGGAGCCCGACCGTGTGCTCGCGGTCGATTACAAGACGAACCGTGTGGTGCCAGACCGGCCCGAGGACGTGCCCGAGGGCATCCTGCGCCAGATGGGCGCCTATGCCGAGGCACTGGCGCAGATCTACCCGGATCGGATCGTCGAGACGGCGGTCCTCTGGACGCGGACAGCGCAACTGATGCGGCTGCCGCGCGATATCGTGAGGTCGGCCCTGGGTCGGGCCACGACAACTTGACGCGGAGACGGCCGGTACTTACCTTTCCTGCAAGCCCTACGGATCAGGAGAATTGAATATGTCCACCGTTCCCGTGACGGACGCCACCTTCGACACCGAGGTGCGCAAGTCCGACGTGCCCGTCGTCGTCGATTTCTGGGCCGAATGGTGCGGCCCCTGCCGGCAGATCGGCCCGGCGCTCGAGGAACTCTCGAAGGAATATGCCGGCAAGGTCAAGATCGTGAAGGTCAATGTCGACGAGAACCCGGAGAGCCCGGCGATGCTCGGCGTTCGCGGCATCCCGGCGCTCTTCCTGTTCAAGGACGGGCAGGTCGTGTCGAACAAGGTCGGCGCCGCGCCAAAGGCCGCGCTCGCGAACTGGATCGCCACGGCCCTCTGAGTCGTTCGGCTGTGGTCCGGCAGGGGCGCCTTCGGGCGCCCTTTTCAATCTTGAGGCCAGCTATCTGGACGCGATCTTCGGGTGACGAAGCTGACCCTGCCGGTCGCCACGTCCGAGGTCACGACCCGCACGGCGATCCGTGTTTCCCCTGCTCGCGTGCTGAGGTTCCCGCCGAGGCAGGATCCGTGACCGCGCCGTCAGAAGTGCCAGCCGTGACGTGTGAGGCGGGCCGAGATCCGTGCCTCTGCCTCGGGGGCGCCGGCGTTGATCGTGTTGCACTGGAAGAACCAGTAGAGGTAGCGCTCGTGGTCGGGGACCGCGCCTTCAGCCAGGCCGAAGGCCTTCGTCACCCCGTCGCGGGGGACCGAACCCGCGATATGATGAAAGTCGATCCCGGCGAAGAGGACGACCGGCTTGCGCAGGAAATAGCCCGTCAGCGCGACCGAGGAATTCTGCGTGACCACGAGATCGCAGGCCGCGAGCAGGGGAAGCGGATCGGTCCGCCCCACCCACAGCCGCGGATACCGCCGCATCAGATCCTCGAGCGCGTGCAGCTCGGACGGGCCGTAGTGCTCCTTCGGGTGAAGCGTTGCGCGGATGGGGCGAGGGTCGTGTTCCAGCACGGCGTGAATCATGGCGATCGGGCTCATGGACTGGAACGACCGGTGCTCGCCCAGCCGTCCCTGCAGCGGCATGAAGATGAAGCCGTCGCGCGACACGGTGCGCTCACCCAGAAGGCGCTTGAGCCAGCGCTGGTAGAAGGGCCGCGCCGCCGCGGGATCGACGGTGGCGGGATCGAAGGGCGTCTGCGCCACGTCGAACCACCAGCGCTCGTTCGTGGCCTCGATCTGCCAGAAGGGGTAGTGATAGGCCCGCCGGAGGCAGAGGCAGCGCGGGCCCACCGGCTCCTGCATGTGAAAGAGGCTCCACCCCTGGCGGCGGGCAGGGTCGCTCAGCTCCTCGGGGGCATCCGAATGAATCGCGAGCCGGATGCCCTGCGGTGCCACCGCGGCGCCGATCCGGTTGACGATGTTCACCTTCCCAGCGGCTGCATCCTCGCGCATGGGAGACGGCAGATAGATGTTGAGAACGCGGCTGTGCGGCATCTTTCCCCTTCCGGCTTCACCGGACCATGCGCCAAGAAGGCTAAGGCGGGCTTAACGGCGCTGCCAGAGTGACGCGCCGTCGCTCGGGTTGTGCCTCTCGGGGAGGGGCTCCATATAGGCGCAAACGGAGGGTTTCATGGCAGAAGACAGGTTTCCCGGCTGGCACGGCACGACCATCCTTGCCGTGCGCCGCGGTGGCGAGGTCGTCGTCGCGGGTGACGGGCAGGTGAGCCTCGGCCAGACGGTCATCAAGGGGACGGCGCGCAAGGTCCGCAGGCTTTCGCCCGGCGGGCAAGAAGTGGTGGCGGGTTTCGCGGGATCGACCGCCGACGCCTTCACGCTGCTCGAGCGGCTGGAGAAGAAGCTCGAATCCGCGCCCGGCCAGCTGGCCCGCGCCTGCGTCGAGCTGGCGAAGGACTGGCGCATGGACAAGTACCTGCGCAACCTCGAGGCGATGCTGATCGTGACGGACGGCGAAACGCTTCTGGTGATCACCGGCGCGGGCGACGTGCTCGAGCCCGAGCATGACGTGACCGCCATCGGTTCGGGCGGAAACTTCGCGCTGGCCGCCGCGCGCGGCCTGATGGCCACCGAGCTGCCGGCCGAGGAGATCGCCCGCACGGCCATGGCGATCGCGGCCGACATCTGCGTCTACACGAACGGCAACCTGACGGTGGAGCGTATCTCGAAATGACTGACCTGACCCCGCGCGAGATCGTCTCGGAGCTCGACCGCTTCATCATCGGCCAGAAAGAGGCCAAGCGCGCCGTGGCCGTGGCCTTGCGCAACCGCTGGCGCAGAAAGCAGCTGGCCGACGACCTGCGCGACGAAGTCTATCCCAAGAACATCCTGATGATCGGCCCGACCGGCGTCGGCAAGACCGAGATCTCACGCCGTCTGGCCCGGCTTGCGAAGGCGCCCTTCCTGAAGGTCGAGGCGACCAAGTTCACCGAAGTGGGCTATGTCGGCCGCGACGTGGACAGCATCATCCGCGATCTGGTGGATGCGGCCATCGTCGAGACCCGCGCGCGGATGCGCGAGGATGTGAAGGCGCGCGCGGCCAAGGCCGCCGAGGACCGCGTGATCGAGGCCGTCGCCGGGCGCGACGCGCGCGAGCAGACCCGCGAGATGTTCCGCGGCAAGCTGAAGCGCGGCGAGCTCGACAACACGGTGATCGAGATCGACGTGGCCGATACGTCGAACCCGATGCAGATGCTCGACCCCACCGGGCAGGGCCAGATGGGGATGATGAACCTCGGCGAGATCTTCGGGAAGGCCTTCGGCGGACGCACCCAGCGCCGGAAGATGACGGTGGCCGAAAGCCACGACATCCTGATGAACGAGGAGGCCGACAAGCTTCTCGACGATGAGGTGGTGAAGGCCACCGCGCTCGAGGCGGTGCAGCAGAACGGCATCGTCTTCATCGACGAGATCGACAAGGTCTGCGCCCGGTCCGACATGCGCGGGGCGGACGTCAGCCGCGAGGGCGTGCAGCGCGACCTGCTGCCGCTGATCGAGGGCACGACCGTCTCGACCAAGTATGGCCCGGTCAAGACCGACCATATCCTCTTCATTGCCTCTGGCGCCTTCCATATCGCCAAGCCATCGGACCTGTTGCCCGAGCTTCAGGGCCGCCTGCCGATCCGGGTGGAACTGCGCGCGCTGACCGAAGAGGACTTCGTCCGCATCCTGTCGGAGACCGACAACGCGCTGACGCTGCAATACAAGGCGCTGATGCAGACCGAGAAGGTGGGCATCACCTTCACCGAGGACGGGATCGCGGCGCTGGCCTCGATCGCGGCCGAGGTGAACCGCGCCGTCGAGAACATCGGCGCGCGGCGGCTCTACACGGTGATGGAGCGGGTCTTCGAGGAGCTGTCCTTCCACGCACCCGACCGCTCGGGCGAGGAGGTTACGGTGGACGCGGCTTATGTCGAGAAGAACCTGGGCGAGCTTGCC
Organism: Rhodobacter sp. NSM; assembly: GCF_052244495.1. NCBI lineage: Bacteria > Pseudomonadati > Pseudomonadota > Alphaproteobacteria > Rhodobacterales > Rhodobacter > Rhodobacter sp. NSM. Next base: position 398,161 of record NZ_JBQPXH010000002.1, read on the forward strand.
CGCTCGACCGATCTGAGCCGCTACGTCCTCTGACACGGGCGCCGGCGGGAAGATCCCGCCGGACTTGTGCAGCCCGCCTTCCGCCATGGCGACGCGGGCGGGCTGCCCGTCCTTCGCCTCAGAAGGCGAAGTAGAGGAATTCGGCGGGCGGGCTGCCGAAGATCCTCAGAAGCGTGATGCAGAGCACCGCACCCACCATAAGGCCGTGCATGGGCGAGGGTTTCCAGTAGAGCGAAGCGAAGCGTGCCCTCTCGCGCGCGGGCGCCTTGGGGGCGGTGTGCGTCTTGAGCCCCACCCATTCCTGCGTGTTCGGCAGCGCCCAGCTGATGAAGAGCCCGAAGAGGACGACCGCCGTGTCGCCGAGGTAGAGATAGCCGCCGTCCTCGCCCATCCCGGCGAGGCCGCGCACCACCGTCATGGCGTCGGTGAGTGTGGGCGACTTGAAGAAGACGAGGCTGACGGTCACGGCAAGGAAGGTCACGAGGATCTTGACCGGCGATAAAAGCCAGGACACCGGGGCCGGAAGGGCCACCCGCCCCATGGGCGTCGCGCGCCAGCCGTGATTGATCACCAGCATCGTCCCGTGCATCAGCCCGAAGACGATGAACTGCCAGCCCGCCCCGTGCCAGACCCCGGCGAGGCCCATGGTGACCAGTGTGGGGAAAGCGAGCATCACGAGGAAGGGCAGCACCTGCGGCTTGCGCGGATTCCAGATCGGCTGCCCCTTTTCCATCCGTCGCCGCATCACGGCCTTGGTGATCGGGTTGTAGAGATAGGCGGTCAGGAACCGGGTGAGCGTGATGTGCCAGCGCGACCAGAATTCGATGATCGTCTGCGACTTGTAGGGCGAGTCGAAGTTGAAGGGCAGCAGGATCCCGAACATGAGCCCGAGGCCGATGGCCATGTCGGAATAGCCCGAGAAGTCGAAGTAGAGCTGCAACGCGAAGGCGACCGCTCCGCGCCAGGCGAAGGCGAGATAGGCGGTGTCGCCCTGCGCCGCAAGATCCCAGAGCGGCTGCGCCAGCGGCGCCAGCGTGTCGGCCATCCCGATCTTCTTGAACAGGCCGAAGCAGAAGACGGTGATCCCCAGCACCAGCTTGGCGCTGTCGATCCGGAAGGTCTCGTCCCGCTCGATCTGGGGCACGACCTCGCGGTAATGGACGATCGGACCCGCGATGAGCTGCGGGAAGAAGGTGATGAACATCGCGTAGCGCAGCGGGTTCGGCCGCCCGATCCGCCCCTCGTGGCAGTCCACCAGATAGGCGATCTGCTGGAAGGTATAGAACGAGATCGCGAGCGGCAGCAGGATGTGCGGCACCGGCACATTGGCGGCCGTCAGGGTGTTCAGGATCTCGACAAGGAAGCCCGCGTATTTGAAGAAGCCGATGGCCGCGAGGTTCATGGCGACACCTGCGAGCAGGAGCCACCGCCTCGGCCGGTCCACCAGCATGATCCCGATCCCGTAGTTCAGCACGACCGAGATCAGCAGCATCGGCAGGAACGAGATGTTCCACCATCCGTAGAAGAAGAGGGACGCGGCAGCGACCCAGCCCACTGCCCAGAGCTTGTTCGGCAGCCGTCCCAGAAGGTAGTAGCCCACCAGCGTCAGCGGCAGGAAGGCGAACAGGAATTCCGGGCTGTGGAACAGCATCAGGCTGCCTTCTTCGTCCGGATCAGGGACACGAAGTCACCCACGTTCTTCAGCTCCTCGAGCTCGGACGACTTGAACGAGACGCCGAAGCGCATCTCGGAGGCGACAACGATGTTGATGTGGTTGAAGCTGTCCCACTCGGCCACGTCCTGCGCTGAAAGATCCGGCGTGGCAGTGATGTCGGGATCGTCGAATACCTGGCGGAGGATGGCGGTCAGGCCGTCATAGATCTCGGGCTCGGTCATGGTCTCACTCATTAGCTTCCGTCAAGGGCGGGGCCCGAAGGTCCCGCCGGGGCGCTCAATGGCTCAGGCCGCGCTCGGTGAGCCGGATGTGCGGCGGCGGCGGCGGCGCGGCGGCAAGGTCGAGACGCCACAGGGCTGCCTGCCCGTCCTCGCCCGCGGGTTCGAAACCGAGGCGCGGGAAGAGATCGGCCACCATGCCGTTCTTGGGCGTAGGCCTGTAGCAGCCGACCACGGTCGAGGCCCCGGCCTGTCGGGCGGCGCGCGTTATGACGGCGGCCACGGCTTCCTCGACACGCCGGCCAAGGACGCGGCAGCTCATGAGCCAGGTGTCCACCTCGAAGAGTCGTCCCCCCTCGCCGTCCGGGCGCAGCCGCCCGAGGACGACACAGACGATCCCGTTGTCGCCGAACCGGTCCTTGAGCCGGACACAGAACGTCAGCATGTCGGGGTCGTCTATCATCGAGGCGACCTCGCGTTCGGTGTAGCGGCGCGTGGTCAGGTTGAACTGGTTCGTCTTGTTGATCAGCTGCGTCACCCGCACCAGATCGACCCGCCGGACAGGGCCCACCTGCATCTCCATCTCGAGCCCGGCAAGGAAGCTCTCCATGTCCGAGGCCACGATCTCGAGCTGCTTGCGCTCGGCGTTGGCCGCGTACTGATCGGCGCGGCGGGCATCGTCGACCGTGTAGCCGACTGCCTCGAAGAGCCCCGCAGAGGCCAGGCAGCGGATATAGGCCTCCGGCTCGTCCGGCACCTCGGGGACGGCGACGTCGGGGAACTGTTCGCGCAGCAGCGCCCGCTCGGCCGGGTTGTCGTCGAAGAAGACGAGCGCGTCGAGGCCGAGGTTCAGGTCGCGCGCGATGCGCTGCAGGCCCACGCCCTTGTCCTCCCAGTTCGCCACGAAGGCTGCGAAATCCGAGCGGCGCAGCACCATCTCCGGGTGGTCGAAGGCCGCCTCGGCCCGTTCCGGATCGTTCTTGGAGCTGACGGCAAGCAGGATCCCCCGCTCGCGCAGCGCCTTGCAGTAGAGCTGGAAGGCCTTGAAGGCCTCGCCCCGGGCCGAGCCCTCGCCGATCACGATGCCGTCGATCCCGTCATCGCCGATGACCCCGCCCCAGAGCGTGTTGTCGAGGTCGAGCACGAGCACCTTGCGGGAAAGTCCGCGCAGGGCCGCGAGGATTCGCGCGACCTGATCGCCGAACCACGGGCCGGCGGCGGGGCTCACATGCTGCTTGGCGTGCAGCCACATCAGCCGGTCCTGCAGCGCGTCCAGCCCCTCGGCCTCGGCCGCCGCGGCGGGATCGAGGATCAGCACTCCCTCGTCGCGTGCCGCACGGATCAGCCGGTGCTGCATCTCGGCCACCATCGCGCGGCGCGAGGCCGGGACCAGTCGGTCGAGATGACCGAAGACGGGATCGGTCGTGGGCACCGGAAGCTGCTGGATCACCGTGGCGCCCAGCGCGCGCAGCGCGCGCCAGCGGTGCACGTTCTCGGACAGGCTCGCGTCAAGCGCCGCATCGACCTCCTCGGCGGATGTCGTCAGCGGCAGTTGCGGCACGAGGTCCGTCTCGCAGGAACAGATCAGCACGGCATTCGGCGCGAAGGTCGCAAGAGCCGAGCACGGATCCAGGATCTCCTGCCGCCACTGACCGTAGGGCGGAACATGGACGTCGAGGGCGAGCCCGCGACGCAGCGCGCCGACCTTGAGGCCCGGCACCAGATGTTCGACGGTGAACGAGCCGAGAAGCGCCAGCCGGAGTTTCGGCGCCTCCTGCGGAGGCTCGGCCGCACGCAGGGCGCGCTCGATGCGCGTTGTCTGGAGGAAGTCGATCCTGTGACCGGCAAGACGGCGCAGCGCGCGCCAGCCCTCCTGCGGCGCCTCTGTGACCGTTTCGCGGGCACGCGCAAGGTCGCCCTCGAAATCCGTTGCCACCGGCAGCCAGTGCAACTCAAGCGGGGTGCTTTTCATCGCTCTCCACCTCATCGTTCACGTGAATTTCCTGAACCGTGCCGCAGGGGGCCGGCGACTTCAGCGTGTCCAGAAGGACCCGCGCCACGCGCTCGGGCGACAGGAAGCTTCCGCCGGCTTCGGTCCTCGCCCGCTCCAGAAGGCGCGGATCGAAGGCATCGAGCATGGGCGTCTCGACATAGCCGGGCGAGACGGCGCTGACCTGAAGCCCCGCGGCCCCGAGTTCGGCCGCAGCGGCCCGGAGCAGCCCGAGAAGTGCCGTCTTCTGTGCGACATAGGCCGCCATGTGGCGCGCAACCGGCGGCTCCGCGGCGGCTGTCAGCACGGCCGCGACATGTCCTCCTCCGGCGCGGCGCCACCAGAGACGCCAAGCCGAAGCCAGGACGGCGTGGCACCCGACAAGCGCCGCCGCCTGCCGGTTCAGATCCTCGCCCTGCCGCCCGAAGGGCGCCACGAGCGGTGCGGGCCACCCGCAGAGCGCGACTGCACGGGGCGCCTCGGCCGCAGGAATGGCGGCCAGTGCCGCCTCGATCGCCACAGGAACCTGCGATGGAAGATGGATGGGCGTGGCAGTGCCCCCCTCCTGCGCGATCCTGCCTGCAAGCGCTTCGGCCCGGCCGGCGCCCTCGCCATAGCCGATCCAGACCGGGCCGCTGCGCGCGGCCAGATGACAGAGGGCACCGCCGATCGCGCCGCTGCCGCCGGTAACGAGGAGCCCCCCCCTCATTCCGCCGCCTCTTGCTTCGGCCGGGGCAGAAGCGCCATCGCCTCTCCCTCGGCGATCCGCTGGCCATTGCTGGAGATGAGAAGCCGTATCAGCATGACGCCGAGATGCGGCGTCTCGTGCTTCACCTCGGCCTCCAGCGTTCCGGTCTCGCCCACGAGCAGCGGCCGGCGGAACTTCAGCGTCAGTGACTGCCAGACGCAGCCGTGACCGGGCAGCGCCGTGCCGAGCATCCGCGAGATCTCGGCCACCAGCAGGCCGCCGTAGACGATCGGCCCTGCAAACCCCCTGTCCCGGGCGAAGTCCGCATCGAAGTGGATCGGATTGTCGTCTGCGCTGATTCGGCGGAACTCTTCCATCCGGTCAGCGCTTACCGTGAAATCGAACGCTATCGCCAAATTGCGCCTCGAATCGAATTCATACGCGGCGTGACCGCCGCAAGTCGTTGATCGAAAAGGACGAGCTGCAAATGCCTGCGCAGCCGCATGGTCGTGTCTATGGAAAGCACGATAGCACGGTGATTGTTCCCCGCCCCGAATTTTTTTGTGACCGCAGCAAAAAGCACTCGCCATGACGGCAGCGCGGCGTATCCTTTCGAAGTGACCCGGTGCCGGCATCTGCCGGTGGGCTTTTCCCTCGGCCGGGCGCGGATCTTGAAAGCAAAGGTTACCGGGATGAGAGGTTATATCCTGTCCGTGATCGGCGGCATGGTCCTGATGGCAGGGTCCATCGCTGCGATGTTTACGGCGGCTTCCACTCTCTGGCCCGACCAGATGCCACCCCCCTCGATCTCCGGCAGCGTCGCTACCGACGAGAAGCTCAAATATCTGCGGGAACGTGGGCCCGAGCCAGTGGATATACTGGCTATCGGTTCCTCGATCACCTGGAAGCATCTGGACGGCGCGCCCTTTGACAGGCCCGCAGGACGCTTCGTCAACGGGGGCACGGCCTACCTGCAGGTGAACGAGATCCGCACCTTCACCGGCTTCTACCTCGACCTCTATCCCGAGATATCGCAGGTCGTGATGCTGAGCGCGCTGCCCGACTACGGCACATGCACTGGCGACGGCGAGATCATGGATCTGGACAATGCCGCCGCATATGTGCGCGGCCGGGTGCCGGAGGCCTGGTTCTACATGCGCTACTTCGCGCCGCTCCGCTACGCCCTGCAGGCGCGCCGCCGCGCGGACCGGCTGAAGCCCTATGACGCCTTCGGTTACTGGCTGGACCGGCACGGGACGACGCCGTCCATGCTGCCGACGGAAGTCGGTTACGACCTGCGCTACGACGCGATCGCGCTGGATCCGGCCTGCCTCGAGGCCCTCGAGGGGTTGAAGCAGGACCTCGCAGCCCGCGGCGTGGAGTTCACGATGGTCATGACGCCGGTAGCGCCGCGCTATTCGGACCTGCACCCGGCCACCACCCTTGCGACCAGACGCATCGAGGCCTTCGCGCGCAGCCGGGGCATCCGGGTGCTCGACTACTTCGGCGATCCGTCCTATCAGGATGTGGATTTCTGGGACGCGTTCCACATGCAGTGGCCCGCCGCACGGAGACTCTCGCGCGAGGTGGCAGACACGTTGCTCTGACATTCCTTTCCGAGCCGGCCGCCCGGACCGCGCCACATTTTCCGGGCTTCATTGACATCGAAGACGCTTTGACAGGAGCATTTGCATGAAGGCCGTATTGCTTGCGGGTGGCTATGGAACGCGGTTGAGCGAAGAGACGGGCATCGTGCCCAAGCCTCTCGTCGAGATCGGTGGCCGGCCCATCCTCTGGCACATCATGAAGATCTATGCCGCCCACGGCATCACCGATTTCGTGATCTGCTGTGGCTACAAGGGGCAGATGATCAAGGATTATTTCCTCAGCTACTTCCACCGGAACAGCGACATCACCATCGACGTGCGCAGCAACCAGATCGAGCTGCACCGTCCGGTGTCCGAGCCCTGGCGCGTGACGATGGTCGATACCGGGCTCGAGACGATGACCGGCGGCCGGATCAAGCGCATCCGCGAGCATATCGGCGACGAGGCCTTCTGCCTGACCTATGGCGACGGCGTGTCCGACATCGACATCGGCAAACTGCTGGCCTTCCACAAGGAGCAGGGCGTGATCGGCACCGTCACCGCCGTCCGCCTGCCGGGCCGCTTTGGCGCGCTGGACCTCTCGGAAGGAACCCGCGTCAACCGCCTGCGCGAGAAGAGCATGGCGGATGGCCAGACGATCAACGGCGGCTTCTTCGTACTCGAGCCCACGGTCTTCGACTACATTGAGGGCGACAGCACCGTCTGGGAGGAAGAGCCCCTTCAGGGTCTGGTCAACGACGGCCAGCTTGCCGTCTATCGTCACGACGGGTTCTGGCAGAACATGGACACGCTCCGCGACAAGACGCTGCTGCAGGGCATGTGGGACAAGGGCAAGGCGCCCTGGAAGATCTGGGAGTGAGCTTCCCGCTCTCCGCCGGCCAGGGCTGGCGGAGAGCCGTCGCACCTTAAGCCGCGAGCGCGGTCCTGACCCGGATGTGCCGTTCGCGTGCGATGATCCCCTCCGCCGGATCGGCGGAGGGGAGGACCCTCACCACTGCAGGCTTTCGGCCTGCCGCTTCGGCAGGACAGCGAGGAACCGCAACGGCATGGCCGGCACCAGTCCCGGATCCAGCGTCGCAAGCTTCCAGGTGAGGGACAGGCTCGGCACCCGCCCCTGCATCAGCGACCGGAGGAACAGGTAGCTGTAGGCGCGCCGGTAGCGCCGCACGCGATCCGCCACCGTCTTGCGGTCCGAGGCCGAAAGCGAAAGCCTGCGCTCCACCGTGTGGAAGAACATCAGCATGTAGCCGGTGCGATCGACCACCTTCGTCGACTTCCAGTCGAACGCGTCGAAATAGACGTTCACGCCGCGACCGCAGAGAACGTTCATCTTCCAGGACACCACCGCACGCGCGCCCGCCTCGATGAGCGAGAGCCAGAACAGCTGGTCCTCGCCCGCATTGCGCAGCAGCGGCTCGAAGCGAAGGGACTGCACGAAGCTCTGCCGCACCACCACGGTCGAGGTCTGGCTGAGGTAGGTGTCCACGGACGCCGCCATGATCGACGGCTGGTCGAAGGCCAGGATCGGGATCTCCGGGTCGAGCACCGTCACGCCCCCGTGCCGCTCGCCCCGCATCCGGCGCAGCGCGGGCGTGCGCTCGAAATAGGTGATGTCGTCTTCGGTGCGCTGATGATCGCAGAAGTGGAAGTCATGGCCGCGCTCGAGCAGCGCCACCGCGTCCTGCAGATGCGTGGGCTGCCAGATGTCGTCCGAATCGAGGAAGGCGACATAGTCGAACCGGTCCGCCGCTACGGCGTCGAGGCCCGTGTTGCGCGCGGCGCCCGGGCCGCCGTTCTTCTGCTCGATCAGCCTGACCGGAACGCGGCCCTGCCGCGACTCGATCTCGGATCGCGCCGGAACGGGCGATTCGTCGTCGATCACGAGCACGGTGAGGCTGCACCCATCCGGAAGGATCTGGGCGTCGACCGAGTCGAGCGCCCGTGAGAGTATCCCGCCTTCCCGCTGGAAGAAGGGGATGATGACCGCAATGTTCATGCTGAAAAGCCTTGAAAAGTATCGGATCTCAATCGGTTCGGGGTGGCCCGCCGCCGGGGCGGGTCATGGGCCGTTGCCCGGCAGCTGAACCGCTGCAGTGTCGATTTTAGACAAAGAGGCTTGTCCGAGACAAACGCTTTTCAGAGAAGGGTCAGGCATGACCCCGGCGCCGGCGTGGAAGCGCCGCATTCCACGGAAGGTGCCGCGCGGGCAGGGCGTGCTGCGCCCGTCGCGTGGCCGGCTGGTGCCGATCGTGTCCGCCTGCCGCGACGTTCCACGCCGCGATCCCATCCGCTCTCGGCTTGCGCTTCGTAGGTGGGAACCGCCTCGTCGCGCCGGCGCCTCGCAGGTGATGCGGACGGCGGGAGCAGCCGTGTCCGGGTGCCGCCCTGCCGACGACCGAGGCGGAGCCGCTTCAAGGCCCCACCTCAGATTGCGGTCGCCGAGGCGCCTGACCCGCCGCCGCCGGCCGGTCTCGCAGCGCATGTCGTAAAGCCCGGAGCGGCGGGATCCGCGTCAGCTGTTGTTGGGCGTGGCGGCGAAGACGGCGGCGACGAGGCCGCCCACGACGAGGCCGACGAACCAGTGACCGCCGGCGAAGGCGAACATGATGCCCACGCCGACGAAGATGACGGCGGCCATGATCAGGCGAAAGGCGAATTCAGAGACTTCGGGCATGTTTGCCTCCTTACAATGCAAGCTGGGCCAGACCTCACCGTTGCCGCCAGCGCGGGCTTGCGTCAAGCCGCAGGGCGACGCATCCGGCCATGGGCGACATCACGCCGCGACCCGTCACGCCTTCGTGGGTCGAGCTTCCCTGCCGGAGGCGGCCTGCCTAGCTCCGGGACGGTGGCCTTGCGCTGCGTCCGGGACATGGTCGACGCCGGCCGCAGCGCCCGAACCGCTTGCGAGGCGGAAGGCGCGCAGCGCCAGCAGGGCCGGATCGCCCCCGGTCAGGGGGGAGCCGCGGGGACACGCGGCATTAACGAAGAGCGACGGGGCGGAATGCCCCGGATGACGAGCAGGAGAGAGCAATGACTTATCCATTCCGGGACCGTGCAGAGGACTGGGCGCTCTGGCTCACGCGGCAGCGGTCCGCCACGGGCACGCCGGGCGAGGTGGCGCTGGCCCGGAAGCTGGCGGACCGCATCGCCGCCACGCCGGCGGTGGCCGGTGCCGAGGTCTGGACCTTCCCTTGCGACGACCTGCTCGGCCGGAGCTGCTGCGCCGCCCTCGTTCGCGGGAGCGGAAAGGACACGCTGCTTCTGACCGGCCATTACGACACCGTGGCCGATGATGATTACGGCGACCTCCAGCCCGTCGCCTGCGAGCCCGAGGCCCTGCAGGGCGCGCTGCTCCGGCGCCTCGCCTCGCCCCGGACGCGTGCCGAGGCGCTGGCGAAGGCGGATCTCGAATCCGGCGACTTCGTGCCGGGTCGCGGGCTTCTCGACATGAAGGCCGGGTTGGGGGCGGCGCTGGCGGCACTCGAAGCCTGGGCCATCCGGCCGGACCGGCGCGGCAACCTGCTTTTCGTTGCCGTGCCGGATGAGGAGGTGACCTCGGTCGGGGCGCGCGCGCTGGCTTCGGCCCTGCCGCAGATCGAGGCCGACAAGGGACTGAGACTGCTTGCCGCGGTCAATTGCGACTGCGTGACGGACGAGGGCGACGGGAGCCTCGGGCAATGCGTCGCAACGGGCAGCGTCGGCAAGCTGCTGGTTACCGCGCTCGTGGCCGGCGTGCCCGCGCACGCAAGCCAGCCCTACGAGGGCCTGAACGCGGGCGCCATTGCCGCGGCGCTCGTGGCTCGGGCGGAATGGGCGCCGGAACTCGCTGACGGGACGAACGGGGCGGCCGGCATCCCGCCCGTGCTGCTCAGCCTGCGCGACGGGCGCGAGCGCTATGACGTGACCACGCCGGGCACCGTGTTCGCGACCTGGAACGTCCTTTCGCAGGGGCGGGCCGCCGTTGAAACGCTCGCCGCTTTCCGCGCGATCGCGCTTGAGGCCTCGGCCGGGTTGGTGGCCGCGCTCGCGTCGCGACAGGAGGCCATCACGCATCGCCCCGCGGCCCTGCCGGCCATATCCGTATCCACTCTCTCCGACCTCGTGCAGAGCCTGCCGTCCGAGGCGGCGGCGCGGCTGGCCGACCTCGGGCGTGGTCTTGCGGCAGAGGGTCATTCCCTGCCTGACCAGAACCGCCGCCTTGCCGAAGAGGCCTGGCGGCTCTCGGGCCGGGCAGGCCCCGCCATCCTGCTGGGCTTCGGCGCGCTGCCCTATGTGGCCGTGCAACTCGGCACCGGCGAAGGCGCGATGCAGTTCCGGTCCGCAATCGACCGCGCCCGGGCGGCGACCGAGGCAGCCCATGGCTGCCGCATCGGGACGATGCGCTTCTTTCCCGGCATCTCGGACCTGTCCTTCCTCGGGGAGGGTGATGCATCCGACCTGCCGGTCATCGGCGCCAACACGCCGGCCTGGAACGCCACGGGCTGGGACGGGCGCATCGCGAACCTGCCGGCCGTGAACATCGGTCCGTGGGGCCGTGCCTATCACACACCGCTCGAACGGGTTCATGCGCCCTATGCCTTCGGCGTCCTGCCGGACTTCCTCCACGGGATCGCTGCCGAGCTGCTGGAACCGGCCGATGGTGCGTGAAGGCGGAGGGTCCGTTCTCCGCCGCGCGTCTTCGGGCCGGCCGTCGATCATGGCCGCGCCCGGCAGGGATCCGGTTGGCGCCTGAAGCGGCCGGCCGCCTGCGGCCGTGGGTCGCAGAAAGGCGCGGAACTGCCTGTCAGGAAAGGCGCGATCACGCGCCGAAGCGCCCGTCGCCACCGGAATTCGGCCGCGGTCTCGCGATTTTCGGTGAACCGGAACCCGCCCTTGCGCGTTGCCCCATGTTCGCAACTTCGCCGGAGGCCCCATGCATCAACCTGCCCTGCACCCCGAGCATGATGATGGCGCAGCCTTCCTCCGGACGGCATTGCGCGACACGCCCGAGGAGTGGGCGCTCTTCCTCGACATCGACGGGACCCTCGTGGACATCGCAGAGCAGCCGCACGACGTGCGGGTTGCGCCCGACCTGCCCCGGCATCTGGCAAGCCTCTCGGACCGGATGGGCGGGGCGCTCGCTCTCGTCACGGGGCGCCGCGTCGACTGGATCGACGCCAGTTTCAGCCCGCACCTCTTTCCTGCCGCCGGCCTTCATGGTGTCGAGCGCCGCCGCGCCTCGGGAGAGCTGGACCGCGCCGCGCTGACCCCCTCTCTGAACGCGCTGCGCAAGGATCTCGGGCGGCGGACGGCGCGGATGCCGGGCGTGCTGCTCGAGGATAAGGTGGCGGCCGTGGCCCTGCACTATCGGCAGGCTCCGGAGCGCGAGCCCGATGTTCGCGCCATGATGGAGATGGCGCTGAAGGTGATGGGCGACGGCTGGGTGCTCCAGCACGGCAAGATGGTGGTGGAACTTCGTCCCGCCTCCGCCAACAAGGGGACGGCGATCGAGGCCTTCCTGTCCGAGCCGCCCTTCGTGGGCCGTCGGCCGGTCGCAGTCGGGGATGACGTCACCGACGAGGAGATGTTCCGGGTGGCGAATGCCCGCAACGGAATTTCGGTCCGCATCTGCGAAACGGAGGCGCCGACACTGGCCGGCGGACGACTTGCATCTCCGCAAGCGCTTCGCGACCTGCTGGCGGAGTTGGCGGCATGAGCCGGCTCGTCGTCGTCTCCAACCGCGTGCCCCTGCCGGACGAACGCGGCACACCGCCGCCGGGCGGGCTGGCCGTGGCCGTGCATGCGGCGCTGCGCAAGAACGGCGGCATCTGGATGGGATGGTCGGGCCGCTCGACCGGCGAGGAAGAGCCGCAGGGCCTGACCACGCTCGAGCAGGACAGCATCAGCTACGTGCTGACCGACCTGTCGCAGGCCGACCTCGATGAATACTACAACGGTTTCGCCAACAGGGTGCTCTGGCCGATCTTCCACTGCCGGCTCGACCTTGCCGAATATGCCCGGCAGGAGATGGCCGGCTACTTCCGCGTCAATCGTCTCTTCGCGGACCGGCTGGTTCCTCTGCTTGAGCCTGACGACGTGATCTGGGTGCACGACTACCACCTGATCCCGCTCGCGCAGGAACTCCGCAAGCGCGGTGTGCGCAACCGGATCGGCTTCTTCCTGCACATTCCCTGGCCCCCTGCCGACATCCTGACCGCGCTGCCCGTCTACGAGATCATCATGCGTGGCCTTGCGGCCCATGATCTCGTGGGCTTCCAGACCGACTACGATCTCGACAATTTCGTCGGATGCCTGCGCCGCGAGGGGTGGGGCGACTGGTCGGCGCCGGGCTGGCTGACGGCCTTCGACAAGGAGGTGGCGGCGGCGGCCTTTCCCATCGGCATCGAGACCGACGACTTTGCCCGGCTGGCGGCGAAGACCGACGGGCTCGAGCTCGTCACGGACATGCAGCAGAGCCTGAACGGCAGCGCCCTCATGATCGGCGTGGACAGGCTGGACTACTCGAAGGGGATCGAGGCCCGGATCGATGCCTTCGAGCGATATCTGACGCGCAATCCCGATCAGGCTGGCAAGGTGACGCTGCTTCAGGTGGCGCCGCATTCCCGGTCGGACGTGCCCGAATACCTGGAGATGCAGGGGCAGGTCGAGTCGCATTGCGGACGGGTCAACGGCGCGCATGGCACGATCGACTGGGTGCCGATCCGCTACGTCAACCAGTCGCTGACCCGTCCCACTCTGGCAGGTCTCTACCGGCTTGCGAAGGTGGGTCTGGTGACGCCCCTGCGCGACGGGATGAACCTCGTTGCCAAGGAATACGTCGCCTCTCAGGATCCTTCGGACCCCGGGGTGTTGGTCCTGTCGCGCTTTGCGGGCGCGGCGCGCGAGCTGGACGGCGCGATCCTGATCAACCCCTACGACACCGAGCAGACCGCCAGCGCTATCGGCCGCGCCCTTTCGATGCCGCTGGACGAGCGGATGATGCGCTGGAGGAAGATGATGGACCATCTGGAAAGCCACGACGTGATCTGGTGGTGCCGGACCTTCCTCGACGCACTCCGGCACGCCCCCGTAGACAATGGTGCCCTCACCGTGGACGACACGGCCTGAGATTTACGTCGTGTCCCCGGACAAGAATTGCGCGTGACATGAAGCAGCGTCCGCCCCGAGGCGGACCTGCCCGCGTGATCCAGTCCACGCGCCGCCGCGCATGAGGGGGATTCACGGGTAAGGGCTTCAGATGATGAGGGGCCGAGCGCGCCCGATGACTGCTGGAGTTGCCTCCGCCCTCGCCCTCTGTGCGACGCAGAAGACGTCCTGCCTTGGCTGACCTTGCGGACATCCGGGGCGCGGCCTGCGGCGGGGAATACCTTCTTGAGCTTCGGAGCCCATCTTCTGCATAGACCCGAGCCCCCGCAGCGACTGGGCCGCGCCGCTGCACGATCTCTGAACCGCCCTCAGCCGCGCGGGGCAGCCAGGGCGCGCACTTTCTCCTGCCCTGCGACCATCCCCGGCAGCAACTCGCCAGCGGTGTCCCGAAGCGCGCCTTCCTGACCGGCGGTGGCGAAGCCCTGATAGAGCGTCACCTCTTCGTCGATCACGCGCCTCTGGCCTGCGAGATAGAGATCGTCGAACAGGTCCCCATCCGCACCGCGCAACGTCTGCGCCTCTGCCTCATGGCGCGGCGACATGCGGGGCGTAATGGGCAGGGAATCCTGCTCCGCGGCCTTCATGAGCCGCTCGGTCGTCTGTTTCCGCTCGTTCAGCACGGCCTGCGCGAAAGCACGCACCTCCTCGTTCCGGGTGCGCTCCAGCGCGGTCTCGCTGGCCTCCACGCCAAACAGGGCCGAGGACACAGCCATGCCGGCGAACACCTGGGCGTCGTCGATCACGACGAGCGGCGGCCCGACCGCATCGGACTGCGAGAAGGCCACTGGCGTGGCAAGAAGCAGCGCCCCTAGGGCAAGCGGCACAAGTCTCATCGTTCGGCTCCGGAGTCTCTTCATTGACTTTCGCACGCGGCGAGACGTCAACAGTCATGGCCGCACACGAGTTCCGGCAGTCGGAGGATCGGCAAACCGCCGCCGATATGGTCGCCACCCTGCAGCAGGATGCAGGGCGACGGGAACAGCACGTCCTGTCCGCCGTTGCCACCTCGACAGGCGCGGCGTCGGCACGAACCGCAGCCGCCCCGCCACTCGTCAGGATCACCTACTCGCCAGGAGGCAAGCGTGCCCGCGAAGTCCAAGGCCCAGCAGAAGGCTGCCGGAGCCGCCCTCTCGGCGAAGCGCGGCGACACGAAGAAGAGCGACCTCAAGGGAGCCTCCAGGAGCATGGAGAAATCCATGACCGAGAAGCAACTCGACGAATTGGCCTCGACCCCGCGGAAGGGCAAGCCGGAACACAAGTCCGGCTGACACGCGCGACAGAGGCCCACGCCGCGCCGTCGCTCCCCGGCGCGGCGTTCTTGCGTATGCAGGCCGTATCCCGTCACCGAAGTCCTTGCGTCCCCGGAGCCATGCGCACCGAAAAACGAGTTGTCTGCACGGCAAGCCGCGGTTTCCCGCTTCGGGAAACGCTGCGTGGAGCAACAGGGCGTGGCGTGGCCGAGGCGCCTGCCGGGTCAGGACCGAAGGAAACCCAGCATCCGTCGCTCGTCGCTGCGCAGGTCGGGCAGGTCCGCGGGTGTCACCACCGCCAGCTCCTGAACGCGCTGGTCCGGCTTCAGGTCGGCAAGGCCGAGGATGCGGGGATGGATGTAGGAGGTGCGGCTGATCGTGGGCGTGTTGTGGAGCCTGTCGGCCGCTGCTTCCGCCATCATCTTGACCGTAAGCTTCCCTTCGGCTTCGCGTGCGGCGGCGAAGGCGGCGAGCGATCCGCCCCAGGTCCGGAAGGTCTTCGCGCTCGCCCCGGCGAGGCCCGTCGCCTCGGCGAGGTACTCGTTCACATGATGCGAGGCCACGCGGCGCACGTGCCCCTCCTCGTCGATCCAGGTGAAGAGGTTGCGCCCTGGCAGGTCCTCGATCTCCTGAAGGATCCGGTGGAGTCGGCGGTCCTTCAGCACCTGCCGCACCCGCTTGCCGCCCTTGGCGCGGAAGTCCAGCCGCACCTCGCCCTCGCGCAGCTTCACATGGCGCGAGAGCAGGGTGGTGGCGCCGAAGGTGCGGTTCTCCTCGGCGTAGGCGGAACTGCCGACACGCAGCCAGGTCCGGTCGATCAGCATGGTGAGGGCGGCGAGCGAGAAGGCGAGTTCGCCCGCCTCCGCCCGCAGGTCTCGGGTCACGCGGCGGCGGAGCTGCGGCAGCGCCTCGCCGAACGCCGGCAGCAGGGCGTATTTCGCCTGCGACCGCCATGCGCCCCAGTCGGGATGATAGCGATACTGCTTGCGCCCCCGCGCGTCGAAGCCCGTCGCCTGCAGGTGCCCGTTCTCGACCGGGCAGATCCAGACGCGCTCGTAGGCCGGCGGCACGCCCAGCTTCGCGACCCTGGCCTTTTCCTCGGCGTCGAGCAGCCGTCCGTCCGGACCGCGATAGACGAAGCCGCGGCCACAGCGACGCCGGCTGATGCCGGGATTGGCATCAGTGACATAGACCAGACCTCGGGGCACGAGCGCCTCGCTTCCGTCCGCCATCCGGACAAGAACGCAGCCGTCCTTCACCTTCCGCCCCTCCTGCTGCCGCATCTGCGAAGAATGCCACCGACTTTCCCGCCCGCGCCGCGCCGTTGCGGGCCCGGCCGTTTGGCGTCGCCCTCAACCGGCGGAACGGGTGCGGGTTCCCGGCGTTGAAGCTCCAGTCCGGCATCCGGGCCCGGTGGGCCCTGCCCGGCTTGCCAGCCGCCGCAGCGCGACCTATTCCGGCAGGCAGCCGGCTCGACAGAAGGTTCTCCCTTGCCAGACCGCGTCTCTCCTCTCGCGCCCTTCCGCCTGCCCACCTACCGCAACCTCTGGATGGCGAGCATCGTCTCGAACTTCGGCGGGCTGGTGCAGGCCGTCGGTGCGGGATGGATGATGACGGAACTCACCCATTCGGCGGCGATGGTGGCGCTGGTGCAGGCCTCGACCACGCTGCCCATCATGCTCTTCTCGCTGCCTTCGGGCGCGCTGGCCGACAGCCTGAACCGGCGGCGCCTCATGCTCACGGCGCAGGTGTTCATGCTGACCGCCTCCGCGGGGCTGGCGCTTGCGGCGCTCGCGGGGCTGCTGACGCCCTGGCTGCTCCTGACCTTCACCTTCCTGATCGGGGCGGGCGTGGCGCTGCACAATCCGTCGTGGCAGGCCTCGGTCGGCGACATCGTGCCGCGCAGCGACCTGCCCTCGGCGGTGGCGCTGAACAGCATGGGCTTCAACCTGATGCGCAGCGTGGGCCCGGCCCTCGGCGGCCTCATCGTCGCTGCCGGAGGCGCGGCGGCCGCCTTTGCCATCAACGCGGCGAGCTACCTGCCGCTCGTCCTTGCGCTCTTCCTCTGGCGGCCGGACTACGCACCCCGCCGCCTGCCGCGCGAGGCGCTCGGCTCGGCCGTGGCGGCGGGGCTCCGCTACGTCTCGATGTCGCCCGTGCTGCTGAAGGTGCTGTTCCGCGGCTTCCTCTTCGGCCTGGCCGCGGTGAGCCTCCTCGCGCTCCTGCCCATCGTGGCGCGCGACCTCGTCGGAGGCGGAGCCTTCACCTACGGGATCCTCCTCGGCTGCTTCGGCGTGGGCGCGATCGGAGGCGCGCTCTCGGGTGCGCGCCTGCGCGAGCGCTTCCAGAACGAGACCATCGTGCGCGCGGGCTTCGTGACCTTCGCGCTGGCGCTGACCGGCATCGGCCTCTCGCGCGACCTCTGGCTGTCGGGCCTCGTGCTGCTGCCCGCCGGCGCGGCCTGGGTGCTGGCGCTGTCGCTCTTCAACGTGAGCGTGCAGCTCGCCACGCCCCGCTGGGTCGTCGGCCGCGCGCTGGCCCTCTACCAGACCGCGACCTTCGGGGGCATGGCGGCGGGCAGCTTCCTCTGGGGACAGGCGGCCGAGGTGGGCGGCGTGGCGCAAGCCCTCTTCGGCGCGGCGGGCGTGCTGGTGATCGGGGCGCTCGCCGGCCTCAGGATGCCGCTACCGGCCTTCGGCATGCAGGACCTCGATCCGCTGGGCCGCTTCGTGGAACCGCGTTTGCCCGTCGACCTGCGGATGCGGTCGGGTCCGATCATGGTGACGGTCGAATACGAGATCGAGCCCGCGAATGTGGACCCTTTCCTCGCCGCCATGGCGGATCGGCGGCGCATCCGGATCCGCGACGGCGCGCGGCAGTGGGTTCTGCTGCGCGATCTGGAGCGGCCCGGGATCTGGGCCGAGAGCTATCACGTCGCGACCTGGGCGGAATACCTGCGCCACCACGAACGGCGGACGAAGGCGGATGCCGAGGTGACCGACCGCCTGCTCGCGCTGCACCGGGGCCCCGAGAAGCCAAGGGTGCGCCGCATGATCGAGCGCCAGACGGTGCCGCTGCACGACGACCTGCCGCTCAAGCCCGAGGATCTGTCCTGAGAGCGGGGGCGCTGCCCCCGCACCCCCGGGATATTTGGACGAGAATGAAGGGGCCGGCGGGCCCGGGCTCAGCCCATCCGTTCCGAGGCGTGGGCGCCGGGGGATGCGGGGAAGACAACCGTCTTGTTGCCGTTCAGGAAGACCCGGTGATGGATATGGGCGTGGATGGCGCGCGAGAGCACCGATGCCTCGACGTCGCGGCCGAGGCTCACGTAGTCGTCCGGGCTCTGGGCGTGGGTGATGCGGACCGTGTCCTGTTCGATGATCGGGCCCTCGTCGAGATCGGCCGTGACGTAGTGCGCCGTGGCGCCGATCAGTTTCACGCCGCGCTGGTAGGCCTGCTTGTAGGGGTTGGCGCCCTTGAACGAGGGCAGGAACGAGTGGTGGATGTTGATGATCCGGCCGGACATCTTCGCGCAGAAGGCATCCGACAGCACCTGCATGTAGCGGGCAAGCACCACAAGCTCTGTCCCGGTCTCTTCGACCAGCGCCAAGAGGCGCGCCTCGGCCTCGGGCTTGTTGTCCTTCGTGACCTTGATGAGGTGGAAGGGAATGTCGTGGTTCACGACCAGCTTCTGGTAGGTGAGGTGGTTCGAGGCGACGCCGACGATGTCGATGGGCAGCGCGCCGATGCGCCAGCGGTAGAGCAGGTCGTTCAGGCAGTGGCCGAAGTTCGACACCATCAGCAGGACCTTGATCTTCTGCGCGCTGTCGAAGATCTGCCAGTCCGCCTCGAGGGTCTCGCCCACGGCGGCGAAGTCCGCGGTGAGCCCGTCAAGCGTGGCGCCGGTCTCGGACTGGAAGCCCACGCGCATGAAGAAGCGCCCGGTCTCCTGATCGTCGAACTGCGCCGAGTCGGTGATGTTGCAGCCGTGGTCGGCGAGGAAATTCGAGATGGCGGCGACGATGCCCCGGCGGGTCGGGCAGGTGACGGTGAGGACGAACTTCGGCATGGGGCTCCCTCGCATTGGTCTTTCCGAAGGGGCTATAGCGCCGGGGCCTGCGCGGCACATCACAAAGCGACCTAGGGCGCGCGAAATCTGACATCGGGTCGCAGGCTGGGCAGGGTCGTCCGCCACGGGGGAGAGTCCGAGCCGACGGCCTGCGGGCGTGGGGGGGCGGAAAACGGAGCTGACCCTCGGCGTCAGCGCCCAAAGGATCAAGGACCAGAAAGGATCGGGGCAGGAAGGTGGAGGCGCCCGCCTGGCGGCGGGCGCCGGAAGCGTCAGCCGAAGACGCGGGTCAGCGCCCGGTCGATGGCGTCTGTGATCTCGTCGATGTCATCGGCCGTGGCGATCAGCGCCGGCGAGAGGCAGAGCGTGTTGTTGAAGCCCGGCAGGCTGCGGTTCGTCATGCCGATGATGACGCCCTGCGCCATCACGTCGGCCACCACGGCCGCCACGCGCTTTTCGTCCATGGGCTCCTTCGTCGCGCGGTCGGACACGAGTTCCGCGCCGCAGAACAGGCCCTTGCCGCGCACGTCGCCGATGACCGCGTGCTTCTCCTGCAGCGCCGAGAGGTTCTCGATCACCCGCGCACCCATCTTCAGGGTGTTGTCCAGCAGCCCCTCGTCCTCGATGATCCGCATGTTCTCGAGCGCGGCGACCGGCCCGGCCGTGCAGCCGCCGAAGGTCGAGATGTCGCGGAAGTAGCTCAGGGGGTCGTCGGGGTTGTCCTTGAACATCTCGAAGACGGCCTCGGTCGTGACCGTGCAGGAGATGGCGGCGTAGCCCGAGGCCACGCCCTTGGCCATCGTCACGAAATCGGGCTGCACGCCGAAGTTCTGGTAGCCGAACCAGGTGCCGGTGCGGCCGAGCCCGCAGACAACCTCGTCGATGTGGAGCAGGATCTCGTATTTCCGGCAGATCTCCTGCACGCGCTCCCAGTAGCCGGCAGGCGGCACGATCACGCCGCCACCCGCCGTCACCGGCTCGAGGCAGAGCGCGCCGATGGTGTCCGGCCCCTCGCGCAGGATCACTTCCTCGATCGCGTCGGCGGCGCGCTCGCCATAGTTCTCGACGTCCCACTGCTTGCGGTATTCGAGGCAGTGCGGGACCATGACGAAGCCCGGCGTCAGCGGCCCGTATTGCTCGGCGCGCTGCGGTTGGCCCGAGGTGGCGAGTGCGGTGATGGTCGTGCCATGGTAGTCGCGCTCGCGGAAGAGGATCTTGCCCTTCTTTCCGCCGTGGTGCCGGTGCGAGATCTGCCGCACCATCTTGTAGACCTTCTCGTTCGCCTCGGAGCCCGAGTTCGAGTAGTAGACGCGGCTCATTCCCGGCATCTTCGAGATCAGGCGCTTCGAGAACATCGAAGCCGGGATGGACCCGGCCGAATGAGCGAAGTAGTTCATCTTGATCAGCTGGTCGCGCACGGCGTTGGCGATGCTCTCGCGGCCGTAGCCCACGTTCACCGTCCAGACGCCGCCCGAGACCGCGTCGAGATGCTCCTTGCCGGCCGCATCCCACACCCGCATGCCCTTGCCCTCGACGATGATCCGCGGATCGACCGTCTCGTACTGCTTGTGCTGGCTCAGGTGGTGCCACATGTGCGCGCGATCGGCCTCGATCACCTCGCTGAGGTCGTTCGCCTGCGCCAAGCCTTGCATGATCCGTGCTCCCTGTCGGTGTGATTCCTGACCGTTCGGTCGAGTTTGCTGCGCGATCCGGGAAAAAGGCAACAGGCCGGATCGGACCGGCCCGTGCATTCCGCGCTTCGTGAAGTCAGTGCTGCGGTCGCTCGGCCCAGCCGGCGAAGATCCGCTCGAGCGCGACCACGGCATAGTAGAGCAGGATGCCGAGGAAGGCGAGCGCGATGAGGACGGCGAACATCAGGGGGTAGTCGCCGTTCGTCTCGCCCGACTTGAAGAGCGCGCCGAGGCCGCGGCCGTGCGGGCTCACGATCTCGACAAGGTTGGTGCCGATGAAGGCGAGCGTCACCGAGACCTTCAGCGCGCCGAAGAACTCGGGCAGGGTCTTCGGCAGCGCGATCTTCCAGAAGATCGTGAGCTTTGACGCCCCGAGCGAGCGCAGGATGTCGCGGTATTCCGGCTCGAGCGTCGAAAGGCCGATGCCGACCGAGACCGCGATGGGAAAGAACGAGATCAGGAAGGCCATCAGCACGGTGTTGAAATCGTGCTGGCCGATGAAGATGAGCGCGAGCACCGGCACCAGCGTGGCCTTGGGGATGGCGTTGAAGCCCACGAGCAGCGGATAGAGCCCGTCGCGCGCGATGCGCGAGAAGCCCATGATCATGCCCAGCAGCGTGCCGAACACGACCGCCAGGGCGAGGCCCGCCACGGTCCGCCAGAGCGTCTGCCAGCCCATCGTCAGGAACAGTTCCCAGTAGCGCTCGTAGGCGGGCGGCAGGTCCGAGGGCGAGGCCATCTTGTAGTTGGGCCAGCCGTTCCACCACACGAGCGCCTCCCAGAGGCCGAGGAAGATCGCGATGGCGGCGAGCGGCACGCCGATCTTGCGCAGGAGATCCATCAGTGGACCTCTCCGTCGCGGCCCTGCGCGATGCGGATCTGGTCGCGGAGGATATGCAGCATGTCGGTCGCCTCGGGCGTGTAGAGCACGTCGATGCGGCGATCGGCGGGCAGGCCCACGTTCAGGATGAACTGGGTGCTGGCCGGACGACCCGAGAGAACGATGACCTGATCGCCGAGGAACACGCTCTCGCGCAGGTCGTGGGTGATGAGCACGCAGGTGAAGGGCTCGGCCGCGCGCAGGTCGCGCATGGTCTGCCACAGGTCCTCGCGGGTGAAGTTGTCGAGCGCGCCGAAGGGCTCGTCCATGATCAGCACGTCGGGCTTGTGCACGATGGCCCGGCAGAGCGAGGCGCGCTGGCGCATGCCGCCCGACAGCTGGCTCGGCCGCTTCGTCTCGAAGCCTTTCAGGCCTACCATCTCGAGCAGCGTCATCGCCCGCTCGATCCGTTCTTTGCGCGGCATGCGGGGCGCCACGATCTCGAGCGGCAGAATCACGTTCTCGAGGATCGTGCGCCATTCCAGCAGAACCGGGTTCTGGAAGGCCATCCCGACCGTCTTGCGAGGCGAGGTCACGCGCTCGCCATGCAGCCAGACCTCGCCGCGGTCCGGCTTCATCAGCCCTGCCACGAGCCGGGTGAGCGTGGACTTGCCGCAGCCCGAGGGGCCGACGACGGCACAGAATTCGCCTTCGGGCACGGCGACGTTCAGGTCGTCCAGCACCGGCAGCGGGCCGAGACGCGTCTTGTAGGCGTGCGTCACGCCCCTGATGTCGATGAGGTTGGCCATGGTCTTCCCGGCAGCGAAGGGGACGCGCCAGCCCGGCGCGTCCGGTTCATGCGGATGTCATTCGAAGGTCAGGCTGCCGTCGGCGGGCAGCCACTGCGGATCGAAGTAGAGCGCCGCATCGGGAGCATTCTGGAACTCGTAGACCGATTTCGTCTGCTCGATCGCCCGAGCCATGCGCTCGGGGTCGATGGTGCCCATGCCGTTGGCCTTCACCCAGTCGGTGACGACGTTGTCCCGGATCGCCATGCCGAGCCGCCGCTCCTCGAGGGCCGCATCGGCGGCGGGGTTGCGCTCGATCAGCGAGGCGATTGCCGCCGGGGGATCGGCCACCGCATCCTTCCAGCCCTGCGCCACGGCCCGCAGGAAGCCCGTGACGGCCTCGGGGTTCGCCTCGGCGAAGTCAGTGTTGACGATGATCGCGTTGCCATAGAGCGCCACGCCGTGGTCGGCCATGAGCAGCGTCGAGATGTCGTCCTCGGCCACGCCGAGCCGCACGAGGTTCAGGACCGACGAGAAGGAGAAGCCCGTAACGGCATCGACCTGCCCTTCGGCCAGCATCGGCTCTCTCGTGGGAAAACCCACCGGCTCGACCGTGATCCGGCCCATGTCGAGGCCGTTCTCCGCGGCGAAGATCGGAAACTGCGCCCAGGCACCGTCCGGGGGCGGCGCGCCAAGCCTGCGGCCCTCGAGGTCCTTCGGCGCCGCGACCCCCTGCGACTTTCGGCCGACGACCGCGAAGGGCGGCTTGTCGTAGATCATCATTGCGGCGGTTACGGGCGCACCGGGGTTCTGGTCGAGGAACTTCATCAGGCTGTTGATGTCGGCGAAGCCGACCGGGAAGGCGCCCGTCGCCACCTTCGGGATCGCGTCGAGCGACCCTGCGCCTTCGGAGATCTCGACCGAGAGGTCCTCGGCGGCGAAATGGCCCTTGTCGAGCGCAACGAAATAGGGCGCGGCCGGGCCTTCGAACTTCCAGTCGAGCGCGAACGGCATTGCCGTCTCGGCTTGAAGGGGCGCGGCGGTGAAGGTGAATGCCGCGGCAAGGGCGGCGGCGGAGGCGCGGAACATGGCTCTCTCCTCGATCGGGAAGTCAGAAGCGAGGCTGCCTGCCTTGTAGGCTTGTGCAAGGCGGATGCCTGCGGGATGAACAGAACACGTCCGAATGTGCGCATTATATGCGCGAAAGTCGACGCTCTGCTTTGAAACAGGGCGCTCTCTTCAGCCGATCCGGCGGATCAATGCCTCGGCTGCGGCAGGATTCGCCTCCTTGTGCCCGGAGATGACGTAGAGGAACACGTCCTCGACGGCGCGTGCCGTGTCCGTCACATGCTTCAGCCCGGCGGGCTTCCCGTCTTCCTGCAGAGCAGCCGCACGACCGGCCCAGAGATCCAGCTCGCCGGCCGGATAGCCTTCGGGCTCTCCCTCGCGTGTGCCCATGATGCGGAGATAGGCGAAATCGGCGGTGACGTCCGCAATCTGGGGATGGTCGCTGTCGCCGGCGAGCACGATGGCCACGTTCCGTTTGGCCGCCATCTCGACGAAGGCAGGGTCACGGAAGCTCTCGTGCCTCACCTCGACCGCATGGCGGAGCCGAAGGCCGCCGTGCTCGGGCGGCAGGAGAGAGAGGAAACCTGCGAAATCCTCGGGATCGAACGCCTTCGTGGGAAGGAACTGCCAGTTGATCGGCCCGAGCTTCCGGCCCAGCCGCAGGATGCCGCTGTCGAGGAAGCGGGCGACGGACTGGCCGGCCTCGGACAGCCGCTTGCGGTTCGTGGCGAAGCGCGGCGCCTTCAGCGAGAAGACGAAATCCTCGGGCACCTCGTCGTGCCAGCGTGCGAAGCTCTCGGGCTTCTGCGATCCGTAGTAGGTCCCGTTGATCTCGATGGTGGTGAGGCGCGAGGCGGCATGTTCCAGCTCGCGCTTCTGCGGCAGCCCCTCGGGGTAGAACCGGCCGCGCCATGGCTCGAACACCCAGCCGCCGATGCCGATGCGGATCATGCCGATCTCCCCTCCCGACAGGAGCGGGAAGGATGCAGGGCCGCCGCCGGAAAGGCAACGGGCACGGGGTTCTCTCGCGGGCGAAGGGATCTGTCCGGGGTCACTTGCGGTCCGGGTCGTGGGTGTGGGGGCGATCCTTCTCACCGCCGCCGGATCCCCTGTCGCTTCGGTTCCCGGGCGGGATGGGTAGGGATTGCGTGCTCATGGGCGCTTCCTTCAGTCGGTCCGGCGGTTGCCCGCATGGTCCTGATACTGCTCTGTCTTGACGTGGCCGCCATCCTTGCCCCGGCTTTCGGTGCCCCGCTTGTCACGGTTCGAGATCACGCTGTTCGCCGGGATGTCGGACGTCTCGGCCTGACTCATCGCGCCGCTTCCGTCGCCCTTGCCCTGCACGCCCTGACCGAAGTGCTTCTTGTCCGCATGTGCCATTGGTTCCTCCTTCCGGCGCATCCGGGCGCCGTAAGGGCCAACCGGGGCTGCGGAGCGATGTTCCCGGCCGTCAGGCGCCCGGTCGCGGCCTCAGCCCTCGAAGCGGATCCATCGGAGGCCATAGCCTTCCAGCTCGACCGTCAGCTGTCCCTTCTTCAACGACACCTCGCCGTCGCCGAGGATCGGACGCGGCTTGCCCAGCGCCGCCCCGTCCGGGAGCGCGCAGGTAACTGTCCGCGCTTCCGCACCCAGGTTTACGATGGCGATCAGCGTCCGGTCGTCCCAGTCGTGCCGGATCGCGAAGACCTCGGCCTCGGTCATCGGCAGGACGGAATGCCTGCCGAACGAGATTTCCGGGCATTCGCGCCGCCGCCGCAGGAGCCGCTCCATGAAATGGAAGAAGGATCCGGCATCGTCCTGCTGGTCGGCCGCGTTGACCTTCGCCGGCGCGTATTTCGGATCGGAAACCACGGGCCGGTGCAGCTGATCCGCGGAGGCGGAGGAAAACCCGCCGTTCGGCGCATTCTCCCATTGCATCGGCGCGCGCACCGCGAGGCGTCCCGGTATCTCGAGGTTTTCGGCCATGCCGATCTCTTCGCCGTAGAAGATCACGGGCGCGCCCGGCATCGACGCCATCAGCGCATAGGCCATCCGCAGCCGCGCCTCGTCCCCGCCCAGCATCGTGGGCATCCGACGCCGCAGGCCGCGCCCGAAGAGCTGCATCTCCGGATCCGGACCGAATACGGCAAAGACCTCCTGCCGTTCTGCCTCGGTCAGCTTGTCGAGCGACCATTCGTCGTGGTTGCGCAGGAAATGCGCCCAGCCGTCATCCTCGGCCAGCTCCGGCATGTGGCGCAGGCCATGCACCAGCGGACCCGAGTCGCCGCGCGCGATCGCCAGCGCCATGGCCTGGTTCAGGTTGAAGTCGAGGCACATGTGCAGCTCGTCGCCGTCCTCGTCGCCGAAGAAGCGGCGGACGTCGGGATAATCGAGATTGACCTCTCCCAGAAGAACCGCGTCGCCCGAGCGCCGGTTGATGAAGGCGCGCAGGTCGCGCAGCCAGCGGTGCGGCGCGAAGCCCTTGTCGTCGGTCGACATCTGTTCGAGGAGGAATGGCACCGCATCCACGCGGAAACCCGAAAGGCCGAGCTGCAGCCAGAAGCCGACGATCCGGCGGATCTCGTCCCTCACAGCCCCATGCTCGACGTTCAGGTCCGGCTGATGGCTGTAGAAGCGGTGCAGGTAGTATTTCCCGGCCTTCGCGTCCCAGGTCCAGCTGCTTTCCTCCTCGCCCGGGAAGACCAGCGAAGAGGCATCCTCTTCCGGCTTCTCGTCGCGCCAGACATACCAGTCGCGGTAGGGCGACGAGGGATCCGACCGCGACGACTGGAACCAGGGATGTTCGCGCGACGTGTGGTTGACGACGAGATCGGCGATCACGCGCATGCCCCGGTCATTGGCCGCGCGCAGGAATTCGACGAATTCTCCCATCGTGCCGAGACGCGGGTCGATGGCGTAATAGTCGGTGATGTCGTAGCCGTCGTCCTGGTTCGGGCTGGGATAGAAGGGCATGAGCCAGATGCAGCTCACCCCCAGCCGGTCCAGATGATCAAGCCGTCGCGTGAGGCCGACGAAGTCGCCCACGCCGTCGCCGTTACCGTCCTGAAAGGTCTCGACATCGAGGCAGTAGAAGATCGCGTTCTTCCACCAGACGTCGCTCGTGCGGCTGATGTCCATCCTCAGCCCGTCCAGATCCGCATGGAATCCTCCCCTGAAGTGCGGAGAGGGAACGCGGACCACGCGGGCCGGTTCCTTGCAAGCCTTGGCGCTGCTTGAGAGAAATGGTGAGCGGGGTGGGTATCGAACCCACGACCAGCTGATTAAAAGTCAGCTGCTCTACCACTGAGCTACCCGCCCTCACCATGTCGGAAGTGGGCTGACCCGTCCTTCCCGACAGGGCCGCTCTCTACGCACTCGGCTGCGGGGGGTCAAGGGTCAAATATGCAGAAAGATCGCCTGCTCTGGCAAAAAGATCCTGACGGGCGTATAGGGTGCGGCATGATGGACATGGGCGCTTCCTCGGGTCTCGGCTTCATGAAGATGCATGGGGCGGGCAATGATTTCGTGGTGATCGACTCGCGCGGGCGCGGCGGGGCGCTTGTGACGGCCGGGCTGGCGCGGGCCCTGGGCGACCGGCACCGCGGGGTGGGATTCGACCAGCTTGCCGAGATCCGCGATCAGGAGGGGGCGGATTGCGCGCTCGACTTCTGGAACTCGGACGGCTCGCGCTCGGGCACCTGCGGCAATGCCACGCGCTGCGTCAGCGACTACCTGATGCGGGATCTGGGCCGGGACGAGGTGACGCTCGTCACCGCGCGTGGCCACCTGCACGCGCGGCGGCGCGAGGACGGGCTCGTGGCGGTGAACATGGGGGCGCCGCAGCTCCTGTGGTCCGAGGTTCCGCTCGCCCGTGCCGTGGAGACGGAGAGCCTGCCGCTCGAGGGCGCGCCCGCCGCGGTGGGGATGGGCAACCCGCATTGCGTCTTCTTCGTGGACGACGCCGAGGCGGTCGATCTGGCGGCGCGGGGGGCCTCGGTCGAGACCGATCCGCTGTTTCCCGAACGCACCAACGTGGAATTCGCGAGCCTGATCGGCCCCGACCGGCTGCGGCTGCGCGTCTGGGAGCGCGGGGCGGGCATCACGCTCGCCTGCGGCTCGGGCGCCTGCGCCACGGCGGTGGCGGCTGCCCGGCGCGGCCTGACGGGGCGGCAGGTGCGGCTCGAGATGGACGGGGGCGTGCTGGAAGTGGACTGGCGCGACGAGGGCGTCTGGCTCTCGGGGCCGGTCGCACGGGTGTTCGAGGGGCATCTCTCGCCCGAGATGATGGCGCTGGCATGAGCGCGCCGGTCTTCTCCACTCTCGGCTGCCGGCTCAATGCCTACGAGACCGAGGCCATGAAGGAGCTCGCCACCGCGGCGGGCGTCGACAATGCCGTCGTGGTCAATACCTGCGCGGTCACGGCCGAGGCGGTGCGCAAGGCCAAGCAGGAGATCCGCCGCCTGCGCCGCGAGAATCCGCAGGCCACGATCATCGTCACCGGCTGCGCGGCCCAGACAGAGCCCGCGACCTTCTCGGCCATGCCCGAGGTGGACCGGGTGATCGGCAATACCGAGAAGATGCAACCCGCCACCTGGGCCGCGATGGCGCCCGACCTGATCGGCGAGACCGAGCGGGTGCAGGTGGACGACATCCTGTCAGTGCGCGAGACCGCGGGCCACCTGATCGACGGCTTCGGCCGCCACCGCGCCTATGTGCAGGTGCAGAACGGCTGCGATCACCGCTGCACCTTCTGCATCATCCCCTATGGCCGCGGCAATTCGCGCTCGGTCCCCGCGGGCGTGGTGGTGGAGCAGATCCGGCGGCTCGTGGACCGCGGCTTTGCCGAGGTGGTGCTGACGGGCGTGGATCTCACCTCCTGGGGGGCGGACCTGCCGGCCGCTCCGCGTCTCGGCGATCTCGTGATGCGGATCCTGCGGCTGGTGCCGGACCTCGCGCGGCTGCGGATCTCCTCGATCGATTCGATCGAAGCCGACGAGGCGCTGATGGGGGCCATCGCGACCGAGCCGCGGCTGATGCCGCATCTGCACCTGAGCCTCCAGCATGGCGACGACCTGATCCTGAAGCGGATGAAGCGCCGCCACCTGCGCGACGATGCGATCCGCTTCTGCGAGGAGGCACGGCGGCTGCGCCGCGACATCGTCTTCGGCGCCGACATCATCGCGGGCTTCCCGACCGAGACCGAGGCGGCCTTCGCCAACTCGCTGAAGCTCGTGGAGGAGTGCGGGCTCACCTTCCTGCATGTCTTCCCCTTCTCGCCGCGCAAGGGCACGCCCGCCGCGCGGATGCCGCAGCTCGCCGGGCCCGTGATCCGTGAGCGGGCGGCGCAGCTGCGGGCTCTCGGTGAGGCGCGGCTTCTGGCCCATCTCGAGGGCCAGCGCGGCCGGACGCACCGGGTGCTGATGGAGGGCCCGCGCATGGGCCGAACCGAGCAGTTCACCGAAGTGGCCTTCGCCGCCGACCAGCCCGAGGGGCGGATCCTCTCCGCCGCCGTCTCGGGTCATGCTGAGGGGCGCCTGACCGCCACGGTTGCCGAGGCCGATCTCGCGGCGTAAAACCCGGCCATTCCAGTGAAAGGCCCTTCCATGACCGCACCGAAACCCGTCGTCCTCTGCATCCTCGACGGCTGGGGGCTGCGTGCCGAGCGCGAGGCGAATGCCGTGGCGCTGGCCGATACCCCGACCTTCGACCGGCTGATGGCGACCTGCCCGAACGCGACCCTCGTCACCCACGGCCCGGACGTGGGCCTGCCGCGCGGCCAGATGGGCAATTCGGAGGTCGGGCACACCAACATCGGCGCGGGCCGGGTGGTGGCGATGGACCTCGGCGCCATCGACCTTGCCATCGAGGAGGGGTCGTTTCCGCAGAATCCGGCGCTGCGCGACTTCATCGGCAAGGTGAAGGCCAAGGGCGGCACGGCGCATCTGATGGGCGTCGTCTCGGACGGCGGCGTGCACGGGCACATCCAGCATCTCATCAGCGCGGTCGAGGTGCTGGCGGGCGAGGGCATCCCGGTGGTGATCCATGCGATTACCGACGGGCGCGACGTGGCCCCCACCTCGGCGGGCGAGTTCGTGGGCCAGCTCGTGCGGGTGCTGCCCGAGGGCGCGCGCATCGGCACGGTGATCGGCCGCTACTGGGCCATGGACCGCGACAAGCGCTGGGATCGGGTGAAGCGCGCCTCCGACGCGATGCTCCACGCCACGGGCGAGCAGGCACCCGACGCCGAGGCCGCGGTGGCGGCGGCGCTGGCGCGGGGCGAGACCGACGAATTCGTCGCGCCGACCGTGGTGGGCGACTATGCGGGCGCCGGCGACGGCGACGGCTTCTTCTGCCTCAACTTCCGCGCCGACCGGGCGCGCGAGATCCTCGCCGGTCTCGCCCAGCCGGGCTTCGACGCCTATGAGACGGGCGCGCGGCCGGACTGGTCGGCCTTCCTCGGGATGGTGGACTATTCCAAGGAGCACGACCGTTTCATGACCACGGCCTATCCCAAGCCCGTGATCCGCAACACGCTGGGCGAATGGGTGGCGAGCCATGGGCTGCGGCAGTTCCGTATCGCGGAAACCGAGAAATATCCCCATGTCACCTTCTTCCTGAACGGCGGCCGCGAGGCGCCCGAGACGGGAGAGGACCGCTACATGGCCAACTCGCCCAAGGTCGCGACCTACGACCTGCAGCCCGAGATGTCGGCCCCCGACGTGAGCGACCATCTCGTCGAGGCCATCGGCGCCGGCTACGACCTGATCGTGGTGAACTATGCCAACCCCGACATGGTGGGCCACACCGGCGATCTGAAGGCCGCCATGGCCGCCGTCGAGGAGGTGGACCGCGGGCTCGGCCGGGCGGTCGAGGCGGTGACGAAGGCCGGCGGCGCGATGATCGTGACCGCCGACCACGGCAACTGTGAGACGATGGTCGATCCCGAGACCGGCGGCCCGCATACGGCGCACACGACGAACCCGGTGCCGGTCATTCTCGTGAACGGGCCTGCGGGTGCGCGCCTCCATCCGGGCCGGCTTGCCGATCTCGCGCCGACGCTCCTCCAGCTCATGCAGCTGCCCCAGCCCGAGGAGATGACCGGACGGAGCCTGATCGACGCATGATCCGCGCGCTCGTCCTTGCGCTGGGCCTTCTTGCCACGCCGGCCGCGGCCGTGACCGTGGCGCAGGAGGCAGCGCAGGCGGCGCGCGATCTGCAGGCGGCGGTGACGGCGCTGCAAGAGGCCAAGGGCGCGCGCGATCGGGTCTCGGCGCTGACCACGACGATCCGGGCCTACGAGCGCGGGCTCGCCGCGCTGCGCGAGAACCTGCGGCAGGCGGCGATCCGCGAGTCGGTGCTCGAGATGCTGCTCGAGGCCAAGCGGGACGAGATCTCGCAGCTTCTGGGTGTGCTCGCGCGGATGGATGCGCGGCCGGGGCCGCTCCTCCTCATGCATCCTGCGGGGCCGCTCGGCACGGCGCGCTCGGGGATGATCCTGTCGGATGTGACGCCCGCGCTTCTGGCGCAGGCCGAGTCGCTCCGCCAGCAGGTGAGCGAGATGCGCGACCTGCGCGAGTTGCAGACTGCGGCAGGCAAGACGCTCGCCGAAGGACTGGGCGTCGCGCAGGAGGCGCGGACCGGCCTCAGTCAGGCGATTTCGGAGCGGGTGGACCTGCCCACGCGCTTCACCGAGGACCCGGCGGTGCTGAAGGGCCTGCTGGAAAGCGCCGACACGCTCGACGCCTTCGCGGGCGGGCTTGCCACCGGCGATCCGGATGCGGCGGCGCGCGACTTCGAAGGGGCCCGCGGAAGCCTGCCGCTGCCCGTGCTGGGCACGATCCTGCGCCGCGCCAACGAGGCCGATGCTGCGGGCATCCGCCGCCCCGGCATCCTCATCGCGGCCCGACCCCAGGCGCTGGTCACCGCACCCTGGCCCGCCACGATCCGCTACCGCGGGCCGCTTCTCGACTACGGAAATGTGATGATCCTCGAGCCCGGCGCCGGCTATCTGCTGGTGTTGGCGGGGATGGGCACCGTCTATGGTGACACGGGCGAGGTCGTCGCCGCCGGTGCGCCGCTCGGGCTGATGGGGGGCGAGACGCAGGCCTCGCCAGCAGAGGCAGAAGGCCGAGAGGGCGCTGGCGCTCGGGATACGGAAACGCTTTACTTGGAACTGAGGCAAGGAGCCGAGCCGGTCGATCCGGCGGACTGGTTCGAGGCAAACGAGGAATAGGACCGCCATGAGGAAATACATGATGGCCGCGCTGGGCGGCACGGTCGCCGGCGTGCTGCTGGCGACCCAGGTGGCGGGGCCCCTCATCGCGCAGGAACAGCAGCGGTCGAAATCGGTCTACGAGCAACTCGACCTCTTCGGCGACATCTTCGAGCGCATCCGCGCGCAATATGTCGAGGAGGTGGACACGCAGAAGCTGGTCGAGGCCGCGATCAACGGAATGCTGACCTCGCTCGATCCGCATTCGAGCTATCTGCCGCCCGACGACTTCGACGACATGCAGGTCCAGACCCGCGGCGAGTTCGGCGGGCTCGGCATCGAGGTCACGCAGGAGGAAGGCTTCGTCAAGGTCGTCTCTCCGATGGACGGGACCCCCGCGGATGCCGCCGGCATCGAGGCCGGCGACTTCATCACCCATGTCAACGGCGAATCCGTCCTCGGCCTCACGCTCGACCAGGCGGTCGACATGATGCGCGGCCCGGTCGGGTCGGAGATCCTCATCACCGTCGTCCGCGAGGGCACCGCCGAGCCCTTCGACGTCTCGATCATCCGGGACACGATCAAGCTCGTGGCCGCGCGCAGCCGCGTGGTCGGCAACACCATCGTGGTGCGGTTGACGACCTTCAACGATCAGACCTTCTCGGGCCTGAAGGAGGGTCTGGAGAAGGAGATGAAGGCGCTGGGAGGCGAGGACAAGATCAACGGCGTCGTTCTCGACCTGCGCAACAACCCGGGTGGCCTGCTGACCCAGGCGATCCAGGTGTCCGACGCCTTCCTCGACAAGGGCGAGATCGTCTCGACGCGCGGCCGCGCCGCGGGTGATGGCGAGCGGTTCAACGCGACCGCGGGCGACCTGATCGACGGCAAGCCGATGGTGGTGCTGATCAACGGCGGCTCGGCCTCGGCCTCGGAGATCGTGGCGGGGGCGCTGCAGGACCATCGCCGCGCCATCGTCGTCGGCACCAAGAGCTTCGGCAAGGGATCGGTCCAGACCGTGATCCCGCTGCGGGGCGAGGGCGCCATGCGCCTGACGACCGCGCGCTACTACACGCCCTCGGGCCGGTCGATCCAGGCGCTCGGCGTGGCGCCGGACATCGTGGTGAACCAGCCTCCGGCGAAGCCCGCGGGCACCGAGGAGGAGGAGACCCCCGCAGCGAGCGCCGCCCGCAGCCGCTCCGAGGCGGATCTGCGTGGCGTCCTCTCGAACGATTCGATGACCGAGGACGAGAAGAAGCAGCTCGAGGCCGACCGGGCCCGCGCCGAGGACTCCGCGAAGCTCCGCGACGAGGACTACCAGCTCGCCTATGCGGTGGACATCCTCAAGGGCCTCTCGGCCATCGAAGTGAAGCCCTGAGGCGGCCATGGAGCACGTGATCGACCCCGAGGCGCTGCCCTATCGTCCCTGCGTGGGGATCGTGCTGATCAACCGCGAAGGGTTGATCTTCACCGGGCAGCGGATCGACAGCCCGGTGCCCGCCTGGCAGATGCCGCAGGGCGGGATCGACGAGGGCGAGAAGCCGCGCGAGGCGGCGCTGCGCGAACTCCAGGAGGAAACCGGCATCCCGTCGGACCTTGTGGAATTCGTGGCCAAGGCGCCGGATTGGGTGACCTACGACCTGCCGCCGGACCTTCTCGGCAAGGTCTGGAAGGGCAGGTATCGCGGGCAGCGGCAGAAATGGTTCCTCTTCCGCTACCTCGGGACCGATGAGCAGGTGGGAATCGGCACGGAACATGCCGAATTCTCTCGCTGGCGCTGGATCGGCGCCGACGAGATGGTCGAGGCCATCGTCCCCTTCAAGCGCGCGGTCTACGAGCAGGTTGTGGCGGCGTTCCGCGAACATCTCGCCTGAGCGCCGGTCGCTGCGGGCGAGGGGGCTTCGCGCCCCCGTCGCCCCGCCCTCCGGGCGCGGCGACTCCCCCGCGGGATATTTGGACGAGAATGAAGTCGAGGCCCCCTGATGCTGCCGGCTGCCGGCGGGTGCGGCGGAACGAGCGGTATCAGCCGTTCTCGCGCAGGATCGCGCCGGCGAGGTAGAGCGAGCCGCAGATGAGCACGCGCGCGCCCGGCGTCTCCGCGGCGATGGCGGCGAGAGCCGCGGCCACGGAGGGGGCGGTGGTGGCCTCAAGCCCGGCCGCGCGGGCGGCGGCGCAGGTTTCCTCGGCCGGAAGCGTATTGGCCTCGCCGGGGATGGACACCGCGTGAAGCCGCGCCGCGTGGGGCGCGAGAGGGCGCATGTAGCCCGTCACGTCCTTGGTGTTCAGCATCCCGCAGATCAGATGGGTAAGGCGCGGTGGCATCCGCGCCAGCGTCGCCGCCACGGCCTCGCCGCCAGCCGGGTTGTGGCCGCCGTCGAGCCAGAGCTCGATATCGGGCGCGCTTTCGGGAAGGGGGCCGCGGCGCAGGCGCTGCATCCGCGCGGGCCAGTCGGCACGGGTGACGGCCACCTCGCAGGCGGCGGCAGGCGCGCCGAGGTGGCGCAGCGCCATCAGCGCGGCACCGGCGTTCTGCACCTGGTGCGGCCCCGGCAGGTTCGGAAGCGGCAGGTCGAGCAGACCGTTCTCGTCCTGGAAGACCATCCGGCCGCGCTCCTCCCAGACCTGCCAGTGCTGGCCGTGAGCGAGGAGAGGGGCGCCGAGGCGGGCGGCGCGGGCCTCGATGACGGCAAGGGCCTCTTCCTGCTGCGGACCGACCACGCAGGGCACCCGGCGCTTCAGGATGCCCGCCTTCTCGCCCGCGATCTCGGGCAGCGTCTCGCCCAGATACTGCTGGTGGTCGATGGACACGGGCGTCACGATGGTGAGGCGCGGCGTCTCCACCACGTTGGTCGCGTCCAGCCGGCCCCCGAGCCCAACCTCGAGCAGGGTAAAATCGGCGGGCGTCCGGGCGAAGGCGAGCAACGCCGCGCAGGTGGTGATCTCGAAGAAGGTGATCGGATCGGGGCCGTTCGCCTCAAGGCATTCGTCGAGGAGAGCCGCAAGGGCGGGCTCGGAAATCAGTTCTCCGGCCAGGCGGATGCGCTCGTGGAAGCGGGCGAGATGCGGCGAGGTATAGGCATGCACCCGCAGGCCCTGCGCCTCGAGCCCCGCGCGGATCATCGCCTGGGTCGAGCCCTTGCCGTTGGTTCCCGCAATGTGGATCACCGGCGGCAGCGACCGTTCGGGATGACCAAGCGCCTCAAGCAGCCGGTGCACCCTGTCGAGTGTCAGGTCGATGATCTTGGGATGCAGAGACATCATCCGCTGAAGGATGACGTCCGATGCGGGAAGGCTCACTCCGCGGCCTTGTCTTCGACGATGGCTTCCGGTGTGGGTGGCGGCGGCAGGTCGATCACGGGCTTGACCTCGGGGGCGGGCAGGTCGCCCTTGATCGCCGGCGGCTGGTTCATCAGCATCCGGATGATCGTGACCAGCTCCTCGCGCATGTTCTTGCGATGCGTCACCCGGTCCAGCATGCCGTGGTCGAGCAGATACTCGGCGCGCTGGAAGCCCTCGGGCAGCTTCTCGCGGATCGTCTGCTCGATCACGCGCGGGCCGGCGAAGCAGATCAGCGCCTGGGGTTCCGCGATCTGCACGTCGCCCAGCATCGCATAGGACGCCGTCACGCCACCGGTCGTCGGATGGGTGAGGATGCAGATGTAGGGCAGCCCGGCCTCGCGCAGCATCTGCACGGCGACCGTGGTGCGCGGCATCTGCATGAGCGAGAGGATGCCCTCCTGCATCCGCGCCCCGCCTGCGGAGGCGAAGAGGATCAGCGGGCACTTCTGCTTCACCGCCCGCTCGGCCGCGGCGATGATGGCGTTGCCAACATACATGCCCATCGAGCCCGCCATGAAGCCGAAGTCCTGGGCGGCGGCGACGATCGGCGTCCGGGCGATCTCGCCCTCGACGACCAGCATCGCTTCCTTCTCGGCCGTGGCCTTCTGCGCGGCCTTCATCCGGTCGGGATAGCGCTTCTGGTCCCGGAACTGGAGCGGGTCGGCCAGCGGCACCGGAACCTCGACCTCGGTGAAGATCCCGCCGTCGAACAGCGCGGCGAACCGATCGCGCGGGCTGATGTTCATGTGATGGTCGCAGGTCGAGCAGACGTTCAGATTCTCGGACAGCTCGCGGTGGAAGAGCATCGTTCCGCACTCCGGGCACTTGGTCCAGAGGTTCTCCGGCACCTCGCGGCGCGAGAACAGCGAATTGATCTTCGGGCGGACGTAGTTGGAGATCCAGTTCATGCGGGGCTTGCCCTTCCGGTCGCGGCGTTGGTGCGGAGATAGTCCGGAGGGCCGGGAAATGCAATCGGGCGGGGTGCCCCTGTGACGCGGGCGCGCGGGGCTTCGGGCCGCCCGAGGCTGTCCGCGATGCTCTTGCGCGCCCAGCGGCGTGCGGGGGAGGGGCGCGCCCTCACCCTCATGTCCTTGCCCCGTCCCGATCGGGTCGGATGCCCGCATCCGGACCGGCCCGGCGGCATCCCTGTCGCATCCTTCCGCAGACCCCGCGAACCGGGGCCGCCCGGCGGTGGATGCCGCAAGGCGACCGAATCGCGGCTTGCTCCGCGCCGTAGCGGCCAGTATGCCCTGCGCAGCAGGACCGGAGGGACCATGTGGAACCTGTTCGTTCATAGCGTGCGCAGCCTGCTTCGTGGCGGGCCGGGCACGGTGCGCGGAAGCCGCCGGCGAGAGCGGGGCGGCACAACAAGTCTGCTGCTTGCGGCGCTGATCGCGGCTGGCGCGGCGCTCCCGGTCTCGGCCGAGGGCGTTCGGGTCGCGGCGCCCTCGGGGTACTGCATCGACCGCGAGGCGGGCGCGGGTGCCGGCCTCGTGCTGATCGGGCGGTGCGCCGGTATCACCGACCGGCCGGCGGCGGTGCTGACCGCGACGATCGGCGGTCCGGGCTCGGGGATCGACGTCAAGACGCGCGGAGGGGAGCTCGCGGCCTACTTCCAGTCGCAGCCCGGCCTCCGCGCGCTGAGCGGGTCGGGCGATCCGCGACGGATCGAGGTTCTCGAGGCGCTGGTGCGGGGCGAGGCGTTCCTGATCCGCCTTCGGGACGGCAACCGTCGTTCGTCCCCCGAAAGCTGGCGTGCCGTCATCACCCTGAACGGTCGTCTCGTGACGCTGACCGCCTCCGGGACTGGCAGCGCCCCGCTTGGCCGTGAGAACGGCAAGCGCCTGATCGCGGCCTTCGTCGACGCCATGCAGCACGCGAACCGCCGCGGCGCGCGCACGGAAGGCTAGAGGCCCCGGATGGGACTCCTCCGCGGGCTGGCCGAGGGAATGTTGCACCGGCTGGCGCTGCGGCGCTGGAGCAGGATAGCCGACGGCGCCGCCCGCGAGGATCCGGAGGCGCTGCGGCTGCACCGGACGCAGGCCCGGGCCCTTCGAGGACAGATCGACAGACTCCTGCGTATGGCGGATGCGCGACTCGCTGCGCCGCGAAGCGGAGCAGCGGCTCCGCGACTGCCGCTCGGCACGGACTGGAACTGGCGGCCCGAGCCTTGGGCGGGTGCGGTTCCGCTACCGGTCATCGCGTCCGCCGCGAAACGCGCCGAGCTCTGCGAAGGCATCACGCTCTTCCATGACTGCGACCTGGGCGAGATCGTGCTGCGCCAGATCAGGAACGCCCGGCCGGGAGATCCTGCGCCGCATGGGCTGCAGTTCGAGGTGTTCCGTTTCACGGGCACCTTCCTCTCGATCGCGATCGACCTGCCCGGCGCCGCGAGCAGCGGTATCTCTCGCCGCCACCTGTTCCGGCTCGAGGCAGCAATCGATCTCGAATGGCCCACGACCGTCTACGCCCGGCTCAACGTGCGGCAGGGGCCCAACACGGAGCAGCAGGTGCGCGCATTGTCGGACGGCGTGACGGAGTTCGATCTGGCCTATACCGGCATGGTCGAGACGCGAGTCGAGAAGATGTGGGTGGACCTGATCTTCGAAGGGCCGGGTATGAATCGGATCATCCTTCGGGACGTGACGCTCAGCCGGCGACCGAGGGCGGAACTGTGAGGATGCGGCGATGGACCTGACGCAGGTGCGGATAGAGGCGGGCGTCTGGGAAGGCCTGCTCGTGGCTGCCGGCGAGGCGCCGCAGCTCGAGGTGATGCATCTGGGCGAAGTGGTGGCCGTGCCGGAGATCCTGGCGATCCCTAACCGCAGCGGCCAATGGACGGTGCGTGTGCCGATCCCGGTGCAGCTGCTTTCGGAAGGCATCCACACCTTCCTCGTCCGCGAGGCGGGCGTAGCCGGAAAGCTGGCGCATTTCACGATCGTTGCCGGAGCGCCGCTTGATCAGGACGTCCTATCCGAAGTGGTCCTGCTGCGCGCGGAACTCGACCTGCTGAAGCAGGCGTTCCGGCGTCATTGCCGCGAGGGGGACGTGTAGTCCGGGCCTCGCGCCGCTTGAACAGGATATCCTGTCCAAGGTCCTCCGCCGCGTACGGAAATGAACCTGCTTGCACAGGCATTCCGCCTTCACCGGCTTGGGCAAGGCATGTGCCGAACCTCGCGCCCATGTCGGTTGGCCGGATTCGCCGTTATGGCGAGTGTGGTCACGGATGACGAGGTGACGTCTGATGCCCGATCTCCTTCGCATCAGCCTGCGCGTGCCGGAGGAGGAAGGGAGAAAAGCCGTCTAAGCCTGGAGCCGCGGGCGCCGTCCGGATCTGGGCGGCGCGGGCTGGCTTCCGTCGGCGGGATCAGTCGCGGTTGTAGTAACCGTACATCTGTTCCAGAACGCTCAGGTTCCGCAGTTGCCGGGTGTTGCGCTCGGGCGTGAAATAGGCCGGAACCATTTCGGCAGCATTGGCGGCGGTCATGGGACGATGATCGTGTTTCATGGTCGTTCTCCTTTGGCCCCCGATATAAACCTCACAGATTTCTTGACTTCTCCCTAATGGTGCATGCCTCCCATGCTCTCGCCGCAACGCAGCGCGACAGCATGACGCAATTTTGTTGCGCGTTGGCGCTTGGCGAGGTGACATTCTGTCCGCACCCCGGCTGCGCGGGTGCGGCATGTCAACGCATACGACCCCGGCACCCATTGCGAATCACCGTGAAGCTCGAGCGCCGCCTTCTGGCGAAACGGGGCGACCACCGCAAAATCCCGGACTTGCCTGCCCCCTTCCGCAATCCTGCCCGAATTGCCGATCATGAGAATTAGGAGCCCAAGACTGTGCCCCGGGGGAACCGCCATGGATCGACTGACGGAAATGGAAGCCTTCGCCACGGTCGTGGATCAGGGCGGCTTCACCGACGCCGCCAAGAAGATGGGCATCTCGAAATCCGCCGTCTCGAAGCACGTCTCGGCGCTCGAGGCCCGGCTCGGCGCGCGGCTTCTGAACCGGACGACCCGGCGCGTTTCGCCGACCGAGATCGGGCTGGCCTATTACGACCGAGCGCGCCGCGTGCTGAACGATGCCGGAGAGGCGGATGCGCTCGTGACCTCGATGCAGTCGGCGCCTTCCGGCCTCCTGAGGATCTCGGTCGCGACCGACTTCGGCGTCAACCTGCTCTCTCCGATCCTCGGGGACTTCCTGCTGGAATATCCCGACATCACCGTGAACATGGTGCTGAACAACCGGTATGTCGAGCTCATCTCTGAAGGGTTCGATATGGCGATCCGCATCGGCGACCTCGAGGATTCCAGCCTTCGCGCCCGCAAGCTGACCGAGACGACCCGGCGCATGATCGCCGCGCCCCGCTATTTCCAGCACTACGGCCGGCCGTTGAAGATCGACGACCTGAACGACCACAAGCTCCTGCACTACTCGAACCAGGCGAACGGCAACGTCTGGAAGATCACCTCGCCTACGGGCGAGAAGCGGCAGGTGAGGACGGCCGGCTGGCTCACGGTCAACGACGGCCAGTCGCTGCTCAACGCCGCGATCTCGGGGCTCGGGATCGCCTACCTGCCTTCGTTCCTCTTCGCCGAGGCGATGCGAGAGGGGCTGGTCGAGGAAGCCATTCCCGGCCTGCCCGTGGAGACGCTGGGGATCTATGCGGTCTATCCGCCCGGACGCTTCACACAGCCGAAGGTGCGCGCCTTCATCGACTTCCTCGCCCGGCGCTACAACGACAAGGGGCCGGACAACTGGTGAACCCGCACCGGACGGCCCTTTGCACAAGGACCGGAAACCGCGTCTTCCGGCATGGATTGCGGGCGGCTCGGCAAGGGGCCAGTCCCTGCCTCGGCCTCGTCAGCCCGCCACCAGCATGACCTCGACCCGCCGGTTGCGGCTGCGGCCTTCCTCGGTGCGGTTGGTGGCGCGCG
The DNA here is from genome assembly GCF_052244495.1 of Rhodobacter sp. NSM. Classification (NCBI taxonomy): domain Bacteria; kingdom Pseudomonadati; phylum Pseudomonadota; class Alphaproteobacteria; order Rhodobacterales; genus Rhodobacter; species Rhodobacter sp. NSM. The sequence continues at coordinate 437,639 of NZ_JBQPXH010000002.1, forward strand.
GCGCCAGATAGCCCACGCCTTCAGCCGTGACCTGCGTCTCGGCCACCCCGTAGCGCGAGATCAGCCGCTGCCGCACCGAGGCCGCCCGTGCCCGGCTGAGAGTCACATTCCCCTCCAACCCTCCGGAGGCGTCAGTGTGGCCGACGATCACAACGCGCCGCGCGGGGTCCTGCCCGATCCATCCGGCCAGTGCGGCAAGTGATTCGTAGGTGCGATCCTCCAGTTCAGCCGAGCCGCTGCCGAAGGCCAGATCCTCCAGCACCGCCGACCCCGCCTGCTCCAGCCGTCCGACCACGCCACCCTCCGGCGGCACCTCCGGCGGAGGTTTGGCAGCCGTTTCGGCCGGAGGCGCCGGGGCGGGACGCTCCGGCGCATCGCGCGGCGCGGTCTCGATCACCTGCACGAAGCCCGTGGCGTCCGAGCGGCTGAGGAAGAGAGTGACGGCTTCCGGCCCCTGCCGTGTCTCGCGGATCGCCGCGTAGAAGCGGAAGTCTCCGAGATCCACATGCATCTCGGGCTCGGGCAGCACATCTGTCGCGTAGCGGAAGTCGAACCCGCCGCAGCCGTTCGTCTCGCATTGAAAGACCGGATCGAAGCCCTCGGCCTCGAACTGCGCGCGAAGCGGTGCAAGCAACTCCAGCGTCGAGGCGCCTTCGAGGTCGCGCTGCCAAACGCTGCGGGTGATGCGGCCTTCGAAGACCCGGACCGGCAGGCCCTGCTCCGTCCATGGTCCGGTGGGCAGCCGGTAGCTCGAGAAGGCTTCCTCCTCCCGGTCGGCAAGGGCCCAGGGAGCCGGGAGATCGAGGGCCGACACCATGCCCGGCCAAAGGGCAAGCACCGCAGCTGCGATCCAGCCGAGCCGGAACGCCGGAGGAGGACCGGATCCTGCGGTGCACTCCTGCGCCTCTCGTCGCCTCATTTCATGCGATAGTGATATGTGCCGACCTCTTCCATTCCCAGCGATGCGTAGAGGCCGCGCGCCGGCCCGTTGGCGCAGGTCACGACGAGGGAGAGCCATGCGGCGCCCTGCTCCTCGGCCCAGCAGGCCGCTCGCCGCATCATGGCCTGCGCCGAGCCCAGCCTGCGCAGCGCCGGCGTCACCTCGAGGGCGTGAACCATCGCGAAAGGGCCGTGGAGCGCCACGAAAGCCGCGCCGGAGGGGCGGTCGTTCTGCCTGCCGAGGATGCAGCACTTCGGTCCCGCCGCCCGCTCCATTACCGCGACACGCGCGGGGCCGATACCTCCCTCTGCCCAAAGATCGCGCACGATGCCGAGAGGCGGCCAGTGCGTGAACGCCGACATGGCGTCCGGAGGATCGTCCGAGAGTTTTCCAACCGGGCAGGCATAGGCCGTCACCGGATCGACGATGCGGTAGCCGCGCGCGTCCAGCGCCGCGTCCAGTGCCTCCTCGCCCGCGCGCAGCATGAAGAGCGGCGGCTGGCCGAGCGCCTCCATCGCGACCTCGGCCTCGGGCAGGTCGTCAGCCGCCCAGTCTCCTTCGGCGGTCGCAGCCGAGACCCGCTTGCCGCCCCCCTTGCCGTCCCGGATGATCCAAGGGCCGAGGCGGGTCAGGCCCGCCGCGGGCCAGGTCGCCTCGACGGTCGCATAGACGTCCTGCGGCGTCATCTCTCAGCGGGCCTGCGGGAAGAGCACCGCGAGGCGCATCATGGCCTCCGAGATCCGCCCCGGATCGGTGCCGCGGATCACCAGGTTGGATCCGTAGGCGCCGTTCTGGATGAAGGGATAGCTTCCCATCTGCAGGTCGGGATATTCGGCGGCCAGAGTTGCAAAAGGGCCCGCAATTTCCCCCTCTCCCCGGTCCACGCGCAGCGTCTGGCTGAGGAGGGGCTCGCCGCCCGTCAGGGTCGGCATGACCGAGGCCACCATGGCCTGAAAGATGTTCGGCACGCCCGCCATCACATGCACGTTGCCCAGCGTGAAGCCCGGCGCGGTCGAGACCGGATTGTCGATCAGCGTTGCCCCCTCGGGGATCCGCGCCATCCGCTGCCGGGCCTCGTTGAACTCGAGGCCCGTGCGCGCGTAATGCGCGGCGAGCAGGTCGTAGGCGTCCTGGCGGACCGAGATGGGCACGCCGAAGGCCTCGGCGACCGACTCGGCGGTGATGTCGTCATGCGTGGGTCCGATCCCGCCGGAGGTGAACAGATGATCCCACCGTTCGCGCAGCGCGTTCACCGCCGAGACGATCGCCTCGCGGTCGTCGGCGACGCAGCGAATCTCGCACAGGCGGATGCCGTGGCGCGTCAGCTCGCCCGCGAGGAAGTGGCTGTTGCCGTCGCGGGTGCGGCCGGAAAGGATCTCGTCCCCGATGACAAGCATGGCGGCGGTGGGGTTCGCGGGCATCGGCTCCTCCTTCGGCTGGCCAAGCTATAGGACTGGTCGCGCGGCGTTTCAAACCTTTCGCGGGAGGCGCAGGTATGGCAAAGGAGCCGAAGCTTGACTATCTTGAGACGACACCGAGACCAGAAGGATCAGGCCCAGTGGACGAGTCGCGCGGCCGCATCACCAAGAACGGCATCAGGATCTACGAACCCGAGGATTTCGCGGGCATGCGCACCGCCGGACGGGCCGCGGCCGAGGTTCTCGACCTCGTGGGTCCGCTGGTGCAGCCGGGCGCGACCACTGCCGAGATCGACCGTTTCATCACCGACGAGATCGAGCGGCGCGGCCTCACCTCGGCCACCGTCGGCTACAAGGGCTATCAGCACGCCTCGTGCATCTCGGTCAACCATGTGGTCTGCCACGGCATTCCCGGCTCGAAGGTGCTGAAGGACGGCGACATCCTCAATATCGACGTGACGGTGATCGTCGACGGCTGGTTCGGCGACACCAGCCGGATGTATGTCGCGGGTACCCTCGGCCGGAAGGCCGAGCGCCTGCTGGAAGTGACCCATGACGCGCTCATGAAGGGCATCGAGGTCGTGAGGCCCGGCGCGACCTTCGGCGACATCGGCGCGGCGATCCAGACCCATGTCGAGAACAACCGCATGTCGGTGGTGCGCGACTTCTGCGGGCACGGGCTGGGACGGGTGTTCCACGCGCCCCCGAACGTCCTGCACTACGGGCGTCCCGGCACCGGGCCGGTGCTTGAGGAAGGGATGTTCTTCACCATCGAGCCGATGGTGAACCTCGGCCGGCCGGAGACCAAGGTCCTCGCCGACGACTGGACCGCGGTGACGCGGGACAAGTCGCTCTCGGCGCAGTTCGAGCATTCCGTGGGCGTGACCGCCGATGGCTGCGAGATCTTCACCCTCTCGCCGGCCGGGCTCTTCTACCCGACCTGGCCCGTCTCCGACTGACCGGTCCACCGCGCGCACCAGCCGTGCGTGGTGAGGAGAACCCCGCCGGAGGCACGGCCGCCAATCCGGCCCAGAGCGTCTTTCCGTTGATCTACCGCCGGGGCATCCCGGTCGGTGCCGTGCGTGAAGGAGGCCAGCCCGCGTCCTCGCGGTGTCCGCCCGCCTCAGCGGGTAAAGGTGATCGGCAAGGTGAAGGTGTAGCTTGCTTCCGACAGGGCTGCGGGTGCGGCCGGAAACCGGCCCGCCGATTGCACGGCCCTCAAGGCCATCTGGTCGAGCCTCGCATTTCCGGAGGAACGGGTGATCGAGGCGGCACCGAGCGACCCCCCCTGCGCCACCGTCAGACGCACCGTCACCTCTCCCGCCAAGCCTCTCGCCGCCCGGGTCCGGCGCTGGATGCGATTGCGGATCTCGGCACCCCAGCGCGCCTTGAGATTCTCCACCTGACCGCGTGATGCGGTCACGGTCGCCCGACCTGTCGCCTGAGCGGAGGGAGCGGCCGACTGCTGTGGCGGCGGTGCCGCGGCCGTCCTCGCCTCGCGCCTGGGAGGATCGGGCTTCCTTTCCGGTGGTGGGTCCCGCTCCGGGCGGGGCAGAGGGCGCACGTCCGGCGGGATCTCGGCCACCTGTTCCTCGGGAGGAGGCGGCGGCGGATCGTAGGAAAAGGTCTCGGGCGCCGGCACCGGAATATCCGGCAGATCGACGGTCTCGGTGGGCGGCCGCAGATCGGGCGGCAACGGGGCGAGATCCGGCGCCGACCCGGCCATCTCCTCGGGTTCGGGAGTGTGGGGAGCGTCAGCCTGAGGCACTTCCGGCGCGGCCGCGGGCGCGGCTAGGGCTGCGGGGGTGGGCGGCTCCGGCTCGAGATCGAGATAGACCGCCTCCTGCAGGGCCTCCGGGCTTCCGGGCTGCTCGACGCGGAAGACCGCCGTGGCGGCCGCCGTTGCCGTGGCCGCCACGGTCAGGGCGGCCAGCGACCACCCTGCCGCCTCGCGCCGCAACCGTCCGGGGCCGAGGCTCTGTCGCCAGTCCGCATAATGGCTCATGGAGTGCCTCCGCCGGGAACTGCCTCCAGACCGACCAGCGCCACCTTGAGGTAACCCGCCCCACGCAGGAGGTTCATCACCTCCATCAGCTGCCCGTAGGCTACGGCTTCGTCCGCCCGCAGGAAGATCCGCGTGTCACGGTTGCCACCTGTCACAGCGTCGAGTTGCGGCCCGAGACCGGTGCGCGGGATCGGCGCGTTCTTCAGAGAAAGCTGCAGGTCCTTCTGCAGCGTGAGGAAGATCGGCTCGTCCGGTCGCTGGCTGCGGTTCGCGGTCGAGCCGGGCAGGTCCACGGGCACGTCGACGGTCGAAAGCGGCGCCGCCACCATGAAGATGATCAGCAGCACGAGGATCACGTCGATGAAGGGCGTGACGTTGATCTCGTGGTTCAGGTCATCGCCGTTGTCGCCGCGGAAGCCCGCCATCGTCAGGACCTCCCCGCGGTGCGGAAGTCGAGATCGCGGCTCATCATCCGCTCGACCGCTGCGCCCGCATCGGCGAGGCTCAGCCGCCAGGACGAGATCGCGCGGATGAAGTGGTTGTAGATCACCACGGCCGGGATAGCCGCGACGAGGCCGAGCCCGGTCGCGAGCAGGGCCTCGGCGATCCCCGGTGCCACGACCGCGAGGTTGGTGGTCTGGCTCTGCGAGATGCCGATGAAGGCGTTCATGATGCCCCAGACCGTTCCGAACAGCCCGACGAAAGGCCCGACCGAGCCGATGGTCGCCAGAAGGCCGGTCCCGCGCCGGAGCTTCTCGCCGGCCTGAGCCTCCACCCGCTCGAGGATAGAGCGGACGCGCTCCTTCAGCCCCGCAGTCCCGGCGAGGTCCAGCGCCGCGTCGGAACGCTCCAGTTCCTCCAGCGCCGACCGGGCCATGAAGGCTGCCGGATCGCTGCGCCCCGCGAGGCGCTGCGCTGCCTCGTCCAGCGTCGCGGATGCCCGCAAGGTCGCCGCGGTGCGGGCGAGGCGGCGGCGCGCAATGGCAATTTCGGCCAGCTTGAAGACGAGGACCGTCCAGGTCACGAAGCTCGCCGCGACCAGCAGGACCATCACCGCCTGAACCACCCAATGCGCAGCCTCGAACATCCCCCAAGGTGTCAGGTCATGCGGGATCGGACCCGGCGCGAAGTCGGGCCCCGGCTCGAACGCGATTGGCGGATCGGCTTCCGGCGCAACGGCCGGCGAGTCGGCGGCGGAGGGCTCCGCCGGGGATGAGGCGCCGGACGGGGCCGGCTCCGCGACCGGCGGCGGCGCTTCCGCGGGCGAGCCTTCGGGCGCGGCGTCAACAGACGGCAAGGCAGGAGCAGGGTCGTCGGATGATGGCACCTGTATCCGGGGCGCAAGATCCGGGACGGCAGGCGGCTGTTCCTGCGCCTGCGCCGCGAGGGCGGTCAAGACGAGCAGCAGGATCGGACGCAAGAGCAAGGCCATGGATTCTTCCGGTATTCGACCGCATTCAGCGGGAGTTTCTTGCTTGGCTTGTCTCCTGCCTGCGCACGTCCCTGTCGAGTCGCAGCAAGGTTACGGCTGGCGGTTCTTTACTTTATGTTTACCAAAATGGTCAAGTTTCAACGGGGAGATCGAGGAGACACGGAACGGCACAGGGATCTTGAGGCTGGTTCCTGCGGCACCCTTCCGCGGCGCGTTCGGCGAGAGGGCACAACAGGAAAGGGCGCGCCGGGTTCTCCGACGCGCCCCTTCGTCCTCCGTGTCGCCTCAGAGGATTGGCTTGCCCCCCGTGACCGCGATGGTCGCGCCCGAGGTGTAGCTGGAGGCCGGATCCGCGAGCATCACATAGGCGGTGGCGAGTTCCGCCGGCTGGCCGGGACGCTGCATGGGAACCTGCTTGCCGAAGTTCTTCACCTTTTCCGGCGGCATCGTCGAGGGGATCAGCGGGGTCCAGATCGGGCCGGGCGCGACGCAGTTCACCCGGATCCGCCGATCCGCCAGCATCTGCGCGAGGCCGCCCGTGAAGTTCTGGATCGCGCCTTTCGTCGTCGCATAGGCGAGAAGATTCGGGCTGGGCGAGTCGGCGTTGACGGACGTCGTGTTGATGATCGAGCTCCCTTCCCGCATATGCGGCACGGCGGCCTTCGCCAGATAGAACATGGCGTGGATGTTCACGCGGAACGTCACCTCCCATTCCTCGTCGGAAATGTCGCCGAGATCCGCGAAGCTTGCCTGATGCGCGGCGTTGTTCACGAGGATGTCAATGCGGCCGAACTCTTCCGCGGCGCGGTCGATGATGGCGCGGCAGTGCGAGGCCTCCTGAAGGTCTCCGCGCATCAGCACCGCCCGGCGACCGGCGTCCGTCACCAGCCGCTCGGTCTCGGCGGCATCGTCATCCTCGGAGAGGTAGGAGATCAGCACGTCCGCCCCCTCGCGCGCGAAAGCGAGGGCCACGGCGCGGCCAATGCCGCTGTCGGCGCCAGTGATCACCGCCTTCATGTCGTGCAACCGTCCCGAGCCGCGATAGCTGGTCTCGCCATGGTCGGGAACCGGATCGAGGCGGGCGGTCTGGCCGGGCATCGGCTGATGCTGGTCCGGGAACGGGGGTTTCGGATGGTCGGGCATCATGGCCTCCGGGTTGGTAGGGTCGGTCGGCGGAACCGGCAGACGGAGGCGAAGTTCCGCAAAATGCGAATGCCGCGAGGCATCCCGCCGCCGGCCATCAAGCGGAGGGCCGTGGCGACAGCGGGACTTCCGCATGCCGGAACGCGCGGCGCGCTGCGGACGGAAGGCGGGAACAGGCTTCGGCCTTGCCGGTTTCATGGCCACGACCCAGAGGAGACGTGTCCATGTCCAGCAAGCATCCGAAGACGAAGCAGCCCTTCGACGCCGACCTGAGGGGCGATCCGGGCATCGGCCGTTCTGCCGGACTGCGCAGGGGCGAAGAGCCCATGGAGGGCGAGAACACCTTCGAGGGCGACGTGATGAACGACACCAACCCCTGGGGCGGGCTGGACCCCCAGCAGCGCGGCCGCACCAACAGGTAGGCCTCAGGCGCTCAGTCGCTCCATGAGTTCGGCATGCAGCCCCGGCGCGGCGGCAATCACCCCCGCGGCCTGCGGTTGCGGCTCGTTGAAGCTGAGGGGGCGGTTGAAACGGTCGGTCACGAGCGCCCCCGCGCGCTCGGCGATCAGGCTCCCAGCCGCGATGTCCCACTCCCAGGCTTCGCGCAGCGTCAGCATCCCGTCGTGGCGACCCTCTGCCACCAGGCACAGCCGGAACGCCAGCGACGCCCGAAAGCTGCGCTTCACGTCGGGAACGCCGCCCGGCCAGTAGTCCTGACCCATCATGTGCCGCGTGGCGAGCAGCGTGGCGCCCTGGCTGTCGGGCCGGCTGCTGGCCCGGATTTCCTGCCCGTCGCGCATCGCGGGCGCGGTGATGCTGGCGGTATAGAGCCGGTCCAGCGCGGGCAGGTAGACTGCGGCGGCGGTGATCCGACCTCGTTCGGCGACAGCCAGCGAATGGGCGAAGGTGTCCTCGCCCGCCATGAAGGCCCGCGTCCCGTCGATCGGATCGACGATGAAGACGCGCTCCGCCTGCTGGCGCGCGGCCGTGTCGGCACTCTCTTCCGACAGCCAGCCGTAATCGGGCCGGGCGCCGCGCAGCCGCTTCTCCAGAAGGTCGTTCACCGCAAGGTCGGCCTCGGTCACCGGGCCTGCGCCAGCGTCCTTTTCCCAGGCGCGGGGCGCGTTCTTCCAGTAGCGGAGAGCGACCGGGCCCGCCGCACGCGCCGCCTCGCTGAGAAGCGCAAGGTCATGCGCCGGCAATCGTGAGGCCCTCGACGAGCAGGCTCGGCACGCGGTTCGACAGATGAGGCCGTGCATCATTGGCCGGAACAAGACTGCGCAGCATCTCGCGCAGGTTGCCGGCGATGGTGCACTCATTGACCGGATAGGAGATCTCGCCGCCCTCGACCCAGAAGCCGGCGGCGCCGCGGGAATAGTCGCCGGTGTTGCCGTTGATCGAAGACCCCATCAGCGAGGTCACGAGAAGTCCCGTGCCCATCTGCGCCACCAGATCGGCGCGCGAGACCGTTCCCGGCGTGAGTTCGGTGTTGGAAACCGATGGCGACGGCGGTTGCGAGGTCGAGCGCGCGGCATTGGCCGTGCTGTCCATCTTCAGCTTGCGCGCCGTGGCGAGATCGAGCGTCCAGCCGGTCAGGATTCCGTTTTCGACGATGGCGCGTCGCCGGGTCGGCAGCCCCTCGCCGTCAAAGGGACGCGACGACCCCGTCCGCGGCCGCAGCGGATCCTCGATGTAGGACAAATGCTCCGGCAGCACCGGCTGCCCCAGCGCCTCGCGCAACCAGGAGCCGCCACGGGCGATGGTGGCCCCGTTTACGGCCGAGAGCAGGTGGCTCATCAGCGACGCGGCAACCCGCTCGTCGTAGAGCACGGGGAAGCGCCCCGTAGGCGGCTTGCGCGACCCGACGCGCGCCAGCGCCCGCTCGGCCGCAAGACGGCCGACGTCTGACGCGGCGGGCAGGTCTGCCGCGAAGATCCGGGTCTCCGCCGCCCAGTCCCTCTCCATCTGCGTGCCCGAGCCCGTGAAGGCGACCGCCGAGATCGAGCGCGAGCTGCGTCCGTAACCTCCGGAGAAGCCGTTGGTCGCCGCCAGATGCATCTCGCGCCGCGACCAGGCGCCGCTCGCCTCGACCTGAAAGATCGCCTCGGACTCGAGCGCGGCGGCTTCGGCGGCGCGGGCATCCTCTTCCAGCGCAGACGGCGCGGGCTCGTCCGAGGGATCCGACAGTTCCAGCGCCGCGATGTCCCAAGCCTGCGCGATCTGCGAGGGATCGGCGAGGCCCACGTTGGGGTCGACAGGCGCCTCGCGCGCCATCGCGACCGCGCGTTCCGCCATCGCGTCCAGCGTGGCCTCGGAGACGTCGGAGGCCGAGACGCAGGCCTGCCGGCCGCCGATCAGCACACGGAGGCCGACCTCGACGCTCTCGGCGCGCTCGGCCTGTTCGAGCGCACGCTCGCGGATATCGATGGAGAGGGAGGTGCCGCGGACGGCGATCGCATCGGCCTCCTCGGCCCCTGCATGCCTCGCGGCCCGGAGCAGCCGGTCGGTCAGGCGGTCGAGCGGTTCTGTCATCGGCAAGCTCCTCTGGTTCAGACCCGAGGTAATGGGGCAGGGCGGCCATGACAAGCGCGGTAAGGGCGGACGCAGGGTCGTGGGGGCGCCAGCCGGGGGGCAAGCGAGGAGCGGTGCGACGGTCCCGGGATGTCACAGGTGCCGGTGATGCCGCGCCACCGCAGAGCGTGCGGCATCACTTCTGTGAAGGTTACTGAAGCCGCTGGCCGTTGGCGTAGAAGCCCTTGTCCTTGAACTCCAGCGTCGACGTCAGCGTGTCCTCGCCCTGACCGGGACGCGCGAACATGCCGAGCATCATGCGGGCGGCCATCGCCTGCTCCTGCGGGATCAGTCCCATGCTCACCAGCTTGTCGATCAGCCCGTTGCCACCCACGAGCGCGAGGTCGATCTGGCCCGTCGGCGCGGGAACCCCACCGAAGGTGGTCGTGTCGCTATTGTCGAAGGTGAGCCCGCCGCCGCCCGTCAGTTCGGCCCCGGCAATGGTGAGCTTCAGTTGATCCAGATCCAGCGCCTCGAGCTGGCCCGGCGCCTTGTCCCCGAGCGTCTCCACCGCCTTCGGGTCGAGAAGATCGACGTCGAGCCGCGCCTTGCCGCTGGCGTCGACCACCAGCGTCGCCGGATCGCGCGGAAGCTTCGCCTGCGGGTCGAACATGGCCCAGATCTCGTCCGAGATCTTGAGGTCGACGAGTTTCGTCAGAAGGCGGAAATCCTGAGCCTCTTCGGATTTCACGAGCGGCGTGAGCAGCCGGAACGCGGCCTCGGCATAGCTCATGTTGAACTGCGGGAAGGGGATCTGGGTGCCGCTCAGCGTCACGTTCACGTTCTTCGTGTCACCGCCGTAGGACAGGCTGTCACCGCTCATCGCCACGTCGAGCGTGCCGCCGGCCGCGCTGGCGGATCCCTTGGCCTTGTCGGTCGCGTCGGCGAAATCGAACTCCATCGTCGCCGGCCCGTAGGTGAACGAGCCCTTTGACGTGGCACCGCCCTTCAGCGCCGTGGCGAGGTCGGTCATTGCGAGCGGGCCCACCATGGTGCCGCTCGAAGTGCCCTTGAGATCGGTCGCGCTGGCACGGAGGTTCACCCGCCCCCCCTGCTCGGGGTCGGTCATCGCGAAGGTCATCTCGGCCACCGCGGCCGTGAAATCGTTGGAGATCGACCGCGTCTCGGTGCCCTCGGCGATGTAGCTGCCCGCGACATCGCTGAGTTCGACCTCGGCCCGAAGATCCATCTCGCGGGCCGAGACGCCGTCGACCTCGGTGACGGCGATCGTCGTGGACGGCGCATCGAAGGCCAGCGTCGAGCGGGCGTCGCCGCCGCCCGCGATCATGACCATGCCCGGCTGGCGCAGGGCGAGTGCGAGCTTCGTCGGATCCGGCGTCGGGTTGCCGGCCTCGGGCTCGTTCGGAACGGTCATTTCCATCGGGATTTCGGGCGACATGGTGATCTCGACCGTGCCGTCGCCGCGCTGGGTCAGGCTCACCTCGGGGATCGTCCCCTCGATCACCGTGCCCTCCTGCGCGAAGTGCATCCGCACGTCCTCGAGCCTGAGCGTATCGCCCACGCGGCTCTGGTTCGCGGCGGTCAGTGTCTGGCCGTAGGTCGCGCCGAGCTCCTGCCAGCCCTGCCACACCTGCTCGGGCGTCACATCGGCCGAAGCCGTGCCCGCGGCAACCATCGCCACGAGCGCGGTGCTGCCTGCCAATGACCTGAAATACATCTTTTGCCTTCCCTTACGCGAACGATGGCACACAATCTTCCGCAGGTCCTGAAGGGTCAAGCCTTTCCGTCGAATGCAAGGATCGGCTAACACGTTTGTCAGAAGGCCACGTGAAGGAGCGGTGAGATGGCGAATCTGCAGGGCAGGGTAGTGGCGATCACCGGGGCAAGCCGTGGTATCGGTGCGGCCGCGGTGCGCGTCTTCGCGGCGGCGGGGGCGCGGGTCGCGCTTCTCGCGCGGAGCAGCGCCGAGATCGAGGCGCTGGCGGCCGAAGTCGGACACGAGGCCTTCGCGGTCCCCTGCGACATCGCCGACTGGCAGGCCACCTCGGCAGCAGTGGAGAAGATCGTCGCGACCGCCGGCCGGATCGACGTGCTGATCAACAATGCAGGCGTGATCGAGCCGATCGCGCGTCTTGCGGACGCCGATCCGGCGGCCTGGGCGCAGGCGATCGACATCAACCTCAAGGGCGTCTTCCACGGGATGCGCGCGGCGGTGCCCCACATGCGCGGCAAGGGCGGCACGATCATCACCGTCAGCTCCGGCGCGGCGCAGAACGCGCTCGAGGGATGGAGCGCCTATTGCAGCTCCAAGTCGGGCGCCGCGATGCTGACCCGCTGCGCCCATCTCGAGGAAGCGGTGAACCGGATCCGCATCATGGGTCTCTCGCCGGGAACGGTCGCGACCGAGATGCAGGACAAGATCCGCGAGAGCGGGGTCAATCCGGTGAGCCGGCTCGATCCCTCGGCCCACATTCCGGCCGACTGGCCGGCGCGGGCGCTGCTGTGGATGTGCGGAAGCGGCGCCGACAAGTGGCTCGGACAGGAGATCTCGCTCCGCGACGAGGCGATCCGCCGGGCGGTGGGCCTGCACGCATGATCCATGTGACTGACGACGGCGGCCTGCGGACGCTCACGCTCGACCGGACGGACAAGGCAAACTCGCTGACGCGGGCCATGCTGCTCGAGATCGAGGCGGCGGTAGACTCGGCCGCCTCCGACGGGGTGCGGGCGCTGGTTCTGACCGGCGCCGGCAAGGTCTTCTCGGCGGGGGCCGATCTCGACGAGGCGCGGGCGGGGCTCGCCACCGATCCGGTGTGGGAGCGGCTCTCGGCCTCGGTGGCGGCCTTGCCCTGCCTGACGATCGCCGCGTTGAACGGCACGCTTGCGGGCGGCGCGATGGGCATGGCGCTCGCCTGCGACCTGCGGGTCGCGGTGCCGGGCGCGAAGTTCTTCTATCCGGTGATGAAGCTCGGCTTCCGGCCCCAGCCGTCGGACGTGCGGCGGCTGAAGCAGCTGACCGGTCCGGCGCGGGCCAGGATGATCCTGATGGCGGGCGTGCGGGCGACCGCGGAAGAGGCGCTCGCCTGGGGTCTCGTCGACCGGATCGTGGAGGCGGAGCAGCTTCTGGCCGAGGCCTCGCTGCTCGCGGCGGATGCGCTGGCGGCGAAGGATGGCCATGTCCAGGCGATCAAGGCCATGATCGAGGAGGCCTGATCCGGTCCCGATGGCAGGGGCCGCCACCGGCGGCCCCGTCTTGTCGTCAGTGCATGCCCAGCAGTTGCGGCAGGAAGAGCGAGATCTGCGGCACGTAGGTCACGAGCAGCAGGAAGACCAGCATCGTGAGCAGCCAGGGCCAGACCGCGATGGTCAGTTCGGTGATGCCCATCTTCGTGATGCCCGAGGCGACGTAGAGGTTCAGGCCCACCGGCGGGTGGCACATGCCGACCTCCATGTTGACGATGATCATGATCCCGAAGTGCACCGGGTCGATCCCGAGCTTCACGGCCACCGGGAACAGGATCGGCGCCATGATCAGCACGATCGACGAGGGCTCCATGAAGTTGCCCGCCGCCAGCAGGATGATGTTCACCGCGATCAGGAACATCCACCAGGTCAGGCCCGAATCGACCATCCACTGGCCGAGCGCCTGCGGGATGTTCTCGTGCGTGAGCAGGAAGCTGAACAGCACCGCATTGGTGATGATGTAGAGCAGCATCGCCGACATGTTGGCCGAGGCCAGCAGCACGCGCGGCACGTCCCGAAGCCCCATGTCCTTGTAGACGAAGACCGCGATGATGAACGCATAGACCGCGCTCATCGCGGCGGCCTCGGTGGGCGTGAAGGTGCCGCTGTAGATGCCCCCGATCACGATGAAGATCAGCAGCAGCCCCCAGAGCGCCTTGCGGAGCGCGTCCCAGCGCTCGCGCCAGCTGGCCTTCGGCAGCCGGGGATAGTTGTTCTTGCGCGCCCGGTACCAGGTCGTGGCCGCGAGGAAGGCCGCCAGCATCGCGCCGGGGATGACGCCCGCGATGAACATCTCGCCCACCGAGGCGGCATCGACGATCTCGCCGTTCGGCCCCTCGACCAGCATACCCGAGGTCGCCACGCAATACATCACCATGACGATGGACGGCGGAATCAGGATACCGAGCGCGCCCGAGGTCGTGATGACCCCCGCGCCGAAGCGCGTGGGGAAGCCCTGTGCGACCATGGCCGGCAGGATGACCGAGCCGATGGCGACCACCGTGGCGGGCGACGATCCCGAGACCGCCGCGAAGAGCGCGCAGGCAAAGACGCCGCCGAGGCCGAGGCCGCCGTGCCAGTGCCCGACCATGGCGGTCGCGAAGTTGATCATCCGCTTCGCCACGCCTCCGTGGGTGAGGAAGTTGCCGGCGAGGATGAAGAAGGGGATCGCCATGATCTCGAACTTCTCGATCCCGGTGAACAGCTTCAGCGCCACGGTGTCGATCGGCACCGCCGTCATGGTGAAGAGGAAGGTCAGCACCGTCAGGCCGAGCGCGATCGAGATCGGCATGCCGGTCAGCATCAGGGCGATGAGCCCGCCGAAGATGAGGGTTGCGTTCATCTCACTCGTCCTTCGGCTTCTCGACAAGGTCGCGGGGTGTCAGCGGCGACTTGAGGAAGGTGCTGCCCAGCACGTCGATGCCCTCGTCCTCGGTGTCCACGCCCTCGACACGCCCGTGGTCGTGGTGCGGCAGCTCGCCCGTGCGCCAGAAGATCACCGCCACCTGCAGGAAGCGGAAGCACATCAACGCCGAGCCGAGCGGGATCGCGAGATAGACGAGCCACATCGGCAGCTCGAGATCGGGAGAGATCGCGCTCGTCTGCGACATGTGCCAGACGAAATTCCCGCCCAGCGTGGCGATGATCCCGGTGAAGAGCGCGCCGGCGAGGAGGCCGAAGAGGATGAAGAACCCGCGCCTGCGCGAGTCGAGCTTGTTGATCAGCACGTCGATGCCGACGTGGATGCCGGTCCGCACGCCGTAGGCTGCGCCGAACTTGGCCATCCAGACGAAAAGGATGATGCAGAGCTCCTGAGCCCAGACCAGGTTGACCTCGCGCAGCCCGAAATAGGCGCTGCGCATCATGGCCGAGAGCTCGGGCATGTCGTGGCCGCGGAAGAAGGCCACGCCATCAGCCAGAATGCCCAGCGAGTAGCGGTGGACGACCGAGGCGAAGATGAGCGCCGTCGCCGCCGCGATGAGCGTGGCGATGAGCGTCTCTTCCAGCCGGTCGAGAAGGCGCATCATGGCGGCCCCTCCTGAGGCTAGGATGTTTCGGAAATGGCAGATCGCGGGCAGCCGACGTTGTCGGCTGCCCGCGATGACGGAAGTCTCAGTTCGTGGCGGTCGCGGCCTTCACGGCCTCGATGGTCTCGGTGCCGATGCGGCTGGCCATCTCCTCGTGGACCGGGGCGAGCGCCTCTTCCCAGGCGGCGAGTTCCTCGGCGGTCAGCTCGTGGAACTCCGTCGTGCCCGCGTCCTTCATCGCCTGAAGCGCCTTGTCGTTCTCGTCCTTGGCGATCGAGTTCGCATAGTCGGTCGCCTCGGCCAGCGCCTTCT
Organism: Rhodobacter sp. NSM; assembly: GCF_052244495.1. NCBI lineage: Bacteria > Pseudomonadati > Pseudomonadota > Alphaproteobacteria > Rhodobacterales > Rhodobacter > Rhodobacter sp. NSM. Next base: position 452,691 of record NZ_JBQPXH010000002.1, read on the forward strand.
CGAGCCCCGCGCGCACGTCCTCGGGCAGGCCGTCCCAGAACTGCTTGTTCACGATGACCGCATATCCGAGGTAGCCGTGGTTCGACACCGTGGCGTGGCTCTGCACCTCGTGCATCTTCTGGGTATACATGTTCGAGGGCGGGTTCTCGGTGCCGTCCACGACCCCGGTCTGCAGCGCCTGATAGACCTCGGAGAAGGCCATGACCTGCGGCACGGCACCCAGCGCGTTCATCTCGGCCTCGAGCACCTTCGAGGACTGGATGCGCATCTTCAGGCCCAGGAAATCGTCAGGCGTGTTGATGGGGCTGTTGGCCGACATGATCTTGAAGCCGTTGTCCCAGTAGGCGAGGCCCTTGATGCCCTTGTCCTCGAGCTTCGAGAACAGCATCTTGCCCACTTCGCCGTTGGTCACGGTGTGCAGCGCATCGTAGCCCTTGAAGATGTAGGGCAGGTCGAAGACCTCGAAATCCTGCACGCCAAGGGGGCCGAACTTGGCCAGCGAGGGCGCAAGCATCTGCACGGCGCCGAGCTGCAGCGCCTCGAGCTCTTCCTTGTCCTTGTAAAGCTGGCTGTTGGGATAGATTTCGACGTCGACCGCGCCATCGGTGTATTGCTCGGCCAGTTCCTCGAACTTCGCGGCGCCCTTGCCCTTCGGCGTGTCGGGGGCAACGACGTGGCTGAACTTGATCACGATGGGCTGGGCGAGGGCCGGCACGGCGGCGGCGAGCGCCACGGCGGCGGCCCCTGCCAGCGCGGCAAGGCTGCGACGGGTCATCATGGATTATCCTCCTCTGTTCCGCCCTCCCGGCGGTCCTGCCTTCCTTGCCAGCCGTGACGCCCTGCCGCTATTGTGGGTTTCCGCAAGGGGAGGCTACGGGGACAGCTTGTCGCGGCGGAGCCCGGGGGAGGAAAGGTGGCAGAGCGGACCGACCGGCAGACGGGCACGCGTCCGGGCGAGCCCTGGGCCCTCGAGCCGCCGTCGGCGCGCGGCCGTGTCGACCTGCTCTCGCTGATGCCGCTGGTCGCCATCGTGGCGCTCGTGGCGCTGGTCGCGGCCTCGGTCTGGATCGCGGGCCGCAGCGAGACCGAGCAGATCCGCACCAAGCTCGCGACCGATGCGCTCTGGGTCGAGCAGACGCTGCGCTTCCAGCTTTCGGTGGACGAGGACATGCTGGCCCGCCTGGCACTCGACGAGGCGGGCGGCACGCCACCCGCGGTGCTCGAGGCGCGGGCGCGGGCGCATATCGCGGCCAATCCCGAGATCCTCTCCATCGTCTGGCACGATGCGGAAGGCAGCATCCGCCGGGCAGTTCCCGGCCCTGCCGACACCGCGGCCGACGAGGAACTGGCCGGGCAACTCCGGCGCACCGGCGTGCGTGCGCGCCCGGTCTATGCGCTCATGGACGGGCAGACCATCACGATGGGCCTGCGGCCGCAGGGGTCCGAGGGGGTGATCACCGCGACCGCCTCGCTGCCGCTGATGCTCGAGCGGCACATCCCCTGGTGGATCGCCGAGCAATATGCCGTGTGGCTGCTGGATGGCAGCGGCACCGTCCGCGCCAGCCGCTCGCGCGGGACGCCGGGGGAGGGCGGCCCCACCCATTCGATCAGCTTCGACCCTCCCATCCCGGGCGCCGTGCTGCGCATCTCGTCCTACGAGGGCGCCGCGCCTTTCGCCCGGGCACTGCTGCCGGCGGCCATTGCGGGGCTGGCCGCCTTCGCGATCCTCGCGCTGCTTGCGCTCTATCGCAACGGCAAGCGCCGGCGAGAGGCCGAACTGCGCCTGAACGAGGAAATGGCCTTCCGCCGCTCGATGGAGGAGAGCCTGACCGTCGGCCTGCGCGCCAAGGATCATGCAGGGCGTATCCTCTACGCCAACTCTGCCTTCTGCAAGCTCGTCGGCTGGTCCGCGGCGGACCTCGTCGGGCGCGACCAGCCGATGCCCTACTGGGCGCCGGACCGGCTAGAGGAAACGCTCCGGCGCCAGCGCACCCTTTCCGAGGGCGGTGCGGCCTCGCAGAGCTTCGAGACCCGGTTCCGCCGCAGTGACGGCACCGAGATCGACGTGCAGGTCTACGAGGCGCCGCTGATCGACGCGAAAGGCATGCACCGCGGCTGGATGGGGTCCATCATCGACATCACAGAGGCCCGCCGTGCCGCCCGTCTCGCCCGCGAACAGGAGGAGAGCCTCGCGCGGACGGGGCGTCTGGTGACGCTGGGCGAGATGGCCTCGACGCTCGCACACGAGCTGAACCAGCCGCTCGCCGCCATCGCGAGCTATGCGGCCGGGGCCACGAACCTCCTCCAGCAGGGGCGGGCGGATCCCGCGCTGCTGTCGTCGGCGCTGGGCAAGCTTTCGCATCAGGCGGATCGGGCCGGACAGATCATCCGCCGCATTCAGGATCTGGTCCGAAAGCGCGAGCCGCGCTTCAGCGAGTTGGATCTGTCGGCGGTCGTGCGCGAGACGGTGGGATTCCTTGCGGCGGATGCACGGGCGCGGGGGGTGCGGATCGCCACCGATCTCGCGCCCGTTCCGGGCGTCCTCGCCGACCGGATCCTCGTCGAGCAACTGCTGATCAACCTCATTCGCAACGGGATCGAGGCAATGGGCGAAAGCGGTGAGTCCGACGGTCTGACCGTGAGCCTGCGCGCCGAGCCGGGAGGGGCCGTGATCGAGGTGGCCGACCGCGGCCCCGGAATCGCGCCCGAGGTGGCGGACCGCCTATTCGACGCCTTCACCTCGACCAAGGCCGAGGGTATGGGCATCGGGTTGAACATCTGCCGCACCATCGTCGAGATGCACCGCGGCCGCCTGACCCACCGACCGCGCGAGGGCGGGGGAACCGTGTTCCGGGTGGCGCTGCCCGCCGCCGCCGAAGAAGGAGTGGCCGCCGAATGACGGGATGCGTCCATATCATCGACGATGACGAGGCAATCCGCGACGCGCTCTCGTTCCTCTTCGCCTCACGTGGGCTCGACGTCCGCGGCTGGCCCTCGGGCGAGGCCTTCCTCGAGGCGCTGCCGCTGCCCGACTGCGCCTGCATCATGCTCGACGTGCGGATGGGTGCGCTGTCGGGGCCCGACACGTTCGACAGCCTGCGGGCGGCCGGATGCACCGCGCCCGTCATCTTCCTGACCGGCCATGCCGACGTGCCGGTGGCGGTGCGCGCGCTGAAGGCCGGTGCCTTCGATTTCGTCGAGAAGCCCTTCAACGACAATGCCCTCGTCGATCTGGTGCTGGCCGCCATCGAGGCGCATGAAGCGCAGCTGGCCCACAGCGGCGCGCGCGAGGACGTCGCGCGCCGCCTCGCCACGCTCTCCTCGCGCGAGGAAGAGGTGCTGCGGCTGATGCTGCAGGGGCGGCTCAACAAGCAGATCGCGGACACGCTCGGCATCGCCATGCGCACGGTCGAACTTCACCGCTCGCGCCTCATCGCGAAGATGGGGGCGCGCAACGCGGTGGAACTCGCCGCGCTCCTCAGCGAGGCGGGGCTGCCGCGCTGAGCGCCGCGCGGCGGTTGCGCCGCAGGCGGCTGAGGAAGGTGAGGGCGAAGATCCCGCTCAGGATCAGGATGATGGTGGGGGCGGGGGCGCTGTCGAGGAAGAAGCTCGCATAGGTCCCGGCCAGCATCGCCGAGAGGCAGACGGCCACCGCAACGATCAGCATCGGCCCGAAGCGCCGCACCGTCAGGAAGGCGATGGCCCCCGGCGCGATCAGCAGGCCCACGGCGAGGATGAGGCCCGTCGCCGTCAGCGTGGCCACGATGGTCAGCGCCAGCAGGGTCAGAACGCCGTAGTGCAGCAGCCCCACCCGGAGGCCCGAGGCCCGCGCCTGCGCCGGATCGAAGGCGTGGAGGAGCAGGTCCTTCCACGTCAGCAAGAGCGCGCCCGTCACGCCCACCGAGATCGCGCCCGAGACCAGCAGATCCTCGGGCCCCACGCCCAGCATGTTGCCGAAGAGGATGTGGTCGAGATGCACGTCGGTCTCGATCGAGGTGTAGAGCAGCAGCCCCAGCCCGAACATGCCGGCAAAGACCACGCCCATCACCGTGTCCTGCTTGACCCGGCTGTTGCCCGCGAGGAACCCCGTGGCGAGCGCGCAGGCCATGCCCGCGCCGAAGGCGCCGACCAGCAGCGGCACGCCCGCGATATAGGCCAGCACCACGCCCGGCAGGATGGCGTGGCTGATCGCGTCGCCCATCAGCGCCCAGCCCTTGAGGACAAGGAGGCAGGAGAGAAGCGCCGTCGGCACCGCCACCAGCAGGCAGACAAGGAAGGCGTTCTGCATGAAGGGAAACTGGAAGGGGAAGAGGAGCGTCTCGATCATGGTTGCTCCAGCGCCCTCGCCGCGCGGCGGCGGGCAGCCAGCATCCCGTGCTTGGGCGCGAAGGTGAAGGCCAGAAGGAAAAGCGCCGTCTGCAGCGTCACGATCACCGCCCCCGTCGCCCCGTCGAGGAAGTAGGAGATGTAGGCCCCGAAAAAGCCCGTTGCCGCCCCGATACCGACAGCCAGCATAAGAAGGCGCGGGAAGCGGTCGCAGAGCAGGTAAGCCGTGGCGCCGGGCGTCACAACCATCGCGATCACGAGGAAGGCCCCCACCGTCTGCATCGCCGCCACGATGGAGGCCGAGAGCAGCGTGAAGAACAGAAGCTTCATCGCCCCCGTGCGGATCCCGATGGAGCGGGCATGGGTTTCGTCGAAGAAGGTCACCATCAGGTCCTTCCATTTCGCCAGCAGGATGACAAGCGAGACGACGCCAATCAGCACGAGCTGCGCCGTGTCGAAGGGCGAGATGGCGAGGATGTTGCCCATGATGATGGTCTGGATCGAGATCGCCATCGGATCGACCGAGATCATGAAGAGGCCGAGCCCGAAGAACGAGGTGAAGATCAGCCCGATCACCACGTCGGTCTTGAGCCCGCTGCGGTCCGACAGGAACAGCATCGCCCCGGCGGCAAGCCCGCCCGCAAGGAAGGCGCCGAGCGCGAAGGGCAGGCCCAGCATATAGGCGCCCGCGACGCCCGGCACCACGGAATGCGAGAGCGCATCGCCGATGAGCGACCAGCCCTTCAGCATCAGGAAGCAGGACAGGAAGGCACAGACCGCCCCCACCAGCGCCGAGACCCACATCGCGTTGGTCATGTAGCCGTAGAGGAACGGCTCCCAGAGTTCAGCCGCGCTCATCCTCGGCCTCCTGCCGGTGGGTGCGGCCGCCATACTGCACGAAGGGCCGCTCGTCGTCGGTGAGGATGCTGACTTCGCGCGGGTCGTCGTCGTCGTGAAGGAGCGTGCCCGACAGGGTGAAGCGCCGGAGCACGCCGCCGAAGGCCGCCTCGAGATTGGCATGGGTGAAGGTGGTCTCCGTCGGGCCGTGGGCCAGCACCGTTTCCTTGACGAGCACCGTCCGGTCGCAGAACTCGGGGACCGAGCCGAGATTGTGGGTCGAAACCAGCATGACCCGGCCTTCGGCGCGCAGCTCGCGGAGGAGGGCCACGATCTCGCCCTCGGTCTGGACATCGACGCCGGTGAAGGGCTCGTCGAGCAGGATCACCTGCCCCTCCTGCGCCAGCGCCCGGGCAAGGAACACGCGCTTCCTCTGCCCGCCCGACAGCTCGCCGATCTGGCGGTGGCGCAGCCCCTCCATGCCGACGCGGGCCAGCGCCTCGGCCACGGCCGCGCGGTCGGCGGCCTTCGGGCGGCGCAGGAAGCCCATGTGGCCGTAGCGGCCCATCATCACCACGTCCTCGACGAGCACCGGGAAGGTCCAGTCCACCTCCTCGGATTGCGGGACGTAGGCCACGAGGTTCTGCCGGAGCGCCTCGGGCACCGTTCGGCCGAGCAGCCGGATCTCGCCCGAGCCCACCGGCACGAGGCCCATGATCGCCTTGAAGAGCGTGGACTTGCCCGCCCCGTTGACGCCGACCAGCGCGGCCACCGTGCCGCGCGGCAGCGAAAAGCTCGCATGGCGAAGGGCGGTGTGCCCGTTGCGGTAGGTCACCGTCACGTCGCGGACGAGGATGCCCTCGCCCGCCTGCACCCCGGCCGGGTCTCCGTGCCCTCTCATTCTCCGGTCTCCAGTCCGTTGGCGATGGTCTCGGCCGTCACGCGCAGCAGGTCGAGATAGGATGGCACCGGCCCGTCGCGCGGGCTGAGGCTGTCCACGTAGAGCATGCCGCCGTATTCGGCGCCCGTCTCGCGCGCGACCTGCCGGGCCGGGGCATTGTTCACCGTGCTCTCGCAGAAGACGGCCGGGATCTCGTGCTTCTTCACTCCGTCGATCACCGCGCGCACCTGTTGCGGCGTGCCCACCTGATCGGTGTTCATCGGCCAGAGATAGAGCTCCTTCAGCCCGAAGTCGCGCGCGAGATAGGAAAAGGCCCCCTCGCAGGTCACGAGCCAGCGCCGGTTCTCGGGCAGGGCCGCGATCCGGTCGCGCAGGGGCCCGATGGTTGCGCGCAGCCTCTGCTTGTAGGCTTCGGCATTGGCCCGGTAAATGTCCGCGTTGGCCGGATCCTGCTCGGCCAGGGCGGACGCGATGTTGTCGATATAGACCATCGCGTTGTCGAGACCCATCCAGGCGTGGGGGTTGGGCCGGCCCTCGTATTCGCCGCCTGCCACCGCAATGGGGTCGATCCCGTCGCTGACCGTCACCGAGGGAACGCCCTCGAGGTTCGACAGGAACTGCCGGAACCAGAGCTCGAGGTTGAGCCCGTTCCAGAGGATCAGGTCCGCGTCCCACGCCCGCACGATGTCGCGCGGCGTCGGCTCGTAGCCGTGGATTTCGGCGCCGGGACGGGTGATCGACACCACCTCGGCCGCATCGCCCGCCACGTTCTGGGCCATGTCGGCAATTACCGTGAAGGTCGTTGCCACCTTCATCCGCCCCTCGCGGGCCGTGGCCGGCCCGCCGAGCGCGAGCGCCAGAACAAAAGCCGCCAATCCGATCCTTCGCAGGGTCATCGCGTCACCTCCACAAGTGATAATGCGAGGCATTCGCAAAAAATCAAGACGCATCTGCGAGTGGTTCGCAAGAACGTGACAGGTCAGGGGAGCGAGACCTTCTCCGGTTCCTGCACCGGACAGCGGTTGAAGGCGGCGCGATAATCGGCCGACAGCTTGTAGGTCTCGCGCCGGACCCGGTTAATTGCGCCAAGGGGCCGGTGGGCAGCAAGTCCGGTCCAGACCGAGAAGCGCCTTTGATCGTCGACCGCCTGCGCCCGCGCCTCGCTCCAGCCCGGCTGGGGCGGAGCGGTCAGGCGGGCGACCGTGACGAAGGGGCTCTCGTCCTCGCTCCAGACCACGCTCGGATCCTCGACCGGCATCGTCTCGAGGTCGCGGCAGAGTTGGGCGCGGAACTCCCACACCCCTCCCTCGGTCATGTCATGCGCCACCCGTTCACGCAGCGCGTCCTGCGCGCCGGCAACCGGGATCTCCTCGCCCCTGTGGCGGACGAGGCTGCCCGAGACCGGCACCAGCTGATACTTGGCCACGAACCCGCCGTGACGGAAGGCGGTCTGGCTGAAGTAGGTCTCGCCGAGAGGGTGGACGTTTGGCGCCCCGCCCATCGTCTTCAGGAGGGCGCTTTCGCCGCCGACCGACTCAAGCGCCTTCTCGGCGCCCCGCAGCACGGCCGACAGCGCGACCTTGGCCCAGGTCGCCTGATCCGTCGTCCGGGCAAGCCGGTTGAGGCTTCTCAGGAAGCTCGCGGCATCGGGCGCGGCGAAGGCCGGAGCGTTGGCCATCACGAAGTCCTGCGTGCGCCCTTCGGCGCCGGGCAGCCGCTCGCCCTCGACCTCCAGGATCTTCAGCGCGAGGCCGCGCGGCACCGAAACACTGTCGGGAAGCAGGTCGCCCGGATTGGTCGAGATCCGGATCAGCGCCGGGTGGCTGCCCGGCTGCGCGAAGAGGCCCTGGGCCAGTTCGAAAGGCAGGTCCGGCAGGATCTCGAAGCTGGCCTCGATCAGCCCGTGGCTCTTGGCATGGACCGCTCGCACGGCATGGCCGTAGTTTCCCGAAGTCGTGTCGAGGATCTCGGTCAGCGCCCGGCACAGGAGGCGGGTGGTCTGCTCCTCCTCTTCCTCGGGATGCTCGATCTCGGGCGAATAGCGGATCGGGTTGCGCATGCGGCCTCCTTGCCTGTCCAGAGGCAACAGGCGGGAGCGATGGCGGTTCCGGACGACTGCGGATCCGTTCCGTCAGAGGCCGAGCAGCGCCGGCAGTTCGCGCATGTCGGTAAAGACACGCGCGCCTTCGGCCTCCAGCGCGGCGGCACCGCCGGCCGGGGCGTAGCCGAAGCAGCACATGCCGGCCGCCTGCGCGGCGCGGGCACCTGTCGCGCTGTCCTCGATGACCGCGCACCGTCCGGGCTCGATCCCCAGAGCGCGTGCGGCATGAAGGTAGAGGTCCGGGGCCGGCTTCGGCGCGCCGAGGGCCTGACCGGAGAAGAGCCTCCCGTTCAGCTTCGCCAACAATTCGGGGTGCTGGCCAAGGGTGACCTGCATCTTGCGGTCCGATCCATTCGATCCCACCGCATAGGGGATGCCCGCCCGGTCGAGCGCGGCGATGACTCCCTCGACATGCGGGATCAGCGGCGTGCCCTCGGCAAGGCGCGCGTAGAGACGCTCGTAGAAATCCTCGACCCATGTTTCCGGCAGATCGGCCCCGAGCCTGCGCGCCTTCACGGCCGCGCCGGGGATCGTGCCGCCGAGGAAATGCGCGGCAAGCTCGTCATGTCCGAGGGTCAGGCCATGGCGGGCGAGATCTTCTCCCAGAAGGTCGAAGGAAGCGGGCTCGCTGTCCACCAGAACGCCGTCGCAGTCGAAGATTATGGCCCCGATCATGGCGCCTCCAGTATCGTGACCAGCGTGTCGCCGTAGCGGCGCTGGTCGAGTTGCGTGAAGCCCTCGGGCGGAACCGGGGCGAGGTTCTCCTCCCAGACGACGAGGGCACGGGGGGCAAGCCGGCCGGCATGGGCGGCGAGCGCCATCTCGCCCATGCCCTTGCCGTAGGGCGGGTCGAGGAAGCAGAGCGTGGCGGGGGCGCCGGCAGGCGCGAGGCGAGTGGCGTCGCGCCGCTCGATTGCCGTGGTGCCCTCGGCCCGCATCAGGCCGACGTTGCGCTTCAGCAGCGCGAGTGCCGCGCCGCCGTTCTCGACGAAGGTGGCGCGCGCGGCCCCGCGCGAGAGGGCCTCGAGCCCCAGCGCACCGGTCCCGGCAAACAGGTCGAGCACCTCGGCCCCTGCCACCGGATTGCCGTAGCCGCCGTTGACGAGGAGGTTGAAGATCGCCTCGCGCACCCGGTCCGAGGTCGGGCGCAGATGCGCCGCCGCGTCCCCGGCTCCGACCTCCGCAAGCTTCAGGCCGCGGCTGCGCCCGCCGATGATCCTCATGCGATGAGCGACTTGAGCGCGACCGCAGGATCGGCGACCTGCTCGGGCGCGGGGCTGCGTCCGGCCTCGATCAGGCGCTTGCCCGCCATGTAGGCGCGCGGGTCGTTCACCGCATCGACGGCCAGAAGCTCCGCGCCGCGGTAGTACCAGAACGAGACCGACGCGCCCTCGGGCCCGCGCGTCACCACCCGGTCGTAGCCGAGGTTGAGGCCGGCGATCTGAAGCTTCGTGTCGAACTGGTCGGACCAGAACCACGGCGCGGGCACGTAGGGTGTGCCGGCGCCGAGCATGTTCGCCGCCACCGTCTCTGCCTGGTCGATGGCGTTCTGCACCGACTCGAGCCGCAGCCGGCCGCCCTTCCACGGGAAGGAGGCGCAGTCGCCCGCCGACCAGATGGCGGGATCCGAACTGCGTCCCAGCGAATCGACCGCGATGCCGTTGTCGATCGCAAGGCCGGCCGCCTCTGCAAGCTCGGTCGCCGGCCGGATCCCCACGCCTGCGATCACGAAATCGGCCGGCAGCTCGGTTCCGTCGGCAAGCCGCGCCCCCGTCACCCGCGTCTCGCCCAGCAGCCTGTCGAGCGCGACACCCTCGAGGATGCGCACGCCGTTCGATGCATGAAGCGTGCGGAACCAGTCGGCGGTCTCGGCCGCCGCGACCCGCTGCAGGATCCGAGGCGCCATCTCGACCACCGTCACCGCAAGGCCCAGCTTCGCGCCCACCGCCGCGGCCTCCAGCCCGACATAGCCGCCGCCGATCACCACCAGCCGCCGCCCCGGCCGGAACTCCGGCCGCATCGCGTCCACATCGGCAAGCGTCCGCACGGTGAAGACGCCCTCGAGCCCGCCGCCCGCCGCCTCCGGCAGGCGCCGCGCGACCGAGCCGGTCGTCAGCGCAAGCTGCCCGTAGGGCAGAACCTCGCCGCCTGCGGTCACGGTGCGCGCCTCGCGGTCGATGGAGGTCACGCGCGCGCCGAGCCTGAGCTCGATCCCGGCCTCGGCGTAGAAGGCGCGGTTGCGGAGCCAGAGCCGCTCCTCCTCCATCGTGCCGAGCAGGTAGGCCTTGGACAGCGGCGGGCGCTGGTAGGGCGGGCTCGGCTCCTCGCCGAGCAGCGTCACGCTGCCCTCGAACTTCAGCGCCCTGAGCTTCGCCACGAGGGCCGCCCCCGCCTGTCCCGCTCCGATCACCACGATGTCCGACATGACCTGCACTCCTTCGCCCTGCGACAAATCGACTGGCCGGGCGTCCGGCGCGACCCTATAACTCGCGGCATCGGAAACGCAACGCGATGGGGACAAGAGATGGCAATTTCAACAGGCGACCGGCTGCCCGAAGCGACTCTGGTGCGGATCGGCAGCGAAGGGCCCGAGCAGGTCCGGCTGTCGGAGCGGCTGGCCGGCCGGAGCGTCGTGATCTTCGCCGTGCCGGGCGCCTTCACGCCGACCTGCCATTCCGCCCACGTTCCTTCGTTCATCCGCACGAAGGACCAGTTCGCCGACAAGGGCGTGGACGAGATCATCTGCATCTCGGTCAACGACCCGTTCGTGATGAAGGCCTGGGGCGAGGCAACGGGCGCATCGGGCGCCGGCATCACCATGCTGTCGGACGCGGACGGGGCCTTCACCAAGGAGATCGGCCTCTCGTTCGATGCGCCGCCGGTGGGGCTGATCGGCCGGTCGAAGCGCTATGCGCTGCACGCGAAGGACGGCGTGGTCACGGTGATCCATCTCGAGGAAAGCCCCGGCGTCTGCGAGACCTCGGGTGGCGAGGCGCTGCTCTCCGCGATCTGAACGCCCGCCGCGGAGCGCGCAGCTCCGCGGCATCCGCCCGGCGGCCTCAGCCCCCGGCGAGCGCGTCCATCTTCTGCGCGAGCTTCACGTCACGCACGGTCAGGCCCTCCGCGTCATGGCTCGTGAGGCTCACCTCGACGGTGTCGTAGGAATTGCTCCAGTCGGGATGGTGGTTCCACTTCTCGGCCCAGAGCGCCACGCGCGTCATGAAGCCAAAGGCCTCGACGAAACTGGCGAAGCGGAAGCTCTTGGAGATCGCGCCGCGCCCGGCGTCGTGACTCCATCCCGCGGCGAGGAGGGGGGCGAGGTCGGGTGTCTCAGCCATCCGCCGCCTCCGTCACGGGGGCCTCGTCGATGGCCGTGGCGCGCAGCAGAGCGGGGCGGTCCTTCAGCCTGTCCCAGTAGGCGCGGAAGGCGGGCCGGTCGGGGATCGTGCCGAACTGCAGCCCCCATCCGATCTGCGAGCCCACCTGCACGTCGGCGGCGCTGAAGCTGTCGCCCGCGATGAAGGGGGCGTCCGAGACTGCCTTCTCGAGCGTGGCAATGGTGCGGTCGAAGTCGCCGTAGCCGACCATCACGCTGCGCTCGGGCGGGATCTGCAGGCCGAGCGCGCGGTCGATCACGGCCGCCTCGAGCGGTCCCGCGCAGAAGAAGAGCCAGCGGTAGTAGGCGGCGCGGTTCGCCGGCACGAGCCCTGCCTCGGGAAAGGCGTCGGCAAGATAGGCACAGATGGCCGCGCATTCGGTCACCACGCGCGGGCCGTGGGTGACGGTCGGAACCTTGCCCATCGGGTTCAGGGCCAGGTAGTCCGCGCTGTGCATCGGCCCGCCGTAGTCCAGCACCACCGTCTCGTAGGGCTGGCCGATCTCCTCGAGCATCCAGCGCGCGATGCGCCCGCGTGAGCGCGGGTTCGTGTAGAGCGTGAGCTTGTCCATGCCTTTCTCCCTCATTCTTCGCTGCCGCCCCGCCGGAAGGGGCCATAGGCGGTCAGCACCTCGATCTCCTCGTCCGTGGCACGACGCTCGGCCTCCAGATAGCGCCCGACCGCGTCGCCCAGCCCCGGATCGGCGAACCAGTGCAGCGAATGGATCGGCACCGGCAGATAGCCGCGGGACAGCTTGTGCTCACCCTGCGCTCCGGCCTCGACCCGGGCGAGACGATGGGCGATGGCCCAGTCTATCGCCTGATGGTAGCAGAGTTCGAAATGCAGGCAGGCGTGGTCCTCGATGCAGCCCCAGTAGCGGCCATAGAGCGTGTCGCGCCCGATGAAGTTCAGCGCCCCCGCGACTGCCCTTCCGTTCCGCTCGGCGAGGACCAGCAGGATGTCGTCGCGCATGGTCTCGTGGAACTCGGCAAAGGCGCCGCGGGTCAGGTAGGGGCGCCCCCATTTCCGGCTGCCGGTGTCCTGGTAGAAGGTCCAGAAGGCGTCCCAGTGCCGCGGCTCGATCTCGTCGCCTGTGAGGCAGCGGATCACCCCGCCGAAGGCGCGTGCGGTCTCGCGCTCCTTCCGGATGGCCTTGCGCTTGCGCGAGGACAGCTGGCCCAGGAAGTCGCCGAAGTCGCCATAGCCCTCGTTCACCCAGTGGAACTGCTGCGTGACCCGGTGGAGCAGGCCCATCCGCGCGCCCGCCGCGGCTTCCTCGGCGGTGCAGAAGGTGGCATGAAGCGAGGATATCCCGTTCCGCCCCGCGATTTCGACGGCCCCCTGCACGAGGGCGGCGCGCCCGGTCTCTTCGAGACCCGGAGCGGTGAGGAGGCGGCGGCCGGTGGCGGGCGTGAAGGGAACCGCGATCTGAAGCTTCGGGTAATACCGCCCGCCCGCCCGTTCATAGGCATGGGCCCAGTTGTGATCGAAGATGTACTCGCCCTGGCTGTGCAGCTTGGCGTAGAGCGGCGCCGCCGCGATGATCCGGCCATCCATGCGCGCGACCAGCGGATGGGGCTGCCAGCCGGTGCCGGCGCCGACGGAGCCCGAACGCTCGAGCGCGGACAGGAAGCGATGTGTGGTGAACGGATCCACCGGCCGGCCGGAAGCGGCTTCGGGGCAGGCGACGGAGTCCCACTCGGCTGCGGGAATGTCCGACAGGCCGGACAGGGCGGTGATCTCGATCTCGGCAGTGTTCATGCGGGCGCTGATCCGGCAGTCGGTGGCGCGAGGGGCCTGCCTCCGCGGGGGCTGTCGGCCCCCGCACCCCCCGAGGATATTTGGGCAGAGTGAAAGACACTGGCTCTGGACCGCCTGTCAGGTGGAGCGGAGGCGGTCCGGGTCAAGCCGGCAGGGCTGCGCGGTAGCCCTCGAAGGTCACGTTCTCGGCAATCCTGCGGGCTTCCGCCTCGGCTTCGGGGGAGCGGATGGTCCAGCAGAGGATCGCCGCGCCCCGCGCCTTCAGTTCGGCCACGCGGGCACGGTCGAGGTCGGTCGCCTCATGCGAAATGAAGGAGGCCTCCACCGCATCGAAATCCGGAATGGCGCGCAGCCGCTCGCAGGTGGCGGGCGGGACGGGTTGCCAGTCTGCGGGATCGTAGCTCGAGGTCACGAGGCCACGCGGAAGGTCGGGCGCGAGGCGGGACATTTCGGCCATCGAATGCGGATTGAAGGACATGACCGCAACGGGTCCGCCATAGGACGAGAGGGCGGCCGCGGTTGCCGCCTCGAGAGCGCCGACGGCGGGGCCGAGGGCGCCGTCCTGGTCCTTGATCTCGACGAGAAGCGGCACCTGTCCCGCCACGAGGCCTAGAACCTCTGCGAGCGTCGGGATGGTGTCGGTCCCGCCGAGAAGCGGGATGCGGCCGAGCTCCGCCGCGGTGCGGGCGCTGACGGCACCGGTTTCGGCGGTCAGCCGATCCAGGGTCTCGTCGTGAAAGACCATCGGCACGCCATCGGCGGAAAGCTGGAGGTCGATCTCGATCCCGTAGCCTGCTTCCACCGCCGCCCGGATCGCGGCGGGCGAGTTCTCGGGCCGTCCGGCGGCGCGGTCGTGCAGGGCGCGGTGGGCGATGGGACGGCGCAGGAAGGCCTCGGGCAGGGGCGCGCGCATCAGCGGATCTCGAAGATCGCCTCGATCTCGACAGCGACGCCGAAGGGCAGGCTCGCGGCCGAAACCGCCGAGCGGGCGTGGCGGCCGGCCTCTCCCAGCGCCTCGACGAGGAAATCCGACGCGCCGTTGACGACCTTCGGCTGGTCGGTGAAATCGGCCGTCGAATTGACGAAGCCCACGAGCTTGACCACGCGGACGAGCCGTTCGAGGTCGCCGTCGCAGGCCCGGCGCAGCTGCGCGAGCAGGCTGATCGCGCAGGCGCGCGCAGCCGCGGCCCCGGCCGCCACTTCCATGCCTGCACCGAGCTTGCCCGTGATCAGGCCCTCGGAGGTCTGGCTGATCTGGCCCGAAACGTGGACGAGGTTGCCCGTCACCACGAAGGGCACGTAGTTGGCCGCGGGGGCGGGCGCATCGGGCAGGGTGACGCCGAGTTCGGCGAGGCGCGCTTCTATGGTCATGGCAGACTCCGGTGGTTCGCGCCGGAGGCTAGACGTGCCCGTGGGAAGGAGCAAGCGAGTCTCGGGCCTCGTCCGCGCCTGCCGCTTCGGGTCGGACCGGGCCGCCCGTCGCAGGCTGCCGCGAGGTCGCCGCCGCCGGCTCGACCCGGCGGCGGTTCCTCAGGTCTCGCGCAGTGCGCGGTTGAAGTAGTCGGTGAAGGGCTTCAGCAGATAGGCCAGCGGCGATCGCTCGCCGGTGCGGATGAAGGCCTCGACCGGCATACCGGGCAGCAGGTTGCGGTCCTGGAGCTTCGCCGCCTCGCCCGGGTCCAGCATGATCTCCGCCCGGTAGAACGAGGCTTGCGTGCGGTTGTCCGTCAGGGCATCGGCCGAGAGCACCGCGACATGACCCTCCAGCTCGGGCGTCGTGCGGCTGGAGAAGGCGGAAAACACGAGGCGGACCGGCTGGCCGACCTTCACCTCGTCGATGTGGATGGGAGGCACCTGGGCTGCGATCACCAGCGGCCTGTCCTGCGGGATGAGGTAGAGCACTGGATCGGCGGGGCGCACAACGGCGCGCGGAGTCGTGACCTGCAGGCCAAGGACGATCCCCGAAACCGGCGCGCGCAGGTCGAGGCGGGCGATCTGCTCGATCAGAGCACTCCGCCGCTCCGCCAGTTCCAGCTCGCGGTAGCCGAAGTCGCGGAGCTGCGTGATCGCTTCTTCCCGACGGGTGGACCCGAGCCTGAGGATCTCGATGTCGAGCTCGGTGATGCGCCCCTCGGCATTGGCGCGCGAGGCCGCGAGTTCGCCGAGCTCGCCCTCAAGGCGTGCCTCCTCGCGCTGGAGGCTGAGCACACGGCTCACCTGCGCCAGACCCTTGGCGAGAAGGCCCTGCTGATCGGTCAGTTCCTCCTCGATCAGGCGGAGTTGCGTCCCGAGCGCGGCGGTCTGGGCGTCCACCCCCTCGATCTGGCTCACGATCTGCGCCTTGCGCTTGCCGAGCTGGTCGATCTGCTGCGCGAAGCTTTCGCGCCGCGCGCTGAAGAGGCGCTGCTGCCCCTCGATCTGCTCGGCGATCGCCGGGCGGCCCTGCGCGACCGACAGGATTTCCGGCGCCATGACGAGGCTTTCGGCATCGTCGCGTTCAGCCTCGAGCCGGGCGCGGCGGGCCAGCATCTCGAAGAACTGTCCCTCGACGATCGCGAGTTCGGTCCGCAGGGTGGAGCCGTCGAAGCGCAGGAGGATGTCGCCGGCTTGCACCACCGCGCCCTCGGACACCTTGATGCTCTCGACCACGCCGCCGTCGGGATGCTGGACGATCTGGCGGTTCTGCTCGACTTCGATCTGGCCGGAGACCACGATGGCGCCGGCGATGGAGGAGACCACGCTCCAGGTGCCGAAGCCGCCGACGAGCAGCGCCAGAGTGACGAAGCCCAGCAGCAACGGCGTCCGACTGGACCAGGGCGAAGGTTGGCTCATGTCACGCCTCCCGGTCCGGCGTTTCGCACGATTTCGGTGTGGTTCTTCACCATGTCGCGCAGGACCGCATCGCGCGGGCCGAAGGCCGCCCGCATGCCGTTCTCCATCACCATCAGCAAGTCACATTCCTGGATGGCTGCGGGACGGTGGGCCATGATGAAGACCGAGCCGCCCGCGTCCTTCATCGAACGGATCGCCGCATTCAGGGCAAGGGAGCCATCGTTGTCGAGGTTGGAGTTCGGCTCGTCGAGGACGAGAAACACCGGGTTGCCGTACATGGCGCGCGCCAGACCGATGCGCTGGATCTGCCCGCCCGAAAGCCGACCGCCCAGGGCCGAGACGCGGGTGTCGTAGCCCGAGGGCAGGGCCACGATCATGTCATGCGCCGCAGCCTTGCGGGCGGCGGCCACCACCGCATCGCCGTCCGGTGCACCGCGCAGCCGGGCGATGTTCTCGGCAATGGTGCCCTCGAACAAGGTCACGCGCTGGGGCAGGTAGCCGATGTAGCCGCCGAGGACGTCGGGGTCGTACTGGTCGAGCGCCGCGCCGTCGAGCCGCACCTTCCCGGCAGCCGGGCGCCAGACGCCTATCAATGCGCGGGCGAGGGTGGACTTTCCCGAACCGGAGGGCCCGATCACGCCGAGCGCCTGACCCGGCTCGAGCCGGAAGCTGACGCCGCGCAGGACCGCCACCATCTCTCCGGGCGGGACCACCGACAGGTTCTGCGCCTCTATCAGCGCGCGCGGGCGTGGCAATGCGATGCGGGGAGGCTCCACCGGCTGGCGGGCGAGCAGTTCGCCCAGCCGGCGCCAGCCTTCCGACGCCCGCTGCACCAGCGCCCACTGGCCGATCGCGCTTTCGATCGGTGCCAGCGCGCGGCCCATCAGGATCGAGCCCGCGATCATCGCACCCGCGCTCAGTTCCTGCTGCAGGACGAGCCAGGCGCCGAGGCCCAGCATGGCGGACTGCAGGAAGAGGCGCAGCGTCTTGGTCAGGGTGCCGAAGGCGCCGGTGAGGTCCGTAGCCGACATGTTCGAGGTGAGTGCCGCGCCGCGGGCCTTCTGCCAGCGGTCGAACCCGTTCCCCGCCATGCCGAGCGCCTGCACGACCTCGGCCTCGGACTTCAGGTTCTCGGCGAAGCGGTCCGCCTGCAGCGAGGCGAAATTGGCACGCTGCATCGGTGCCTCGGACAGGCGCTGGTTCAGCAGGGTGACGATGACGAGAAGCGTCCCTCCTGCCATGGCGAGCCAGCCCATCCACGGATGGAAGATGAAGATCGCGGCCATGAAGAGCGGCGTCCACGGAATGTCGAAGACCGCAAGCAGGACAGGCGAGGCCCAGAGGCGCTGCACCGCCTCGAGATCGCGCTGCGCCGCCACCGCCGAGGGATCGCCGGGCGCGAGCGAGAGCCTGCGGACCGAGGCCTCGAAGACGCGGCGGTCGAGCCTGCTCTGGAAGCTCGCGCCGACGCGGGCCATCACCCGGGCGCGGGCATGGTCGAGCAGCCCCATGGCGAGGAAGAGGAAGGTCACCAGCAGCGACAGAGCGAGAAGCGTCTCCTCGGACCGCGAGCCCAGCACCCGGTCATAGACCTGCAGCATGTAGAGCGGACCCGTCAGCATCAGGAGGTTGACGAAGATGCTGAAGACGAAGACGGCGATCAGGGCGCCCATCGAGTGCCGCCGCGCCGCGCGCAGTTCTTCCAGCCCCTTGCGAGTGTCGATCCCGTTCATTGCGTTCCTTCCGGCGTGGCAATCATGTCGCACTGCCGCGTTTCGATTTCGTTGACTGCCTCAAAACCGGCAGGAATCCACGCGCACGCACCAACAGCCGACTTTCACGCGTTGCCTTGCCCCCGCAAGCTGCTTATGGCTTGAGCCTTGATCGAAAAAGCGATTCCTCTTCGCGCGGCATCTTTTGCAGACCGGGGTCATCAGCGTGGAACATCGAACTGCCATTCTGCGGGGGTGCCGAATCGCAACCCGCGGCGTCCTTCTAGCCGTTCTCGGAGCATTCGTCTCGGCTTGTGCGGGGGCTGCGAACCCGACGCAGGCGATAAACGACCCGGACGAGGCGCATAATCGCCAGATCCACGAGTTCAACAAGACCGTCGACACCTCGGTCGTGCGGCCGGCCTCGCGTGTCTATGCGGTGCTGCCCGACCCTGTTGAGCGTGGCATCGGAAACTTCGCCGACAACCTCGACCTGCCGGGCGAGACGCTGAACAGCCTGTTGCAGGGACGTCCCGGTGCGGCGGTGGAAAATGCGGCCCGCTTCGTCGTGAACAGCACGGTCGGCATCGGCGGCCTGTTCGACCCGGCCCATGCCATGGGAATCGAGGGGCGCGAGACCGACTTCGGCGAGACGCTCTATGTCTGGGGCGCGAGCGAGGGCGTCTATGGCGAGGTTCCCTTCCTCGGGCCGCGCACGGAACGCGACCTCGTCGGCGACGTCGTGGACGTTGCGCTGAACCCGGTGCGGCTGATCGTGCCGCCGGGAGTGCGCACGGCCGGACGTGCGGCCGAAGTCGGCTCAATACTTGGTGATCGGGCGCGCTATTCCGAAACGATCGACTCGGTCCTATATGAGAGCGCCGACAGCTATTCGCAGGCCCGGCTGCTTTATCTTCAGAACCGGCGCTTCGAACTCGGCCAGACCGGCGGGGCGGACGATGCCTTCATCGACCCCTATGCCACCGATCCCTATGAGGAATTTGATGCGCAATGATCTTTCCCTTGATGCGAGGCTCAGCCGCAGAAGCGTGACCCTGGGCCTCGTGGCGGGCGCTGCTGCCGCCGTGCTGCCCTGGCGTGCGCTGGCCCTCGACACCGGCACGGCCCGCGCGCTCGTGGTCGAGGCCGTGGCGCAAGTGAACCGGACCATCAATTCGGGCCAGTCCGAGCAGCAGATGTTTGGTGACTTCGAGCGTCTCTTCTCGCGCTACGCCGATGTGCCGGCCATCGCCCGCACCGCGCTCGGCGTTGCGGCCCGCGGGGCGAGCCGGTCCGAGCTTGCGGCCTTCACCCAGGCTTACCAGGGCTATATCGCGCGCAAATACGGCAAGCGGTTCCGCGAATTCATCGGCAGCGAGATCCAGGTCCTCGACGCGCGTCCCATGAAAAGCGCGGTCGAGGTGATCTCCACGGCGTATCTGCGCAACGAGAGCCCGTTCGAAGTGCGCTGGCACGTCTCGGACCGCTCCGGACGTCCGGCTTTCTTCAACATCATCATCGAGGGCGTGAACATGCTCGCCTCCGAGCGGGCCGAGATCGGTGCGCTTCTGGACCGGAACCGGGGATCGATCCCGGCCCTCACCGAGCAGCTTCGCCGCGCGAGCTGACCGTCTCGACATGTCACTCATGAACGCCGCCCATTGGGCGGCGCTTTTGCTTGCAGGAGACCGTCGAGGCTGATCCCGAGGCCATCGCCACAAGGTCATCAGGCGACGGGTCATGCAACGGGCGGTGAATGCAAGGTCATGCAACGGGCGGTGAATGCAAGGTCATGCAGAGGAGCCGCGTAAAGGTCCCACCGGCACCTTCGCACCGATCTGCAAATCGGACGTCGTGCTCCGCCATGCTGCGGATGTCCCGTCGATCGGACAGGAGGCGACCGGCCTCAGTTCCGGCCGCCGCCCCCGAAGATACCCAGAACGTCGCGCACGATCTGTTCGCCGGCGCTGGGCTGGCGCGGGGCGGCCTGCCAGTCGCCCGTATCGCTCGGCCGCCTTGCCTGCCAGTCGCCGGTGTCCTGTGGCACGGGATCGGTGCGCACATCCGCCGTCGTCTGCGG
The DNA here is from genome assembly GCF_052244495.1 of Rhodobacter sp. NSM. Lineage (NCBI taxonomy): Bacteria > Pseudomonadati > Pseudomonadota > Alphaproteobacteria > Rhodobacterales > Rhodobacter > Rhodobacter sp. NSM. The sequence goes on from NZ_JBQPXH010000002.1 coordinate 472,618, forward strand.
AGGCAGGCGCGGCTCGGGCACGATCTTCTTCAACGGGGTCGGAGGAAGGCCCTCGTGCACGCGCAGCATGACCTCGCGCCAGATGTCGGCCGGCAAGCCTCCTCCGGTCGTGCCCTTCAGCGGGGTGTTGTCGTCGTAGCCCATCCAGACGCCCGCCACATAGTCCGCGGTGAAGCCGACGAACCATGCGTCACGCGCGGCCTGCGTGGTTCCGGTCTTGCCCGCCGCCTCCCGGTCCGGAAGGCGGGCGCGGGTGCCGGTGCCGCTCTCGATCACCTGGGTCATCATGTAGGTCAGGAGTTGCGCCGCCTGCTCCGAGATCACCCGCTCGCCGATGCCGCCCTCCTGGCCGATGAGAGGCGTGTCGTCGCCCTGCAGGCGCAGTTCGAGCAGCCCGTAGGGCTTGACCGAGGAGCCGCCGTTCAGGATGCCGGCATAAGCGCCCGTCATCTCGAGGAGCGTCGCCTCGGACACCCCGAGCGCGAGCGCGGGCCCGGCGGCAAGGTTGCTCTGGATGCCGAAGTCCGAGGCCACCTGGCGGACCCTCTCGCGCCCCACCGCCTCGGTGATCCGGACTGCCGGGATGTTCAGAGACTGTTTGAGCGCGGTGGTGAGGGTGACGATACCGCGGAACTTCCGGTCGTAGTTTGACGGCGCCCAAGGGCCCGAGCCCTTCACCATCACCGTGAGCGGGCTGTCGTCCACGAAGTCGGCGGGGCTGTAGCCGAGGTCCATCGCGGCCGCGTAGATGAAGGGCTTGAAGGCGGAGCCCGTCTGCCGCAGGGCCTGCGTGGCACGGTTGAACGCGCCTGCCGCCTCGACCTTGCGGCCGCCGACCATGGCGCGCACCGCGCCATCCGCCGACATGACCACCACGGCAGCCTGAGCCTTCGACCCCTCGCTGACCTTCGCCTTGAACACGTCGGCGAGCGCGCCTTCGGCCGCCTTCTGGAGCTTCTGGTCGAGCGTGGTGCGGATGATCACGTCCTCGGTCGTGTCGCGCGTGAGGAAGGCAGGCCCGGATTCCATCACCCAGTCGGCGAAGAACCCGCCCGAACGGCTCTGCGCAGCCTGAGAAAGCTGGGCGGGATGGCGGCGGGCGTCGTCCGCCTCCGCCTTCGTCAGATAACCCTGCGACTCCATCAGGCCGATGATGACATTGGCCCGGTCGCGCGCCCGCTCGAGGTTGGCGGTCGGTGCGTAATAGGAGGGAGCTTTCAGGAGGCCCGCGAGCATCGCTGCCTCGGCCGCGCTCACCTCGCTCGCGGACTTGCCGAAATACCGCTGCGCCGCCGCCTCGAAGCCGCGTGCGCCCGCCCCCAGGTAGGCGCGGTTGAAGTAGATCGTGAGGATCTCGGCCTTGGTGTACTTGGCCTCCATGGCGAGCGCGAAGGGAACCTCCTTCACCTTCCGCCAGATGCCTCCCCTTCGGCAGTCGGCCTCGTAGTCAGCCTCGCTCTTCCACTCCTTCGGGTCGTACTGCACCCCGAGACAGAGGAGCTTCGCGACCTGCTGCGTGATGGTCGAGCCGCCGTTGCCTTCCAGCGGTCCGCGCCCCTCGCTGAGGTTGATCCTGACCGCCGAGGCGATGCCGCGCGGGCTGACCCCGAAGTGCCGGTAGAAGCGGCGGTCCTCGGTCGCCACCACCGCCTCGCGCAGGTCGTCCGACACGTTGTCGGACGTGACCATGCCGCCGTAGGTCTCGCCGCGCCAGGCGAACACCTTCCCGTCGCGGTCGAGCATGGTGACCGAGCCGCGGGCGCGACCGTCGACGAGCTGCGAGACCTCGGGAAGCTGCGAGTAGAAGTAGTAGGCCGACAGCCCCACCACGAGGCCCACCGCCGCCATGATGCGCCAGCCCACGCCCCAGAGGATGCGCCAGAAGAACATCACCACCCCCCAGATCAGCCCGAAGACCCAGGCCACCGCGGCAGAGAGCGGATCGCGCTTCTTCGTCCGCCGCTTCGCGGCAGGCTTTGACGGAGGTTGAGATCCCCGGCCTCCACCGCCGCCCTTCGGCGCGGCCTTCTTCGCTGCAGGCGCGCCGTAACGCCTGTCCGCTACCAGCGGCGGACGCCGCCCGTTCGACCCGCTCATGCCTCGCTGCCCCGCCCTTCGGCTCTTGTGGACTTTGTCGCGACTCTACCTGCAGGAGCGGCGAATGTGGAGCCGATGCGACTTTAAATCCTCTCCGCATGTTGCATTAAAATTGGGCGGATCGGCGGGACAGTGCAAAAAATGTGCAACTTCTCTGCACCGCCTCTCTTTCTCTGCCGCCGATTTCTTGTGCGATGCGGCCGGAAGGCGGTTTGTGGCGACGTGGGGTCCGCAAGCGGCCCGGTGCAGAACAGGGGATCGTCGTGAAACTGATCATTGCAGCAATCAAGCCGTTCAAGCTGGAGGAGGTGCGCGAGGCGCTCACCACCATCGGCGTGCGCGGCATGATGGTGACCGAGATCAAGGGCTTCGGCTCGCAGTCCGGTCACACCGAAATCTATCGCGGCGCGGAATACGCCGTGAACTTCGTTCCGAAGGTCCGCCTCGAGATCGTGGTCGCCGACAGCCTGGCCGAATCCGTCGTCGAGACCATCCGGACCACCGCCAAGACCGACAAGATCGGTGACGGCAAGATCTTCGTGCTCGACGTCGAACAGGCGGTCCGCGTGCGCACGGGCGAAATCAACGACGACGCGCTCTGACGCGGCCGGCAGAGGGATAGGGTAAAATGAAGAAAATATCGCAACTGATGGGGCTTTCCGCGCTCGCCGCGGTCGCGGCCCTGCCGGCCTGGGCCCAGGAGGCCGCCGCCGAAGCGGCGGAAGCCGTCGCCGAAACCGTCACGCCCGTCATGGACAAGGGCGACGTGGCCTGGATGCTGATGTCCACCGTGCTCGTCTTCTTCATGATCCTGCCGGGGATCGCGCTGTTCTACGGCGGTCTCGTGCGCTCGAAGAACATGCTCTCGGTGCTCATGCAGACCACGCTGATCGGCTGCACGGTCATGGTGATCTGGGTGATCTACGGCTATTCCTTCGCCTTCGGCGGCGGCACCAGCCCGTTCTGGGGCGGCATGGGCAAGCTCTTCCTGTCCGGCGTGAACGCGGACAGCATGGCTGCCACCTTCTCCGAAGGCTACGTCATCCCCGAATACCTGTTCATCTGCTTCCAGATGACCTTCGCCGCGCTGACGCCCGCGCTGATCATCGGCGGCTTCGCCGAGCGGATCAAGTTCTCGGCCGTGATCATCTTCTCGGTGATCTGGGTGACCTTCGCCTATTTCCCGATCGCCCACATGGTGTGGGATGCCTCTGGCCTGATCTTCAACTGGGGCGCCATCGACTTCGCCGGCGGCACCGTGGTCCACATCAACGCCGGTGTCGCGGCCCTCGTGGGTGCGCTGCTGATCGGCAAGCGGATCGGCCTCGGCAAGGAGAACATGGCTCCGCACTCGATGGTCATGACCATGATCGGTGCCTCGATGCTGTGGTTCGGCTGGTTCGGCTTCAACGTGGGCTCGAACCTCGAGGCCAACGGCGGCGCCACGCTCGCCATGATCAACACCTTCGTCGCCACCGCCGCCGCAGTCGTCGCTTGGTCGCTGATCGAGGGCCTGGCCCGCGGCAAGGCCTCGATGCTGGGCGCCGCCTCGGGCATGATCGCCGGTCTCGTGGCCGTCACGCCGGCCTGCGGCACGATCGGCCCGATGGGCGCCATCATCCTCGGCGTCATCGCCTCGGCGGTCTGCTACTTCTTCGTCACCACCGTGAAGAACGCGCTCGGCTATGACGACAGCCTCGACGTGTTCGGCATCCACGGCGTGGGCGGCATCATCGGCGCCGTCGGCACCGGCATCTTCTCGGCGGCGACGCTGGGTGGCGTGAACGGCGACGACTATTCCATCGTCGGCCAGACCATCATCCAGATCCAGGCGGTCGTGGTCACGATCATCTGGACCGCAATCGTCTCGGTGGTGGCCTTCAAGATCGCCGACCTGATCGTCGGGCTCCGCGTCGATACGGAAAGCGAGCGCATCGGCCTCGACCAGACCGCGCACGGCGAGTCGGCCTACCACGGCTGAGGACGTTCCCGAGCGGCGGGACGCTCCTCCCCACACCGCCCGACAGGGGAAGGCCCGGACGATCGTCCGGGCCTTCTTCATGTCGGACAGCGAAGCGGGTGCGATCCTGTCAGTTCCCGCGGCAGGTCGATCGCCTGCCCCCGCCGGCGGGCGAGCAGATCCAGCCGCGGCCCAGCACGACGCGGGTGAGCGGGCCGCCGGCCGGGGCGCGAGACCGGGCGGGGGCTGCGTTGCCGAACCAGTTGAAGGTGACTTTGCCGGAAATCCCGGTCCTGGCGCCGGGAGGGTCGGAGGCGAGACCGGGGGCCGCGAGTGCGGCCGTGAGGAGCAGGCCTCGGCAGGTATGGAGGATCATGGCGATACGGGTCCATTCCGGAACTGATGCCGGACGGTACCGCCATGAGGTAAACGGTGCGTTCGCTCCGCCCCGTCGACACACGGCGCGGGGCGGGCGGGACGTCGTCCGTCAGCCGCGCAGAACCTGCGCCACCGCGCGTGCCAGCACCGGCACGGTGGTCCTGTTCAGCCCGGCGATGTTCAGCCGCGAATCGCCGACCATGTAGACGGCATGTTCAGTCCTGAGCCGTTCCACCTGTTCGGGCGTGATCCCGAGACGCGAGAACATGCCCCGGTGCTCCGCCACGAAGCCGAAGCGGTTCGAGCCGGTCTCGGCCTGCAGGGCATCGGCCAGCTGGCGACGCAGCGTCAGCATGTTCAGCCGCACCTCCTCGAGTTCGGCCTTCCAGTCCGCCGTCAGGTTCTCGTCCTCGAGGATCATCGTCACCAGCCGGGCGCCGTGATCGGGCGGGAAGGAGAAGTTCTGCCGGTTCAGGAAGTTGAGGTTCGCCTGCGCCGTGGCCTTGCCCCCGGCGTCGCCGATGGCGATGAGGATGCCGGTCCGCTCGCGGTAGATGCCGAAGTTCTTCGAGCACGAGGCGGCGATCAGCACCTCGGGCAGCTTCGAGGCCAGAAGCCGCGTCGCCGCCGCATCCATCTCGAGCCCGTCGCCGAAGCCCTGATAGGCAAGATCGATAAGGGGCAGGGCGCCCGCCTTCGCCAGCGCCTCGCACACCGCGAGCCACTGGACCGGGTTGGGGTTGGCGCCGGTCGGGTTGTGGCAGCAGCCGTGCAGCAGCACCACGTCGCCCGCCTTCACCTGCGCGAGATCCGCCATCATGCCGTCGAAATCCACCGCGCCGGTCTCGGCATCGAAGTAGCGGTATTCCTTCATGGGAATGCCGAGATACTTCACGATGGTCAGGTGGTTCGGCCAGGTCGGGTTCGAGATCCAGACCGTGGCCTCGGGCGAGGCCATGCGGATCAGCTCCAGCGCCTGCCGAACCGCACCCGTCCCGCCCGGAGTCGCCACGGAGGCGACCCGGTCCGCCGGCACGGCGCCCGCGAGGATCAGCTTCGCCATGGCGGCGTTGTAGGCGGGCTCGCCCGCGAGGCCGGTGTAGGTCTTGGTCGTCTCGACCTCCCAGAGCCGCTTCTCGGCCGCCTTCACCGCGCGCATGACGGGGGTGAGGCCGGTCGGATCCTTGTAGACCCCCACGCCCAGGTCGATCTTGTCCGCCCGCGCATCCTCGCGGAACATCTGGATCAGTTGCAGGATCTTGTCCGCGGGCTGCGGCTTCAGGGCGGTCAGCATTCCTTCGTCATCCTTTCGCGACCTTGAGATCGTCATACATGCCCCATTCGGCCCAGGAGCCGTCATAGAGCGCATGGTTCCGGTGCCCGAGGATCTCGAGCGCGAGGCTCAGCACGGCCGCGGTCACGCCGGAGCCGCAGGTGGTGATCGCGGGCTTGGCGAGATCGACGCCCGCGGCCTCGAAGATCGCGCGCAGCTCGTTCGGAGACCTCATCGTCCCGCCCGGCGTGATCAGCGAGGCGAAGGGCACGTTCTTGGAGCCGGGAATATGGCCTGACCGCAGGCCCGGCCGGGGCTCGGCCTCGGTGCCGCGGAACCGCCCTTCGGAGCGCGCATCGATGATCTCGGCCTCGCCGAGTTTCGAGGCATGGGCCACCTGGGTCACGTCCTTCACGAGCCCCGCCTGGCGCTGAACCGTCATGTGCCGGTCGCGGACGATCGGCGGCATGTCCTCGGTCGGATGTCCCTCGGCCTTCCATTTCGGCAGCCCGCCGTCGAGCACCGCCACGTCGGTCTTGCCCATCAGGCGGAAGGTCCACCAGACCCGGGCGGCCGAGCGCAGGCCCGAGCCGTCATAGACCACGACCTGATGGCCATCGCCGATCCCCATGGCCCGCATCCGGCTGATGAACTTCTCGGGCGGGGGCGCCATGTGCGGCAGGGCCGAGCGCAGGTCCGCGATCTCGTCGATGTCGAAGAAGCGCGCGCCCGGGATGTGCTCCGCCTCGTATTCGGCACGCGGGTTCCGGTTCTCCTGCGGCAGATACCAGGAGGCGTCGATGATCCTCAGGTCGGGGTCGCGTATGTGGGCCGCGAGCCAGTCGGTGGAGACGAGCGTTCTGGGATCATCGGTCATGTCGGGCTCCTCGGAAAGCCAATCCCGCTTAATCCTGCCGTCGCCCGCAGGCAAGCCCGCTCGGGCGTGACGCGTGCGCGCAACAACCCTGAAGTGCGGAGGCTGACGGGATTGCCGCGCCGTGCCTCCACGACGGAAAGCGGATGTGTCCCGCTTGCCGCCATTCGCCTGCCTGAGGCTCGGCCTTCGGTGCCGGACCCCTCAGAAGTTCTGCTTGAGCAGTCGCTGCTTCTCGCGACCCCAGTCGCGCTTGGCCGAGGTCTCGCGTTTGTCCGAGAACTTCTTGCCCTTGGCGATGCCGACCTTCAGCTTCACGATCCCGCGGTCGTTGAAATACATCCGGATCGGCACGATCGTCATGCCCTCGCGCGCGGTCGCGTTCCAGAGGCGGGCAAGCTCGCGCTTCGAGACGAGCAGCTTGCGCTTCCGGCGCTCCTCATGACCCCAGGTCTTCGCCTGCAGGTAGGGTGCGATATAGCCGTTGATGAGCCAGAGCTCGCCCTCCTCGACCGAGGCGTAGCTCTCGCCGATGTTCGAGCCTCCCTGCCGGAGCGACTTGACCTCCGATCCGAGCAGCATGATGCCGGCCTCGATCTCTTCCTCGATGAAGTAGTCGAAGCGCGCGCGGCGGTTCTCCGCGATCAGCTTGCTGTTGGGGTCCGAGTGCTTGGCCATGACCGCTCCGAGATAGGCGAGGGTCGGGGTGAAGTCCAGCCCGCCGCTCGCGTCGCGCGACGGCTGCCCGCGTGCTGCGATATCGGGGCGCGCCACCGCCTGTGACAGGTGCTGCATTCCGCGCTAGAAGCGTCCGTGAGGGAGGACGGCATGCTGTTGCAACTGGTTCTGGGATCTCTGGTCCTGCTGGTCTCGGTCGTGTTGATGGCGCCCTCGGCCTGGGCGCTGGAGGCCGTCTTCGCCCGCACGCACGCGTGGCTCATGCGAGAGCCGCACCTGCCGAAGCTCGTCCTCACCGTCGCCGGTGTCTGCGCCTGGGCTCTTGGCATGCTGACGGTGAATGTCTGGCTCTGGGCGCTGAGCCTGCGCCTCTTCGGCGTGCTGCCGACACTGGAAGAGGCTGTCTACTTCGCGCTGGTCAGCTTCACCACGCTCGGCTACGGCGACCTCGTCCTGCCGCAGGAGTGGCGGATCTTCGGCACGATGGCTGCCGTCAACGGGCTCTTGAACTTCGGCCTGCTGACGGCGTTGCTGGTCGAGGCGCTGCGGCACGTCCGCACGGGCCAGATGTCGCACAAGCGCGCGCACTGACCCGTCGGGTGCCGGTCAGATCAGGCCGGCGTGGCGCATCGCGGCATCGATCCGGGCCTTCGTCGGCTCGGTCAGGCCCACGAGCGGCAGGCGGACCTCGTCCGAGCAGAGGCCGAGCCTCGACAGCGCGTATTTCGCCCCGACGAGACCCGGCTCGATGAAGATCGCCTCGTGCAGCGGCATCAGCCGGTCCTGATACTCCAGCGCCTTTGCGAAATCGCCCGCGAGCGTCGCCTGCTGGAACTCGGCGCAGAGCCGCGGCGCCACGTTGGCCGTGACCGAGATGCAGCCAACGCCGCCATGGGCGTTGAAGCCGAGCGCGGTCGCGTCCTCGCCCGAGAGCTGGATGAAGTCCGGCCCGCAGGAGGCGCGCTGCTGGCTCACGCGCTCGATCTTGCCGGTCGCATCCTTCACGCCGATGATCCGCGGCAGCGCCGCGAGCTTGCCCATCGTCTCGGGCGTCATGTCGATCACCGACCGTCCGGGGATGTTGTAGATCACGATGGGCAGGTTGCAGCAGTCGTGAAGCGCGGTGAAATGCGCGATCAGCCCTGCCTGCGTGGGTTTGTTGTAGTAGGGCGTCACCACCAGCGCCGCATCGGCGCCGACGGCTTCGGCGAAGCGGATCAGCCGCATCCCCTCGGTCGTCGAGTTCGAGCCTGCGCCCGCAATGACGGGCACGCGGCCCGCGGCGGCCTTCACCACCGCCTCGATCACCGTCTCGTGCTCTTCGTGGCTCAGCGTCGGACTCTCGCCCGTGGTTCCGACCGGAACGAGGCCGGTCGATCCCTCGGCGATCTGCCAGTCGACCAGCTTCTTCAGCGTGTCCAGATCCAGCTCGCCGTTCTTGAACGGCGTCACAAGGGCAGGAATGGACCCTCTGATCATGACACGCATCTCCATTTGAATGGGCAGACTCGCCCGGTTGAACCGCGCCTTCCTAGCGCCCGGCGGAGGGCTTGCCAAGTTGTCCCCAAGCCGCGGCGCGCTCGTCAGCTTGTGTGTTGCGGGCGGACACGGGCTTGGGCAGATTGCGCCCATGCAGCGCTCCTCCTCGTCCCCCGCCCGCCTGTCGCAGATCCTGCTTTGTGCCTGCCTGATCCTGCCGCTCCTCTGCGCTCCGCTTGCTGCGCGGGCCGAGGACCCGGATGCGCTGCGCCTCGCCCTGCGCAGCGCCTGGTCGAAGAACTGGGCAGAGGCCTCTGCCCGGGCGCGGCAGTCGGGACCGCTGGCGCAATCTCTGGTCGAATGGCACCGGTTGCGGGCGGGCGAGGGGCTTCTGGGCGATTACGAGGCCTTCCTCGCCCAGCACCCCGACTGGCCCGGCCTCGCACTGCTGCGGGACAAGGGCGAGGAGGCGGTCGCGCGCTCCACGACCCCGGCGCGCATCATCGCCTATTTCGGCTCGCGCCAGCCGGCAACGGCCACGGGGGCGATCGCGCTTGCGAAAGCGCTCGCGGCGTCGGGGCAGCGCGCGGAGGCGGAGGCCGTCATCCGCCGCGCCTGGACGACCCTCGCCTTCGAGCCGGAGGAGGAGGCGGAGGCGATGGCCGCCTTTTCCGAGGTGCTGGCACCGGCGAACGAGGCGCGGCTGGACATGCTCCTCTGGGAGAACCGCCCCGAGCAGGCGCGGCGCATGCTGCCGCGCGTCTCGGACGGCTGGAAGCGGCTTGCTGCCGCCCGGCTCGCTCTGCGGGCCGATGCGGCCGGGGTGGACACGCTGATCGCGGCGGTGCCGGCGTCGCTCTCCTCCGATCCGGGCCTGGCCTACGAGCGCTTTCTCTGGCGCACGCGAAAAGGGCGGGACGCCGAGGCGGCGGCGCTCCTTCTCGAACGGTCCGAGAGCGTGGCGGCCCTTGGCAGCCCCTCGCAATGGGCGGGCCGGCGCACCAGTCTCGCACGGGCGCTGAACGAGGACGGCGACGCCAGGACCGCCTACCGGATTGCGGCAAGCCACCACCTCGAGGGCGGCTCCGATTTTGCCGAGCTGGAGTTCTTCGCGGGTTTCATCGCGCTCCGCAAGCTGGGCGATCCGGGGACGGCGCTCACGCATTTCCAGCGTCTGCAGGCCGCCGTGCGCACGCCGATCAGTCTCTCGCGGGCACATTACTGGCAGGGGCGCGCACTCGAACAGCTCGGCCGCTACGACGAGGCGGGCGCAGCCTTCGCCGCCGGCGCGAAGTACCAGACCGCCTATTACGGGCTGCTCTCGGCCGAGCGTGCGGGCGTCGCCCTCGACCCGAGCCTTGTCGCTTCGCCGAGGGCAGGGGACTGGCGGCAGGCCGGCTTCGCCTCCTCCTCGGTCCTCGCGGCAGGCCGCCTGCTGCTCGCCGCGGGCGATCGCGATCTCGGCAAGCGATTCCTCCTCCATCTGGCCGAGAGCCTTGACGCCGCCGATCTCGGCCGGCTGGCCGAGATGGCCCTGTCGATGGGCGAGCCGCATGTGGCGGTGCTGATCGCCAAGCAGGCGGCGGAAGGCGGCACGATCCTGCCCGGAGCCTATTTCCCCGTCCCCGATATCGTGCCGGGCGAGGGACTGCCGGTGAGCCGGGCGCTCGCGCTCTCGATTGCGCGCCGCGAGAGCGAGTTCAACCCGGTGGTGGTGAGCCCGGCGGGGGCGCGGGGCCTCATGCAGTTGATGCCCGGCACGGCGAAGCTGATGGCGCCGAAGCTGGGTCTCGGCTACGAGCTTGGGCGGCTGACGCGGGATCCGGCCTACAACGTGCGGCTGGGCACAGCCTATCTCGCGCAGCTCGTCGAGGAATTCGGCCCGTCGCTCGCGTTGATCGCCTCGGGCTACAACGCCGGCCCCGGTCGCCCGCGACGCTGGATCACCGAGTTCGGCGACCCGCGCTCGGCCGAGGTCGACGCGGTGGACTGGGTCGAGCAGATCCCCTTTTCCGAGACGCGCACCTACGTCATGCGGGTAACGGAGTCGGTGGTGATCTACCGCGCGAAGCTGCGCGGAAGCGGCGGCCCCGTGCGCATCACCCCCGAGCTGAGGGGGTGAGCGGCGTCTTGCGGAGGCTCCGGTGGAGCCTCCGAGCCGCGAACGGGCGACCCGTGGGAGCCCCATGGGCGGCGTCTTGCGGAGGCTCCGGTGGAGCCTCCGAGCCGCGAACGGGCGACCTGTGGGAGCCCCATGAGCGGCGTCTTGCGAAGCTGGATGCCCTGCGGCACCCGCGAGGCAGCCGCGCCGGGAGCCGATCATTCCCCATGCGGGGCGCCCGAGGTCACTCCTCGGCCTTCACCCGCTTTTTCAGTGAGGCCTCGACACGGAAGCCCTCCGGGATCCCGTCCCTGCCGTCGAGGAGCAGGTCCGCCATGACCTCGCCCACCTTCGGGGCCATGCCGAAGCCGATCTTGAAGCCACCGTTCGCGAGGAAATGGCCCGGTCGCCCGGGCCATTCGCCGAGCATCGGCGCGAGGCTGCGGGCGCGGGGGCGGAGACCTGCCCAGCGGGTCAGGACCGGCGCACCCTGAAGCCAAGGGCAAAGCGCCAGTGCGCGGGCGTGCACATCCTCGAGCTGCGCGTCGGTCGTGTCGGGCGCGGTCCATTCCTTCTCGGCCGTCGAGCCGACGGCGGTCGTTCCGTCGGCATGCGGCACGATGAGGAGGCCGGTGGCGAAGACCTGCGGCCGGTCGCGCGCATCGAGGCCCACGATCATCGCCTGGCCCTTCACGCCGTTGCCGACGGGCTTGCCCAGATCCTCTGACAGGGCCTCGAGCCCGGCCGTGCCTGTGGCCCAGACGACCGGCCCCGCCTCCTCGCCCTCGCCGATCAGGACTTCGCCGCCGCGCGCCCGAATGGCGGCGACGAGCGCCGCCAAGGCCAGCCTCGGATGCACCCGGGCGGTCAGCGTGTCGTGGATCATCAGGCCGGTCGGGCTCTCCGGGACGAACTCGCCCTCGGCCGGAACCACCTGCCAGGTGAAGCGGCCCTGCCAGAGCGTGCGCGCTTCCTCGGCACGGGCGCGGGCGTGCTCGACCGCGCGGTCGTCCGCCAGCGGCTGGAACCGGCCGAGCCGTGCATAGCCGGCGGAGAGACCCGAGGCCTCTTCCACCTCGGACCACCAATCCTCGCCCATGGCGAGGCTCTCGAACTGGAAGGCCTTCTTGTCGTTCCACTGCTCGGGCACATGGGGCGAAAGGGCGCCGACAAGACCGCCGGACGAGCCTGCGCCGATCCGTTCGCGCTCGATCAGCCGCACCTTCGCGCCTCTGCGCGCCGCGGCCCAGGCCACGGAGAGCCCGAAGATTCCGCCGCCTCGAACCGTCAGATCCGGCGTTGCCATTTCACCCGTCCTCGCCCAATGTCCGCACCTTCGGACTCAGCAGGCTTAGGATAGATGGCAGCGACAGGCCAGAGCGGGGATGCCCGTTCAGTGCGGGACGAAACCGCGCAGGATGCCGGCTGCAAGGACAGCCGAAGGGCCGCCGGGGAAGCCGACCCGACAGCGGCGGCCGGAGGTGAATCAGCCTTCGGGCAAGCCAGAACCAGCGCTTCCGACGCGCGCGGAAATCAGCGGGGATCGTCGGAGGCCGCGTGTCTCGACTGGCGCGACGGAGTGGTTCCCGTCTCCACCCGCTTTGATGATCCGTATTTCTCGCTGGCCGACGGGCTGGCCGAGACGCGGCACGTCTTTCTTGCGGGCAACGGCCTGCCGGGCCGCTTCCGCGACGGGTTCGTGATCGCCGAACTCGGCTTCGGCACCGGGCTCAACATGCTCGCGACGCTGATCGCCTGGCGGGCGGCGGGGCGACCGGGGCGGCTCTTCTACCGGTCGTTCGAGGCCTATCCGATGGCCGCGCCCGACGTCGCACGGGCCTTGCGCGCCTTCCCCGAGGCGGAGGCCGTGGCGGCGCCGTTCCTTGCCGCGTGGTCCGCCGGTCATTCGCGCTTCGTGGATGACGGGTTCGAGGCCGAGGTGCTGATCGGCGACGCGCGCGAGCTTCTCCCGCGCTGGGAGGGTCGGGCCGACGCGTGGTTCCTGGACGGATTCGCCCCTGCGAAGAACCCCGAACTCTGGTCCGATGCCCTCATGGCCGAAGTCGCGCGCCATACGGCGCCGGGTGGCACCTTCGCCACCTACACGGCGGCGGGCCATGTTCGGCGCGCCCTCGCCGAGGCGGGCTTTCTCGTGACGCGGCAGCCCGGCCACGGCCGCAAGCGACACATGACGACCGGAGTTCTCGGCGGATGACCGAACAGAATACGCGGCTGGGCATCGGCCTGATGGTGCTCACCACCTGCATCTTCGCCCTGCAGGACGGCATCTCGCGGCACCTCGCCGAGCATTACAGCGTCTTCATGGTGGTGATGATCCGCTACTGGTTCTTCGCGACCTTCGTCATCGCGATCGCCGCGCGTCAGGCGGGCGGGCTCGCCCCCGCGATCCGCTCGCGCTTCCCGGTCCTGCAGATCCTGCGGGGGCTGCTGCTCGCAACCGAGGTCTGCGTCATGGTGGTGGGCTTCGTGAAGCTCGGCCTCGTCGCGAGCCATGCCGTCTTCACCTGCTACCCGCTGCTGGTGGCCGCCCTTTCCGGGCCGGTGCTGGGCGAGCAGGTGGGCTGGCGGCGCTGGCTCGCCATCGGCGCGGGCTTCGTGGGCATCCTCATTATCCTGCAGCCCGGCGTGGCCGTCTTCTCGCCCTGGGCGCTGATCCCGCTGGCCGCGGCCCTGCTCTTCGCGATGTACGGGCTGCTCACGCGCTACGTCGCGCGGGGCGACTCGGCCGCGGTCAGCTTCTTCTGGACCGGGACGGTCGGTGCGATCGCCATGACCGGCGTCGGGCTCTGGCACTGGGAGCCGATGGCGCCGGTGGACTGGTTCTGGATGGCAGCGCTCTGCTGCTCGGCCGCGATGGGGCACTGGTTCCTGATCCGCGCCTACGAGGTGGCCGAGGCGAGTGCGGTGCAGCCCTTCGCCTATCTCCAGTTGCCCTTCGCGGCGATGCTCGGCTTCTTTGTCTTCAACGAACGGCCGGGGATGAACGTCATCATCGGAGCCTGTGTCGTGGTCTCGGCCGGGCTCTTCACCCTCTGGCGGGAGCAGGTGCGGGCGCGAGCACGCGCCGGAAGGTGAGAGAGGTCGGTCGGTCGAACCCCGGATGGGCCGTGGCCGCGACCTGAACGAAACCCATGGCGCGAAAGGTGGCGTGGTTCCCGACCAGTTCGATCCGCGTCTCGAGTTCGAGCGCGGGCAGGCCGAGCGCCCGCGCCCGCTCCTCCGCCACCGCCATCAGCGACCGGCCGAGGCCGCGGCGTTGCATCGAGGGCTCGACGGCGAGCTTGCCGAGGTAGAGCGCGTGCGGCTTCGGCGTGAGGAAGAGGCAGGCCGCCACCGGATCGCCGACGAGCCAGACCTCGCCCTCGCGCGCCTGGCCTGCGATGGCTTCGGGGGTCAGGCGATGCGCCGACGACGGCGGGTCGATCCGGCCCTCCATATGAGCGAAGGCGCGCAGGATCAGTCCGAGGATCGCCGCCCAGTCCTCGCCGTCGCTGGCTCTGCGGGGGATCATGGGGCTTCCTCTTGCGGGTGATGGCAACATCTTGGGGATAACCGGCCGGATGCCGCCAGATCAAGGGGGCTGCGGTTGACTTGGGGAACCTCAGGCCGGACCATGCAGGCTTGATCGGGAATCAGAAGGGTCCGGCCTTGCGGTTCACCCGCCTCAGACTGAACGGCTTCAAGAGCTTCGTGGACCCCACCGATCTGGTGATTCACGAGGGTCTGACCGGTGTCGTCGGTCCGAACGGCTGCGGCAAGTCGAACCTGCTCGAGGCGCTGCGCTGGGTGATGGGCGAGAACCGCCCGACTGCCATGCGCGGCGCGGGGATGGAGGACGTGATCTTCGCCGGCGCGGCCACGCGGCCCGCACGCAACTTCGCCGAGGTGGCGCTGGTGCTCGACAACGCCGACCGGCTCGCGCCCTCTGGCTTCAACGACGCCGACACGATCGAGATTGTGCGCCGGATCACCCGCGACGCAGGCAGCGCCTACAAGGCCAATACCCGCGACGTGCGCGCACGCGACATCCAGATGCTCTTCGCCGATGCCTCGACCGGCGCGCATTCGCCGGCACTGGTGCGGCAGGGGCAGATCTCCGAGCTCATCAATGCCAAGCCGAAGGCGCGGCGGCGGATCCTCGAGGAGGCGGCCGGGATCTCGGGCCTCTACCAGCGCCGGCACGAGGCCGAGTTGCGGCTGGCCGCGACCGAGCAGAACCTGGCGCGGGTCGAGGACGTGCTCGACCAGCTGGCGCAGCAGCTCGCGACACTGGCACGCCAGGCGAAGCAGGCCGCGCGCTACCGCGAGATCGGCGAGGAGCTGCGGCGGGCCGAGGGCTCGCTGCTCTACCGCCGCTGGCGCGAGGCCGATCAGGCGCGCACCGAGGCGCTGGCGAGCCTGCGCGAGCGGATGCTGGCCGCGGGACAGGCCGAGGCCGCCGCGCGGAAGGCCACCGCCGCGCGCGCCGAGGCCGAGGAGGCTCTGCCGCCGAAGCGCGAGGAGGAAGCCATCGCCGGCGCCGTGCTCCAGCGCCTTACGGTCGAGCGCGATGCGCTGGCCGCCGAGGAGGAGCGGGCGCGAGCCACCATCGCCACGCTCATGTCGCGGGTGGATCAGCTTGCGCGCGACAGCGAGCGCGAGGCCGGGCTGAACCGCGATGCGGCCGAGACCATCGCGCGGCTGGAGTGGGAGCGCGAGGCGCTCGAGAAGGCGCATGAGGGCCATGATGCGCGGCTGGCCGAGGCGGCCGAGGCGGCGCGCGAGGCGGGGGCTGCGCTCGGCGAGCGCGAGGAGATCCTGTCGGAGCGCACCGAAGATGTCGCGCGGCTGTCGGCGCGCCACCAGTCGGCGCAGCGGATGCTTGTCGACAGCCGCACGACGCTTGCGAAATCCGAGGCCGAGGCTGCGCGTGCGAGCGAGGCGGTCGAAACCGCCGCCGAGGCGCAGGAGCGCGCGGCCGAGGCCTGGGAAGAGGCTGCCGCCGCGCAGGAAGAGGCGCAGGAGCGCGCCGAGGCCGCCGAGGAGGCGCTGATCCAGGCCGACGAGGCGCGGGCCGAGGCGCAGTCGCGCGAGGCCGAGGCGCGGGCGCAGCGCTCGGCGGCCGAGGGGGAGGCCAACGCACTGCGCGCCGAAGTGGCGGCGCTGGCGCGGCTCGTCGACCGCGAGGCGCAGGCGGGCAGCCAGCTTCTCGACCGGATCCAGGTCGAACCCGGCTACGAGGCCGCATTGGGGGCGGCGCTCTCCGACGATCTTCGCGCGCCGGAGGTCGAGGCGGACGCGCGGTCCGGCTGGGCCTCGCTTCCGGATTACGACGAGGCCGCGTCCCTGCCCGTGGGGGCCGAGCCGCTGGCCCCGCATGTCGGCGTGCCCGAGGTGCTGCGCCGCCGGATCGGCCAGATCGGCCTCGTCGGCCGTGAGACGGGTGCCGCGCTCCAGCCGCTCTTGCAGCCGGGACAGCGGCTGGTGAGCCTCGAGGGCGATCTGTGGCGCTGGGATGGATTCCGCGCGGGGGCCGAGGATGCGCCTTCGGCGGCGGCGCTGCGGCTGAAGCAGCTGAACCGGCTCGTGGCGCTGAAGCGCGACCTCGAGGAGGTGGCGGCCCGCGCCGAGGGGGCACGGCAGGCGCACGAGGCGCTTCAGGCACGGTTCGCGCAACTGACCCGTGCCGACCAGGAAGCGCGCGAGGCCCGTCGCGCCGCAGATGCCCGCGTGACGGAAGCGAGCCGCGCGGCCTCGAAGGCCGAGGCGGAGCGGTCGATTGCGGGTGGCAAGCTCGAATCGGCGCGGCTTGCGGTGAAGCGCTACGAGGACGAGGCGATGGAGGCCCGCACGCGGCTGCGCGAGGCGGAAAGCACGGCCGCCGCGCTGCCGGACCTCGAGGCCGCCCGCGCCGGCATCGAGGATCTGAAGATGGCGGTGGAGGCCGCCCGCATTGCGATGATGTCGCGCCGGTCGCTGCATGACGAGTTGCGCCGCGAGGGCGAGGCGCGGGTGAAGCGGCGGCAGGAGGTGACGAAGGATCTGTCGGGCTGGAAGCACCGGCTGGAGACGGCCGAGAAGCGCAGCGCCGAGCTTGCCGAACGCAAGGCTGCCACCGAGGAGGACCTGCGCGAGGCCTCGGAGGCGCCCGAAGAGATCGCCGCGCGCCGCGAGGACCTCGCGGAAGCCATAGAGGCCGCCGAGGAGCGCTGCGCCCGCGCGGGCGACGCGCTCGCCACGGCCGAAACCGCATTGCGCGCCGCGCAGGAGGCCGAGCGCGAGGCCGAGCGGCAGGCGGGCGAGATCCGTGAGGCCCGCGCCCGCGCCGAGGCCCGCTCGGATGCGGCATCCGAGGCGCTCCAGCTGGCCGCAGAGCGCATCCGTGAGGAAACCGAGCACACGCCGCAGGAGCTTCTCGAGGCGCTGGCGGTCGATCCCGAGCGGATTCCCTCGGCCGAGGCGCTCGAGATCGAGGTGGCGCGGCTCAGGCGGCAGCGCGAGGCGCTCGGCGCGGTGAACCTGCGGGCCGAGGAAGATGCGCGGGCCGTCCAGACCGAGCACGACACGCTGAAGGCCGAGAAGATCGACCTCGAGGAGGCCGTGAAGAAATTGCGCGCGGGCATCCAGGGCCTGAACCGCGAGGGACGCGAGCGGCTGCTCACCGCCTTCGAGCAGGTGAACACGAGCTTCGGCACGCTCTTCACCCATCTCTTCGGCGGTGGAGAGGCGCGGCTCGTGATGGTGGAGAGCGACGACCCGCTCGAGGCCGGTCTCGAGATCATGTGCCAGCCGCCGGGCAAGAAGCTCTCGACGCTGTCGCTGCTCTCCGGTGGCGAGCAGACGCTGACGGCGCTGGCGCTGATCTTCGCGGTGTTCCTCGCCAATCCCGCCCCGATCTGCGTGCTCGACGAGGTGGACGCGCCGCTCGACGATGCGAACGTGACGCGCTTCTGCGACCTTCTGGACGAGATGACCCGGCGGACCGAGACCCGTTTCCTCATCATCACCCACCATGCGGTGACGATGGCGCGGATGGACCGCCTCTTCGGCGTGACGATGGCAGAGCAGGGGGTGAGTCAGCTCGTCTCGGTGGATCTGAAGAAGGCCGAAGCGCTGGTGGCCTGACGGCCGCCCGATCGGCTCCCTCCGTCAGGCCCGCTGCCGACGTGCCTCGAGCTTCGCCATCTTTGCGCGCAGGCCAAGGCGGACTTCGCGCAGCAGACCTCTGGCGTCGAGCGCCGCTCGGGTCGCCGGATCGGGATCCTGCACCCGGTCGTAGAAGGCCGCGACTTCGGCGGGACCGGCAGCAAGCAGATAGTCCTGCAGGTTCTTATTGAACTGATAAGCTCCGAGCCGCAGCCGGAAGGGCAGCCGCTCGAGCCAGCGCGTCCTGTCCTCCGCGTGAAAATGCAGAAGGGTCAGGGCCGGATGAAAGGGCACATCGCGCACCCTCTCGCCAGCCCGGAAGGCCCCGTGGAGGCGCGGTTCGAAGCGGGCGAGCCCGGTGCGGAAGAAGCACTTCCCGGCGCTGTGGCTGAGTGCTCCCTCGGGCAGGAGGGCGGCATGAGGGCCGAAGGCGATGTCGCGCTCGGCCGCACATTCCTTGCCCGGCACGGCGCGGCGGAAGTGGCGGGCCGTGAACACGTCATCGGGAAGGGCCGCGTCCGACAGGGCCTCCCACGGCGCTGCGCGGACGAGTGGCTGATCGGCGGGCACGGCCGCGAGCAGGGGCGACACCGGTTCCTCGGACAGGAGGAACTCGTCCACATCAAGATGGGCAAGCCATGAAACACGGCTTTTGGCGTAGACATGCTTGATGTTGTGGGTCTGGCGGTTCTGGTGCCGGGCCGGCCGGTATCCGAGCGTGCGGCGCCACCAGCCGAGGGTGCAGCGCGTCACGGTGACCTCGGGAAGATCTGCGAGCGAGCCGGCTTCGGGCGCCTCCGGATCGTCGAGAAAAAGCCAGATCCGGGTGGCGCCAAGCTCGAGATGATGCGCGACGAAGGCCTCCACCTGCTCGGGCGGCGCGGCCACGGTTGCGCAGACGCCCCATCTCACGAGACGGCTCTCCGCCTGCCGACTCCGGCACGAGATGCGCGCAGGTGACAGCCTTGTCCGCACCGGATCCTGCTTGCTGCTGCGCCGCGCGACCGCGGAGTGGTCCTCGGGAACAGCACGGCGGGGATCCGCCTGATCACGGATACGTTCCCGAATTGAGACATTCTGTTAACCACACGTTAAAACATTCCGGCCGAAGGTGAGACAAGTTCTTGGCAAAGTCGAAGGAAAGCTGACATGCACGTCCTGATCGTGGAGAGCCGGGAGGATCTTGCCAGCCAGTGGGCCGAGCGCCTGCGTGAGGATGGCATCACCGTCCATGTCACGCATAGTCAGGAATGTGCGGTCCGGGTGCTCTGTGCGCACAGGATTCAGGTGGTGATGCTGGACCTCATGCTCGACGAAGGCTCTGCGCTGGCAGTGGCCGATTTCGCCGCCTTCCGACAGCCCTGGGCGAAGGTCGTCTTCCTGACCGATACGGGCGTCTTCTCGGACGGTTCGATCTTCACCCACTGCCAGAACGCCTGTGGCTATTTCGCCATCTCGACTCCGGTGAACGATCTGGCAACAATAGTCGAACATTACGTCCGCGCCGCGTGACCGGCGCATCTTTCGAGATATTTCAGCCAGATTTTTGAAATCTTCTTTCGTATAGCTTGATTTTTTACCTTTTGCCACCAGACTCACATGTGAGCACAAGGGAGTGATTTCATGCTCGAGTATTTGCCTCAGGAGATCAGAGACGGCCTCGCTGCCGCGCAGAAGGCCGAGATGAAGCGCAAGTCGCGCCTGCGGGTCCGCTTCGGCGGGACAGAGATCCCCGTGCTCCGGCTCTGGGACGGCGGCTTTGCCCTTGATGCCGATCAGATCCGGAACCTGCGCGGCCTCGTGAATCTCTACGACGGGGAACGGCTGGTGTGTCAGTGCCTCATCGTCTGCGCAGTCATCGACAAGGGCGAGCTCGTCTGCGACTTCAAGCGCGCGACCGTGCCGACGGACCGTCCCCCGCTCGATTTCTGGCAGGAGCAGGAACCGCCGGCCGGATACCTTCCGCGCGCCTGACTACTGCAAGTCGGCGAAGGCGCTGGCCAGACGCTCCAGCGCTTCCTCGACTTGTGCACGCGGAGCGGCGATGTTGAAGCGCAGGAAGCTCTCGCCGCCGGCGCCGAAGGTCGCCCCGTGGTTGGCCGCTATTCGGGCCTCGGCCTGAACTCGGCGTTGCACCTCATCATTGGTCATGCCGGTGGATGAAAAGTCCACCCAGGAGAGGTAGGTCGCCTCGAGCGGCATGGACCTGAGGCCGGGAATCGCGTTCACACGCGAGTCGAAGAGCGCCCGGTTGCCGTCCAGATACCGGACCAGCGCGTCCACCCAGGCCGCGCCGTCGGGCGAATAGCCGGCCGTCACCATGAACAGGCCGAAGGAGTTCGGCGAAATGCCGAGCGCGCCCATCCGCTGTGCGAATGTGGCGCGCAGGCTCGGGTCCGGGATGATCACGTTGCCACAGTGAGCGCCGGCGATGTTGAAGGTCTTGGTCCCCGCTGTCAGCATCACCAGCCGGTTCAGGATCTCGGGCGCGGCGAGCGGCATGACCGTGTGCTTCCGGCCCGGAAACACGAGGTCGTGGTGTATCTCGTCCGAGACGAGGATCAGGTCATGGCGCACGCAGAAATCTGCGACCTGCCGCAGTTCCTCCACCGTCCAGACCCGCCCGCCGGGATTGTGCGGCGAGCAGAGGATGAGCAGTCGCTCGCCCCCGGTCATCTGGTTCTCCCAGGCATCGAAGTCCATGACGTAGCGCCCGGCCTCCTGCGCAAGCGGGCACTCGACGACCTTGCGACCCGCCGCGCGGATCACGCGCGAGAAGGCGTGATAGACCGGCGTCATCAGCACCACGCCATCGCCCGGCCGGGTGTAGGCGTCGACGCAGAGCGCCGTCCCGTTGACGAGGCCGTGGACGGTGAAGATGGACTCGGGCGCGACTTCCCAGCCGTGGCGATGCGCCATCCACCAGCGGATCGACGACAGATAGTCCCGGTCATCGCCGAAATAGCCGTAGAGTCCGTGCTCGGCCATCCCCTCCACCGCCTTCTGGATCGCGGCCGGCGGCCGAAACTCCATGTCCGCCACCCACATGGCGATGCCCGTGTCGGCGGGCACGCCGTAGAGGGATTCCATCATGTCCCACTTCACCGAGTGGGAACCGCGGCGGTCGATGCGCTCGTCGAAGTTCATGGTCGCTCCTGTTTGCGCGCGAGCCTAGCCGACGCGGCGGCGGGCGCAAGTGCGGCCGCCGGTGCGGGAACCCACCCTGTTTGTCGGCCCCGTGGCTCACCTCCGGGGGCCACCTCCCCGCAGGCGGACCGTTTCGGCATCGTTTGCCCTTCGCAGGCCGAAGCAGGCCGGGTCGGGGCCCATCCGACCCGCGCTGCGCCAACGTGCCGTGCCGCCCGGTGTCCGCGACCGACCCGGCCTCGGATGCGAAGGTGGGTGCGACGGGCGCCCTTGCTTCATCGAGCCGCGGTCGCAGATGCGAAGGCGTGCCGCAGCCCCCGCTTGCCCCGCCCATTGCGCGAAGCCCCTTCTGGTCGTAAATCACGGCCATGATACGCTCCATTCTCATCCATCCGGACCCGCGCCTGAAGAAGATCTGCGACCCCGTTGGTCAGATCACGGACGATCTGCGCCGTCTGGCGGACGACATGCTCGCCACGATGTACGACGCGCCGGGGATCGGGCTGGCCGCCCCGCAGGTGGGCGTGACGCGGCGGCTGATCGTGCTCGACTGCAACAAGGAAAGCGACGGCGCCCGCCGGCCGCTGGCGATGATCAACCCCGAGGTGGTCTGGACGTCCGACGACGTCTCGACCTACGAGGAAGGCTGCCTGTCGCTGCCCAACGTCTTCGCCGACGTCGAGCGTCCCGCAGAGGTGAAGGTGCGCTGGACCGGCATCGACGGCCGCGAGGAGGAGGAGCAGTTCTCGGGCCTCTGGGCCACCTGCGTGCAGCACGAGATCGACCACCTCGACGGCAAGCTCTTCATCGACTACCTGCGGCCGCTCAAGCGGCAGATGATCACGCGCAAGATGGAGAAGTTCAAGCGGGCCCAGGCCTCGGGTCTGGTGCAGAAGGCCTGATGGCGATCCGCCCGATCCTGCGCTGGCCCGACCCGCGGCTGTCGCAAGCCTGCGGCCCGGCCGTGCCCGGCCCCGAACTCGACGCACTCGCCGCCGACATGCTGGCGACCATGTATCATGCCGAGGGGCGCGGTCTCGCCGCGCCGCAGGTGGGCGAGATGGTGCGGCTCTTCGTGATGGATGCGGTCTGGAAGGACGGGCCGGCCGAGCCGCAGGTCTTCGTCAATCCCGAGATCCTGAGCCTGTCGGAAGAGCGGGTGGAGGGTGTCGAAGGCTGCCTCTCGATCCCCGGCGTCCGGACGCTGATCGTGCGCGCGCCAGAGATCCGGCTGCGCTGGACGAGCCTCTTCGGGGCCGTTCAGGAGGCGACGCTCTCGGGCTTCCCGGCGATCTGCGCCCAGCACGAGATCGACCACCTGGACGGGATCGTGACCCTCGACCGCCTCTCGCCGGAAGCGCGCGACGAGGCCCTGCGGGAGATGGAAGCATGATCCGCCCCTTCGTGATGTATCCCGACAAGCGCCTGAAGACGGTGGCCACGCCTGTCGAGGCCGTGACCGACGAGATCTGCGCGATCTGGACGGACATGGTCGAGACCATGGACGCGATGCCCGGCTACGGGCTCGCCGCGCCGCAGATCGGGGTGATGCTGCGGCTCGCCGTGGTGGACTGTTCCGACAGCCGCGGGAAGGCGATCCGCCTCGCCAATCCCGAGATCCTCCATGCCTCCGGCCAGTTCCGCGAGCATGAGGAGGGCAGCCCGAACCTTCCCGGCGCAACAGCCGTCATCTCGCGGCCCCGGGCCGTGACGGTGCGCTTCCTGAACGAGAAGGGCGAGACGGAGGAGCGCGATTTCGTGGACATCTGGGCGACTTCGGTCCAGCACCAGATCGACCATCTCGACGGCAAGCTCTACATCGACCGCCTGTCGCCGCTTAAGCGGAAGATGGTGATCGCGAAGTCCGAGAAATACCTCCGTCGGGTGGGCTGACCCATGCGCATCGTCTTCATGGGGTCGCCCGACTTCTCGGTGCCGGTGCTCGAGGCGCTGCATGCCCATCACGAGGTCGTCTGCGTCTATTGCCAGCCGCCACGTCCCGCGGGCCGAGGCAAGAAGGACCGCCCGACGCCGGTGCAGGCCCGCGCCGAGGCACTGGGCCTGCCGGTCCGCCATCCGCGCTCCTTGCGGGCGCCCGAGGTGCAGGCCGAGTTCGCGGCCCTCGGCGCCGAGGCGGCGGTCGTGGTGGCCTATGGGCTGATCCTGCCCCAGCCGATCCTCGACGCTCCCGAGCGGGGCTGCCTCAACATCCACGCCTCGCTGCTTCCCCGCTGGCGTGGGGCTGCGCCGATTCACCGGGCGATCCTTGCCGGGGATGAAGAGACGGGCATCTGCATCATGCAGATGGAGGCGGGACTCGACACCGGCCCCGTCCTGATGTGCGAGAAGACCCATATCGGTCCCGAGGAGACGGTGGAGGACCTGCACGACCGTCTGTCCGAAATGGGTGCCCGGCTGATCCTCGGCGCGCTCGAGTCGCTGGATGACCTGGTGCCGCAGCCGCAACCCGAGGAGGGCGTGACCTATGCCGAGAAGGTGTCGAAGGCCGAGGCCGGAATCGACTGGACCCGTCCCGCGGCCGAGGTGGATCGGCGGATCCGCGGTCTCTCGCCCTCGCCCGGTGCCTGGACGCTTCTGAACGGAGAACGGGTGAAGATGCTTCGCGGTCGGTTGGCCGAGGGGGAGGGCGCGCCGGGCGAGGTGCTGGATGGCCTCCGCATCGCCTGCGGCTCCGGCGCGGTCGAAATCACCCTCGCGCAGCGCGAGGGCAAGCGCCCGATGGAGCGCGACGAGTTCCTGCGGGGCTTCCCGCTGCCGAAGGGCAACCGCGCGACCTCGGCCTGAGCTTTGCCGCCGGCATGTCGATCCTGCCGACGTTCCCGGTGTCGGGCATGACACATCCGACCCTGTGGCGGCGGTTGGCTTGCCGGCCGGCGTCAATTGCGGCGGCGCGGGATCAAAGCCGTTCGCCCGGGCGCGTGGCCGAAGTCAACAGC
Organism: Rhodobacter sp. NSM; assembly: GCF_052244495.1. Taxonomy (NCBI): domain Bacteria; kingdom Pseudomonadati; phylum Pseudomonadota; class Alphaproteobacteria; order Rhodobacterales; genus Rhodobacter; species Rhodobacter sp. NSM. Next base: position 496,708 of record NZ_JBQPXH010000002.1, read on the forward strand.
AGCGGCAAGGGGTGGCCTGACCGCAGCAGCGCAGGGTCCAAGCCGCGCGTGGCAGCCTAGCCGGCAGAGCCGATCCGCTTGGCTGCGTCCTTCAGCTTGAAGCTGCGCCCTCCTGCCGCCTGCCACGCGCGCTGTCCCTGCCAGAGGGCGAACATCATCGCCGCAGCCTCCGCACGGCCCAGACGCAGGGCAAGCCCCGCCTCAACCGACCGCCGCCAGCCTTCCGCGCGCGGCCGGATCTCGGCCAGCATCAGCGAAATCGCGACGAGATGAGGGTCGGCCTCTCCCAATGCCTTGAGGTAGCCGGCCGGCTTCGGCTCTTCATCGGCGCGGGCCAGATCGGCCTCACGCCCGTCCCAGAAATGGCTGAGGGCCGACAGGACCATGCCGTCCCGCGTGCCGTAGCGTCCTGCAAGGGTGGCGGCGGCGAGACCCGTCGCGCGCGAGACGGTGCCGAACGACACCGAGCGGTCTCCGCCGCCGCAAAGCATCTGGCAGATGGTCTCATGCACTTCGGCATCGGGAAGGGAGCGCGGTCGGGCCATGGCTCCACTGTAAGCGAACGAAGGCTCGAAAACTAGCGTGTCTTGAACGGGGCCATGCCCGCGCGGGCCAATTCGTCCGCGCGCTCGTTCTCGGCATGGCCTGCGTGGCCCTTGATCCAGCGCCAGACGACCTTGTGCCTGTGCTGCGCCGCATCGAGCCGCTCCCACAGCTCGGCGTTCTTCACGGGCTTCCTGTCCGCCGTCTTCCAGCCGTTTCGCTTCCAGCCGTGGATCCAGGTGGTTACGCCGTTCTTCACATAGGCGCTGTCCGTGACGATGGTGATGTCGGAGGGCCGCGTCAGCGCCTCGAGCGCCGAGATGGCGGCCATCAGTTCCATGCGGTTGTTGGTGGTCATGGCCTCGCCGCCCTGCAGCGTGCGCTCCTTGACCACCTCGTCCCCCTCGCGCGCAAGCATCAGGACCCCCCAGCCCCCCGGACCGGGATTTCCGCTGCAGGCACCGTCGGTATAGGCGAAGAGTTCTGGCATGGCGCGGGCGTAGCCCAAGCAGAAGCGCGGCACAAGGCGCTGTCCGTCGCCTGCAAGGTGTGGCGGAGCGTGACGGCCGGTGCCCCGCCAGCCGGCGTGGCGCCGGAGGGGGCGGTCCGGCCGGGACCGGCCGCTTGCGCTCAGACCCGGTGGTAGGGCGAGCCCGCGAGGATAGTGGCGGCGCGGTAGAGCTGCTCGGCGAGCATCACCCGGACCAGCATGTGCGGCCAGACCATCTTCCCGAACGAGATGGCGAGATCCGCCCTCTCGCGCAGGCGCGGGGCGAGGCCGTCCGCGCCGCCGATCACGAGCGCCACATCGCGGCCGGCGTCGCGCCAGCGCGCGATCTGTTCGGCGAATTCGGGCGAAGACAGGGTGCGCCCACGCTCGTCGAGCACAGCGAGCGCGGCACCGGGACCCACCGCCTTCAGGATCAGCTCGGCCTCGGCCTCCATCCCGCCGCCCTTGCGGTCCTCCAGCTCGACGAGCTGCACCCCCGGAAGGCCGAGGGGTTTGCCGGTTCGCTCGAACCGGCCGAGGTAATCTTCCACAAGATCGCGTTCAGGCCCGCTCCTCAGCCGCCCGACGGCGCAGAGCTGCAGCTTCATCAGGCGCGCGACAGGCCCTGAGCGCCGCCCGGCATCCACATCTTCTCGAGCTGGTAGAACTCTCGGACCTCGGGACGGAAGACGTGGACGATGACGTCGCCCGTGTCGATCAGCACCCAGTCGCCCGTTTCCTTGCCCTCGACCTTGGACAGCCGGCCGAACTGCTGCTTGACCCGGTCCATCAGCTTTTCCGAGATGGCGGCGACCTGGCGCGACGAGCGGCCCGAGCATATGACCATGTAGTCGGCCATGTCCGAGCGGCCGCGAAGATCGATCTGCACGATGTCCTCGGCCTTGTCGTCTTCCAGCGAGGCGAGCACGGCCTGAAGAAGCTCCTCGCTCGAGGGCTCGGTGGCGGGTTCGTTCGCGGTGCTCGTCCGAGCCGGCCGCTGCCCGACCGGAAGTCCGGTCGCGGGGTCAGAATGTGACAGGGTCGTCCTCCCGTGTGGCGCGCCGACAAGCCCCGGCGCCGGGCCATGCAGTCAAGGTAACATCGCCGCCGTGAAATCTCAATGCGGGCGGCCTGCCGTTAGCCTTCGCCGAGGCGGAAGGCAACCTCGTTCCTCCGCTGCCAGGGCAGGGTCATGGGAGAGTCGTAGAAATAGAAGAACGGACCGCCGCGCTGGTCGAGACCTCGTGCCGCCATCCAGTCGGCAAGATCGCGGGCCTGACACTGCAGCGTGTGCGAGGTGGGCCAGCCCGAGAAACGGCGCACCGCCTGACGCGAGGGAGGCACCGTGACGAAGCGGATGCGGCTGTCGTTCGGTGCGGGCAGGGTGGCGCGGCTGCTGCCGGCGGGCATCATGAACCGCACCACCCAGCCATCGGTGCCTTGCGGGAACTGGCTGACCGGGACGGTCATCTCGATCTTCCGCTGCAACGCGTTTCCCCCGAAGATGTAGCGCGCAAGCACCCGGAACCCGCGCGTGATCGCGGTGGATCGGTCGCCGGCGATGGCGACCTCCGCCGCGAGATGCGAGGCGTAGCTTCGGATCTCTGTCGAGGCTTCCGCAGCCTCGACGGAATACTGCGGCTGTTCGTATCCCTTGTATCCGACCACTTCACTCATCTGAAGGTTCCTCATCCCGAAGGTCGAGATCAACGCCGGGAACCGCCCGTCGGTTCACGCCGATGTTGCCTGCGGGAGGAATCCGGCGTAGAAGTCCCGCTGATGGAACGCATCTTCGACATGGACGATCGCGCGCGGCTGCCCTGGCGGTTCTACGGCGCGAGCCTCTCGATCCTCGCCCGACTTTGAGTCGGCGTGCGGCTTTCGCCTGCCTTCCCCATCCCAAATCCCACAGCCATCGCGAGAGAGCCATGACCGCTCCGAGAACGCTCTATGACAAGATCTGGGACGACCACGTCGTCCACCAGTCCGAAGACGGCACCTGCCTGCTCTACATCGACCGCCATCTCGTCCACGAGGTGACGAGCCCGCAGGCTTTCGAGGGCCTGCGCATGACGGGCCGCAAGGTGCGCGCCCCCGAGAAGACGATCGCCGTGCCGGATCACAACGTGCCGACGACCGAAGGCCGCGATACCCGCATCGACAACGAGGAGTCGCGCATCCAGGTCGAGGCGCTCGACCGGAACGCGAAGGACTTCGGCATCAACTACTATCCGGTGTCGGACATCCGGCAGGGCATCGTCCACATCGTCGGACCCGAGCAGGGCTGGACGCTGCCGGGCATGACGGTGGTCTGCGGTGACAGCCACACCGCCACGCATGGCGCCTTCGGGGCGCTGGCGCATGGCATCGGCACCTCCGAGGTGGAGCATGTGCTCGCCACCCAGACGCTGATCCAGAAGAAGTCGAAGAACATGAAGGTGGAGATCACCGGGAGCCTTCTCCCCGGTGTCACCGCCAAGGACATCACGCTGAGCGTCATCGGCCTGACCGGGACCGCCGGCGGCACCGGCTATGTCATCGAATACTGCGGGCAGGCGATCCGCGAGCTCTCGATGGAAGGCCGGATGACGGTCTGCAACATGGCGATCGAGGGCGGAGCGCGCGCCGGCCTCATCGCACCGGACGAAAAGACCTTCGACTATGTCAAGGGTCGGCCGCATGCGCCCAAGGGCGCGGCCTGGGAGTCCGCGCTCTCCTACTGGAAGACGCTCTTCACCGACGAGGGCGCGGTTTTCGACAAGGTGGTGACGATCCGCGGCGAAGACATCGCGCCGGTCGTGACCTGGGGAACCTCGCCCGAGGACGTGCTGCCGATCACCGGCACCGTGCCGGCCCCCGAGGATTTCACCGGCGGCAAGGTCGAGGCCGCGCGGCGCTCGCTCGATTACATGGGCCTGACGCCCGGCATGAAGCTCACGGACATCACGATCGACGCGGTGTTCATCGGTTCCTGCACCAACGGCCGGATCGAGGATCTGCGCGCGGCGGCCGAAGTGCTGAAGGGCAAGAAGATCGCCCCCGGCGTTCGCGGCATGGTGGTGCCCGGTTCGGGTCTCGTGCGAGAGCAGGCCGAGGCCGAGGGCCTGGCGCAGGTCTTCATCGACGCGGGCTTCGAGTGGCGCCTTGCCGGGTGCTCCATGTGTCTCGCGATGAACCCGGACCAGCTCAGCCCCGGCGAGCGCTGCGCCTCGACCTCCAACCGGAACTTCGAGGGCCGTCAGGGCCGCAACGGACGCACCCATCTCGTGAGTCCGGCAATGGCCGCCGCTGCCGCGGTTGCCGGGCACCTGACCGATGTGCGCGACCTGATCGCCACGCAGGTCGAGCCGGCGTGACCTCCGTCGGGCGCGTCCGGTCCGGGCGCGCCTGCAGGCTTTCATAAACTGTCAGGATCGTCGGCATGAAAGGCACGTCCTCGCTCATCGTCTCCGGCGTCCTCGCCCTCGTGGGCGGGTTCGTCGCACTGATCTTCCCCCTCCCGGTCTCGCTCGCCGTCACGGTCCTCGCGGGCTGCGTCTTCGTGGCGAGCGGGGCGGTGGGGCTCTGGGCGGTGTGGTCGGACCGGGTGATGCCTTCGCGCTGGGCCACCGCGCTCTTCAGCCTCATCAGCCTCGTCCTCGGGGTCTGGATGCTGGCCAACCCGCTGGCCGGGATGGTGTCGCTCACGCTGATCGTGGGCGCGCTCTTCCTCGTCTCGGGCGTGGTCCGGCTGGGGCTGAGCCTCGCCACCTGGCGCGGCACCGACATGTTCTGGCTCATGGTGCTCTCCGGCCTGATCTCGGCCGGGCTCGGTCTGTTCATCCTGCTCCGGCTGCCCGAGGCGAGCCTCGTCCTCCTCGGCACCCTGGTCGCGATCGAACTGATCGTCATGGGCACCACCCTCGTCGCCATGGGCTTTGCCCTCAGAAAATCCGGAAAACCCTGAGCCATGCAAGAATTTACCAGACTGACCGGTGTCGCGGCTCCCATGCCGCTGGTGAACATCGACACCGACATGATCATCCCGAAACAGTTCCTGAAGACGATCCAGCGGTCGGGCCTCGGCAAGAACCTCTTCGACGAGATGCGCTACAGGCCCGACGGCAGCGAGATCCCGGAGTTCGTGCTGAACCAGCCCGCCTATCGCGATGCGCAGATCATCGTGGCGGGCGACAACTTCGGCTGCGGCTCGTCGCGCGAACATGCGCCCTGGGCGCTGCTCGACTTCGGCATCCGCTGCGTGATCTCCACGAGCTTCGCCGACATCTTCTACAACAACTGCTTCAAGAACGGCATCCTGCCCATCGTCATGCCGCCCGAGGTGGTCGAGATGCTGATGGAGGACGCCCGCAAGGGCGCCAACGCCCGCATGACGGTGGACCTCGAGGCGCAGACCGTCACGACCTCGGACGGGCAGTCCTTCCCGTTCCAGATCGATTCGTTCCGGCGCCATTGCCTGATGAACGGGCTCGACGACATCGGCCTGACGCTCGAGAAAGTGTCTGCGATCGACGTCTTCGAGAAGAAAGCATCAACCCTGAGACCCTGGGTCTGAGGTCGTTTCTACCTCAAGATGAAAGGCCGCCTCGGGCGGCCTTTTTCTTTCCCCCTTTTGATGCAGTTCGGCGACACAATCTCCCCGATTACGTCACAAAGGTTAGCTTACTCTTACGCCAGATTGCGGCTGAAGGTGAAAGAAGGCACGGTTTGGGCAGAGATACGACAACCCGCCAGAAAAGGCGGGGAGCCTTCGGAACCAGGTCGGAGTCGTCGCTCCGAGCGATCCGGATGAAGGGTGGGAAAGAAGTGATTTCAAGGCTTGCGGGCGCGCTGATGCGCGCTTTCCTCGTCGTCATTCTTCTGGCGACACCCTCGATCCTTCTGCCCGGCGTGGGTCCGGACGGAAAGCAGATGGTCGCTCTCGTCGCCCTCTTCGGCGGGGTTCTCACCTTCGTCGAATACAATGCGACCTATCCCGGTCTCGTCGAGTTCCGGGACGCGCCTCCGTTCAACCGTCTGCGGTATGCGCTCCTGTTCGTGATGGTGGTCTCGCTGACGCTGATGCAGCGGGAGACCAGCGATCCCTCGACGCTCACGATGCTGTTCTCCGAACTCGGCTCCGCACTCGGCGGGGCGATGGACTTCTCGTACAGCCCGGTCCGTCTCGCCACCCTGATGCTGTCGGATGCCGCCACGACCGAGGACATTGAGGCGGTGCGCGATGCCGCCGGCATGGCCTATCTCATCGCCACGGCGGCGATCGCGATCTTCGTGGTGGTGATCCGGCTGAACCGCTGGCCGTCGCGCCACGCCGCCTTCAACGTCTGGGTCAACCTGCCCACGTTCGAGGCCACCGCGGGCGGCGACGTGGTTCAAAGGCTGCTGCGGGACGCGCGCATTAACGTAGCCTTAGGCTTTCTGCTGCCATTCCTGATCCCCACGGTGGTGAAGATCGGCAGCAGCGGGCTTGATCCGTTGACGCTGGCCTCACCACAGACCCTGGTCTGGACGACGGCGGCATGGGCATTTCTTCCGGCAAGCCTCTTCATGCGCGGCGTGGGCATGGCCCGCATCGCCGAGATGATCCGCGAGAAGCGCCGCATGGGCGAGGTGATTGGAAACTCCGGCTTCGTCCCGGTCTGACGGCTCTCCTCGCGTTCCTCCTGCTTCTGCCGCTGGCCGCCGCCGCCGACAGCATCCGCTTCGCCGTCTGGGACACGGAGCTGTCCCGGAAGGGGCCGGGCCTCCTGCTGCGCGACATCCTGAAGGCCGAGGATCCGCAGATCGACGCCGTGCGCCGGATGATCGAGGCGCTGGACGCGGACGTGCTGCTTCTGCTGGGCGTCGATTACGACGCAGGCCTGCTCGCGGCTCGGGCCCTCGCGGGAGAGGCCTATCCTCACCTGTTCGCGCTGAGGCCAAACACCGGACGCAGCACCGGCCTCGACCTCGACGGAGACGGACGGCGGGGCGGGCCGGGTGATGCGCAGGGCTGGGGCCGCTTTGCGGGGCAGGGCGGGATGCTGCTGCTCTCGCGGTTGCCCCTCGAGGACCCGCGCGACTTCTCCGGCTTTCTCTGGCGCGACCTGCCCGGCGCGAACCTGCCCGGCGCGAACCTGCCGCCCCTGCCGCCCGAGGTGGCCGCGGTCCAGCGCCTTTCCACCACCGGCCATTGGGAGGTGCCACTGCGACTGCCGGGCGATGCGCGGCTGAGCCTGCTCCTCTGGTCGGCCACGCCGCCGGTCTTCGACGGCCCCGAGGACCGGAACGGCCGCCGCTCCGCCGACGAGGCACTGTTCTGGACGCGGCTGATCGAGGGACGCCTGCCGATGCCACCGCCCGAGCACCCGGTGCTGCTCATGGGCAAGGCCAACATAGATCCGGTGGCGGGGGACGGGCTTCACGAAGCCATCACCTCGCTGCTGACCCATCGGCTGCTGCAGGATCCCGCCCCGACCGGTCCCGACGACGCCACCGAAACCGCCGATTTCCGCGAGGCGGGCGGGCCGGGCCGGCTGCGGACGGACTACATCCTTCCGGGTCGCGGGCTGCGCGTGACCGGCTCCGGCGTCCTGTGGCCGCCGCCGGGCGACCCGCTCGCCCCGGTCGCCGCGGCTGCGTCCCGTCATCGACCGGTCTGGGTCGAGATCGAGGTGCCCTGACCTCTGCCGTTCCGGAAATGCGGGGGCATCCTGCGCCTCTTCGGCACGGCCCGACCGGTGCCGTCCTTTTCTGCCAGATGCTTGACCGGGCAGGGGCGACGGCGTAGGCCACGGCAAACCCCAGTGATAGCAGGAGCGCATCTTGGCCAACCCCTCCCTCCTCATCCTCGCCGGCGACGGCATCGGCCCCGAAGTCATGGCCGAGGTGAAACGCATCATCGGCTGGCTCGGCGAGAAGCGGGGCGTGACCTTCGACGTATCCGAGGATCTCGTCGGTGGCGCGGCCTACGACGTGCATGGGGTGCCGCTGGCGGACGAGACAATGGCGAAGGCGCAGGCGGTCGATGCGGTGCTGCTCGGCGCTGTGGGCGGGCCCAGGTATGACGTCCTCGATTTCTCGGTGAAGCCCGAGCGGGGGCTGCTGCGCCTGCGCAAGGAGATGGACCTCTATGCCAACCTCCGCCCTGCCCAGTGCTTCGACGCTCTGGCCGATTTCTCCAGTCTGAAGCGCGACATCGTCGCCGGGCTCGACATCATGATCGTGCGCGAGCTCACCTCGGGCGTCTATTTCGGCGAACCGCGCGGGATCTCTGCCGACGGCGCGGGCGGCCGCGTCGGCGTCAACACCCAGCGCTACACCACCGAGGAGGTCCGCCGGGTCGCCCGCTCGGCCTTCGAGCTGGCCCGCCGCCGGAACAACCGGGTCTGCTCGATGGAGAAGGCCAACGTCATGGAGTCGGGCATCCTCTGGCGCGAGGAGGTGCAGTGGGTCCATGACAACGAATATCCCGATGTCGAGCTCAGCCACATGTATGCCGACAACGGCGCCATGCAGCTCGTGCGCTGGCCGCGGCAGTTCGATGTGATCGTGACCGACAACCTGTTCGGCGACATCCTGTCGGACTGCGCGGCGATGCTGACGGGCTCTCTCGGGATGCTGCCGTCGGCCTCGCTCGGCGCGCCGATGGCGAACGGCCGGCCGAAGGCGCTCTACGAGCCCGTGCACGGCTCCGCGCCCGACATCGCGGGGCAGGGCAAGGCGAACCCGATCGCCTGCATCCTGAGCTTCGCCATGGCGCTGCGCTACTCCTTCGACATGGGCGAGGAAGCCACGCGGCTCGAGAAGGCGGTCGAGGCGGTGCTGGCCGATGGCGTGCGCACTGCCGACCTGATGGGCCCCGAGGGCGGCACCCCGGTCTCGACCTCGGGCATGGGTGACGCGATCCTCGCGGCGCTGGACGCGAGCCTCTGAGGCGCCGAATTGGGGGCGGGAAACCGCCCCTTTTCTCCCTCGGCCGCTTGCGCTCGCACCCGTTCCGGGCGAAGGTGCGACGAAATTCCCACCAGCAAAGCGGCGATCTTCCTACGTGGCCAAATCGAACACGCGCGGCGCGCTTCTCGCGCTGCTTGCATTCGCCATCTATGCAACCCACGACGTCGTGGTGAAGGTGCTGGGCCGCGACTACACCGCCGTCCAGATCCTCTTCTTCGCGACGCTCCTGGGCTTCCCGCTCGCCTCTCTCATGCTGATGCGCGACCGGATGGACGGGAACCTGCGGCCCCGTCATCCCTGGTGGGTGCTGATCCGGACCGCCTGCATCGTGACGACCGGGCTCTGCGCCTTCTACGCCTTCTCGGTGCTGCCGCTGGCGCAGACCTATGCGATCCTCTTCACCATGCCGCTCCTCGTGACGCTGCTCGCCATCCCGCTGCTGGGCGAGACGATCGGGCCGCACCGCGGCTTCGCCATCGCCGCAGGTCTCGCCGGCGTGCTGATCGTGCTGCGCCCCGGCGCCGAGCCGCTCAGCCTCGGACATGTCGCCGCACTGCTTGCGGCCGCCACCTCGTCGCTCGGCTCGGTGATCGTGCGCAAGATCGGACAGGACGAGCGTTCGGTGGTGCTGCTCCTCTATCCCATGGTTGCGAACTTCTTCGTTCTCGGGGCCGCGCTGCCCTTCGTCTACCGCCCGATGCCGGTGGAACATCTCGGCATGATGGGCATCATCGCCGCCTTCAGCTTCGTTGCGATGCTGCTTACGATCATCGCCTACCGCATGGCCGAGGCCGTTATCGTGGCGCCGATGCAGTATTCGCAGATGGTCTGGGCCGCGCTCTTCGGCTGGCTGATCTTCGGCGAGCGGTCCGACCTCTGGACCTGGGTCGGTGCCGGGGTGATCATCGCGAGCGGCCTTTACATCGTCGGCCGGGAGTCGCGCCGCAATGTGTCGGAGAACCGGCCGGCAAGCCAGACCCGGCTGCGACCCGAGGTCGGACTGATGCCGCGGCTGCTGCGCCGCCGCGAGACTCGTGACACGCCCTAGCGAAAAGCTTGCGGACCCCCTTGCATTCACATCCGCGACCATTTAATCCGCACGCCACGGTCGGAGCGTAGCGCAGCCTGGTAGCGCACCTGCTTCGGGAGCAGGGGGTCGGAGGTTCGAATCCTCTCGCTCCGACCAGTTTCCCGGTTTCAGTATCCCAGACAGTTTCCCTTCGTTCCGAAGGGCCACCTGTCGGACGCGGCTTGGCCGGTTTATCCTGCCTCCCCCGCCCTCACGCTCTCGCCCATCTGGCTCCTGAAGCCCGGCGTCCGCCCGTGGTCGCGGCGGCGGGCACGAGCCTTGTTAGCGGTTGATGAAGATAATGCCGCCCAGCACGAGGGCGGTCGTCGATGCGGCGATGGTCATGGATGTCAGGAACGGCTTCATGCGCTCCATCTGCGCCTCGGACAGCTAGTCGAGGGTGCTTCTCGATCAGATCTCATCGCGTGGCCTGGACCACGCGCACCGCCGAAGACAGTGGGTCCTAAGCCTACGCGGCATCGAACCGATTCTTGTTCAGCGAGGCGAGCAGCGGACCGACATCCCGAAGGTCGAGAGGATGCGACAGGTGGAATCCCTGTCCCAGTTCGCAGTCGAGCGACTTGAGGAAGGCAAGATCGTCTTCGCTCTGGATACCTTCGGCGGTGACAGCGAGCTTCAGGCTGTGCGCGAGCGCAAGAATGCCGGTGACGATCTTCTGGTTCTCCGGCTGCTCCTGAATGCCCATGATGAAGCTTCGGTCGATCTTGATGCGATCGAACGGAAGCTGCCGCAGATGCGACAGCGACGAAAAGCCGGTGCCGAAATCATCCAGCGCCAGTGACACGCCCATGCCCTGCAGGCGCTCGATCAGCATGCGCGCAAGGTTGAAGTCCAGCATGATCGCGCTCTCGGTGATCTCGACCTCGAGCCGGTTCGCGTCGAAGCCGGTTTCTGCCAGGATCTCGCGCACCGTCTCTGCCAGATGCGGGTTGCGGAACTGGGTCGGCGAGAAGTTGACCGACAATGTCAGGGGCCGGTCCCAGCTCTGAGCGGCGACACAGGCCTTCCGCAGGATCATCCAGCCGACCTCGGCTACGACGCCGATGTCCTCGGCAATCGGGATGAAGATCTCGGGCGATACCATGCCCCGCACCGGATGGTTCCAGCGTGCCAGCGCCTCGAAGCCCCTGAGCGAGCCGTCCGCGATGCTGTAGACGGGCTGCAGGTAGGGGGCGATCTCGTCGCGTCCCATGGCGTCGCGCAGATCCTGCTCGAGTTGCGTGCGCTCCTGCGCGGCACGGTCGAGTTCCTGGTCGTACCAGGCGAACCTGCCGCGCCCCGAGCGCTTCGCGAGATAGAGCGCCTGATCGGCGGAGTGCAGCACGACCGACGTGGTCTGCCCCTCGTGCATTCGCGCAAGTCCGATGCTCGCGCCGATGTGGAGACGGCTCTCGTCCCGTCGGATGGGCTGCGCGATCGACGCGATGATGCGTCGGGCAACGTGCTGTGCGCGATCCACCGATGTGCCCGGGCGCAGGATCACCGCGAATTCATCACCCCCCAGACGCGCGGCGACGTCGCCCTCGCCGAGGTTTGACGTGATGATGGAAGCGACCTCTTCGAGCACATGATCGCCGCAGGCATGCCCATGAAGATCGTTGATGACCTTGAAGCGATCGAGATCGATCATCATCATCGTGACCTCGTGGGCCGCACTGTCCGAGGACATGTGATCCAAGAAGCCCCTGCGGTTCAACAGCCCCGTCAGAGGGTCGTGTCGCGCGAGAAGCTTGGCCTCGCGCTCGGCCGCATCCCTCTCTTTCGCCGTGCGCGCGAGTTCGCGCGACCGGATGGCGAGCATGAACACAAGACAGACGATCGCATTCACCGAGAGCATGGCGAGTTCGTCGAGCTCCCAGTCCTCGTGAGAGCGGCTCAGGGCCGCGAAGGCTTCGAACGCCTCGAAGTGGATGCTCAAGTACAGGCTGAGCCCGGTCGATGCGAGTATGAGGAGGTAGAGCGATGTGCTCCGACCGATGTGCAGATGTCTTCTCAACCGTCGTCTCCACCGCATCAAGCGAAGCCACGAGGTCGGCGATGCGCGCGTTCAGCCTCGGCCAGCATACAGGATTGCAGGGCAGTCCCGATGCGCGGCGGCCTTGGTACTCGCCAGCAAGCGGGGGCGGCGGGCGGCTGAGTGGGCCGTGTGCATCCCGGCATTTCACCGGCACCTATTGTACACTACCGCGACTGCACTTGGGTCAAGAAAAGGCCGCGGCTACATACTTCTGCTTATCCATGCGCGTCTTTCGCACTGCCGTGTCCGCTCTTCCGTCAGGTCTGGCAGGCGAATTCCCCCACCATTCGGCCAGTTTTCCCGAAGCATCCGGTCATTTGCCGGGCACGACTCGGCACCATCAGGGCAGCGGGGGGAATCGGCCGGCACCCTGCCCCGGCCTCGGAACGCGCGGACCATGCCCGCTCACCGTTGGCAGCAACAGATGATTGCGCGTGCGGTAGCGTCCACTCTCGGGCGCTCGACGCCGCTGCATGATCGGCGGCACAGGGTTCCACGGTTAGCCTCTCTTCCGCCGGTGGCGTGGGCGGGACAAGGCGGGTGACGCTCGACAGGTCGAAGAAGCGCGACTACCCGGTCATCCCGCACAAGATGCGGGCAATACGCCGAACGGCCCTTCACGCGGTGCGACGCCTTGCCAGATCGGAGGTGCTTGATTCTGCGCTGCGGCAGCCATTTACTTCGTCATGCGCCAACTGCATGGCTGGAGAGCATGCCTTTCGAAATCGAGCGGAAGTTTCTGGTCGCCAACGACGAGTGGAAGCACGAGGTTTCGCGTGCCGTCAGGCTCAGGGATGGCCTGATCGCGATCCGGGGCGGCCGGAAGGTGCGGGTCCGCATTGCCGGTGACGCCGCGACCCTGACGGTGAAGGGACCGCGAAAGGGCATCGCGCGCTCCGAATTCGAATACGAGATCCCGCTCGCGGATGCCGAGGCCATGATGGCCGAGCACTGCCGCCTGCCGGGACAGATGGTCGAAAAGACCCGCCATTTCATTCCGAACGGACAACTGGTCTGGGAAGTGGACGTCTATCAGGGGCTTCTCAGCGGCTTGACCACCGCAGAGATCGAATTGCCCGACAGCGGCACGAGTTTCCAGCGACCGGACTGGCTTGGCGACGAGATCACGGGCGATGCCCTCTTCAGCACCCGGATCCTGCTGCGACAGGCGATGGCTCGGCGATGGTCCGGCCTGTTCTGGCCGGCCGTGAGGCGGCTGAACCTCTGGCGGCGGCGCGCGAGACCGCTGAGCCGTGGCCGGGCGACGGCACGTCGGAGTTGACAACACTCAGGCGCGCGGCGGCACAGGGATGCAACAGGCGCATGACACTGCTGCCGCGGTCAGGGCTTCCGGACCACCCCCAGGGTCGCGTAGCCCCGCCAGAGCGGTCGGCAATTGCTGGTGCCCCCGATACCAGTGGCCACTTCGGCCAGCGCCGCGCTCAGGTTCTCGCGCGGCGAGACGTGGAACCGGCCGATCCACCCGCGCAGCCCCTTGCGGAACCAGCCGGGCAACCCGGCCTGATCTCCGAAATCCACGACGTGCAATTCGCCGCCCTCGGCAAGATGGGCTGCGGCGTGGAAGAGCGCGCCGCGCCAGTCGGGGATCATCGACAGCGCGTAGGAGATGGCGATCCGCTCGAACCGGTCGGTCCCGAACAGCGCCTGTGCGTCGAAAGCGGTCGCATCGGCCTCGACCAGCGTGGCGCGGCCGCCGAGACGGGCGCGGGCCGACCGCAGCATCTCGCTCGAGATGTCGAGGCCGAAAAGCCGGCAATCCGGCCATCGGCGGCCGATGAGGTCGAGGTTCCGCCCCGTGCCGCAGGCGATCTCGAGTATGCGGGCGCCGCCGGGCGGCGGTGCAAGCTCCTCGATCAGCCTGTCGCGCCCCAGAAGGAAGTAGCGTCGCGTCGCGTCGTAGATCAGGCGCTGGTGGCGGTAGGTGGCATCCATCAGCGCGGCATGGGCGGCGCTGCCGCTCATGCGTCGCGCCGGCGGTAGACGTGGAAGCCACCGTAGATCGCGGACCGATCGGCCGCAAATCCCGCGCGACCGGCCGCGCGGTCGGCGCGCCACCGGCCGAGGATCTCGTCCGGCACCCGCCCCGGCAGGATGTCGGCGGCCCCGCCGGTGCGGAAGATCACCGTGGCGCCCGGCGCTGCGGTTCGCGTCACCTGCCGCCAGAGGGCGGCAAGCTGCGCATCCGTCATCCAGTCCTGCGCGTCGAGCAGGCTGAAGCCCTGGAGCGACCCCTCGGGCTCGGCGGCCAGCGCCTCGGTCAGCGAGCGGTTCTCGATCCGGACCTGCGGCGCGCCCTCGCGCAGGGCCTCGAAGGCCGAGGGCTCGAGATAGGGCGGCAGCGCGCCCTCGCCGGGAAGCGGGTAGCGCCGGGCGATGGCCTGGAAGGCGAAATAGTTCTCGCGCAGCGGAAAGTCGCAGAGCAGCCGGTGGAGGCGCTGGCGCAGCACCGGCAGCACGTCGCCATCGCCGTCGTCGGCCAGCAGGGCGTATTGCGCAGGCGGGATGCCCAACCCGAACAGCGAGGCGCGCTGTCGCACCAGCGCCCGCACCAGCGGCGCCTCGAAGAGCGGCCCGATCTTCGCATAGAAGAAGCTCCGCTGCTCCTCCATGTCGCGGCAGTCGAGGAAGCCTCGCAGGTCCGTGCCGGTGAGCCGGGCCACCGCATGGCCCGCGCCGATGAAGCGGCCGAGCGCGCCGTGCCGGTAGAACCCGCGCGAGAAGACGCCGATGCGGCGACCGAACGGGCCACGCGCCTCCCAGTAGCGCCGGCTTGCAGGGTCGAGCGCGGGGGCGATGTGGCGGTCGTAGAGCGCGATGTTGCCGGGCTGATCCGCCCGCCCGAAGAAGTCGAAGAAGGTGTCATGGTCGGGCAGCGTCCGCGCCGCGGCGAGCTTCAGCCGCCCCAGCGCGACATGGGCGGGCGAAAGATCAACGGCGAGGATCCCGGCCGGCGCCTGCGTGAGGTAGGACATCACGTTGCATCCGCCCGAGGCGATGGCTACCAGCCGATGGCCGGGCCGGATGCCGAGCGCCGCCATGTCAACCGCCGGATCCTCCCAGATCTGCGGATAGACCAGACCGTGGAACAGGCGCGAGAACATCCGCTCCATCAGCCCGTCGGCGCTGAGGAAGGGCGTGCGGTGGACGGCGGCACCTATCTGGCGTGCGACCTTCGGCGCGGGCAGGGCGGTCAGGGCGGACTGGGGCACTGGGAAAACCTCCGGGATGGCTGGCAGCCTTCTAGTCTCCGCAGGCAACGGAAACGTGACGGAGGCGCGCCTTTCCGTCCGGGCGTCGCCTGTGGGGGCTTTCCCCGCCCGGCACCGCGCTAGCTGGTAACGACGGCGAACGGGAGGCGGAAGTGACGGGCACTCAGGACAGCATTCGGATCAGGAGGCGCAGCGCCCCCGGTGTGCTGGCGCTGGGTGCCGGCCTCGTGATCCTGCTGGCTCTGTGGGCCGGGCCGCTGCCGGATCTCGCACGGATCTCCTTCTCCTGGCACATGATCCTGCACCTGGGCGTCATCCTCGCGGCGGCGCCGCTGATCGCCCTGGGCCTTTCGCGGATCGCGCCGCTGAGCCTCGGCTGGCCTATCGTCTTCGCTGTCGTGGCCTCGCTCGCCGAACTGGCCGTCGTCTGGGGCTGGCACGCGCCACGCCTGCACGAGGCGGCGGCGCTCGATCCCATGCTTTTCCGGGTGCAGCAGGCGAGCTTCCTTCTGGCGGGCGTGCTCGTCTGGCTGCCGGGCCTTGCGCCGGGCCGGGCGGCCGCAGCGGCCGGGCTGCTCACCATGCTCTTCTCGCTCATGCACATGACGATGCTGGGCGTGCTGCTCACCCTCGCGCCGCGGCTGCTCTATGCGCCCGAGATCTGTGGCAGCGCCTTCGGGCTGGATCCATTGGGCAACCAGCGGCTCGGGGGGGCGATGATGGCGGTGGCGGGACTTCTCCCCTATCTCGGAGGCGCCGCGCTCTTCACGCTGCGCCTCACCCGCGAGGGACCGGACGGCTGAGCCCTCAGCGCAGCCGCCACATCGCCGCAATGTAGGCGGCCGTCATCAGGTCGAGATGCGCCCCGCCGCCGTTCTTGGCCAGCGTGATCTCCTCGTCCGAGCCCCGCGCGTAGAGGCCCGAGGCGAGGTCGTAGTAATCCGCGCGGATGTCGGCCTCGGTGATGACGCCACGGTCGAGCGGGTCCTGGATCTCGCCGATATGGCCGATGGTGGTCCTGCGCGAGTCAACGAAGATCGTCGCGCGCCGCAGCGCCTCGTCGTCCACCTCGCGCATGTCCGGCCGGTAGGCGCCGATCAGATCGAGATGCGTGCCGGGCTTGAGCCATTCGCCCTTCACCACCGGCTCGTGGCTCATGGTGGCGGTGCAGATGATGTCCGCCGCCCGGACCGCCCCTTCGAGGTCCTCGGTCGCCCGCACCCGCGGTCCTTCCATCGCGCGGGCCTTGTCGGCCGAGCGGTTCCAGACGGTGAAGCGCGCGTCGGGAAAAAGGCTCCCGTAGGCCCCGATCATCGAGCGTGCCACGTTGCCGGCGCCCACCAGCAGGATCTCGCGACTGTCACGCCGCGCGAGGGTCTTTGCCGCAAGCAGGCTGTCGCCTGCCGTCTTCCACTTGGTCACGAGGTGGAAGTCGACCAGCGCCTCGAGCGTGCCGTCCCGGTCCGAATAGAGGTTCACCGCGCCGTTGACGGTGGGCTTGCCCGCGGCTGCGTTGCCCGGAAAGATCGTGGCCGTCTTCACGAGCTGGCCCAGCCCGTCGATCCAGGCCGCGCGCGACAGCACCGTGTCCTTGCCACGGTAGAGGAAGACGTCGGCCACCTCGGCCCGCGGCAGCTTGTGACCCTGCGCCAGCGCCGTCGTCAGTCCGTCCCAGCTCAGATGGGCCTCGGCCTCGGGGCCGATGATCTCGATACTCATGGTCCTGCCTCGCTTCCTCCGGTGGCGGCGCGTGCCGCGTCCTGCGCCTTCCGCATCGCACGATCCAGCGTGTCGAGAAAGCGCGACCGGTCGGCCTTCGAGAAGGGCCGGCCGCCGCCCTGCCGGAACGGGTCGGCGGATCGCAGGTCCGCCATCAGGTCGCGCGTGGCCAGCGCATTGCCGATGTTGGCCGTGGTCAGCGTCTCGCCGTTCGGCTTGACCACCACCGCCCCCGCCGCCACGACCTTCGCGGCGAGCGGGATGTCCGAGGTCACCACCACGTCGCCGGTCCCGGCCCTCTCGGCGATCCACATGTCGGCCACGTCCGGCCCCTCGGGCACGAAGACGCTCTCGACCAGCGGATGAGCCGGAGGCCGGATGCCGCCGTTCGACACGAGGAACATCCGCACCCCGTGCCGCACGGCGACCCGCTCCGCCTCGGCCTTCACCGGGCAGGCGTCGGCATCGACGTAAAGCTCAGTCATAGAGCGCTTCGGCGTGGAACTGGATGTGGTCCTCCATGAAGGTTGCGACGAAGAAATAGCTGTGGTCGTAGCCCGGCTGCATCCGGATGATGCCCTGCTGCCGGCGCGCCATCATCGCCTCGGCCAGCGCCTCGGGCTTCAGCGCGTCGAGGAACTGGTCGGACGCGCCCTGATCGATCAGGATCGGCCCGTCGAAGCCGCGCTTCTTCATCAGAAGGACCGAGTCGTGCGGCGCCCACTTGCTCTCGTCGGCCCCGAGATAGGCCGTCAGCTGCTTGCGCCCCCAGTCCGAGGCGGTGGGGTTGGTGATCGGCGCGAAGGCCGAGACCGAGCGGAAGCGGCCCGGGAAGCTCATCGCGATGGTAAGCGCGCCATGCCCGCCCATCGAGTGGCCCATGATCGACTGCCGGCTCTCGTCGAGCGGGAAGGCCGAGAAGAGGACGCGCGGCAGGTCCTCGGTGATGTAGTCCCACATGCGGAAGTTCGCGGACCAGGGCGCCTCGGTCGCGTTGACATAGAAGCCCGCACCTTGTCCCAGCGCGTAGTTCTCGTCGTCCGGCACCCCCTCGCCGCGGGGCGAGGTATCGGGAAACACCAGCGCCAGCCCCTCCTGCGCCGCCCATTTCTGCGCGCCCGCCTTCACCATCGCATTCTCATGGGTGCAGGTGAGGCCCGAGAGATACCACACGAGTGGCACCGCCTCGTTCTCGGCCTCGGGCGGCAGGAACAGGCCGAAGGTCATGTCGCAGCCGGTGACCTGCGATGTGTGGCTGTAGACGCCCTGCGTGCCGCCGAAGCAACGGCTCTCGGATAGGGTCTTCATGGTGGTCTCCTCTCCTCAGAAGGTCGTGACCCAGGCGATCACGCCGGTGATGGTCAGGATGCTGACCGCGGTGGAAATCAGGATCGAGGCCGAGACGCGCTGCGGCGCGACCCCGTAATGCTGTGCCAGGATATAGACGTTGCCCGCCACCGGCAGGGCCGCCGCGGCGATCATCACGCCCGCCGCCTGTCGCTCGACCGGGAAGACCGCGAGGGCGGCGACCGCGACGGCCAGCGGATGCAGCACGAGCTTGCAGAACGAGAGCCAGGCCGCGACCTCGATGCGCTCGGCCGATTTCGTGGCGAGCGAGGCACCGATGGCGAAGAGGGCGCCCGGCGTGGCCGCACCCCCCAGCAGCGCGAGGAAGTCGTTGACCGGCGCCGGCACGGCGAGACCGGTCGCGGACCAGCCGAGCCCTGCCACCATCGAGACGATCATCGGATTCCGCAGCAGCCCCATCGCCAGCACCTTCACGATGCGCAGGCTCATGTGGCCCTCGCGCAGGCCGGTGATGATCAGCGTGAAGAGCGACGAGAAGACAATCAGGTCGATGGCCAGCACCATCAGCACCGGGCCCGCGGCCTCCGGCCCGAGGAGCAGCACCAGCATCGGCACGCCGAGAAAGCCCGTGTTGCCGATCACGGAACATTGCGCCTCGATGGCGGCCTCCTCGGCGCTCACCCGGCGCAGCCGGGCCACGAGCGTCGCAAGGAGATAGACCGCCGTGCAGCCCGACAGATAGGCCATGACGAAGGGGGGCGACCAGATCGCGGCCAGCGAGAGGTTCGCCGCGAAGCGGAAGAGCATTGCCGAGAGCGCGAAGTAGAACACGAACTTCGTCAGCCACGCGGTCGCCTCCGGGGTGAAGAACCTTGCGCGCCCGGCGATGTAGCCCGTGCCGATCAGAGCGAAGAAGGGCAGGGTCTTGAGGAGGACGGGCAGCATCTCAGGCTTTCGGCTCGGGTCGCGGTCAAGGTTTCATGCCGCCGGAGCGGATGCAAGCTCGGCCAATCGTCGGAAGCGCTCGCAGGGCGCTGAGATCCACCAGAGAAGAGTCGCGCCCGAGCCGCGCGCTTGTGCTTCGCGCAGGCCCTGCCTGGTGGCTGCTTCCCGGATGCAGGGCACCTGGACCCGGGCGCCTCGCGCGCGCCATCTCCCCGAGGGATCCGTGGTGCCGCTGCTCGATGCATGCCGGATCCGCCGCCCGCCGCTCTTCGTTGCCCGCTGGTCGATACGTCCTTTACATGTCCGCATGCCCTGACAAGACCTCCGGTGTCCGGTGTCCGGTGTCCGGTGTCCGGTGTCCGGTGTCCGGTGTCCGGTGTCCGGTGTCCGGTGTCCGGTGCCCGGTGCCCGGTGCCCGGTGCCCGGTGCCGCGCCGGCGTGCGAAGCCAAGCGTTCCTCATTCCGTTCAAATGTTTCCCGGCGGAGGCTCCGGCCCTGCCGGAGGCGGGGGCAGACAGCGCCCGTGCGCGCTCAGCCGAAGCCGATCAGGATCCCCGCTGCCAGCACCAGCCCGCCACCCAGCACCACTTGGAGGGCTGCGCGGAGGAAAGGCGTCTCCATGTAGCGGTTCTGGATCCAGGCGATCGCCCAGAGTTCGAAGAACACCACGGCGATGGCAATTCCGGTGGCCCAGGCGAAGTCCGGGATCAGATAGGGCAGGGCGTGGCCCAGCCCGCCCGCCGTCGTCATGACCCCCGAGGCGAGCCCGCGCTTCCAGGGGGCTCCCCGGCCCGAGAGCACCCCGTCATCATGCGCGGCCTCGGTGAACCCCATCGAGATGCCCGCACCGACCGAGGCGGCGAGTGCGACCTGAAAGGTCGTGGCCGGGTCCTGCGTGGCGAAGGCGGTGGCGAAGATCGGGGCGAGAGTCGAGACCGATCCGTCCATCAGCCCGGCCAGGCCCGGTTGCACCCAGGTCAGGACGAACTGGCGACGGGCCGTCTCGTCCTCCTCTTCCCTCGCCTCGTCGGTGAGATGCTGGCCCGTCAGCGTCTCCGCCCGATGCTCGTGCCTGGCCTCGGCCGCGGCGAGATCGCCCAGAAGCTTGCGCGTCGCCGCATCCGAAACATGCCCGGCAGCCTTCTCGTAGAAGCTCCGCGCGGCGTTCTCCATCTCCCAGGCCTCGGAGCGGACGCGTTCGAGCGGCAGGTGTTCGAGGAGCCAGACAGGCTTCCGCGCCGGATAGCCTTCGACATGCTCGCGACGGATCAGCGGGATCGTCTCGCCGAAGCGGGCGCGGAACCGCTCGATCAGGCGCCGGCGATGCCCGTCCTCTTCGGCCGCCATCGCCTCGAAGATGGCCGCCGTACTTGGGTAGGGGGTGCGGAGACGGTCCGCGTAGGAGCGGTAGATCCGGGCGTCATCCTCTTCCGAAGAGATGGCAAGAGCGAGAATCTCGGCCTCGGAGAGGTCCCTGAAGCGGCGTCTTGACGAGAAACCCTGAATCATCCGGTCACCTATTTAGAACAGTTCTAAACTAGAGGCGATCGTGAAGGCTGGCAAGTCATGAGATTGCGAGGTGAACGGTTCAGTTCAGAATGCACTTGCGCAACTAAACTGAACGGTTCATATTCTGGTGAACCGAACGGTTTGGAATCGGAGAAACAAGATGAAACGGCTGAGCTTCACCCTTGCAGCGACGATGTTGGTCCTTGGTCTCGCAACGCCGTCCTACGCAATGCCGCTCGACATGCCTCACCTGACCTGGCCCGACAGCTGCACGAACTGCGGACGCTGACCGGCACCTGCTTGCAGCGGCTCCCGCCCGGCCCTTATGGTCGCGGGCGGGAGGATTCCATGCCAGCCGACACGATCCCCGTCCGCAAGGGACGCAAGATGCCCCAGGTGCTCGAGGGCGCCCGCACCATCTTCCTGCGAGACGGATTCGAAGGGGCGAGCGTGGACGACATCGCCCGCGAGGCGGGCGTGTCGAAGGCCACGCTCTACAGCTACTTTCCCGACAAGCGGCTGCTCTTCCTCGAGGTCGCGAAGGCCGAATGCCTCAGGCAGGCCGAGGAGACCGTGGCGCTCATCTCGGCCGATCTCGGTCCGCGGGCCGTGCTGACGCTCGCCGCGACGCGGATTGTGGCCTTCGTGCTGTCGGATTTCGGCATCCGCACGTATCGCATCTGCGTGGCCGAGGCGGACCGCTTCCCCGAACTCGGCCACGAATTCTACCAGAGCGGGCCTGCCCTCGTTCGTCAGCGGATCGTCGATTACCTCACATCGGCCGTCTCGCGGAACGAGCTGGTCATCGGTGACCTGGACCTTGCGGCCGATCAGTTCGCGGAACTCTGCAAGGCGGATCTCTTCAATCGCATCGTGTTCGGCGTCGGAGAGAAAGTGGGCGAGGACGAGCGGCGCCGTGTGGCCGAAGGAGCGGTCGAGATGTTCCTCGCCCGATACGCCCCCCAGCCCTGAGCAGGATTGCACGGCGCCCGGGCGCATCCGCCATGCGGGACCTTCCGGTTCCGCGCGCGGAAGCCACGCCGCGCATCACCGACGTCAGTCGATCCATCCGCGGCGTGAATGGCGGCAACTCCGGCTGCCGCCCGCGGCTCAGAGATCGAAGGTGGCGAAGACCGGCGCATGATCCGACGGCTGCAACCAGCCTCGGACGGCGCGCAGGATCCGGCTGCCATGCGCTGCATTCGAAATGTCCGGGGTGGCCCAGATGTGATCCAGCCTGCGACCCTTGTCGGCGCTGTCCCAGTCCGGCGAGCGATAGGACCACCAGGAATAGAGCCGCCCCTCCGGCAGATCCTTGCGCGTCACGTCCACCCAGGCACCCGCCTCCATCACCTGGTTCAGGTGGTCCACCTCGATCGGCGTGTGGCTCACGATCTTCAGCAGCGCCTTGTGATTCCACACGTCGTCCTCGCGCGGAGCAATGTTCAGGTCTCCCACGAGGATGGCCTTCGTCGGCGTATCTGCACGACACCAGTCGCGCATCCGAGCGAGGTAGTCGAGCTTCTGCCCGAACTTCACGTTCTGCTCGCGATCCGGGATGTCACCGCCCGCAGGCACATAGCAGTTGTGGATGGTGACGCCGTTCCCGAGCGTCGCAGAGACGTGCCGCGCATGGCCGAGGTCGGCGAAGTCGTGGTCGCCGGCGTCCACCAGCGGCAGCTTCGACAGGATCGCCACCCCGTTGTAGCCCTTCTGCCCGCGCGCGACGCACCAGTTGTAGCCGAGCGCCCGGAACGCCTCGAGCGGCATCTTCTCGACCGGGCTCTTGCATTCCTGAAGGCACAGGATGTCCGGCATCTCCTCGGTCAGCAGCCGCGCCACGAGCGCCTCGCGCAGGCGGACCGAGTTGATGTTCCAGGTGGCGAGGGTGAAGGTCATGGCAAGCTCCGGACTGGCGGTTCTTCCTAGCCCGGCCGACAGAGAGGGTCCACCACTCGCGGTGCAGGACAGAAGGCTCGCGCACGGGTCCGCTGCGACTCGCGATGCGTGAAAAAAGGCCGGGCACGAGGCCCGGCCAGATCCAACAGGGAGGGTCCGTGTCAATCACCCCGACACGGGAGGGAACTCGCGCGGCGAGCGAGCCCGCCGATCTGCAATCAGTCTATATCAAAGAGTGTGATCCTTAATTTGATCTCACGCAACAAGCCTGTATCCCCCGGATTCCGTCACGAGAAGGCGTGCATTGGACGGATCCGGTTCAATCTTCTGGCGCAACCGATAGATGTGCGTCTCTAACGTGTGGGTTGTAACGCCCGCATTATACCCCCATACCTCGTGGAGAAGCACCTCGCGAGCCACAACACCTTGTGAGGCCCTGTACAAGAACTTCAAGATGTTGGTTTCCTTCTCGGTCAGGCGGATCTTTCTCTCCCTCTCGTCCACCAGCATTTTCTGGGCGGGCCTGAAGCTGTAGGGACCGAGCTGGAAGATCGCATCCTCCGATTGCTCGTGCGCACGAAGTTGGGCCCTGATGCGCGCAAGCAACACCGGAAACTTGAAGGGCTTCGTCACATAGTCATTTGCGCCGGCATCGAGGCCGAGGATGGTGTCGCTGTCCGAATCATGTCCCGTCAGCATCAGGACCGGGCACTTCACGCCGGCCTTCCGCATCCGGCGGCAGAGCTCGCGCCCGTCGGTGTCCGGCAGGCCCACATCGAGGATCACCAGGTCGTAAAGACCCGCCTTGGCTTTCTCCATGCCCTCGCTGCCCGAGGCTGCCTCGAACACGTCGAAGTCCTCGGTCATCACCAGCTGCTCGCTCAGAGCCTCGCGAAGGTCGTCGTCATCGTCCACCAAGAGGATCTTCTTAAGGGTAGCCATCGGTCACTCCTTCGTTCCTCGCGATCACATGTGCGTGCATCTTCCGCGCGGCAAGCTCTGCTGCCGATTTCTCACGCGGTCGTGTCGCAAGAGGGTGGAATGTTTCATTTTCCTGCAGGGGCGGCTAGGAAGAAGCGGAAAGGAAGGCCACCCATGCCGCTTGCTCCGAGCATCGTCGAACGCCTGAACCGCGCGCGGGGAGACCTGCGGATGGGGGTGCCCGTCGTGCTGACGGACGAAGGGGCGGGCCTCCTCGCCGTGGCGGTCGAGGCGCTCGAGCCCGGCCGCCTGGCCGAACTGCGCCTTCTGGGCCAGCCGGTCCTGGCGATAACCGCAAGGCGCGCCGAGACGCTGAAGGCCCGCGTCTATGACGGCGATCTCGCGCGGATCGAACTGCCGGATGCGGCGGGTGTCGACTGGCTGAAGGCGGTGGCCGACCCGGCGGACGACCTCAGGCTGCCCATGAAGGGGCCCTTGCGGTCCTTGCGGGGCGGAGGTGCCGGGCTTGCGCGGGCGGCGCTCGCGCTCGCCAAGTCGGCGCATCTGCTGCCTGCGGCGCTTCTCGTCGCCGTGCCGGAGCCGTTGGCCCTTGCCGCCGAGCATGCGCTGACGCTCCTTCCACTGGCCGAAGCCGGGCCCGAGCTTACGCGTGGCTCGCCGCTCCATCCCGTCGTCTCGGCGCGGGTGCCGATGGTGGCCTCGCAGGCGGGGCGGGTGCATGTCTTCCGCCCCGAGGACGGGGGCGAGGAGCATTACGCCATCGAGATCGGGCGCCCCGACCGCGGCCAGCCCGTGCTCGCGCGCCTGCACTCGGCCTGCTTCACCGGCGACGTCCTTGGCAGCCTCAAGTGTGACTGCGGCCCGCAACTCCGCTCGGCGCTGGCGCGGATGGGCGAGGAGGGCGCGGGCGTCCTGCTCTACCTGAACCAGGAGGGGCGGGGCATCGGGCTTGCCAACAAGATGCGGGCCTATTCCCTGCAGGATCAGGGGTTCGACACGGTCGAAGCCAACCACCGGCTTGGCTTCGAGGATGACGAGCGCGACTTCCGCATCGGTGCGGGCATCCTGGGCCAGATGGGTTTCTCGGCGGTGCGGCTGCTGACCAACAACCCGGCCAAGATCCGCATGATGGAGGCGAACGGCATCCGCGTGACCGAGCGCGTGCCGCTGCATGTCGGCCGAAACGAGTTCAACGCGGCCTATCTTGCCACCAAGGCCGCCAAGTCGGGGCATCTTGCATGACGGATCTCGTGGTCGGAAGGTGGGGCGCGCGGTTCGGGCGCCGCTTCCTGCCCTGTTCGATCGGACGCGGCGGCGTCACGGACGCCAAGCGCGAGGGCGACGGAGCGACGCCACGCGGCATCCACCGGATTGCGGGGCTGCTCTACCGGCCGGACCGCGTGGCGCCTTCGGAGCTGCCCGACTGGGCGCAGCCCTTCGGCCCCTCGGATCTCTGGTCCGACGATCCGCGCGACGTGGACTACAACCAGATGGTCCGCGCACCCCATGCCCACAGCCACGAGCGGCTGAGCCGGCCCGATCCGCTCTATGACGTGATCCTGCTCACCGACTGGAACTGGCCCGAGGCGGTGCCGGGGCGCGGTTCGGCAATCTTCCTGCACAGCTGGCGGCGGCCGCGCTACCCGACGGCAGGCTGCGTGGCCTTCGCCCGGCAGGATCTGCTGTGGCTGGCGCGGAGCCTCACCCCCGAGAGCAGGCTGGTCGTCCGCTGAGGACCGGGCATTCCGGAGGCGGCCGGCCGGGCAGGGAGCCTCGGCTAGCCGCGGCTTTGCGCGGAGTAGTCGCGCGCGCCGAAGATGGCCGAGCCCACCCGGACATGGGTGGCGCCCGCCGCGATCGCCGCCTCGAAGTCGCCGCTCATGCCCATCGAGAGGCCGCCGAGTCCGTTCTGCCCGGCGATCTCGGCCAGAAGCGCGAAATGCGGGCTGCTGTCCTGATCCTCGGGCGGGATGCACATGAGGCCGCGGACCGGCAGGTCCATCCCGCGGCAGGTGGCGATGAAGCCATCGGCTTCGGCGGGCAGCACACCGGCCTTCTGCGGCTCCTCGCCCGTGTTCACCTGCACGAAGAACTCGGGCGAGGCGCCCCTCTCCTGCGCGAGCCGCGCCAGCTTCTCGGCCAGCGACGGCCGGTCGACCGTATGGATCGCGTCGAAGAGGCCCACGGCCGCCTTCGCCTTGTTGGTCTGGAGCGGTCCGATCATGTGGACCGACACATGTCCGAAACGGTGGCGAAGGTCGGGCCACTTGCCCTGCGCCTCCTGCACGTAGTTCTCGCCGAAGATCCTGTGGCCCTGCCCGAGCACTGCCACCACCCGCTCGAGCGGCTGCACCTTCGAGACGGCGATCAACTCGACCGAGCCGGGGGTGCGGCCGGCGGCGGCTTCGGCAGCCGCGATGCGGTTCAGGATGGTCTCAAGCATTCTTGCCCTCCAGCGCGTCGGTGAACTCCTTCAACTCCTCCGCATGCCGTTCCCAGGCCCGGGCCGAGCTGCGGTAGATCGGCTGGCGCACCTGATAGAGGCTCAGGGTCTGAACCCGGCGCTTGTTGTCGTGGAAGTCGAGACAGGCATCTTCCCAGGGCAGGCCGCAGGCCTCGATCAGTTTCCGCGACTCCTCCTCGGGGCGGTCCACCAGATCCTCGTACTGGACCTCGTGGAAGCCGTCTGGAAGCTTCTCGCGCCAGAAGGCGATCAGTTCCTCGAACATGCGGAAGTAGAGCCCGAGGTCGCGCAGATCATAGGCGTAGAGATGCGTGCTCTCGGGAAAGACGTTGCGATAGATCGAGAGCGCGGTGTCGCGCGGATCGCGGCGCACCACGACGAAGCGGGCCCGCGGCAGGGCGGCGGCGATGAAACCCATCCAGGCATGGGTCTGGATCGACTTGTCGGTGACCTGCACCGCCTCGGGGAACCGCCGGCGGAGCACCTCCTCGTAGCGGCGGCCCATGGCGGCGACCTCATCGCCAGCAATCTCGCTCCAGCGCCGATAGCGGCCCCCGGCGTCGAGGATGACCTTCTGCACCTCGCGCGCGGCAACGCCCGCCTCGCCCGCGCCGGTCATCCGGCTGTGGCTCGCGATGATCTGCTCGACGAGGGTGGTGCCCGAGCGTGGCATGCCGGTCACGAAGATCGGTGCGTACTCCGTGGCGCCGGGGGCCGGCCCGGCGGAGAAGTCCGCGAAGGCCGCGAAGATCCCGTCGAGTTCGGCCCTCCGGCTTGCAATGTCGTAGGGATGGGCCTTGCGCATGAGCTGGTTGGCGGGCCGCAGGTAGGTGAAGAGGCTCTCTGGCCGCTTCAGGTCGTCCATGGCCTTCGCCAGCGCGAAGCCGAGGTGCATCCGGTCCGCTTCGGGCGTGGCGGGATCGTCGAAGCGGCGCTGCATCTCGGGAAGCAGCGGATCCTCCGGCGTCATCTTCAGGCTAGCGGACAGGATGCGGTAGAATTCGCCCGTTCCCGGCGCAAGCTCGATGGCGTGGCGCAGCAGAGTCTCGGCCCCGGCGAAGTCGCCGCGGCCCTGCAGCAGCAGGCCCTTGCGCGACATCAGCATCGCATTGTCCGGCTCGCGGGCAAGCCCTGCGTCATAGGCCGCGGCGGCGCCGGCTTCGTCGCCCTGCAGCAGCAGCACCTGACCCAGGCGGAGCTTCACCTCGGCTGACCGATCGCCTGCGGCCTCGGCCGCGCGGAAGGCCGCCTCGGCTTCAGGGAAGTTCCGCAGGTCGGTCAGCAGGATGCCGAGCTGGAGTTGCGCCTCGGCATTGCCGGGTTCTGCCTCGACCGCTCGGCGGAGGGCGGCGAGAGCCTGCGGATGCCGCCCCATCCGCGCCAGCGCCAGGGCAAGCAGGATGAGGGCGCGGGCGGGCCTCGGGTCCAGAGCTGCGGCGCGTGCCAGCGGATCGAGCGCTTCGGCCGGGCGCCCGAGGCGCAGCAGCGCCTGCGCCAGATGCAGGTGCCCGTCCGGCCAGCCGGGCTCGAGCGAGGTGGCGCGCTGGAACGCGGCCAGAGCGGTGGCGGCCTGACCCTGCGCCATGCGCGCGCTGCCCAGGACGTCGGCGGCCAGCGCGCAATCGGGGGCCGCGGCCAGGATCGCGACCGCGCGCCTCTCGGCAGCGGCCATTTTGCCCGCACGG
The DNA here is from genome assembly GCF_052244495.1 of Rhodobacter sp. NSM. Lineage (NCBI taxonomy): Bacteria > Pseudomonadati > Pseudomonadota > Alphaproteobacteria > Rhodobacterales > Rhodobacter > Rhodobacter sp. NSM. Next base: position 524,484 of record NZ_JBQPXH010000002.1, read on the forward strand.
TAGTCGGCGAGCAGCGCCTTGATCTCGGTGGGCGCCGCGCGGCCGATACGCGGCTGCGTCACGGGCTTCGGCGGCCGGCCTGAAAGCCTCGCCTCGATCTCATGGAGAAGCGGTGCGGGCAGGCGCGCGGCCCGTGCTGCCGCGAGAACCCTGCTGCGGGCGCTCTGGTCGCCGAAGCCTGCGGTGGCGGCGGTCCAGGCCTGCCAGCCCGCAGGCTCCTGCGGGCGGGCGCGCACGGCCGCCTCGAACCTGTCCAGAGCCTCGGGCGCCCGGCGCGTGGCGAGGAGACGGGCGAGGTGGAAATTCGCTGCCGCCTCCTCGGGCGCTACGGCGAGCACGGCGCGATAGCGTTCTTCGGCTTCGGCAAGGCGGCCTGCCTCGTGCAGGCGAAGGGCTTCGGACAGGAGGCGGGGAAGTTGGGCAGGGTTCAGGGGCAGCATGGGTTCCGCTTCCGCAGGGTCTGCCGCAGCGACTAGCACGGCCGGACGCCGCTGTCGAACCAGCGAGGGGGTGACGGCCGGGAAAGCCTGAGCGCGCTGGCTGTCATGGTCAGCCGCTCTCACGCCCGCCGGACCCCCTCGGCTTGCACCGCAGGAGCGGAATTGCAGGCCCTTTCACCGCGAGAACGGCGCCGAAATGAAAAGAGCGGGCCCGAGGCCCGCTCTCTCCGTTCAGGATCGGGGATCCGATCAGAACGACATCGACAGACCGACCGAGTAGGTCTCGTTGTCGTCGTCAGCACCGGCGCCGAAGTCGGAGTCGCCGTAGCCGCCGTGCAGCTTCAGGCCGCCGCCGAGGTCGTAGGCAGCGGCGATGCCGTAGCCTTTGACGTCGTCCTGGACGTCCATGTCGAACACACCGTAGTTGGCGCCGATTTCGAACGCACCGGCGGTGAAGCCGGCCGAGATGCCGAGGTGGTTGCCGTCCTGCAGATCCGAGCTGATGTCGGTGTAGGCAACGCCGGCCACGAAGCCGTTGTTGAAGTTGGCGGTCAGCGACGCACCGATCAGGTCGACGTCACCAGCAACGACGGCGGCGCCTTGGCTGCCGAGGCCGGTGCCAGCGGTTTCGAACGACTGGTAGCCGAGGCCGAGGCCCATGCCGAAGCCGCCGAAGTCGCCGCTGTATTTCATACCGACAGCGTAGTTCGTGTCAGCGCCGTCAACTTCGTCATCCAGTTCGGCCGACACGGCAACGCCGAAGTCGCCGAAGCTGTATTCGTAGCGGGCGATCTGGTTGTCGTACTTGCCGTCGCCGTAGGCGCCGAAGTAGCCGGCGTGGGTGGTTTCGTCGTCACCGATCGAGCCCGGGTTGCCGATGTTCTCGGTCATCGCCCAGTCCATGGCGCCGTCGATTTCGCCCATGGTCAGGGTGCCGAAGGCGCCCGAGATGAAAGCGGCTTCGTTGTCGGCCGTGAAGTCGCCGTTCGAGTCGCCTTCATCCTTCGAGATTTCGACGCTGGCGCCGAACGCGAGGCCGGTGTCGGTCTCGCTGGTCATGGTGACCTTGAGGTTGAAGTCGTTGTGGAACTGGGTCTCGTTGGTGTCACGGCCAGCCGGAAGCGGAGCGTTGTCGCCGCCACCCACGATGCCCATCTCGGCGTAGCCCGAGAAGCTGATTTCGGCCGCAGCCACGCCCGCGGTCATGACCAGAGCCGTGGTCGCAAGAAGAATCTGTTTCATAGTTTCCCTCGTTTGTCTCGTCTGCGCCCCAGCTCAGGGGAATCCGAGTGGGCCTGCCTCTGTTTCTCTCCGGACGACCCCGATTGCAATTGGAACGGGGGTGGGCAGGGGAAGAACGTAGATGATGGTGCAGTCTTGCCACAGTCTCTCCCGGGGCGGGGAAAGCCGCTGCAAGGGTCCGGAAAACATCCGCTTTCCCGCATCCACCCGCACCCGCGCCTGAAATACCTTGGCACGGGTTGGAGCCTCGGCTAGACAGCACGGGACGTCACACACGGGGGACTTCATGACCTTCCATCGCCTCGCGCGCGCCGCGCTGCCCGTCGGGCTCTCGCTCTCGCTTTCGGCCTGCGGCGGCATCATGGGCGGGGGGAGTGGTCCGGGGGCGGATCAGCAGATCGCGGCCGGAGAAGCGACCCGGACTGCGGAGTATTCCGAAGCCAACCGGACCGCCTCTGCCGGGACGTCACGCTCGAGCGTGTGGGATCTCTTCGGCACGAAGAACGACCCCAACACCACCGTCGAAGTGAACAAGTACATCTGGAACGCGGCGCTCGAGGTGCTGAACTTCCTGCCGGTGCAGTCGGTCGATCCCTTCACCGGCGTGATCTCCACGGGCTATGGCGTGCCGCCGGGGGGCGGGCGTGCCTACCGTGCCACCGTCTACGTTCAGGATCCTGCGCTCGACGCGCGCTCTCTCAAGGTCGCGCTGCAGGGGCAGGGCGGTCCGGTCTCGGCCGAGACCCAGCGCGCGGTCGAGGATGCGATCCTGACCCGCGCCCGTCAGCTGCGCCTGCGCGACTCGCGCCTCTGAGACATCGTCTCCGGACAGGAAGAAGCAGGGGGCGGCTCTGGACCTCGGGCCGCGCCTCGGTGTAACTGCGGGCGATCCCTTCCGAAGAGGCCGCCATGTCGCGTTACGATCCCGCTGCAACCGAAAGCCGCTGGCAAGCCGCCTGGGACGAGGCGGGCGTCTTCACGGCGCGGCACGATCCCTCTCGCCCGAAATACTATGTGCTCGAGATGTTCCCCTATCCGTCGGGGCGCATCCACATGGGCCATGTCCGCAACTACACGATGGGCGACGTGGTGGCGCGGCAGAAGGCCGCCGCGGGCTATTCGGTGCTGCATCCGATGGGCTGGGACGCCTTCGGGATGCCGGCCGAGAACGCCGCGATGGAACGGGGCGGCCATCCCAAGGACTGGACCTACGGCAACATCGCCGACATGCGCGCGCAGATGAAGCCGCTGGGCCTGTCGATCGACTGGAGCCGCGAGTTCGCGACCTGCGATCCGGAATACTACGGGCAGCAGCAGGCCATGTTCATCGACATGATGGAGGCGGGCCTCATCTACCGCAAGAATGCGGTGGTGAACTGGGACCCGGTCGACATGACGGTGCTGGCGAACGAGCAGGTGATCGACGGCAAGGGCTGGCGGTCGAACGCGCCGGTCGAGCGGCGGGAACTCACGCAGTGGTTCTTCCGGATCTCTGATTATGCGGGCGAGCTGCTGGAGGCGCTGGACGGGCTGAAGGATTGGCCCGAGAAGGTGCGGCTGATGCAGGCCAACTGGATCGGCAAGTCGCGGGGCTTGCAGTTCGCCTTCTCGACCGTTGGCGCGCCGGACGGCTTCGACCGGCTCGAGGTCTACACGACGCGGCCCGACACGCTGATGGGCGCGTCCTTCGCCGCCATCTCTCCCGATCACCCGCTGGCGAAGCACCTGGAGCGGCACGATGCCGGCGTCGCCGAGTTCGTGGCCGAGTGCCGCCGCGTCGGCACTTCGGAAGAGGCGCTGGAGAAGGCGGAGAAAAAGGGTTTCGACACGGGCATCCGCGTGCGCCATCCCTTCGATACCGCGTGGGAGCTGCCGGTCTACATCGCGAACTTCATCCTGATGGACTACGGCACCGGCGCGATCTTCGGCTGCCCGGCCCATGACCAGCGCGACTTCGAATTCGCCACGAAGTATGGCCTGCCGATCCCTCCGGTCTTCGTGGCCGAAGGCGCAGAGGAGGCGCCGCTGGCCGAGGCCTTCGTGCCGATGAAATCCGAGCGCGTGCGCTACATCCGCGGATTCGCGGGCGCCGAGGTCCAGACCGGCGAGGAAGGCGTCGCCGCCGCCATCGACTTCTGCGAATCGCAGGGCGTGGGCCGGGGCGTCACCAACTACCGCCTGCGCGACTGGGGCATCAGCCGCCAGCGCTACTGGGGCTGCCCGATCCCGGTCATCCACTGCGAGACCTGCGGCGTGGTGGCCGAGTCCAAGGAGAACCTGCCGGTCCGCCTGCCCGATGATGTGACCTTCGACGTTCCCGGCAACCCGCTCGACCGCCATCCGACGTGGCGCGACTGCACCTGCCCGAAGTGCGGCGCGAAGGCCCGGCGCGAGACCGACACGATGGACACCTTTGTCGATTCGAGCTGGTACTACGCGCGCTTTACCGCGCCGCGGGCGGCGACGCCCACCGATGCCGAGGAAGCCGATTACTGGATGAACGTCGACCAGTATATCGGCGGCATCGAGCACGCGATCCTGCACCTGCTCTATTCGCGCTTCTTCGCGCGCGCGATGCAGAAGACGGGGCACCTGCCCGCGAAGGCGATCGAGCCGTTCAATGCGCTGTTCACGCAAGGCATGGTCACGCACGAGATCTACCTGACCCGCGACGCGGCGGGTCGGCCGGTCTATCACCTGCCCGAGGACGTGACCGAAGGGAAGCTGGCCGACGGCACGCCGGTCGAGATCATCCCCTCGGCCAAGATGTCGAAATCGAAGAAGAACGTCGTCGACCCGATGAACATCATCGCCCAGTTCGGCGCCGACACGGCGCGCTGGTTCGTGATGTCGGACAGCCCGCCCGAGCGGGACGTGGAATGGACGGCCTCGGGTGCCGAGGCGGCCTCGAAGCACCTTGCGCGGGTCTGGCGTCTCGCCGACGAGATCTCTCGGGCTGACGGAGCTGCGACGGCCGAGGACGGGGCGCTGCAAAAGGCGCAGGCGCGGGCCATCGCCGAGGTGACCCAGGGTATCGAGGGCTTCGCCTTCAACAAGGCCATCGCCAAGCTCTACGAATTCACCAACACGCTGTCGCGCTCGGCGGCGGGCGCCGAGGCAAAGAAGGCCGCCATGCGGGTCATGGCGCAGCTCATGTCGCCGATGGTGCCGCACCTGGCCGAGGAGGTCTGGGCCATGCTCGGCGGCGAGGGGCTGGTGGCGCAGGCGGCCTGGCCCGTGGCCGATCCCGCGCTGCTCGTGGACGACACGGTGACGCTGCCGATCCAGGTCAACGGCAAGCGGCGCGCCGAAATCACGGTGCCGAAGGAGATGGCCGCTTCCGAGGTTGAAAAGCTGGTGCTGGCGGACGAAGCTGTGCAGCGGGCGCTCGGGGGCGCCGCTCCGAAGAAGCTCATCGTCGTGCCGGGTCGCATCGTCAATGTCGTCCTCTGACCGCCGCACCTTCGTTTTCGCAGCCCTGGCGCTGGCCGGCTGCGGCTTCCGCCCGGCCTACGGTCCGGGCGGGCCGGCCGAGACGCTGCAGGGTGCGATCCGCGTCGCCGATCCGACCGACAAGAACGGATTCGACCTCGTCGAACGGCTCGAGGAACGGATCGGCCGCCCCGAGGCTCCGCGTTTCGATCTGCGATACCGGATTTTGACCGACATCGACAGCGTGGGTATCACGAGCGCAAACTCGATCACCCGCTACAACCTGACCGGCCGAATCGCCTTTACGGTCGAAGATCGCACCACGGGCGAGGTGGTCGAAAGCGGAACGGTCGCCAACTTTACCTCCTGGTCGGCGACAGGATCGACCGTGGCGGCGCTGGTGGCCGAAGAGGATGCGAAATACCGGCTGATGCGCATCCTTGCCGACCAGATCGTGACCCAGCTGATCGCGACCTCCGGGCGCTGGCTCGCATGATCCTCCGCGGCGCCGAGGCCGTGCGCTATCTTGCAAAGCCCGATCCCTCGCGCGCGGGTCTGCTGATCTTCGGGCAGGATGCCATGCGCGTAGCGCTGAAGCGGCAGGAAGCGGTGCTGGGGCTGATTGGCCCCGAGGGCGCGGCCGAGATGCGTCTCAGCCGACTGCCGGCATCCGACCTTCGACGCGATCCGGCAGCTCTCATGGATGCCATGACGGCAAAAGGCTTTTTCGACGGACCTCGTGCCGTGCTGGTCGAAGAGGCGGCCGACGGGCTCTCCGACCTGATCGGACGCGTCCTGAAGGAGTGGCGGCCCGGCGATGCGCAGGTGGTGGTGACCGCAGGGGGCCTCACCGGCCGGTCGTCGCTGAAAAAGCTCTTCGAGGCGCATCCGAACGCGGTCTGCATCGGCCTCTACGACGATCCCCCGACGCGGGAAGAGATCGACACGATGCTGCGGCAGGCCGGTCTCGGGCAGGTCGAACCGGCGGCAATGGCCGGGCTCACGGCGCTTTCGCGCGATCTCGACCCCGGTGATTTCCGGCAGACGGTCGACAAGCTCGCTCTCTACAAGCTGGGCGACGCCACCCCGCTTTCGGTCGCAGACCTCGCCGCGATGGCGCCCGCCTCGATCGAGGCCGAGGTCGACGAAGTCGTTCATGCCGTGGCCGAGGGGCGGCGGACCGAGGTCGCGCCCCTCGTGCGCCGCCTCGAGGCGCAGGGGGTGAACGCCGTCGCGCTGTGCATCGGCGCGATGCGGCATTTCCGCAGCCTGCACCGGATGGCGGCCGGAGCGGAGGCCGCGCGCGGGGGCTTCAACCCGCGGCAGGAGCGGATGCAGCGTCAGGCCCGGCAATGGGGGGTCAACCGCCTCGAGGACGCTCTGGCGCTGCTGGTCGAGACGGATCTTTCGCTGCGCTCGGCCAGCCGTGCGCCGGCCATGGCGGTCATGGAACGCACGCTCATCCGGCTCTGCACCGTCCGCTGACGTCCGGCTATCGCAGGTTCCGCCGGTAAAGCCACCACCGGGGGTGAATCGGCCGCAGGAACGTGCTAGATCCTGTGTCAGGCAGAACAAGAAACTCGGAGCAGACAATGAACAGGCTTTTCCTGCTCGCCCTCGGGGCGGCGCTGGCGGCATCTCCGGCAGCGGCTCAGATGACAGGCGCGACCCTCGATTTCGGCCACTCCTTCTTTACCGAGGACGGCGACGTGGCCAAGACGAGCCTCGGCGGCAGTGCCGAATATGCGCTGGGGCCGAGCTTCGGGCTTCAGGGCGACCTTGGCTATGCGAAGCTGCACGGCATCGAGGACGATGCGACATCGGTTGCCCTGCACGGCATGGTCTACGTGAACCCGGAAACCGCCATCGGTGCCTTCTACGGCATCGAGGAACTGGCCGGCGACAGCGTGGACTTCTACGGCTTCGAGGTCGGCCAGAAAAGCGACCTGTTCGATGTCGAGGCCTATGTCGGCCGCGCCGACAATTCGGGTCTCACCGGCTCGATGATGGGGCTCGAGGGACGCGTGGCGCTTTCGAGCGGCTTCGGCGTGGGCGGCAAGCTCGATCATCTGGACATCGAGGGACTCGACACGACCCGCGTCGGTCTGACGGGTGACTACACGCTGCCGAACGGCCTCGCGCTGACGGCTGAGGTCGGGACGGTCAATGCCGACGACCTCGGTCTGGACGGATCGGAGCCCTATGTCGGCGTCGGCGCGCGCTTCGACTTCGGCCGCGGGTCGATGTTCAGCCGCCGGAACCTGACGGCTGTCGCTCCGGGCCTGTGACGCAGGCCGCCGCGCGGCCGGCATGGCGGCCGGTCGCGAGGCAGGCGGTGAGGAGGTAGCCGCCCGTCGGCGCCTCCCAGTCGAGCATCTCGCCGCAGGCGAAGATGCCGGGCAGCGCGCGGAGTTCGAGAGCGTCGGTAACGCTTGTGCGGGTGATGCCACCGGCGGTCGAGATCGCTTCGTCGAGGGGCCGGGGACCTTCCAGAGGAACCGGCAGCGACTTGAGCCGCGCCGCCAGCGCCGCGCCTTCCGGCATCGGGCGGCCGAACTCCTGCACCAGCGCCACCGCCACCGGCGCGAGGCCGAGTTTCCTCAGCCGGTTCACGAGGCTGTCGCCGGATTTGCCCCGCCCGAGTCGGGCCTCGACCTCGGCAAGGGGCAGATCCGGCAGCAGATCCAGCGACAGCGGCGCACCGTCCCGAAGAAGCCGCGAGACGGCATAGATCCCGCCGCCCTCGAGTCCGCGTTCCGAAACGACGAACTCTCCCCGCTCGCGACGACCGCCGGCAAGAAGCGCAACACCCTTCACGGGCGAGCCGAAATGCCGCGCCATGTGCGGCGTCCAGGCAACCTGGAACCCCATGTTGGCAGGGCGAAACGGGGCGATGCCGACGCCGCGGGCAGCAAGCCACGGCGCCCAGGCCCCGTCCGAGCCGAGCCGGGACCAGCTCGCTCCGCCGAGAGCCAGCACCGCCACGCGCGGCGCGAGCTCGACCGGCCCGTCGGGAGTGGCGAACCGCAGCCCCTCGCCGAACCCTTCCCAACGCCAGCGCCTGCGGAACTCGACACCCAGTCCCGCAAGTCGCGCGACCCATGCCCGCAGGAGCGGAGAGGCTTTCATCGTTTCGGGGAAGATCCTGCCCGACGAGCCGGTGAAGACCGGCTGGCCGAGCGCTCGGCACCAGTCCTGCACTTCCTGTGGGCCGAAGGCGCCGATCATCGGCGACAGCCACTCGGAGGCTTCCTCGTACCGGGTGAGGAAGGTCTCCCGCGCTTCATCCTTGGTGATGTTCAGGCCCGACCGGCCTGCCATCAGCAGCTTCCGGCCGAGGCTGGGCTTTGCCTCGCAGACCACCGTCCGGCGACCGGCGCGCGCCAGTTCCTCGGCCGCCATGAGGCCTGCGGGGCCTCCGCCGATCACCAGTGCGTCCATCTGCCGTTCCGTTCCGCCTCGCGCAGCCTCGCCATAGCCGCCCGGAGGAGAGAGGCGCAAGCAGAACGCGGCGACCTTTCGGCCGCCGCGCTCCTTCATGCTCTGCCCGGAGGATCCGGAAGAACCCTTGCCGGTTCATCGTCGGCAGGCCGCAAACCTGCTGCCACGGAGCCCGCGGCAGCCGGTCAGTAGCTCGGATCCGGCAGCAGCCGGACGTTGGGCCACGGCCGCGCATCCGTACAGGGCGCGAGCGCCACGGCCGACGTTTCATAGTGCTCTGCGCCATAGATGTGCATGTCGCCGGAGCCGTCCGCATAGGCATGGGTGGACGGGTTCGAGAACTTCGCCGCCACGTCGAACATCGGGTAGAGCGACCACGCGGCATCCCAGTTCTGGTGCTTCGCGATGTTCGGCGCGCAGTAGACCTCGATCCCGTCGATGAAGGCATAGATCCAGTCGCGGTCGACGTAGGCCGCGTATTCGTGGATCTGCGAATAGGCGTCGAAGCTCTCGAAGCCCAGCCTGCGCAGGTCGAACTTCAGCGGCGCGCGGGTCTGGACCGAGAGTGAGCCATAGGCGCCCGAGTGTCCGGTGCAGGTCGACCAGCCGCCGTCGGGCCAGGTGCCGTAGATCCCGTTGAAATGCTCGAAGATGTCGAACTCCGGCGGCCAGCCGTCCGCGAGCAGCCAGAAGGCCGGCCAGGAGAACTGGCGGCTGGCCGTGACGCATTTCGCCGTCCAGACGCCGGTCTTGCCGCGCCATTCAGGAAGGTCCTGCGCGATGAGCGCCGAGGCCTGATGGTAGAAGATCCGGTCGACATTGCTCACCGTGACCTGCACCGGCTCGGGCAGACGGCACGAGCGCAGGCGGATCGCCGTCCGGCCCTGCTGGTCTGTGACGCGGGCGTGCGGCTCGCAGCATTGGACGGGCCAGACGTCGGCATTCATGTAGAGGCCGACCTCGCCATTGCCGTCCTGCGTGTAGCCATGGGCGAGCCTCGAGCGCCAGCAGCGCGTGCCCGACCCGGCATTGCCCACGAAGCCGGTGTCGGACCATTGCACTGTGGAGGCGTCGAGACTGGCCCTCGGGCTGCCCGTGACCGTCAGGCGCATCGGCGGCCGGTGGCGGGGCAGGATCGAAGGCAGCGCGTTCACCGCTCCGTCCCTGATCTCGATGTAGCCGGATACCGGCACGGCGCTGCGCCAGCCGCCCATGTCCGTGGCGATCGCGAAGGCGACCTTGTTGCCTGCGATCCGGCCATACTGCATGTCCACCGTCAGCCAGAGCTCCTGATCGTCGCCCGGCCGCCACACCGGCCAGTAGTCGCCGAGCCAGAGAAGCTGGTTGGCGCCGACGTTGATGCCTCCGCCGCTTACATTCGTGACGGTGGGGCGCCCGATCGCGGTCATGCGGATCGGCTGGTCGGCGGTCACCTTGATATAGGCGTAGCGCTGCCCCGGCGGGACGAAGACGGTCTTCGTTGCCAGGTCGTCGTAGGCGATGACGGGCATGGGAAGCGTGCCGAGAAGGTCCCACGGGTTGGGTTCGACCGTCGTCTCCACCGGCGTCGCGGCGACCGCAACCGGCGCGGCGGAACTGCCGCCGAACGCCCACGAGAACTGCTGGCACCGGACGGTGGCGGTGCCGCCGCCCGAGCCACCGCAGATCCCTGCCAATCCGCCGGTCGTGATGGGGGTCGCATCCGCCAGGGTGCCGGTCCATGCTGCGGGCTCGTCCGTGCTCGGCGCCCAGGCCTTCCAGGACAACTCCGCCCCGATGAGCCGGACGCGCAGCCAGTAGTCGCCCGATGCCGCGCGGGGGAAGGCGAGGTTCGACAGAATCGTCGCAGTGCCCGCGTTGAACCGGACCACCTGCATCGAGGGTCCCGCTCCGTTGTTGTTGAACATCACCCGATAGCCGCTTTCGGTGCCGGCGCCGCCGGATGCGCGCAGGGCGATGCCGGCATACCCTGCCGATTCGGAAAAGGTGAAGAGCGCCAGCGCCTCGACGTCGGTCGTTCCGTTCAGCGCATCGCAGGCGAGCAGCGAGCGGGCGGTGCTCGTCGGTTGCGATTGCAGGCAGCCGCCCGTTTCGATCCAGGCAAGCGCATTCCACGCCGGTGTCCAGCCGGCCGGCGCTTCACCCGTGTCCGCGTCAAAGAAGGCCGCCGTCACCGGTGTCTCCACCGCACCCCCTTCGAGTTCGGCAATCCGACCGAGAGCCGCGGTGAGGCTGTTGCCGAGCTGATCCACCGCTGACTGCATCCCTTGCAGCCGTAGGTCGAGCGCCGCATCGCCCGCGATGCTGCTGCCGCTCACGGTGTCGATGCGCGCGGAAAGCGCGGTGTCGCTGCAGGTGCTGCTTTCGGCAATGCCCGGTAGCGCCGTCTCCAGCGCGAGGAGGCGCGTCAGCAGGAGGGCGCTTTCCTCGGAGGCGTGAGTCTCCAGCGTCAGGACCTCGGCCTTCAGACCGTCGATCCGCGCCACGAGATCCGCGGCCTGCTGGCCGGAGGTCTGGATGTAGGTTGCCAGATGCCCTTCGAGGGCGGCGACCTTGTTGGAGAGCGCGTCGAGCAGGGGTGTGATGTCGGGATCGATTGCCATTGCGGTTCCTCTGATGGATCGGACGCCGCCCGAGCGGCGCCCTCCGTCAAAGCGTGATCGCTTCCGGACATTGAGATTCCCGAACCTGACCGTGCGCTGCCGCGCCATTCGGCGCCGAGGAGCCTGCGCGGGAAGTGGCCAGGAAGTGTGGCGAGGTGGCCGACGTTGCTGCTGCCGTGAGCGGCAGGGCTACGCCGCCCCTTTCCCGTCGGGCGGTGAGCACGCATCTCCGGGGCCTTCGGTCAAGCCGGAAGAAGAGCGACTTGCGCCATGTACCGGGCAGCAGGATGCCCGCGAGCTGTCATGGGGTTTTCCGGCAGGTTCCGCCTTGACCGATGGTGACCCCGGCAGGACGCCGCAACCCGAGGCAATGCAGGCACTTGCGAGGTAAACGACCCGAGGGCGGACGCACCGCTGATCAATGGGTTGCGAGTGGCGATGTAAACGCAGAGCCGATGATCCGCTCGGCAATCCGATCGTCGGTCGGCGCTCGCTTGCGCCCTTTTGTGCCTTTGCTTTTCAGGACATCATATATCTGATAACAGAAAACGCCGATGAACCCGGACGCCGGGGCGCGGATTCGGCTCCCGCGCGCAAAGCAACTTCATCCACATAAGGAGAAGCAACATGCCGTTGCTCACCGCTTGGCGCCCTCGCGGCGACAATCTGGATGGTCCTGTTCTGACGTGCCAGATCCCTGGACCTCTCGCCGTCATGTTCATGGACCCCACCTTGGCCTACCAGGTGGAAGGGACTGACATCGAGGAGGCTGGCCTGCTCGACCACGATCAACTTGTGCGATGCGCGTTGAACTGGTCGTACTCGGGGCGCTGCCTCATGTGATGGATCCGTTCGGCGGCGACCTTCGCCGCCGAACCTTAGCGCGGTCCCTTAGGAGGACAGCGCGCTCCGCCCAAGCTGTTGATTTTCAGCCAAGCGCGCTGTCCCTAGATGGGTAGATGTTCCCGCTTTGACCACGCTTTCTCGGTCTCGCAAGGTTCAGTGAACCTTCGCGCGATCCCTAGATGTGGCTCAGGCGGCAGCCGTCTGGCCCTCTAAGGAACCCGAGCCACGATCCGTTGGTTAAGTTACAGCGCGATTTGGTGTGGCTTGCGGGAGGCATTTTGTAGTAGGCCGCCGCGACAGCGACTTTTTGCAGCGCAAAGACCGCTGTGTGATTTCGACAAATCAGGTTAGGGTTCCGAACGCAGGTGGCGGACAGAGACCACGGGAGACAGGCGATGACGAAGACAGAGAGCATGCACCTCGACGCGCTGATTGAGCGCGCGAAGAAGGTTACCATGACCGCCGAACAGGCGACCGCGCAGCGTCGCAGCTTTGCCTACGGGAACTCTGCCTTCGAGAACCCGGCCATCACGATGCGTATGGTTGAGGAAGAGGGCGACCGTCTGGGCCTCTGAGAGAACGTTCATGAGTGACGAGTTTTCCGTCCGCCACAGCAAGGCTGACGAAGCGGTACTAGTCGAAGGCGCTGATGCAGTCGCCCGTCAGGAAGCGGCTAATGCGCTTGTTCAGGCGGAACGCGTGCGCCAGATGGTGATGGACGTCTTGGACGGACGTCCATTCCGCTTGCGGCCTTCGGCCATCCTCGAACTCAACCGCTGTGCCGTCCAAGGGCTTACCGCCTATGCTGGGACTACGAGGCCCGGGGCGGTGCAGATCGGCGAGAGCCGGCATCAGCCGCCGGAAGCGGGGATTGTGCACAGCCTCCTTGAGGAGATGTGTGACTACGTGAACGAGAACTGGAGGACGAGGTGCGCCGTGCATCTCTCCTCTTTCGTCATGTGGCGACTGAACTGGATCCACCCGTTCACCGACGGCAACGGCAGGACATCCCGAGCGGCCTCCTATCTTGTCCTTTGCGCCCACAGCGAGTCTTGGCTTCCGGGACGAGAGACGATCCCGGAGCAGATCCAGCGCAACCGCGTACCGTACTATGAGGCGCTTGAAGCGGCTGATGCGCGATTTGCAGAGAGTGGGACGTTCTCAGCCGACCTCTTGCCCGAAATGGAAGATCTGCTCGGCAACATGCTTGCCAGACAGCTTGCCACGGCCTTCGAGGCGGCAACCAGGTAGTTCACTGCCGCGCAACTCTTCAGTCCAACCACTTCACCATCGGCTGATGGATGCTGACGCCGGGCCGCCCCAGCGCTCGCCTCCGACGAGTCCAGCACGATCACCCCGTCCGGAATCATCCCGTCGCGCTGGCACCGGAACCGCCTCATCAGGTCGCCGATCAGGGCGTCCGCGCCGAAGCGCTTCTCGAGCAACTCGGGGAAGTATAGGACGACGCTGCCGCACTGGCGGCAGCGGACAAGCAGGTTGACTCGCTCGTGCGCGAGGTCTCGTACGCGGATGGGCATGCGAGAACACATGCGGAACAAGCGGTGATTCTGGAAGGGAAAGAGTTACCCGGACCACAACGATGACCCGAGTTCACCGACACGTTGACGCACCGTCCGGGCGAGGAAATGGTGTTGACATCTCTGAGCCCGAGACCATATTTGACTCATCCACCTCGTATGGCTTGCCCTGCGAGATAGGCCGCGCCGAAAGGCGCGGCTTTTCCATGTGCAGGTGACCCATGCGTCGAGTGAACGTCTACGTCGATGGCTTCAACCTCTACCATTCGATTGACGAACTTGGAGAAGACAGCCTCAAGTGGCTGTGTCTGCGAAGACTTAGCCAGAGCATCATTGGTGAACACGAGACGCTGAGGTCCGTGAAGTACTTCTCTGCCTACGCGACATGGCATGCTGACGCATATGCCCGGCACCGAACGTACGTGCAGGCGCTAGAGGCAGAAGGCGTGAAGTTCATCGCGGGCCAATTCAAGAAGAAGTTCTGCAGGTGCCGGATCTGCAAGGCGCAGTACGAGACGCACGAAGAAAAGGAGACCGACGTCAACATTGCGATTCACCTGATCCGCGACACGTTTGAGGACAGCTTTGACCGCGCCATCGTCATTACAGCGGATTCGGATCTGACGACCGCCGTAAACATGGCTAGGCAGATCCGCGGCACGAAATCGATTGATGTCGTTGCACCTCCTGGTCGCATGGGCAGGGCGCGCGCCCTGAAGCCGCTGTTCCAACTTTCCAAGGGCAGGATCCGCGAGGCGCGCCTCAACGAGACGTATGTCACTGCGGGGGCGACGATTACTGTGCCCGATAAGTACAGAACTCCACAGCCCTAGTCGAGGCCGCTCCCCGCTTCCGTCGTGAGTTTGTGCCGCCTCCTGGCAGGCGACTCTCCACTGCAGAGGCTTGCCTTGAGGTGCCGCGACGCCCTTTCAAGGTGAGCGATGATTGAGATCCCCTAAGAAGGGGAACTCTTTGGGCGGGCCTTATAGAGCCACAAAAAAATTTTCCGGGCACTCAGGCCAGCAGCGCATGCGCCTGCATGGACGAGCCGTCAGCATAATCCTCCAAAGACCAGCCGCCCACCCGCCGTGGTGCTCGACCAAGCAGAGGATCCGCATCTTGGCCTCCATCTCCCACGAGGCGCCGGGCGCTGATCACGGTGCAGCGCGAGCTCGCGCGTGACGACTCCCCGACGGAGGTGAGAGCAAGTGTTCAGCAGCCGGGGCAGCGCCTGAAGCGCTGCGTCGAGACGGAGGCCAGTGGGCGGCAAGCTCGCAGAACTGG